>QIAB01000036.1:183535-238721 GCA_003225455.1 Acidobacteriota bacterium
TTAAGAAATCTGGCCTTAGCTTCCTGGATCGTATTCTGGGTGCCGCGGTGGGGCTGGTCAGGGGCAGTTTGGTCGTGGCAATCGTGCTCCTGATGATGACCGCATTCTCGCCCGCATCCCGGTGGTTAGCGGGGTCACAGTTGGTGCCGTATTTCCTGGTAGTGGGCCGGGCCGCAATCTGGCTGGCGCCGTCAGAATTGCGAGCACGTTTTTATCAGGGATTGGATTTATTGCATCGCGGGCAGCAATCGCCCCAAGCCGGAGCAACGGCTTCAGGCGCGGTGCGCAAATAACAGCGCTGGCAGCTTTCACGAACGGTTTCGTGAAGAAAGAGAGATGCCGTGAGAGATCAACTCGAATCGCTCATCATGCAGATGTACAAGAGCAATATTCTTTATTCCGAGGCGGTTCGCGAATTCAAGAAGAAATTCATTCTAACAGTCTTGCAGGAAAACAAAGGCAACCAGTGCCGTGCCGCGCGCGAATTGTGCATGCACCGCAATACTCTGAGCCGCACCATTTCCGAGCTGAAGATTGATGTTAGACAACTACGCGATGGCGCCAAGCGCCCGCCGCGGAGCGCCCGGCCTCTTGTCTACGAGAAGAAGGCGGCACGGTAGCGCGTTTATTTTTACTACCTGATTCAGGGCTGTTGCGGTTGGGCGACGGCGCGCCCATAAACTTCCTCCAGAATCTGCGCGCCACCTCGCCGAAGCAAGGCCTCACCGACCTCTTCGCCAAGTTGAATAGGATCCCCGCCCGTGCGTGATTCGCGGAGCAGTTTCCTTCCGTCGGGGCTGGCGACAATCGCTTGCAGATGCAACTGATCCCCCCGCAATCCGGCCAAAGCGCCGATTGGCACCTGGCAGCCGCCTCCGAGTTTATTCAGCAGAGCGCGCTCGCAGGTCGTGGTCAGGCGAGCTGCGCTGTCGTCGAGAAACCGCAGACAGCCCCGCGTCACGGAATCGCCGGCACGAATTTCAATTGCCAACGCTCCCTGTCCTGCCGCGGGACACATCACCTCGGCTGGAAGCACCTGTCGGATGAATTCGTTTTTGCCTAGCCGGTTCAGCCCGGCGGCAGCCAAGATGATGGCGTCGTACTCACCGTCGGCGAGCTTGCGAAGGCGTGTATCAACGTTGCCACGCAAGGGATGTATCTGCAGATCGTCTCGCAATGCTTTAAGTTGGGCTTGCCGGCGCAGGCTGCTCGTGCCTACCCGCGCGCCGCGCGGCAATTCATTCACGTTGCCACATTTTTGTGAGCAAAATACGTCGCGGGGATCTTCGCGTTTGGTGATGGCAGCGATTTCGAACTCCGGCGAAATTTCTGTCGGCAAATCTTTCAAGCTGTGCACGGCAAGGTCGATGCGCCCGCCAGCCAGTGCCTCTTCAATTTCCTTGGTGAACATGCCTTTCGTGCCAACCTTGGCGAGGGCAACATCGGTGATCTTGTCTCCTGTAGTCTTGATGATTTCGATTTCGACCGTGTGCCCGCATGCTTCGAGCAGGTCGCGAACGTGGTTTGCTTGCCACAGGGCAAGCTGGGAACCTCGGGAACCGATCCGGAGCTGAGTTGGCACTTGGACTGGAATGTTTTCCTTTCCGATGGTGTCCTAAAGGTATTAAACCAGTTAACCGCTAAGGACACGAAGGAACACGAAGGAATTTGATCGATCCAGAATTTCCTAGCTAGCTGAATTGTCGCGTGATCTGGCAGATTTCCTATCCTGCAGATTGAACAGCCTTCGCACCACGTCGATCAGGGTTGTCGCTTCCTGTTCCCGCGCCGCGGTTTTCAGTGTGCTAATGGGCGTGTGCATGATTTTGTTCACAATGCCTCGAGTCAGGGTTTCGACGGCCATCTCCTGGTCAGGTGAAAGCGGACCCAAACGCGCGCGCACACGATCGATTTCGGCCTGGCGGATGGTTTCCAGATGATCCTGCAAAGAAACAATCGTAGGGACGACATCGAGCGTTTGGACGCGCGCCTGGAAGCGTTCGACCTCGCTCTGCACAATGGCTTCCGCGCGCTCGGCTTCCCTTCTGCGATCGGCAACGTGCGACGAAACCGCCTGCTGAAGATCATCAATGTCGTAGACGAAAATTCCATCGAGATCGTTCATTTCCGGCGCTACATCGCGCGGCACCGCAATATCGATGAAGAACATGGGGCGATTCTTGCGCCGGCTAAGAAAGAGTTCTCCATGTTCGCGCCGGAAAATCGCAAACGGCGCGCCGGTTGACGTAATGACAATATCTGCGCGATCGCAGGTGTCATAGAGTTGCTCGAATAAGATCGCCCGGCCACTGAATTTGCCCGCCAACTGCGCCGCCCGGTCGTAGGTGCGATTGGCAACAAAAATCGAGGCTGCTCCATGCGCCATCAGATGGCGCGCAGCCAGTTCGCTCATCTTGCCAGCGCCTACAAGAAAAACCTGCTTGCCGTGCAGCGATCCGAAAATCTTTTTTGCCAGTTCAACTGCGACGGAGGCGACTGAAACTGCTGATGATCCCACTGCAGTTTCGGTGCGCACACGTTTAGCCACGGCAAAAGCTCGGGTCAGCAGCAGGTCGAGCTGCGAATGGACAGCTCCCACCGCGCGCGCCGTGGCATACGCCTCTTTTACCTGCCCCAGAATCTGTGGCTCGCCCACCACCATGGAATCCAAGCTGGCGGCCACGCGAAACAAATGTCGTATGGCTTCGCCCTCGCGGTATTCGTAAAGATGTGGCTCGTATTGCGCTGGGTCGAGCTGAAAATAATCCCGCAAGAATCTGCGCAGGTCGGCGCCGCCGTTCTCCGTCTGAGCCAGCACCTCGACGCGATTGCAGGTGGACAAGATTAAACCCTCGTCCACTCCGGGATGATTGGCCAGGCGCCGGATCGCGTCTGCCAAATGCGAGTCGGGAATCGCCAGCCGCTCGCGCACTTCAATTGGCGCGCTGTTATGGTTCACTCCGATGAGCTGAAGATTCATGACTGGACGAACCTGTGAATGGCGCTGAAATAATTGGCGGACCAGGCAATCACCGCGGCCAGGACCGCGCCTGCCGCCAGATACGCGGCGCGACGTCCACGCCATCCCGCATTCCAGCGCGTGAACACCATCACCATGTAAACCGCCCACATTAACAAGGACAGAAAAATTTTGGGATCGAGCAAATTCACGTGCCCGTATGTAGTCTGCGCCACGATGCTCCCCGCAATCAGGCCCAGCGTCATGAAGGGAAAGCCCAGCAGCAGCGAGCGGTAGCCGATTTCATCGATCATTTCGAGCGCTGGCAGCCGCAGCAAAATTCCGGAGGATTTCTTCGACTTCAGACTGTGCTCCTGTACAAGATAGAGCAAGCTGGCGGCGAAGCTGAGAAATAGCGCCGCGTATCCGGTGAAGATCAGTGCGATATGCGCCACCAGCCATCCCCGTCGAAGCCCGGGAGAAGTCAGCAGGAAGGGTTGCTGCCCCGTAGCCGAAACGAAAGTGAGCAGAAAGACCAGCGGAAAAACCACAATCCCGGGCGATGTGGTGCGATAAACGAGATATACCAGCATGAAGGCTGCCATTATGAGCAGGGCCAGAAATGATTCCGAGTTATGCACTGACGTGATGGTCACCGGCCCGCCGACCAGTACCGATTCAGTGAGAGAAACAAACTGAAAAGCCATTCCCAGGCTCATCGCTGGCAGTGCGATTCGATTTAGCAGATAGCCGCGCTGAGTTAGCGCGAGCAAGGCGTAGAGCAGCCCAACGGCGTAGCATCCGAGCGCGACTCGCAGCCAGAGGATAGGCATAATGACGGGAAGATTGTGCAACCGCTGAGGAGATTATAGTCCGCAGCACCTTAGAATTGCGCCTGCACCAGGCCTTCCGGTCAACGGCCCGGGCTGCCTGCATTTCGTCAAGCCTGCGGCGTTATGTGACTCCCAGCGTCGAAAGGGCTTCGTCCAGCATTTCAGCAGTTACCAGCAAACGACGGCCTTGATTGAGCATATTTTCCACTTCATCGAACGCCTGGAATAATCGCATCTTTGCCGCAGCATACTGCTCAGCCTCGGTAAGCGCCCGCCGATGAGTGGTGTTCCAGTTCCTAACAGCGCTCTCAGGAAGAAATACGCTTACCGCGAAGGTCGTCTTCCGATCCGAAGTGACGTCAAAGATGAACTCGGTCGCCGGCGCATTGTCGTCAGTCTCCAATGCGTGGCGTTTCCCGACAAAGTAGTACTGATACACGTATCCCTGAGCGCCGGTGTAGGTTTTCATGCGACGGGGATTAGTCATTGGTCGTTAGTCGTTGGTCGTTAACCCCTAGTCTTAGGTGCTGAAATCTCGGGGTCATGCAGAAAGAGAAAGAGCAAGAGCCAACGACCATCGACTACGGACCGACGACCAATGACCGTCTCACCGACTGCTGTTCCCCGGCGAGATCACCCGGCCGTACTCGCTAGCACGCGCCAGGCGATCAAACATGCGATAAGTCTCCAGCGAAATCTTGCGGATCGCTTCTTCCCCGTCGCGTTCGCGGCGAAGATAAGTCGTCATCACACAGATGATATACGGACGATTGTCAACAAACACGATCCCTGAGTCATTGCGCACGCCCTCAAGCTCACCCGGCTTATTGGCAATCTTCAACCCTTCCGGCAGATCACGCGGGATAAAGCTGTTTTTGTGCGTGCTCAGCATCCTGAAAAAATCGTCGGTCAACTCTTTATTCAAAACCTTCCCGCGATAAAGATCTTCGAGCAATGTCATCATCTCCGCCGGAGTGGCGACGTTTTCTCTTCCCTCACTCGCAGCTTTCAGATCCATCATTTTGCGCCGAAGCCGGGGGTGCCTCAGCCCAAGCGAGTCCATTAATGCGTTCACGTTCTCCATGCCCACGCGATCGATGAGCACGTTGGTGGCGCTGTTGTCGCTGACAGCCACCGTCATGGTTGCGAGATCGCGCAAAGTGATGCGGGTCACGCCCGGCGTCAGGCCACCCATGATGTCGCTATCGGGAACCAGATCGGAGGATTGGACGACGTAGAAATCGGTAAGCTTCAGCTTTCCCTGCTGCGCCTGATGGTAAAGCTCGGCGAGAACCGCAATCTTAATTGAGCTTGCCTGCGGGAAGACATCGTCGGCGTGCAGGAGATACTTTTGTCCAGTAGTAAGATCTTCGATCGCGACTCCAAGCACTCCATCCAGGTTGCGGTCAACGTCTGCGATTGACGCTTCAAGTTTTCCCCACAAGACATGCTGTTTGTTCGGCGCCTGTGCGAAGCACGTTGTGACCAGGAAAATGACGGCAAGCATGCGGCTCAATGTCCAGATTCCTCCGAAGCACGGCATTATAGCTGTACTACGCCTCAACCTTGGCTTCCCGCAGCCGTTTGACTGCCGTCTCGGAGGTTACCGGCGAGTAATAGACCTCTTTGAACGTATACGACTTTGCCTTCGCCGAGACAATCGGAAGAATTTCGATGTGCCAATGATAATCCTCGTCAATCGTCTTCCAATAATTCAAGCTGTCAGACTGATGAAGAGTGTTGGGCGAAGTGTGCAGGACAAGATGAAATTCTTCTGTCACGGTGCGGATTCGATGCAAAGTTCTACGCAGGAGGGCCGCCAAATCGCGCAAGTTGCCAGAGCGGCTGAGCACGAAACGCTCAAACGCAGCCTCATGAGTGCGCGGCAAGAGCCAGGTTTCATAGGGCACGCGCGGAGCATAGGGACACAGCGCCACAAAGTCACCCCGCACCTCGAGCATGCGCACATTCTGATTTATTTCCTGGGCGATGATGTCGCAAAATACGCAGCGTTCTTTGGCGGCGAAGTAATCCCGCCCGGCCCGCAGCTCATAGAGCACACGGCGTGGGACGAACGTTGTCGCAGTAAGCTCGGCATTCGGATGCTCGAACTCCTGGCCCGCGTTCGCTCCATAATTCTTGAACACGCTGACATACTTGAAGCGGGCGTCGCGCTTTAGATCCTGAATGCGTTGCGCGACCAAAATCAAGAACTGCTCAATCTCGGCGTCGCTCGCGATCCAGACGTGCCGATCATGTCGCGGATTTTCCAGCAGCAGTTCGTGCGCACCAACCGAACGCATGCGGTCGTAAATACCCTCGCCCCGGCGGGCAGGCTCGCCTTCGATCCTATAGAGCGGGTTAGGATGCACCACCGCCCGCGCCGACCACGGCGTGCCGTCGATCCCTGGCATGCTCGCTATCTGTTGAGGAGACATATTGCTCTCAGGGCAGAACCGGCATGCTGCCTCCACCCGTGGCGCCTGCTCGGTGACATCGTCGCCGGTGATCACCCACGATCGAGTAATCGGATCCTTCCTCAACTCCATGGGTGTAAGGAAAACACCGCCGCACCCCAGAGTCAACATGTCATTTCGTGACGTGGGCAGGGCGCGCGCGTTTGTTATAATCCGCCCACAAAGCTGAAAATGACTGAGCCGTCCACGCCGTTGATGCGGCAGTACACTGCCATTAAGAAAGAGCACCCTAGCGCGCTGCTTTTCTTTCGCTTGGGCGATTTCTATGAGCTGTTCTTTGACGATGCCGTCCTTGCTTCGAAGGAACTGCAAATTACACTGACCTCGCGAAACAAGGAGAAAGGAATTGCGGTGCCGATGTGCGGCGTGCCCTATCATGCCGCCGAAGGATACATTTCCAAGCTGATTCGCAAGGGATTCAAAGTCGCCATCTGCGATCAGATGGAAAGCCCGAAACTCGCGAAGAAGCTGGTGCGCCGCGAGGTGACGCGGGTCGTTACGCCGGGGACAGCGGCCGATTCGTCGCTGAGCTCTGAAGAAAATAACTTCCTGGCGGCTTTGGCGCGGATGGAAGATCGGGTTGGCTTCGCGGCGTTGGATCTTTCGACGGGTGAGTTCCGCGCCACGGAATTTTCTGGCGAGGATGGCGCGCGCAGGATTCAGGAAGAACTCGCGCAGTTGCGGCCGAAAGAGATTCTTTACGGCTCTTCAGCGCCGCTATTCGACTCACCCGGTAGCTGTTCCCGTCTCTGCGGTGAAGGAATTGTGGGAAACTGCGCTGAAACTCCACTGGATGACTGGGTCTTCGCTCCCGATCATGCCATCCCGCTGCTGGAAAATCACTTCGGCGTGCTCTCGCTCGAGGGCTTTGGCCTGGCGGGAAAGCCTGCGGCAGCATCCGCGGCGGGCGCGATCTTGTATTACGTCCGCTCCACCCAACGTGGAACCCTACATCATGTGGACCGGATCGGCTTCTACGAACGCCAGACCTGCCTGGTGCTGGATGCCGTGACGGTCCGCAACCTCGAACTGATCGAGCCATTATTCGCGGGAACTGACGCAGGCATCACTCTGTTCCGCTCCATCGACCTCACGGTCATCCCGATGGGCAAGCGTCTGCTGCGCTCCTGGCTGCTGCGGCCCTCGATTGAGATTGCCGAAATCAATCAGCGGCTGGATGCGGTCGAAACTCTCGTGAAAGACACGGTCGGGCGCGAGGAACTCCGGCGGGCGCTCGACGGAATTCTCGATCTGGAGCGGCTGCTTAGCCGCGTGACCCTTGAAACTGCCAACCCTCGCGATGTTCTCGCGCTCACAGCATCGCTTGGGAGGATTCCCACCGTTCGCAACCTGCTTGCGCGTCTCTCGGTGGAACGATGGGGTAGGTTGCATCAATCCGTAGACGACCTTGGCGATGTGCGCGAGCGGATCGATAAAACGATTGTCCCTGAGCCACCCATCTCTCTTAGCGACGGCGGGGTGATCCAGAGTGGCGTGGAGAAAGAACTCGACGAACTGCGCGATCTGAGCCGCAACAGCAAACAGTATCTTGCGCAAATCGAACAACGCGAGCGGCAGCGCACCGGAATCGGTTCGTTGAAGGTGAAGTTCAATTCCATTTTTGGCTACTACTTGGAAGTATCCAAGCCCAATCTGCATCTGGTGCCATCCGATTACGAGCGCAAGCAGACTTTGGTCAATGCCGAACGGTTTACCACGCCCGAGCTAAAGGAATACGAAGCGAAGATTCTCGATGCCCAAGAGAAGATCATCGAAATCGAGCGGCGTTTGTTTACTGAGCTGCGGACGGCAATTGCTGCCGAGGCGAAGCGCATCCGCCAGACTGCGTTGGCCCTGGCGGAAGTCGATGTCCTCGCGGCTCTGGCGCACATCGCCGCGCTGCGGAATTATTGCCGCCCGAAGTTTGAGGATTCTTCCGACATCGAAATTCTCGCGGGCCGCCATCCCGTCATCGAGCAGCAGGAACTCGGCGGCGGCGAGCGTTTCGTTCCCAATGACTTATATCTGAATTCCACGACCCATACAGTTCTCGTGCTCACTGGGCCTAACATGGGCGGCAAGTCAACCTATTTGCGGCAGGCGGCTTTGATCGTGATTCTGGCGCAGATGGGATCGTTTGTTCCGGCGCGCTCGGCACGGCTGGGAATTATCGATCGTGTCTTCACCCGCATTGGCGCCAGCGACAATCTGGCCCGAGGGCGTTCGACCTTTATGGTGGAGATGACCGAGACGGCGGCAATTCTGCATACCGCAACGTCACGATCGCTGATCCTGCTCGACGAAATTGGACGCGGCACCTCAACTTATGACGGCCTGGCAATCGCCTGGGCAGCGGTCGAATACATCCACGCACGCACGCAAGGGAAGACTCTCTTTGCCACGCATTATTTTGAACTGACGGAATTAGCTGAACGGCTTTCCGGCGTGAAGAATTATCACGTGTCGGTGAAGGAAACCGGCGGCGGAATCGTGTTTTTGCGCAAAGTTGAGCCGGGAGCAGCGGACCGCAGTTATGGGATTGAAGTCGCCAAATTGGCGGGATTGCCGCAGGAAGTGATTGAGCGGGCGCGCGAGGTTTTGGCTGAACACGAGAGCGCCGAGCAGCAAGTCACGGGACACTTATCTCCCGGCGCTGAGCCTCCGCCGCCGCAGTTAACGATCTTTACGCCTCTGTCGCAGCCCGTGCTGGAAAAACTGCGTGAGGTGGATTTGAACCGTCTCACGCCGCTGGAGGCGTTGAATTTGCTGGCGGAGTTGAAACGACAAATCGATTAAGTCAATGGAGGTGCGGTCGTTCCCACCCATGCTACGGTATGGACGGGCGAGGACGCCCGTCCTCCACTTCTATTTCATGGCAACGCGGGTGAATCGTGATTCTCGCAGTTACATCGGCCAACTCTTCATCATTGGCTTCGATGGCACGGAGATGTCTGCCCGCCTGCGTTCCCTGCTCACCCGCATCCAGCCCGCGGGCGTGATCCTCTTCGCTCGCAACATCACAACTGCACAGCAAACCTACAAACTGCTCAGAGATTGCCGCGCATGCGTTTCCATCCCGATATTCACTTGCGTCGACATGGAAGGTGGCCGCGTTGATCGCTTCCGCAATGTCACTGGTCCTTCGCCTTCCGCAGCCGCGGTTTTCGGCAGCAACGATCACAAGCTCTTTCGCAAGCACGGCAAAATCATTGGCGAGTCGTGCCGCGCATTGGGCTTCAACGTAGATTTTGCGCCCGTCGTCGATCTGGCGCTGAAAGCGTCGCGCGCGGTCATGAGTTCACGCGCGGTATCTCCCGATCCCCAACAGGTGATCGTTTACGCCCGCGAGTTTCTTGCCGGACTGCGTTCCGCTGGAGTGATCGGCGCAGCCAAGCATTTTCCCGGCCTTGGAGAAGCGAATCTCGATACCCACCATGAGCTGCCCCGCGTGAAGAAGTCTTTCAGCGGGCTTTGGTCCCAAGATCTGATTCCCTACCGCACTATGCGCCGTGAGCTGCCGATGGTGCTGGTAGGGCATGCCAACTATCCGGCTGTAACGCCCGACGGCACACCTGCGTCGCTGTCGAAGAAATGGATCAGTCAGGTTCTCCGCCAAAAAATCGGATATCGGGGCCTGGTGGTCTCCGACGATCTTGAAATGGGCGGCGTACTCAAGGCCGGACCGATCGAGCAAGCGGCCATCCAGCACATTCGCGCTGGCGGCGACCTCTGTCTGATTTGCCATGAAGAAGAGGGTATCTTGCGCTCTTACGAGGCGCTGATTCATGAAGCAGAACGCGATCGCAAATTTACACAGCGAGTGAAAGAATCGGCGGCCCGGGTACTCGCCTTCAAGAAGAAGTCCGTTCAGCTGAAGCGGGCGGCCCCGCCGCCTAAGCCAGCGAAAATCGAAAAGCTTTGCCGTGCTTTGTGGGAGTTTGGCGAACAAGTGAGGATCGAGGCCATCAAGCAACAGAATTTTGACGGGCAGGATCAAGCATGATTGTCGCTGGAATTATGAGTGGCACGTCGGCTGACGGGATTAATGTTGCGTTCGTGCGCGTGGGAGAAAAAAGTCGCACTGGAAAAAAGCAGGAATCACGGCTTCGCGGGCGAGGGCCCCTTCGACTGTCGCTCAGGGCAGGTTCGCGCCACACCAGTGTCGAATTCAAATTTCTTGCGCACGCGGAATTTCCCTATCCCAAGAGCGTCCGAAGAGCTGTTCTGGAGGCGATGAACGCAAGCAGCGCAACTGTAGCCGATCTGGCGCGGCTCAATTTTTTGCTAGGCGAGTTGTACGCGGAAGCTGTCCTAACTGCCCAGCGCCAGTTTCGCCTGAAAGCAGAGCTGATCGGATGTCATGGGCAAACGCTCTACCATCAAGGCGAGCCGGAATCTTATCTGGGACGCAAGCTGGCCGTCACCTGGCAAACCGGGGAGCCGGCCAAAATCGCAGCCCGAGTGGGTGTTCCGGTAGTCTCCGACTTTCGGCCCGCGGATATGGCGGCGGGAGGCAAGGGCGCGCCGCTGGTTCCCTTCCTCGACTACCTGCTTTATCGTGACGAACGCCTCGGACGAATTGCACAGAATATCGGAGGAATCGCGAACCTGACTGCGATTCCCCCCGGCGCCTCGCCTGAACAGGTGCTGGCGTTAGATAGTGGACCGGGCAACATGGTCATCGATGCGGTAACCGAGCAGCTGTTTGGCAAACCATATGATCGCGATGGAGAAATCGCAGCTTCGGGGACCCCGCTCGAAGACGTAATCGATGACATCCTGCGCCAGCCATTTTTTCGCCGTAAGCCGCCAAAGACTGCTGGGCGCGAAGAATTCGGCCGCGACTTTGTGGTCGAGTTCGTGACAAAATGCCGGCGCGTCGAACCTCGAGACATTGTCGCCACCGCGACCGCTTTGACCGCCCGATCTATTCTCGACGCACTGCAACGCTTCGTGTTGCGCAAACCGGATTACCACGAGTTCATCATCTCGGGCGGGGGAGGGAGAAATCCTGTATTAGTAACGATGTTGGCCAATGAACTCCGCCCACTTGGACTGCGCATCCGCTCGTCTGACGAATTCGGATTGCCGTCCGACGCCAAAGAAGCAGCTGCGTTCGCATTGCTGGCCTACGAAACCTGGAATCGCCGGCCATCGAATGTGCCGTCGGCGACCGGCGCCAAGCGCCCAGCAATCCTCGGAAGGATTTCGTATGCCTAAAGCACGCTGCGCCGGAGCACAGCCGAGGGCGGCTGTGTCTACGTGGGCTGGGATGGTTCTTGCAGTAATTTCTCTTTTCTTGTCGCTTCTTTTTCTTGCTTCTTGCGGCGGTAAACCGGATCCGGACACGCTGGTCATGATCATCGAGAGCAGCCCGACCAATCTCGATCCGCGAGTGGGGTTGGATGCCTATTCCGAGCGGATTGATGATTTGCTGTTTGATGATTTGCTCACCCGCGATGCTCACCTGAGCGTCGCTCCAGGGCTTGCGGAACGTTGGGAAATTCCTGATCCCAAAACTTACATCTTTCATTTGCATCACGGCGTCAGGTTCCACGACGGACATCCGCTTACCTCGCGTGATGTGAAGTGGACATTCGACTCCCTGCTGCAAGACAAAATTCGCAGCACTAAGGCGGCGGCGTATCGGTTCGTGGATCACATCAGTGCGCCGGACGACTACACCGTGATTTTCCATCTGAGCCAACCATTTGCCACTCTCCTGTGGAATCTTTCCGATGGCGCCATCGGAATTGTCCCTTATGGCAGCGGAGCGGAGGTCACCAATCATCCGGTCGGCTCGGGGCCGTTTCGCTTCGTCAGCGCGCAGCAGGACAAGGAAGTAATCATCGAGCGCAATGAGGACTATTGGGGACAGAAGTCCAACGTCAAGACGGTGCGCTTTATGGTCGTGCCAGACACCACCACGCGCGCCCTGGAATTGCGCAAAGGCAGCGCTGATATTGCCATCAACGCATTGACGCCGGACATGGTCCTCACCCTGCAACACGATTCAAGCCTGCAAACGCTGCGCGCGCCCGGCACAGTGCTTGGCTATCTAGCATTCAATATATCCCATTTTGAAAGATGTGCGGGTGCGGCAGGCGCTGGCGTATGCCATCGATCGTGGTCCAATCCTCGACTATCTTTGGCGTGATTTTGCGCGTCCGGCGAACAGTATTTTGCCTCCCGAGAGCT
The DNA here is from genome assembly GCA_003225455.1 of Acidobacteriota bacterium. Classification (GTDB taxonomy): domain Bacteria; phylum Acidobacteriota; class Terriglobia; order Terriglobales; family Acidobacteriaceae; genus QIAB01. The sequence goes on from QIAB01000036.1 coordinate 196,003, forward strand.
GGGCCTATAACGGCGACGTGCCCCATTACGAGCACAATCCGGAGCGGGCGCGGCAGTTGCTGCAGCAGGCGGGATATCCCGAAATGAACGGCGTGCGCTTTCACCTCACCATGAAAACTTCTACCGAGGAAAGCACGCGCCTGATGGCGGCGGTGTTTCAGCAGCAATTAAGAGATGTGGGCATCGTGCTCGATATCCGCACCTATGAGTTCGCGACCTTTTTTTCTGACGTCACTCACGGCGAGTTTGAGCTGTACTCACTGCGCTGGATTGGCGGCAACGAAGATCCGGATATTTTCGAATATGTATTCCACAGCGACAAGTTCGCCCCGCACGGCGCCAATCGCAGCTACTACTCCAACCCGCGCGTGGATGCGCTCATCGACCAGGCGCGCAGCGAGCTCGATCAGAACACCCGCAAGCAGCTCTACGCGGAAATTCAGCGGATTCTTGCCGACGAGCTTCCCTACATCAACCTCTGGTATCAAGACAACGTGCTCGTCCACTCGAAGCGTGTGCAGGGGCTCACCTTGAATCCATCAGGCAACTACGATTTCCTCAAAACTGCGGAGCTGCGTCGCTAAATTGGCGGCCGATAGCTCTTTTCGTGAATCCTCGTGATTCCACAACAACCGGAGAATCACTAAGGGCACGAAGGTACACGAAGGAATTGGGCAAGCGCACGGAAGGAAAAATTGCGCGTGGTACCATCAGAAGTCGGCCATATCTACATGCGCATTCTCTTCATCGGCGATATTTTCGGCAGACCGGGACGGACTATCGTCAAGGAACGCTTGCCAGATCTCGTCAAACAACATGCTCCTGACGTCATCATAGCCAATGGGGAAAACGCGGCTGCTGGCTTCGGCATTACACCTCCGCTGGCCGAAGATTTATTCGAGCTGGGCATTGACGTGATCACCACCGGCAATCACGTCTGGGACAAGCGCGAGATTGTCGATTACTTCCAGATGACTGATGGCAATCAGAACAGCATGGCACGAAGAATTCTTCGCCCTGCGAACTATGCGCCTGACCTGCCGGGCTGGGGAGTTTATGAGGGCCGCAAGAAAGATGCCCCCTATGCCGTGATCAATCTGCAAGGGCGGGTGTTTATGACTTCGAACGATGATCCCTTTCGAGTTGCGGACCGGCTATTAAGAGAAATCAAGGCCAAGGTGATTTTTGTCGATATGCATGCCGAGGCCACGTCAGAAAAGATTGCGCTCGGCTGGTATTTGGATGGACGCGTTACCGCGATTGTGGGCACGCACACGCACGTTCCTACCGCCGATGAGCGCGTGCTTCCCGGCGGAACGGCGTACATCACCGACGCGGGAATGACTGGGCCATATGAGAGCGTAATTGGGGTGAAGAAAGAATTAATCGTTGGAAAGTTTCTGAACAATATGCCTGTGCGCTTCGAACCAGCAACGGGCGATGTCCGGCTATGCGCGGTAGTGATCGACTGCGACGAGACCACAGGCAAGGCGAAGAAAATCGAGCGGTTGATGATTACATAACAATCTCGACGTGTCATCTTTGCGAAGCCCGCGGTCAAGAGCTCTCTTAGCGCAAAGAATCCGCAGATCGTGCGGGGGGAAGTCCCACATCTTTCATGAATGAATTTCAAAGCCAGACGTTAATCCAATCCGTGGGCTTCCGCTGGATGGACTTCGATGCTTACCTGTTCGATATCGACGGGACTCTCCTGGTCACCCGTGATCTGGTTCACTACAACGCGCTGAACCGAGCCATCCGCGAGGTATACGGAGTAGATGCCACGATCGACGGCATTGCATATCACGGAAAAACCGATTTGGGGATTTTGCGCGCCGTGCTCGAGCGCTCAGGAATTTCAGGCGATGTTTTCGAAGCCAAGCTGCCGGAGGCCCTGGCAATTGTGTGCGCTGAAGTAAGCGGCAACGCGAACCGCATCGCGGCTGATGTTTGTTGCTGTATCCCTGAGGTTCTCGCAAAATTGCAAGCTGCCGGCACACTATTGGGCGTCGCCTCAGGAAATCTCGAAACCGTGGGTTGGCACAAGCTGGAAGCTGCGGGGCTACGGCAGTTCTTCAGTTTCGGCTTCTTTAGCGATCAATGCGAAGCGCGCGTAAACATTTTTCGCAATGCGGTTGAACATGCGCGACGAAAACTAGGGAGGGCAGCGAGCGTCTGTTTCATTGGTGATACGCCTGAAGATATAAGAGCAGCTCACGGAGCGGGCGCGCAAGTGGTTGCCGTAGGCACGGGCACGTTCAGCTTTGCCGAATTGTCGCGCTACGAGCCGGACGCGTGCGTGACCTCTTGCCGGGACTTGCTGCGTTAGTCGTGCCCAACTCAATTAGTTTTGCAAGTTCTTTCTTGTTTTGCACCGGAATCGTTTGCAACGCGGCTCGCGCGAGCGCCACATAGACTTCGCGGGCAACCGGCACCTTTCGCAACACTCGCAGGTGCTCGCCTACAACCGCCGCATCTCCCCGCACGAGCGGTCCACTGAATGCGCCAGCTGGACCCAGCTTCGCGTAATTCGAAATTGTCTGCCGCAAAATCGGCAGCATTTTCTTTCGCGCATCTCCCGGCGAAAAGCCCGCCACCCTGGCCACTCGCTCGGCGGTCACCAGCAGCGCGATGAGCAACGGCGACGCGAAGCCTCCCCATGCGTGATACGCAGCTTTGTCCTGCTTGTGCAGATTGAAACTCTCCCCGCCGAGATCACGCACAATGCGCCGCGCCATGCTGACGGCCTCTGCATCGCCTTCAATCGCAAACGGTACGCCCTTCAGCGAAGGAACTGATCCCCGGACAAACGTCATCAGTGGATGAACGGAAGCCACGACTGCTCCCCGATGCCGCAAGATGTCTAACTCGTCGCTGGCCAGCGCCCCACTGGAATGAAAAGCGACCTTCCCCTTCCAGGATGTGAGCGAGGCAAGTTTGCGCGCCGCAAAAACGATTTCGCGATCTGGAACACAGATCCAGACGAGACCGGCATCCAGCTTGGCGCTCCGGAGATTTGTGAGTTTGGCTTTTACGGCTCTCGACAGCTTACGGACCGCAGGCGTTGACCTCTCATGCGAAACTATTTCCCGGATTCGGTATCCCGCACCTGCGAGTGCCAGGGCCAGCGCGCTGCCCAACCGTCCAGGCCCGACAAGCGCGATTTCCGGCTTGGCTGCCATCGCGGCAGCATAGCAGGGGTTTTCAGCTTGGAGCAAAACGGCGCTCCCGAATCTGGACCTCGGCACGTGCGCGGACGCCCGCGCCTGCATCAAATTCTTCTATATATTGTCTGCATGCCCAAATCACCCCGCGGCGCCGTTAAAGCCCGCGTTCTGTCTTCCCGCGAGGTGTATCGCGGACCAGTTTTCTGGGTTACATCCGACGAGATCATCGAGCCTGCCGGCGTACGCGTGCGCCGCGACATTGTGCGCCACTCCGGTTCCGTAGTTATTCTCGCCGTGGATGAGACTGGGCAGGAGCCCTCCATCCTGCTGGAACGCCAGTATCGCCATGCTGCTGAGCAATTCTTATGGGAGCTGCCGGCCGGTCGCATCGACCCCGGCGAAAGCGAGCTAACAGCCGCCAAACGTGAACTGCTGGAAGAAACCGGATACACCGCCGCGCGCTGGAAGCGGGTGCTGAAATTTTTCGCTACGCCCGGGTTTGTCGCTGAATCCATGTCGGTCTATTTGGCCCGAGGCCTTAGGCAAGGCAAAGCGCAGCCCGAGGAAGATGAAGTTATACAGCTACGGTTTCTTCCTATTAACCAAGCAGTTAACTGGGTGCTGAGTGGCACTATTCGTGACGCTAAGACTATGGCTTCCATTCTCTGGCTGAAACAGAGCCGAATCGGTCCCAAAGCCGCACAGAAGGCCCGTTCTAAGTGATTCTCTCCCTTGACAGCCCCAACCCCTAGCAGCAAAATTGCAACAAAATGTAAGGCACGGCCTCGGTGCGGAAGAGTACGTGCCCCGAGGGGGGTAAGTGGAACGCTTGAAAGGGACCGTGAAATGGTTTAACAACGCGAAAGGCTACGGATTTATCGGGCGCGACGATGGGCCCGATGTTTTCGTGCACTACAGCGCGATTACCTCCGAAGGTTACAAGAGTCTTCAAGAAGGCGATCACGTCGAGTTCGAGATCATCCAGGGACAGAAAGGCCCACAGGCGGCGAACGTAAGCAAGGCGTCCTAGCAATTCCTCGCAGCACAATCAAGGAGTGCAACTGCCCTTTGCTGCGGACGTGTGTATCGCGAGTGTGGAGACGGGGCTTTGCCCCGTCCGGGCGGGTCAGAGACCCGCCGCTGCACAAGCAATCCGCGAAATGAAGCATTCCCTCCCTCTGGCTCTCCCGGCCCCAACTTGTTTAATCTTTACTTTTGCATGGACAACAAAGCCATCGCCGGCATTCTCTATGAAACTGCCGATCTGCTCGAAATTGATGGGCAGGATTCTTTTCGTATTCGCTCCTACCGCAATGCAGCCCAGGCCGTCGAAGCGCTGCCGCAGCAAATTTCAGAGCTGATCAGCGAGCCCAAGAAAATCCTGGAGATTCCCGGCATCGGCAAGGGCATGCTTCTGAACATGCAGGAGATGTTCAAAGAAGGCAAGCTTTCGCTGCACGCTGACCTGCTGAAAAAATACCGGCCGTCGATGCTCGATCTGCTGAAAGTTCAGGGCCTGGGGCCGAAAACGATCGCGCTGATCTGGAGCGCATACCAGGTCTGCGATCTCGAAGGCGTTGAGAAACTGGCGCGCGAGGGAAAGATTCGCATCCTGCCGCGCATGGGCGAAAAGCACGAAGCCAAGCTGCTCAAAGCCATCGAAGATTACCGCCGCATTGCCGGACGCTTTCTGCTCGACGCAGCCGAGTGCGAAGCGCAAAAGATTGTCGATCACTTGAAGAATTTTCCCGGCGTGGAGAAAGTTACGCCTGCGGGGTCACTGCGCCGTGGCCGCGAAACTGTTGGCGATCTCGATATTCTGGTCACCGGCAAAGCTTGCTGCGACGATGCCGAACGCGACAAGCTGGTCGAGCACATCATCAAGCTGCCCGGCCTGATGGAGATCATTGCGCGCGGCGAAAATAAAGTCAGTTTCCGGCTGCGCGGAGGCATGCAGGTTGACGTGCGCCTCTTGCCTCCGGAGTCGTTTGGCGCAGCCATGCAGTATTTCACCGGATCGAAAGGCCACAATGTGGCTCTGCGCCAACGCGCGCTCAAGATGGGCTATACGCTCAGCGAGTACAGCCTGGCGCGGCTCGACGATCAAAAAGTCGCAGCGGGAAGAACCGAGCAGGAAATCTACGCCAAGCTCAAGCTCGACTACGTTCCTCCCGAGCTGCGCGAGAATCAAGGCGAAATCGATGCGGCCGAGAAGCATTCACTGCCGGCGCTGATCTCAGTTGAAGACCTTCAGGGCGACGTCCACATGCACACCGTCGAAACTGACGGCCGCAACACCATTGAAGAAATGGCCGAGGCGGCGAAGGCGCACGGGTACAAGTACATGGCCATCACCGATCATTCTAAAAATCTGGCGTTTGCCAATGGCCTCGATGATAAGCGTGCCGTCGAGCACATCAAACTTATTCGCAAAACCGCCGAGAAGATCGAGGGCATCAAGATTTTCGCCGGCATTGAAGTTGACATTCTCGCCGACGGCGCGCTCGACCTCTCCAATTCAGTTCTCGAGCAAATGGACATCGTAATCGCCAGCGTGCATTCGCATTTCAATCAGACGCCGCTGGAGATGACTGACCGGCTGCTCAAAGCCGTCGAAAATCCCAACACGTCGGTCATCGGCCATCCCACCGGACGCATTCTTCTTCGCCGCGACGCTTACAGTTTCGATCTCGACGCGGTGCTGCGCGCCGCCGCGCAGAAGAAAGTAGCGATGGAATTGAACGCCTATCCTGACCGGCTCGATTTGTGCGATCGTCACCTGCGCCGCGCGAAAGAGTTGGGCGTGAAGATCGTGATCAACACCGACTCCCACCACACTACGCACATGGACAAGATTCGCTACGGAGTGGTCCAGGCCCGCCGCGCCTGGCTCACAAAAGATGATGTGCTCAACACGCTGCCCGCCCAGAAGTTCGCAGGGGCGATGAAGCATGGGTGGAATTGAGGAGCCGCATTTGTACTTGTCGTTTCGAGGGGCTTCAGCACGAGGAATCTCCATTTTGCAGGTGCCCCATCCCTTCGCGCTTTTTGCGAAAGGGTGGGGATTTTGAATCTGGGTGGCGCAGCGCTTCAGCGCTGCGGTAGGGGCGCCTAGACTGGACGGCTTTAGCCTCTGAGGTTCCCTGCTCTGGCTCACTCCTAGACTTGTCATTCCGAATCCGCTTTAGCGGTGAGGAATCTGCTTTTTGCGAAACAGTAAAGATTTTTTGAGGAGCGCGGGTGCCCCATCCTTTCGCGCTTTTGCGAAAGGGTGGGGATTTTGCACGATAACTCTCCCCTTTGTCATCCTGAGAAAGGGGGTCCGTCGCTTTGCGACGGACTCCCAACGAAAGATCTATGCATTTTTGTTTCGCGCTGGCGTGCCCCGGGTCTCGCCGCTTTTGCGAGACCTGGGACCAAGACCTTCCGCCCGAACAGCTTGAGGCGGCCGGCCTCTGAATCAGCCGAAGACGAGCGAGGGCGAGTCTGAGCCCTGAGCGCAGCCGAAGGGCGAGTGTCTGTGACGGGTGAACACCGGAGGCGGGATCTGATACTCTCCCAGGTCTCGCAAAAACGGCGAGAGGTGGAGCACCGGACGCTGCATAATCTGTCTGTGAGCAATACGGACTACAACCAGCATTACGTTTCGCAGTTTGTACTGCGTGGCTTTCACACCGGGAACGAAGGTCAGATTTGGGTCTTTGACAAACTGAAATGCAAGAGTTTTACCGACGCCATCAAGAACGTCGCTTCTGAGCACGGTTTCTACAATATCGCTGGCTCTGCCGAGATCGATGAAGTCATCCAGAAGACTGAAGATGCGACGGCTCCCATTGTTGAAGAAATTAGGACGCGCAAGAGTCTTAAGGGCCTAGACGAGCACAAGCGCATTTGGCTCTCCGGATTCACAGCGTTACAACTGGTGCGAACGAAGGGGTACAGCGAACGCGCCCAGGACATGATGCGCCAGATCACGAATGTGGTCACGCACCTCAGCAGCGGCAAGCTATCGAACAAGATTCGCAAACAGCTGGGACTGAATATACCCGCTTCTGGACACGAAAAGACACTCGCAACAATTCTCGGACTGGCCCGATCCGCCGTTGAAGAACTTTTGAAGAAGATGTTGGTATTGTGCCAGAGCGACGGATCATCAGTGTTTTGGATTGGCGACAGCCCGGTTCCCTTGCAGAACAGCATTAATCCAAGAGACGGCCTTCGCAGCAATCTGGGCCTGGGTGTCCCGGGTATTGAGGTATATCTACCGATCAGCAAGGACCTCGTTCTTGCCCATATGTGTCCCTCAATTGCCGTGGTAGCCGCCGCTCTGGACGAAGAGGCACGTGGTATGGGCTTCATTCACGCACGCGCTCGACCGTATTTGCAGGCGCTGCATAACGGCACACCAATGGTGTTGGATAGGCAGGAAATTCATGATCAAAATATGCTCCAGCTGGCGTACGCATAGCGTTTCGTGTATTCGCCAATGAATAATTTCCAGGACGCTCTAAAGATTCTGGAGGAAAATCCTAGATTCAAAACCGGGCCTAGGATGGGAATGGCCTCGCCAATGTCTCAAGACCCGACCTCTTAATCGTGCTCTGTCCTTTACGAATCGGTACCTACTTTTCACATCATCTACACTCTCCCGCACCATTCCGCCTGGTAATCAAGTGCCCCGTTCTGAGGCGCCTGCGCGGCGTCTGAATCAGCCGAAGACGAGCGAGGGCGAGTCTGAGCCCTGAGCGCAGTCGGAGGCACGCGCTGAAATGCTGAGCTTGTCGAACGGATCCCGAGCCCACCCGAGGGATTTGACAAAATGCAGATCGCCGACGCCAGGAATCGCGGCAGGTCGCGAGGCATGGCGAAATCGCAGGAATCTAGAAGCGGGGTCCCTGTGACGGGTGAACACGGGAGGTGGGACCTGATACTCTCCCAGGTGTCGCAAAAACGGTAAGACCTGGGTACCCCGGCAGAAAACCGATTCGGGACAATTTTCTATCCTGCTTGTTTCGTTTCCGCGGACCACCATACCCCCACGGAAACGAACCACGCTAGAAATAGGGCTATGAGTGACGTGCTGCCGGACGATGGGCAAAAGAGCAGAACCAAGGCGGTGCCGACAGGTAAGAGAAACAAGAAGTCATTCCTGGTTGGATAGCTACCACCCATTCCCAAGCCAGCTAATAATTTCAGCAGGAAGAACACGGCAAAACTGATGAGAAACCAGTCTGGCCTAGTGGGGAACGCCACTTGAGCGACATACCACGTAAACACGATCGTCATTTCAACGATCAGTCCGCGGGCCGTTAGTCTACTCGTCAAATTAGGAACCACCTTTGTGTGGTACAGGTAAAAGTCTTCAAGGAATACCGCAATAAGAAACCAAACACCCCAGAACTCCACGCTACGTACATGGAGATGACTCGGGTCAATCCGGACTATGGTGGCACCAACGGCGACTGCGTACATGAAATCCACGAATAGCGAACGTGGCATAGCATCGTCCGGCATATCTCAAACCTCTTGGGCCCAATGGAGCACCCTCCATGGCGTCGGCGAGTGGTTCAGAAATGCTCGAAATATCGCAATATTATCCTTATACTCGTTGCCGCAGTGAAATTCTTCGCATCGCTGACCATAAATCGGTGCCATGTTATCAAACTGTGTTCTCTCTGGGGACAGGCAACCGGAAGGCCATTTCCGTTCTCACACGTGCTCGTCTCACCGCTCGTGTTACGGAATGGGATTCTGCCGGTGCTGTACAAATACCGGCGTCACTGCACAGTAATGTTTGACTCTGGAGGATTCCATATCCAGCAGAAGGTACTCCGGATGCAGCACGCATCCGAGCAACTGGCGACCTTTTATTGCACTCACGACTGGGCAGATATCTATGTGTTACCCGACTACCCGCTGACTTCTACTGACAGCGTTCGACAAATCGCATATAAGCTGCGAGTTACCGCTCGTGGGTACCTCAGTTTCGCATCGCGACTACCACCTGCGTTCTCTTCCAAATTGCTGCCCGTTGTGCACGGTCTCACGAGCCGACAGGTAAAGAGATCAGTCACGGAAGCCCTCAAATTACGGCCACGCCGACTGGGATTTGGGAGCTTCGGCACGAGCGGCGCCCGTTCTGCAGTAAACTTCCTTACGAGCGACAGCATTTCCATGTTGTCGGTTTTTGCTGGCCTTTGTGTGACAAACCGCGTCACCTCCCATGTTTTTGGCGTGGGCGGACCCGCGTCGATCTGCGTGTTGCGATACATTCCGGTCGATTCTTTCGACACTGCGGGTTGGATACGTGCGGCTGCATATGGACATGTGTACGTCCCCTTCTTGGGAGCTGTGAACGTTACCGGAAAGAGCGCTTCACATAGATACATGTCTCGGCGGGAATTCAGGCGCGTACTCGGGTACACAGGGCACTGTTGTCCATTCTGCGACGACGACGCCCTTTTGCGGGAATCGTGGCACTATCGGGCTCTGCACAACTTCGCTGTTTTATTCGAATTGAATCATCGCTTGTCCAAAATGCGCGCTACGGACGCTCTAAAGCAATTGAGCTCTATAAACCGACGCTATGGCGGATACTTGGCGACGGTCTTGGACGAAAAAAGGTTCGCAGTCAGGCGAGCCATGACAAAAACCTAGGCCGACCTTCGAACCAGTGTGGGTAGATAGGGTAGCAACCGACCCGGACGATCACCCTCACGCTCGTGGGGTACGCATAAAAATGAACTATTTGGCTGCCGGGTAACCCCGCAGTGATCTCGGGAAGCAACTCCTTCCTAACCCACTCGCGCGCTCCCTTGCCTCTGTAAGACTGGGGAGTGGGTTTGCTGCCGCGTCGATTTAATCCTCGATAAACTTGATAAATTTCTCCAGTTGTAAAACAGATGACGCCACTTTGCACAAGCGCTGACGCGACAGGCAAGAGATCCAGGCAGTCTCCGAACGGATCCAGGTCTAGGAAATCGAATGATAATTTGGCACGTACTGCGGCCTCCAGGAACTCCTGGGCGGTCGCGTGCACAATTTTGATCGTGCAGAGCGGCTGACGAATATTCCGTAGATTTTTCCGCAGCAGCGTCAGCGCGTTTTGGCGACGCTCAACTAGAAAAAGAGTTCTGCTGCAGCGTGCCCAAAGAAAAGCACTGACGCCAACACCTGCAAATGCATCCACGCCACATACAAAACTACAACGATCAGAAATTATCTGGTTACAAATACGCTTTTCAATGGCAGCGACATCTGCGTCCGGAGCGGATTGATCATCCAAACAAAGAAATTTCTTGCCGCAGAAAATCCGATTCGTAGCTTTCAATACCGACGGCACAGTCCTGCCCGCTATCTCTCTCTATAATTTAAAAAAAGGCCAAACAATTTGCTCGGCCCGTACCGGCGTCGGGACGTTTGAGGGGCCGAACGCCTCGTGGTTCGCCTCCGTCTAGTTTTTTACGCCAATCGGCAACCCGAACCTATGCCGCCGTAGACCGCCTGACCCCATTATTTCCTTGACCTCACTTCCCTACCTGCGCGATAAGAAATAGATAGCCCAAGCGCAATGTTCACGTCTTTTCATAACTCCTTTGTTTCAAAGATTTTACCTGTAACCCTTTTTAATCCAAGATTTTGCAGAAAATTTTCCCCTCTATCCTGCTGATTGCAATAGATCACCGGGGGAGGGGTGGAGCACTCATCGTGGCCTTTTACCAATATCGCATTCCTCGCTGTCAGCACCTCAAGACCAACGGTACGCAGTGCGGCTCCCCAGCGCTGCGCAACGGCGAATACTGCTATTTCCACCGCCGCTGGCGGATGACCAGCGTTGACCTGTCCCAGTCCGTTCATCACGTCACACCCATGTTCGATTTGCCCGTGCTCGAGGACGCAGACTCCATCCAGATCACGCTCGGGCAAATCATGCGCATGATCGTCTGCCGCCAGGTGGACAGCAAATCCGCCGGCCTGCTGCTCTATGCCCTGCAGATCGCTTCGGCGAACCTGCGTCGCACACGCTTTGAGCCTTATCACCGGTACGTCCACGTGGATCTCGACCGCGTCGCCAAAACCAATCTTGGTGACGACGCCTGGTCCCCCTCCGACTTCGCCAATGTGGCGCGGACGCCCTCGTCCGCCGAAGAGTCTTGTGGAGGGCGGGCGTCCTCGCCCGCCGAAGAGTCTCGTGTGGCGCGGACACTCTTGTCCGCGAACGAATCTTCGCCGGACAAAACATTTCCTGTGGCAGAACTGCCCTCGTCCGCGAGCGAACCTTCACCCACCTCTTCCCTTCCCTCCGATGCCCAGCACCGCGAGCTGCAAAAAGCACAGGGCGCTATGACTGGCGCTCTAAAGGGCGATTGGCGCGATCTAAAAACACTCTTTGAGTTCACCGGAATCTATCCTGCCAAAGACACCGCGCTTACCGAAGACTCGTGACACACGCGCTCATCCCTTGAAACATTCGGCCATCTTTCTCGCGCCGCATTACAATCAGAACAGCCGAGGACGATATGGCTGACGAAACTCCTGCCACTCCGCCTGCTACTCCTGCGCCGCCGGAGCAGGGCGCTGCGCCTGAGCAGCCTACCCCGTTTGATATCGGGGAGGAATTTGGCACAGCAAAACGCAATTTGCCGCCGGCCAAGATCGTGGCAATTGTGCTGGCGGTGGCGGCGGTGGTCGTGGCTGTTTTTGCTTTTGTGCAGCGCGCCAAGCCGCAGGGCGGGGGATCGATTGACAACATCTCGGCGGTGGAAATTCCCAATCAGAATGCGGTGCTGGTCGCGGTGAATGTCACGATTCGCAATTCACCCGAGCGGCCGCTTTGGATTCACACCATCAAGGCAACTCTGAAGACTGACAGCGGCGAGTTCAGCGATGATGCGGCTTCGTCCTCTGATTTCGCGCGATATTTTCAGGCGTTTCCCGCGCTCAAAGAGCACGCGCTCGGCAGCGCGCTCGTCCCAGAGCAGAAAATAGGGCCCGGCGCGCTGGCTCAAGGGACAGTGGTGGTGAGCTTTCCCGTAACGCAGGATGCTTTTGATAAACGAAAATCACTTAGCGTCGTGATTCAGCCGTATGACCAGGCAGTTCCCGTCGTGCTGACCAAGTGATAAGAACTAATTAACCACTAAGAACACGAAGGATCACGAAGGAAGATTCTTAACCACTAAGAACACGAGGATCACGAAGGAAAAGCTTATTCGTGTTTTTGGATAAATTTTCGGCGCGCGAGGTGCGTCTGGGCGGTGGGCTGAATCTCGTCATATTTCAAAAAACTGATTGAGCCATCCACCTCAAGAACGGCGAGCGCAACATCGTGATAATGGGAGATGCCATGCTCCCGCATGGCGCGCTGCAGCTCATCCATGCTGACGTGTTCTTTAGCCATGTGGCTGCTGATGACTTGTCCATCGTGAACTAACAGGCTGGGCTGCCCTTGAACGAACTTGCGGAAGCGCCGATTGGCGCCGGAGAGTTCCGCCACAACATAGTTGAGAATCAGCAACGTGCTGGCAGCGATGACACCGCCAAGCAGCGAATTGTCCGGGCCGGTCATGGCGTTTTGCACGGCGTTGCTGATCAAGAGCAGCAAAGTGAGGTCGAAGGGCGTCATTTGCCCGACTTCCCGTTTGCCGCTGAGGCGGACACCGATCAGCACTACGCCATAAACAACTGCCGTGCGCGCCGCGATTTCGACCAGGACGTGAGCACTGGCAAGCATTGCGCTAGTTCGCACTCACCGGAACTGGGGCATTCTTCGGCGTGGTCAGGTAGCCGGTGGCTTTCTTCTTGTCCACGGTCCAGACGACCAGTTCGTAGAGCATGCGATCGCGCCCAGTGTAGAACTGGATCGGTTCGCTGATGTTGCGGTCTTTCTTCTCAATCGTCTTGTCATCAGACGTGACGTTCAGGGTAAATTTGCCTCGTTTGGCATCGGCCTTTTTCAATTGCAGGCTCACGGTTGAGACGGGCTGGGGCTTTGCGCCCTTCACCAACGTGAATTCGTAGTAGTTGCGATCGCCCTTGTGCTTGAGGATTTCAAGATCATCGCGTGTTCTGGCGATGAGTCCACTCTGCAAACCGAGATCGCCGATAGCGCCGGCCAGCCTGGCCTTGGTTGCTTCGAGATCGGCTCTGGTTGATGCAACATCGGTCCTCACGCCACCGACGTCGGTCTTTACTCCCGCCACTTCGCCGCTTACAGCGGTGATTTGTTGCTTCTGCTGCTCGGCGAGGCGAGCCTCGGCGGCGCGTTGTTGACGAGTGATCGCGGCGGCACGGGAAGCCAGTTCCTTCTTCGTCATCCCGACCTGCTGGGCGAGGGTTTCGTCCGAGGCCTCAGCCGATTGCATGCGCTTGGTCAGTTCGGCGATTTGCGCGCTGCTGGCGGCTTGATCTTTGCTCATCTGATCGAGACGGCTGCGCAGGTTGAAGATCAAGAATAGCGATCCCGCAACGTATGCGATTGCGAGCAGCAGTAAGACCCACTTGCCCGTGCTGACTTCCGATACAGGGTGCACTTCGGATGACTGAACGTCCTCGTCCGGCATAGAAACCCCTCCGCAAGATGTAATGAGATATTGAAATGATTGTTGAACATGGCGGGTGCGCTGTCAATTGTGAGCGGATGGTCGTTCTGGCACTAAAGGCCCATTTGAGGGTGATGATGAAAGCCGGTCACACGAAAGACATCTTTGCGTGCTTCGCGAGTTCTTTGTGAGCTTTGCGGTTACAGCTCTTAACCGCAAAGGCCGCGGAGCATACGCCAAGGGCGCAAAGTAACCAGTACCAGTGCACAGTTTAATGGTAATTGCTATGGTAAAATGCCATTATGGTTACCATTCTCACGCTCGACAAGGCGGGGCGAGTCGTTCTGCCCAAGCCGGTGCGGGACGAGCTTCAGTTAGGAGCGGGTGATTCTATCGAGTTGGAAAGCTCAGAAGACTGCATTCTGCTGCGGCCGGCGCGAGGCAATGCGCGCATGCGGAAAAAACAAGGGATCTGGGTGCTCCATGGCGGGGCGCCGCTCTCCGCCGGGATAGTGAAGGAAACAATTCGCCGGGTACGCGAGGAACGCGAGCGCAAAATTCTCGGGAAGACTCGGTGAAATACTTCTTCGACACCTCTGTTCTTGTGCCTGCGCTGCTCGATGAGCACCCTCACCATGCTGCCAGCTTGGCGGCCCTTCTGCGAGCCAATAAGAAAAATGCCTGCTGCGCGGCGCATAGCCTGGCTGAGGTCTATTCCACTCTTACCCGCTTGCCTCGAACTCACCGCGTCAGTGGAGACCAAGCCATGCTCTTCCTGGGAGATTTGGTCGAACGCTTGAGCCTGATTGCTCTGGAGGCAACGGAATATTGGACGGCAATTAGTGATGCCGCAGCACAGAACATTTCTGGCGGCGCAATTTATGACGCTCTGCTGGCTAGGTGTGCCATCAAGTCTGGATCCGAAACTATCTACACTTGGAATGTAGGAGATTTTGAGCGCCTGGGGACGGACGTAGCGAGTCGCGTGCGCACGCCATAGTAGGTGGAATGAGCATATTCATAGATCTACCTTCCTCAGCCGCAGCGAATTCGTAATCACCGACACCGAACTGAAGCTCATGGCGGCGGCGGCGAAAATAGGCCTGAGCAACAATCCAAAAAACGGATAGAGCACGCCTGCGGCAATCGGCACACCGAGGGAGTTATACACAAACGCGAAAAACAGATTCTGGCGAATGTTGCGCATGGTGGCACGGCTGAGTTTGCGGGCGCGCACAATTCCGGCGAGATCGCCTTTCACCAGTGTGATGCCGCCGCTTTCCATGGCTACGTCGGTTCCCGTTCCCATTGCAATGCCCACGTCGGCTTGAGCCAGAGCCGGAGCGTCGTTGATGCCATCGCCCGCCATCGCCACAGTGCGGCCTTCGCCTTGCAGCCGCCGCACGACTTCCGATTTCTGTTCGGGGAGAACTTCGGCTTCGAACTCTTCAATTTGCAATTGCCGGGCAATGTTTTCGGCAGTTGCGCGGCTGTCGCCAGTGAGCATCACCAGTCGCAGGCCTTCCCTTTTCAGATCGCGAATGGCTTGCGGCGTCGATTGCTTAATTGGATCGGCAACACCGAGAACTCCAGCAATCCGGCCATCGACGGCCACGAAGATTACGGTCTGGCCATTCCGACGAAGCTCCTCGGCGGGGGAAGAAAGGCTCGGCTCGATGAGACCGACCTCCTTGAACCAACCTTCATTTCCGACGAGCACTTCCCTGCCCTCAATTCTTCCCCGAATGCCACGCCCGGTGAGAGATTCAAAATTTGCAGCAGCGCTCAGTTTCAGGCCGCGCTCGCGCGCCGCAGCGACAATCGCTGCGCCCAGCGGGTGTTCACTTCCCTGCTCCAGGCTCGCGACCAGCCGGATCAGTTCGTCTTCCTGCTGTCCTGCAACAGGAATTACTGTCACGAGTTTCGGTTTGCCTTCCGTTAGCGTGCCAGTCTTGTCGATAACCAGCGTGTCCACTTTCTCCATGATTTCGAGCGCCTCGGCATTTTTCACCAAGACACCGGCGTGTGCGCCACGGCCAGTGCCGACCATAATCGCAATCGGAGTTGCTAATCCCAGGGCGCACGGGCAGGCGATAATCAGGACTGCCACCGCGTTCACCAATGCGTTTGCCAGGCGCGGCTCGGGCCCAAGAAAAGCCCAGGCGATGAACGTCACGATTGAAATCGCGATGACCCCAGGAACAAACCAGGCTGAAACTCGATCTGCTAGTCGCTGAATCGGCGCGCGGCTGCGCTGGGCTTTGCTGACCAATTGCACAATCTGCGCTAGCAGCGTCTCGCTGCCGACGCGTTCAGCACGCATGATGAACGATCCGGTTGCGTTCACGGTCGCGCCAATCACATGGCTGCCCGCTTCTTTTTCGACCGGTATCGATTCGCCCGTGATCATCGATTCATCCGCCGAGCTGCGGCCTTCGAGCACCACGCCATCCACCGGAATCTTCTCTCCCGGACGCACGCGCAACCGGTCGCCGGGCTGTACTTGCTCCAGCGGCACATCTTGTTCGGTGCGGTCATGCACAATACGGGCCATCTTTGGCGTGAGGTCCAGCAAAGCGCGAATTGCAGCGCCAGTTTTGCCGCGCGCCCGCAGTTCGAGAACTTGTCCGAGCAGCACCAAAGTCGTGATCGCCGCCGCGGCCTCGAAATACACCGGGGGCGTTCCATTCATCTCGCGAAACGATGCGGGAAAAATTCCCGGCGCCAGAGTGGCCGCAACGCTGTACCCGTATGCGGCGCCAGTCCCCATGGCGATCAGCGTGAACATATTGGTGGAGCGGTTTACGACCGAAGTCCAGCCGCGCTGGAAAAACGGCCATCCGCCCCAAAGCACCACAGGAGTAGCAAGCAGCAATTCGATCCACGGCAGCCCGCCTGCGGGAAGTGCATGCTGCACCAGCATTCCCGGTAACATGTCGGCCATGGCGACTCCAAGCAGCGGCGCCGTCAGCACGAGGCTGATCCAGAAGCGCCGGGTCATGTCGCGCAGTTCCGGATTTTCTTCCGCTTCGGCACTGACCGTGCGCGGCTCCAGCGCCATACCGCAGATCGGGCACGCTCCCGGGCCGCGCCGCACAATTTCCGGATGCATGGGGCAGGTGTACTCGACTCGCTTTGGTGTGACAGGCGCCTCCGGTTCGAGCGCCATCCCACATCGAGGACATGCTCCCGGCTTACTCTGCCGCACTTCCGGACACATCGGGCAAACGTAGTGGGGCTTCGCTGGAGTTTCAGGTTCGCACGCAACCGCCGCACTCGCCGGCTTTGTGCCTAACATCACAAACCCGGCACTCTGGAGAAAGTTTTCTGGCGCTGCTTCAAATTTTTCTGCGCAGTGCTGGCAGCAGAAATAATAGGTCTGGTCCTGATAGGTGCGGCTATGCTTCGCAGTGACTGGATCGACGGTCATGCCGCAAACGGGATCTTTTATTAGTGTTTGAGTTTTATCGGTCGCCATGATTCAGAGTAACGAGTGATTTGCAGACGAATCCTTTATATTGGATTCACTCCTCGGCCAATTAGGAGCAACCGCAAGTCTGACGAGGTTATCGCGATGACGCAACTCGAAGTTGCTTACCGCTATGCTGGTACGTTGAGCGAAGCCAATATGCGCGCCATCGATGCCGCACGAGAAGTTTACGGCATCCGCCGCGTCAGCTTTGATTCAAAGGATCGAATCGTGAGAGTGGAGTTCGACGCTTCGCGGCTGAAAGAGCCCATGGTCGCCGCGTTATTGCGAGGGGCTGGAGTGGATATCCGGGACAAGCTCGTGCTTGCTTGAGATGTACTGGAAATTTTGGGGGGAGGGCTGGAAGGCCGCCGAATTCATGCTTCAAGGCAAAAAGCAAGGGACGCTCGAGAAAACCTCTGGCCGAAGTTTATTCTCACGAGCGCCCCGTTGCGCGCCACTTCGTCTGGGGGTGGTAAAGCATCCCCTTGGCCAATGCTAAGTATATGAAATTAAAGCCACGCGCATTTTCGTCGGCCTGTAGGAATTGCCGCCCTTAGGGAAAGAATTACTCCGGTCACCTGAGGAGCACGAACTCTGCCGAAAGCTGCTGTTGAAATCGATCGTGGTGTCCTAAGAGTGCGATGATATTTAGGCTACCGGCGAAAAGTCCAAAGATGCATCCGAGAGGCAGAACAGCTAAATGGGTTTTACCAGCGGCAATCGATGCCGTCCAATGTTCTCCTGCATCGCCACCAGGACGGCGAACCTTTGTGTGGGCCACTATGCCCGATACTGTGAAACTTGACGGCCTGCTCTTTCGCAGACTGGTAAATTTGCGATTTTATGTCGCCCCGCAACCAAGTCTGCGACCAAGCAAAGCGTGTCTTGTCCCCGCACAATAGTAAGTCCCCCCTTTCATCAGAAGGAGGGTTGGATAGATCGTCGCGGGTAGCGATTTCACACTCTTTGGTTTCGTCCACATTCCAGATGGCTGAGGTCAAAGCAGGCAAGAGCACGTCGCCCTGCACGTAGGCCACAAGCATGTTCCGGCTTCTAGGTCTGCATCCTGTTGCAACAATCAGTACTAGCCCAATTCCTACTCCCCTTAGCAGAGTCATCTCTGGCATGTCGGATAGTCCTAATATGCATGGATGCTAGGTAGGTGATGCAGTTTGATTCAGTGCGTTGAGAAAATCAAGGGCCACTCTGATGTGGCCCTTTTCCAGCTCGGGAACCCAACAGGCCACTGCTGCGAATCCTGGCGGGTAAATCATCAAAATTCCTTTCAAAACACGAAAATCATCTTGTTTACCGAATGCGTTTACAAAAGCGTTGGCTTGGAGTGGAGGTTTAAACCACCCCAGCCAACGCCAAAACGTTCACTTGACAGTTAGGTTTGTTGCTCTTGCCTTGCCAGGAACGAAATGGTGCGCCTTGCGTCTTCGAGTTCCATCAGTTCCCGGTGGTTAGCGGCCCCAGCGCAGAGGCCGGAGAGCCGATCCTCTATAGCCTTCTGTGCTGCTTGCAGTTTGGGTTGAAAACGTATCGGGTCCAACTCCAATACGGCATCTTTGAAAACCTGCTTCCAGGTTGGTTGAGTGCTGGTGTGCGTAGCTGTCTGCATAAAAATTCTCCTATTAGGATTGAGACTTGCGAGCAAATAAATTGGGGACACTGCCGAGCTAGGCCCGTGCAGTTCCGCGGCTTAGGTTAATGGGGGAGTCTCAGCAACGGAGAACACAGGCGGATAGACAGAGCAGCGCGGGAGACGTGGGCAGTTGAGAACTTGGAGAGTATGTCCTCTTGGTTGAGGAGCTCAGCGACGAAGAGTCGACAATCTGTTGATTGCGGTGAGCCGGGACTGTGTTCGACGACTCTGCCACTATGCCGCTCTGGGTGCATCCGACCTCATCTGAGAGATCGTCGGGGTAGACAAACACAAACACCGCAGACAAAGCGACAACCACGGCGAGCACGCGGACGAACTTCTTTTTCATGGTCTCTGCAACAGCTTGGAAGCCATTTTACCAGTCAACAAAATCAGCGCAACGAGATTTTCTTGAAAAGAGGCGGGATCCAGAAGCCTTGAAAGGTTCCAGCGTTCTGCATCTCCGACGCAGATGTGAATGGCGACCCCGGAGGGAGTCGAACCCCCAACCCTCAGATCCGAAGTCTGATGCTCTATCCAGTTGAGCTACGGGGCCGCAATCGTTTTAAAGAGTAGCAGAAATGGAAATGGCGCGCGCTGAGAGATTCGAACTCCTGACCTTCTGGTTCGTAGTGGAAAGGGGGAAAATCCAAGTGCCTTATCGTCCGTTGCTTAGGGGCTGGCAAATTCTGAAAGCTAACGTTAATTCGGCTACAAAAGTTTGGGGGGCTTCACCGGCGCCGCCCGGCAGTTTCAACCGCGCGGATGAATTTCGTCAACGCGGTGCTCACTCACCCGCGGTCGCGGCCATGCGTCTTTGCTGTGGAGTGCTGTAACCCGGCCTGCTGAAAAGCTCCTTGTTGCTGAATCCGTGATAGAAAAGGGCATCAATCCACGCGGTATCACTGCTGGTAAAAGTTTCGTCCGCGTTTGCATTGCCATGTTGCGCTCCTTCCGAAACCCCGCATAGAAACGCTTGCCGCAAATCTTCTTCTGTGTACTGCGCCTCCATTGATCCCTCCGCTCGCGATTCTGTCAGAAGGCTGCGGGACCAAGCCATGCAGAATGATTGCGCGGCTACACCAAGGTAACCTCGGCGGAAGTTCGCCCTCTCTTCGGCAACGGGACTTCGACGAAGTTGCCCTCGGCATTGATTACGCCATCGATCGCTTGCAAGGGCGCATTCAAGATCCGGTCATAATTCAGGAAGATGCGGCGATTCTGGCTGTAATTGGGGTGAAACGCCAGCCCCAAAAGTCCTTGTTCTCCGTTGAAATCCACCTGCTGCCCTCCTCGCCGATTTCCTCGGCTATTTTGCCATTCTCAATCCGAAAAACCGTCGTACCGGTAAATCGAATCTTGCGGCCCGAGGCTGCGGGAAACGTCCAAACCGGCGGATCGCTGAAAGCTGGGCCAGTGTGAGTGCCACCGCCGTCCCAACGCCCCACAACATAGTCGCCCTCGGCGATAAGACTGCCTACACCCCAGAAATTAAGGTCGGGGAACGCCTCGCGGAATTCGGTCATCATCTTTTTGACAACTTCCTGTCCGCGCCCCGGGCCATGCAGGGGGTAGCGAACCAGAACGTTCGGCGTCGCCAGTTGATCGACGACCTTCGGATTCCAGGGATTTCCCCAGAACTCCTTGAACCATCGCTCCACAATCGCCTTGTTTGCTTGTTCCTTCGTGCGTTCCTTCCACATAGCATCTCCTCTTTCATGTGTTGAATAGGTCGATCAAGTGACGCTTGTCTCGCGCCGTTGATTCGTGACCATTCTCGAGACCTCCTTTCGGCAAAACACTCCGTTTCTTGCGTTCGAAATCATTCTTGCGATGCGTCGCCGGGATGGAGTAGGCGACGAGATGCTAAGGGATTGCAGAAGCAGTGGATTGGGCATTCCTCTTTGCGGACAACGGACAGGTATTCACACACTCATGAAGAACTTGAGTATCGCCGTCTAGCAGCAAGCAAGGCGGGACTGGATTTTCGGATTGAATTTCGAAGTTAGTCCCAATCGACCCAAAACTGAGGTTGGAAATTTCTTGGCAAGTGCTTGATAGGATGGCGCGCCCTGAGAGATTCGAACTCCCGACCTTCTGGTTCGTAGCCAGACGCTCTATCCAACTGAGCTAAGGGCGCTATCGAGGACTGTTTCGCTGCGGCGATTTGATTATAACGGAAATTGAGCAAGCAGTAATTGCCCCTGCCGAGCTCGGTGCAGGACGTGGTCGTCCTTGGGTTCGCCCAGGGTGAGCGTCACGGATCGTGTCAGCGAATGTAAAGTAGCTTGATCTTTTCCAGAGACTTGCAATAGAATCCCGGCTCTATGCCGTCGAATGGCTTGAGTGTTGCCCGGTTTGCAGGAGAGATCCACGGCCAGCGTGTGCTCAGTTTTCGCGGACCGCTGACACTCGATAACCTGTCTTCATTTCAAACCGCACTGCAAACCGAAGGCGCGCCGGTTATCATTGTCGATCTCGCTGAAGTTCCCTACGTCGACTCCGCCGGGCTCGGATCGCTGGTTGGCACTTATGTTTCCCGCCACAAAGCGGGAAAGCAGATGATCTTGACGGGAGTGAATGATCGCGTCTTGAGGCTGTTTGAAATTACCGGAGTCGAGCCGCTTTTTCTGATGTTCCCCAGCATCGATGGCGCCATCGATGCCCTCACACACCCGGCCAGCGCTTAGCAAGAAAACGTACGACATACGTTTACTGCTTCTTTTCCACCAGGCTGGTGTGACTGGCCACGCACCGCCACATCGTATCCTGGTAAGCCCAGGTATCGGTGAAGCGGCCGTAGTGCTCGAAGGGCTTGCGCTTATAGGAACCTTTGGTGTGGTACCTGCCGATAACAACGGCCATGTTCGGGTAAGAAAAAACCTTCATCCCCTCGTTGGTGATCAGTGTGGCGCGATACGTGGGATCTCTCAAGTCGGCGAGAAACTGGGCCTTGTTCATTACCGTGCCGTCGTAGTCGGTGTACACAAAGGTATCGCTGACTAGGCCGTCGAGAGCTTTAGAGTCATGATGCAGTTGAGCCTGATTCCAGGCGTTCTCCAAAGCCATCAGCTTGCTTTCGTGGATGGAGGAATCTGCAGGGCTTGACCGGGCCGAGAGCGAAATCACCGTTAATAGAACGCAACCGGCAAATGTGATCTTCACAAGGTTTGGAAGAATCGCTCTGCAAAGTCTCACAATGTTTGCCTCGGCTGTCAAAGGCAAACGCAACCGTGGAACCATAATGGCAACTGGAAGGGTTTTCCGGGGCAACCCATTATTCGCTGGTACAGCGGGCGGCTTGGCTCCGGCATCGAAACGATGATGCGCGAAGTGAAGGGCAAAACAAAGGCCGCGAAAGTCGCATCCGGCGCCGTTCCCGCGGAAGCTCTGGAACAAAGCTTTCCGCACATCCGCCTGCCGATTCAGCCGCCCTATCCACCTGCTGAAGCAAGATCTGTCGCTGAGATTCCCAGCGGCGAGAGCTGGCTCTATGAACCCAAGTGGGACGGTTTCCGCTGCTTGGTATTTCGGAGCGGAGATCAAGTGCTGCTGCAATCGAAAGCCGGCCAGCCACTGGGGCGATATTTTCCCGAGCTCGTCGCCGCTCTGCGCAAGCTGCCGCACTCGCGTTTTGTGCTGGACACGGAGATTGTCATCTTCTCCGGCGAGCAGCTTGCCTTCGATGATCTGCTGATGCGCATTCATCCTGCCGAATCGCGCATTCGCAAGCTTTCGTCTGAATCCCCCGCCACGCTGATGTGTTTCGACCTGCTGGTGGATAACCATGGCAAGCTGCTCACGAAGTTGTCGCTGGCCGAACGGCGGACAAGGCTGGAGGAATTCTTCGACGATTTGTCGACAAAAGGCATGCTTCGTCTTTCGCCTGCTTCACGCGATCGACGGCAAGCAGAAAACTGGATGCGCGAATTGGGTGCGATGGGTCTGGATGGAATTATCGCCAAGCGACTCGATGAGCCTTATCACAGCGGCGAGCGCACGGGCATGGTCAAAGTCAAACGAATTCGCACGGCAGATTGCGTTGTGGGAGGCTTTCGTTACGCGGAAAAGGGCGGAGGCATCGGCTCACTGCTGCTCGGGTTGTACAACGAGCAGGGACTGCTCGATCACGTGGGTTTCACTTCGAGCTTCAATGCAGAACAACGCCGTGAACTAAAGAAAATCGTCAAGCCGCTGATCGCGGTGCCGGGATTCACCGGACGCGCTCCCGGCGGTCCCAGCCGCTGGAGCACCAGGCGCTCCGCCGAATGGCAACCGCTCAAGCCGAAATTAGTCTGCGAAGTGCAGTACGACCACTTCTCCGGCGGGCGCTTCCGCCACGGGACGAAATTTCTGCGCTGGCGTCCGGAGAAGAAGCCGCGGCAGTGCACGTTCGAGCAGGTGAGGGCAACTGCTAAAAGCGCCGCGCAAAATACGGGCGAACTACTGCCGCAAGCGGTGGCTAGCTGACCAAAAGCGACGGTCAGCCTGTCAACACTCCCTACTGAATCTTGAGCGTGAAGCTTGCTGTATGCGTCAGCGATCCACTGCTCGCAGTTACAGTCACGTTGTAACTTCCTTGTGGCGTTCCGGGATCACCACCACCACCGCCGCCTCCACCACCACCGCAGCCAAGTCCCACAGCTAACGATGTGATCATCGCAACTGTGAAAAGTATTCGCACTGGTTTCTTCCCGCGAATGCCTGGAAGCAAAAAAAATCCGGCGAAAAGGAATCCCAGGGTTGCGGGCCATTTGTGATGTGTTGCCGCGTGAAGCATCAGGGCCGCATGCGGCGCGGCTGCACTGATCGTCACAAACGTAGAACCGGTTCCGGTAACCGAAGCGGGACTGAAGCTGCAGCTACTTTCACGCGGCAAGCCGGCACAGGAGGCAGATGTAAAGTTGATGGTTCCCGCGTAGTTAGACTGGCCACCGATCTGTAACTGCTCCCCTCCCTGCCCGCCGCGGATGACAGTCACAGTCAAGGCGGTGGCAAATAGCCCGAAGTCATTGCCGGTGACGGTGACGTTAGCCGAAGAGCCTTGGCTCGACGGGTAGTTGGAATCTCCGCTGTACGCGGCTACAAAGCTGTCATCAACCGTAGGATTGAAGGTGATTTTCGCCTGAAGATCCAGGTTGCCGTTAGCGTCTGTGACTGTGGCATAGGAAACTGTGCCCGAGATCGCTCCCGCTGTGCCGCCGCTAAAAGCTACTGTTCCTGTTGGAGCCAGGCTCTTGCTGCTACCCATCACGGTTGCCGTAAGCGTCAAGCTTGTACCTGCGGTTACGTTGAAGGATGACGGCGCTACAAGTACCGCCGGAGCTGGGAACTGCGCTTTCACAGTCGTAGGCGGCGAGGTTGACCCGCTGTAGTTCGTATCGCCGCTGTAGGTAGCTGTGAGTGTATAGCTTCCGGGCGCGGAAACGGTTGTACTCAGAGAGGCGCCTAAAGACGGTTGAGAATTCGGCGAGCCTGCAACAGGTGAATAGGAAACGCTGCCACTCAGCGGATTCCCATTAGCGAGAAACTGCACCGTCCCTCCTGGTGCCGCACCAAAACCTTGTGAATTTACGGTCACTGAAATGCTGAAAGGCACACCTACAGTTATAGAGCCGCCGGTATAAGGAGCTGTCATGGTTGTGGCTGCGGGAGTGATGGTTACTGCATCGCTGGCCGTGCTGGAGTTAAAGCTACTGTTCCCCGGGTAGCTGGCTTGCAAATTATGCGAACCGCCCGAAAGTTGGATGAGCTGATCTTCCGTGTAGCCATAGCTGTTAAGCGCGAATGTCATTCCATCAAGTGTGGCGCTGTTATCGGTTAAGTTGATTGCACCTGTCGGGCAGGCAGATTCCCCTATCGGATTCGGAGAACAAACAATACCTGACGAATTAGTAACATCGATCCGCAATAGGTAGGGTGAGCCGTACACCGCAGTCGTGGCGTTGGGGTTGACCAATGCGCCTGTGTTTGGATTAAAAGTGATCAGCCTGGGGAATACCTGACTTGCCTCTTTGTTGACCGTAACGCTAATCGGCGCAGAATCGCTGGCCGCGTAGGTTCCGTCGCCTGCGTAGTGCGCGACGACATTATAAGACCCGCCCGGCAGCAGGTTCGTCGTTCCAGAAGCTGCGCCGTTCACTAGCCGGAAACCATCGATCCCCAAATTGCTATTGTTAGGACCGCCGATCAGAGAGACATCGCCGGTTGGTGCCGCTCCAGAACCTGATTGTGGAGCAACCGTCACGCTTACGTTCACTGCCTGGCCGTGCGTAACTGTGGCGGGAGAAAGCGCTGTAAACGTGGTTATAGATTGTTTCAGGCTCTGGGTCACCGAGCTCCACTTGTTCACTAGGTTACTAGCATTCACGGAGCCCAATCCAGTGGCCAGGTCGTAGCCCGCTGTTGTGCTATATCCCGACAGCACACCAAACTGATGCGCGCTATTCGAAGTAGTGCAATTGGGTTTGCCCTTCGCGCAGGGCATTGCGATAGTCCCTTGAGTGATGTCGTTGAAGACACAAGTGCTCGCGGGACCGACGCTCGAATTCAACTTGAAGTGTTCTGCTGCGCCGCGAGCTTGTAGAAAACGTAATTGGCGTTGCCTTGGCGGGACTGCATTTGCTGGTTGACCAAAGCCATGATTCCGGCAAACGCTGGCGATGCAATTGACGTGCCGCCAAAGCCTGCAAACGCATTCAGGTTGCAAGTGCCGCCAGTCAGGTCCGAGTCGCAAACAATGTAGAAATTGCCCAAAAACCCATCACTCGCAAAACAGCGATACGTCGGGCAAGTCGCGTTTGCCATCGCTCGGAACACCCGGCCCAGTCTGCCAAGATGGTTTAGGGTATCCTCCCGAGCAGGTTCCCAGCTGTTGGCTGTTTGTGGTGCAGTTGCTGGCGCCTCCGCCCGCACCGATCGTAAACACCAGTCCCAAGAGATTTGGATCGTTGCAGTTGGTTTCGGCATTTGTGCTAAAACCGATCTGGCTGAACAGGAAATTCGTGCATGAATCGTCCCAGGTGATCTCAGGAATATAACCTTTGGCCGAGGCTTGCGTCGTTGGGTCGTTGCTGGTGTTCCAATAGGTTTGTGGGTTGAAGGGGTCGTTGAAGTCGGTTCCGCCCACTGCGACATTGAAGGGTGTGGAAGCGATGCCATTCACAGCTAATCCAAGTTGCGCCGGCTGGGGCACAAAGCCACGATTGCGGTCGCATCCAGCCGAGCCGCTATCACCGCTGGAGATGAATACGGTAATGCCCTGGGCGGCTGCTTGTTGCCAGAGCGCAGCATAGAATTGATTGCCGGAAGTACCAAAGGCAAGTTCGCATGCTCCGTAGCTTTCGCTCATCACCGGAGCAAGATTGCTGTCCACAATGTACACGGCGGAAAGATCGACGCCGTCGGTCGTTTCGGTAGATTCCGAAGTTACGAACTTGATTTTCGCGTTCTTAGCTACTGCGCCGGACCACTGAACATCGATGTCTGCTTCGGGTTCATCCCCGTTAATGCCGGGGTCGGGTCCATTGAGAATAATCTCAGGATCATTGGCTGGAAGGCCGAACAGGCTACGGAAGTCTCGCGCATCCTGAATATGAATATTAGTCCTGCCCACGATTGCAATAGTCTCCCCAATTCCATCGATGCCGGCATTCCAAAGTGGCAGGACGTTGTAGATTGCGGCAAAATCGTAGGGCACCAGCGCGTAACAATTGTTGTCCAGATCACACCCGCCTGGAAATGTGAACTGCGGCTGTGCTCTCTTCAGTTGCTTGGTTGCTTTTGAGTACATCCCGACAAAATGGTTCATCGGCTTTTTATAGAAGTTATGTAGTGTGTGCACCCCCGCCACCACCGGCGCCAGCGCTGATGGAATTTGCGGATCGCTGGCGTTGGCCCAGTGCTCTTCTCCCTTCACCACAAATTTGTGGATCGAGGTATGCAGCGCTTCCTGGACTTGCGCGGCGGTGCCGGAAAATTCGATTACAGTTCGTCCCTTGGTCACCTGCCCTATCTGGAAACCGTGCATTTGCAGCCACGAAGTCACGGTCTGAATATCCTGATCCGCTGGGCCGAACTGCCGTCCGAATTGCTCGGGCGTCAGCCACTTGTGATAGTTGGACGAGGCTTTGTCTTGTTGGTCGTCGAGCAGCTTGCGCAGCGCCGATTCCTGCTCCTCGCTGCGCTTCAAAACCAGCAACATGCGCTGCATGAGCAGATCAGGCGGAGCCGATCCATGATCGGATTGTGGGCGCACTAACGGGTGCGTGTTGCCTTTGAGAGTGACGAGTTGCGTCTCATCCACGGGGTGGACGATGAGCGGCTGAATGTTATTTTGCGCGGTGGCAAGCGCGGCGACGATGAGCAGACCTAGAACAACTGAAACGCGGGCCAGAGCAGCAGGGGCCGGATGCATAGACTTCTCCTTACTGTCTTCACACCAGCCCGTCGCGCGCACCAAGGCACGGAGAACCCCAAGGCAAGAGCGAATTA
Source organism: Acidobacteriota bacterium (assembly GCA_003225455.1). Classification (GTDB taxonomy): domain Bacteria; phylum Acidobacteriota; class Terriglobia; order Terriglobales; family Acidobacteriaceae; genus QIAB01. The sequence goes on from QIAB01000036.1 coordinate 223,324, forward strand.
GACGAGCCCCCTCGTCGTACTTCGTCCAACGCGTCAACCAGCCTTGCGCCATGAACCCGAGTGGCGGCGGGTAGCATGGGCCGGTTGTGGGCCGACATCATACCCTATTCTGAAAGAATGTAAAGGTATGTTCCTGGTTACCGATCAAGTGAACAACATTCTGACGAATCAGGCGAAAGCGCAAAGAATTGCTCTATCTCGTGCCCGAGTCTATGGTTCGCGCCCGCCTACAGTCCGCTCACGTCTCACTTACAGGAAACTCCGTATAGCCAAAAGTCAATGAGTTAAGCGATGTTGTCAATTTGTGTCAACCTGCTGATTCGCTTCACTTACAGGCTGCTGAACATCCTGTGATCTGAGATTTAGCCGTCTTGTCAAAAATGGTAGGAGCGGAGGCTCCCAGGGCGATGCAGCCCGTCCGAATTCTCATTGCCGACGATCACGAAGTAGTCCGGCGCGGGGTTCGATCTCTCTTGAAATCGCGCGCGGATTGGGAAGTGTGCGGCGAGGCCGTCGACGGCCGCGATGCGGTGCAAAAAGCGAAGGAACTAAATCCCGACGTCATTGTGATGGACATCGGCATGCCCTATCTCAATGGCCTGGAGGCTGCACGCGTCATTCGCAAAGAAGTTCCACAGTCTGAAATCCTGATCCTCAGCCAGCACGAAGCTGCAGAAATGCGCCCCGCGGCACTGCAGGCTGGCGCGCGCGAATACATTACAAAATCTGACGTCGCCCGCGATTTGCTGGCGGCGGTCGAATCACTCAGCCGGCAGGTTGTGGCCCCCGGTTCGAGCCAACAGCTTAAAACCTCCGTGCCTACAAATGGAGGAGGGAAAATTCCGTCAGGGATCAGCACCAGCGAGGTCGCGCTGCAGAAGCGGCCTGAGGAGGAGAGGGCCTGGCTCGCGTCCATCGTGGAATCATCCGACGATGCCATCATTTCCAAGAATCTGGACGGAATCATCACAAGCTGGAATGCCGCCGCAGAACGCATCTTCGAGTACACGGCAGAAGAGGCGGTTGGACAACCGGTTAAACTGATTATCCCTGTTGAGCGGCATGAGGAAGAAAACCGGATTCTGGACCGGCTAAGAAACGGCGAGCGCATTGACCATTACGAAAGCGTCCGGGTTAGCAAATCCGGGAGGCGAATCGATGTTTCGCTGACCATTTCACCGGTGAGGAATGCCGAAGGCAAAATCGTGGGTGGATCGAAAATCGCGCGTGATATCACGGAACGTAAACAGGTTGAAGAAGCGCTTCGAAGGATACACGATGAATTGGAACTTCGGGTCCGGGAGCGGACGGCCGAGCTCGAGCGGCGCACTATGCAAGTGCTGGAGCAGGCTGAACTCCTCGACCTCGCGAATGACGCAATCTTCGTGCGCAATCTGGACGGCAGGATTACGTATTGGAATCGGGGCGCGGAGCGACTCTATGGGTGGGCTCGATCAGAAGTGCTGGGAGAACTAATTGACGATTGCCTCAAGACCCGATTTCCGCGGCCGTTCTCCGAGATTGCGGCGGAAATATTGCGCACTGGCAGTTGGCAAGGCCGGCTGATCCATTCCACAAAGGGTGGACAGCGAGTCACGGTCGCGAGCCGCTGGTCTCTCTGGTCACGGGACGGAAAGCCCCTCGGCTTCCTCTAGCTTAACACTGCGCCCACCAGATGCGCGTAGAAGAGAGTTTGCGCACTATGTCCGGGCGGCTGTTGCAGATGCAGGATGAAGAACGCCGCCGCATTGCCCGTGAACTCCATGACAGTGCTGGTCAGATGCTTGTGGCTTTGGACATGAATCTCACTGCCATTCGAGAGGAGAGCAAGAATCCTAGCGCCAAGGCAGCTCGCGCCTGCGCTGAGAGTCTTGAGTTGGTTCAACAGATGTCGAATGAACTGCCCACCATCTCGCATCTGTTGCACCCGCCGCTGCTGGACGAGGCTGGTCTCCCATCCGCAATCCGCTGGTTTGTAGAGGGATTTGCCGAGCGCAGCAAGATTCCCGTCGAACTGGAACTTTCAGAAGACTTGGGACGGCTCTCGCCGGAATCGGAAACTACAGTCTTCCGTATCGTTCAGGAGAGTTTGAGCAACATTCACCGTCATTCCCAAAGCCCAAAGGCCTCAATTAGGATCTGCCGCACTCCAAGCGAGGTGAGGGTCGAAGTAAGTGATTCCGGCAAGGGCATGCCGGCTGGGGTGCAGAATGGCCCTACCGGATCGCGCAGACCGGGCGTCGGCATAACTGGAATGCGGGAAAGGCTTCGGCAGCTAGGCGGTTATTTGGAGATCAGCTCCAGAAAGACTGGCACTACTGTCCTGGCGGTGTTACCCCTTGGATGCTCTTCAGTCGAAGATGTCAGCCAGGCCGTGAAGCTCGCATCCTAAATCTATAAAATGTGGCGTCCGGGCTCCACTGCAACGGCGAAATTTTAGGCCCAAATAAGAAGCGCCCCCGACTCTTAAGAGTCGCAGGACGCCCGAACAGCCCTCCCCCAGAACTGCTCGATCAGGAAGATATTCCTGAAATCCACCCGTGTAAATCCCCCGTTCGTGCTAAGTTCATACCACGAAAATGCTAGGGCAGCAGGGTGGAGAGGAGACCCGCTTGCTGCAAACCCTTGTTGAAACTATGCATAGGTTTGCACCTCACTAGTTATTGCGCCACCGGAATTGTTCAGGTAAGTTGCTTTGAAATCACCCGTTTGAGAATCTATCCCTTTTGGAATTTCGGGTGCAGGTAATTAGCAGATTCCGCTGTCGAAAAAGCCCAGGGAGGAAGTATGAGAAAAGTAGCTCTGTTGGTTGTTTTGGCGCTGGCGCTGCCAGTTGCAGCTTTTGCAGACAGCAGCACGGATTTCGAGAACCTCGGGAGCATCGGGAGCACCGCTACGGTCTCGACGCTGACGCCGGCGGCGGGTGGTACTCTTACGCTCACGTCTGCTCTTTCCGGGGGGGCCAGCGGAACGTTAAGCCTCACTACCGGCACTTTGACCGCAACCGCATTGGCGGGTGTTTTCACTTTCACCGGCGGCTCATTTACTATCACAGATTCTAGTAACAAGACGCTTTTCAGCGGAACTTTCACCAGCGGCAGCCAACTTACGGTGGTGGGCAAGGCAATTTTCATCAACGGGGTGATGGGCAATAACGTCACGGGTCAAGTCATTGCTGGCGGCATTGTGAGCGGCGATACAGTCGTAGTGACTCCTGAGCCTGGTACCCTCGGCCTGCTTGGCACCGGCTTAGTAGGAATTGCTGGGCTTGTCCGGCGAAGATTTAAGGCTGCATAGTCAAGAACCCCGGTTAGCGCTCTCCTTCCACGTAAAGCCCCGCTTCGCAGCGGGGCTTTTAAATTAACTCAACTCTCGTCACCTCTTGGTCAGGGCAAATGGGCCTGCCGAGCCGCGCTGCCGATCGCCTGCCAAGACTCTGCCTGCCTATCGCGAATATTTTCATCCGCTTCGAGCCAGAATTGAATCCTGCGCTGCACCATCCGGCGATTACTCCGGTAATCTCGCTGCGGGCAAATCCAATTGACGCTTCAAGCGTTCGTCCTTACATTCGCCCCAGGGGGTTGTATGAAAGATATTCACGAGGTCCTGCGGCGCAAGCAGGCCAAATACGCACAGTTGGGGAAGCAGATTGAAGCGCTGCAGCAGGCGGCGGAAAAGCTGCGCGAAGTCGCGCCTCTGCTGGCTGAGAACGACGACGACGACAGCACGATTCTCATGGAAGTCGAGGAGCCCAACAGCATGGCCGCAAAAGCCGGGTCGGCGCCTTCAGGTCCGGCGGCAGTCAAACCGGCGGCTCGTGCTCCGCGCTGGCCATAGTTACGACTCGATTGTGCAGAGCATGATCGCCGTATGAATCTTCAGTCACTTCTGGTTTCCAAAGACGAGCAAGCGGTGGCCCTACTCACTCCCGTGCTGGCGGGTTTCGGCCTCGGTGTGCAGAGTTGCGGCTATCCGGACGGCATCTGTCGCTTGGGCGAACAGAAGTTTGACACCGTGATTGTGGATTACGACGACCCGCACAGCGCAGCCCTGGTGCTGCAGAACGCTTACCAGGCGGCCTCGGGAAATCACGCGGTTACCGTCGCTCTGCTCAGCGACAAGGCAAAAGTCCGCAGCGTATTCGGCGCGGGCGCAAACTTCGTGCTGTACAAACCGGTTTCTGAGCAGCACGCGCTGGCCACTCTTCGCGCTGCCACTGCGCTCATCAAACGCGAGCGCCGCCGTTCATTCCGGGTTCCGGTTCAGGTTCCCGTACAACTCCGCGTTCAAAGCGGCGCGCAGATGGAGGGTATCCTCCTCGATCTGAGCGAAGATGGATTGGATGTGCTGGCCGCCCAGCCGCTTTATCCTTCTGCGAGTATCACCACGCATTTCAGCCTCGCTGCGCCGGACGTGGAAGTCGAGGCTCGTGGCGAGGTCGCGTGGGCCAACCCGAACGGCGAGTCTGGTGTTCGCTTCCTCGACTTGTCTGAAAATTTGCGAACCAATCTCCGCGGGTGGGTAGCCGCTAACGCGCCCGAGCTTCCCCCAGAAGATCCCGAGCCGGTTTCGCAATGTAGATTGACTGACCTGAGCCTCGGCGGATGCTACGTGGAAACCGAATCGCCGTTTCCGGAACGTTCCGGAATCGTTCTTTGCCTGAAAGCTGAAGACATGGAGGTGCAAGCGGAAGGTATGGTCCGCGTCATGCATCCCGGGTTCGGAATGGGAATCGAATTCGCCGCCCGCACCGACGAACAGCGGACGCAGGTGGAAGGCTTTATCAACTTTCTCACCGGCCGCCCCGGAACCATGCCTCAATTGCTCATTACCCCGCGCGCCCTGGCGGCGCTTAACGGCCATAATTATCCGACTCCGGAAGCCGAGGGACCGGAAGACACCTTGCTCGAATTGCTGCGTCATCACGAATCGCTGAGCCAGGACGAATTCCTCCAAGAACTCCGCAAACAGCGCCGCTCGGAAGAAGTAGCGTCATCGTAGAATTTCTGTCTCCATTCCAAAACCAAAAGGCCCGCACGCCGTCTCTCGTGCGAGCCTCCCAGTGCCCACAGGGGCGTGTTCCACCTCATTGATAATGTGCAGCCTAGTGGACTGCACACGTGAGTAGGTTACTTCCAGATTAAATTTTCGAGAATTTCCGCTGTTTGCCGATTCTCGCGGCTTGCGCCACAATCAGTATCCGGCCGTATCCCATGATCGCTGTTTGCTGACAGGAGAACGACCATTTCCGCGATTAGCGGCGAGCCCAACTTCCGCCCGAATTCAACATCTCGGGGCGGATCGCTACTTTTTTTCCCTCTGTTGATCATCGTCGCTACGGCGCTCGCAGTTGTAGTGCCGTGGTTCTTTCTCGGAATTCCCTCGGGTCATGACTTCGAGTTTCACGTGAACTCCTGGATGGAAGTTCTTGGCCAGTGGAAGCAAGGGATCTTATATCCTCGATGGGCGGCGCTTGCCCACTTTGGTTACGGAGAGGCCAGATTTATCTTTTATCCGCCATTTTCCTGGCTTCTCGGAGCATTGCTTGGCGCGTTGTTGCCCTGGAAACTGGTACCCGCGGCATTCGTGTTTGTGGCCCTCACGCTGTCCGGATGCTCCATGTTTCTGCTTGCGCGCCACTATCTGGCGCGCCCAGACGCGATTTTTGCGGCAACTCTATATGCTGCCAATCCCTATCACTTGGTCATTGTTTATTGGCGCAGCGCCTTCGCCGAGTTGCTCGCTGGAGCGCTCCTGCCCTTGCTACTGCTTGAAGTTTTGGAGCTAGAAGAAAAGGGACGCCGGGTTGTGCTTCCCGTCGCCCTACTTGTGGCCGCAGCTTGGCTAACCAACGCCCCTACAGCGGTGATGGTCAATTACTCTCTTGCACTTCTGGTCGCGGTCACCGCAATTCTGCGGCGTTCACCTAAAGTATTACTTTATGGTGCAGGAGCCGCCGTCTTAGGAGCCGGGCTCGCGGCTTTTTACGTTTTTCCTGCCGCATATGAACAGAAGTGGGTCGCGATCGCCCAAGTACTCGCGCCGGGCGTCCGCCCGCAGGATAATTTCTTGTTCACCATCTTGGAAGATGTGGATCACAATCGATTCAACTATCTCGTCTCACTGATCGCAGCGGCGCAAATGGTAGCGCTTGCAGGTGCGGTATTGCTGGCCCGCTCGCGCCGCCGCGAATCACCGCAGCTCTGGTGGACGATAGCTGCCTGGTCACTGTTCTCGGGACTGTTAATGTTTTCCTTTACTTTTTCCCTGTGGCAATATCTTCCGAAATTACGTTTTGTTCAACTCCCTTGGCGCTGGTTGCTATGTCTGAACGTGCCATTTGCTCTATTGATCACCATGGCATGGCGGCGGTGGACCATGCGAGCGATGGTCTGTGCCGTTATGCTTTTCGTCCTGCTCTGCGCCTGGCATCGCGTGCAATCGCCCTGGTGGGACACGGCGGCAGACATTAACGAAATGCTCGACAATCAGCAGGACGGTCCTGGCTACGAAGGCACCGATGAGTACGTTCCCACCGGGGCTGATCCCTACGAAATCAATAAGGCAGCCCGCCGCGTGACTCTTGACGGCCTAGGACGCTCACTCATCGAAGAGAAACAATGGGGGGCGGAATCAAAATTCTTTATCGCCGATGTCACTTCTCCAGGCAAGGTGGTACTGCGCTTATTCAATTATCCCGCGTGGCGCGTGGAAGTGAACGGCAACCCTGTTGCGGCACAAACCCGAGAGGTCACCGGGCAATTGATGATTCCGGTTGAAGCTGGACAAAATCGAGTACGAATCACATTCATCCACACCTGGGACCGCACTGCGGGTGGAGTCATCTCTGCCGCCACTATGTTCTTGGTGGTCATGGTTGGCGTTCGCATGAAAATTACATCTTTTAAGCGCTCGATGAAACCAATCCTGATTGCCACCTCAAATCCCGGCAAGCTGCGCGACTTTGCCGGGGCAGCTTCGAGTTATGGAATTGAGATCGCAACCGTGCCCGGCTTCAGTTCTCTCCCCGCCGTAGCAGAAGATGGATCAACCTTCGAAGCCAATGCCCGAAAGAAAGCCGAGCACTACAGCCGCCACGTTGCTGGTGAGATTGTCCTCGCCGACGATTCCGGGCTGGAGGTTGACGCGCTAGGCGGCGCTCCCGGAGTGCATTCGGCGCGCTATGCCGCTGACGATCCCCTAAAGGCGGAAAGCAACACAGATGACGGGGCCAACAATGCCCGTCTGGTTCGCGAGCTGAGGAGTGTTCCGCCCGATCGGCGCACCGGGCGTTTTGTTTGCGTCATCGCTGCCGCCCGCAATGGAGAAACGCTTGCGGTCTTCCGCGGTATGGCCGCGGGCGTTATCCTAGACAAACCGCGCGGCTCGAACGGCTTCGGCTACGATCCGCTGTTTTATTTCCCGCAGATTCGAAAAACCTTTGCGGAGTTAAACGCTGAACAGAAGGCGCAATTCAGCCATCGCGGCGCTGCGTTTCGCGCGTTTCTCGAGTGGTATCGCACCCAGCCGCACCAGTTTGAGGAGGCCTCTAAGCTATAAGCTCGAGTTATTCCAGAGCCGATGACATGGATGAACGGCATCATCTATACTGTGTGATCTCCGCGGTGAACTCCATGCGACGCAAGAACCGCTGATCCCAGAGTGCGGCCCCCATCCCTGAAATTGGAGGAACGGCGCCATTATTCCCAACACGCAGTTAAAGGAGACACCGGTCGCTGAGCCTCTTTCCCTAGTGAAAAGGCCAAGTCTGCCGTCTCGGCCGGTGGTCACATACCTGGTGCTGGCCGCGAGTACAATCGCGTGCCTGCTGCCCTTCTCCAGCCGGGCTTTTCACACGGATGACACGCTATTCATTTGGGCAGCGCAGAACATCACGAAACATCCTTTCAATCCCTATGGATTTCAGCTCATTTGGGAGCTCACCCGGGTCCGGATGTCGGAGGTCACTCAGAATCCCCCGCTCGCTTCTTACTACATGGCATTGGTTGGCAGTGTTGCGGGATGGTCAGAGCGAGCGCTGCATCTGGCCTTTCTATTGCCTACGCTCGCGCTGGTGCTCGGCACTTATCGTTTAGCCCAGAGATTCACTCGTTCGCCTTTACTGGCTGCGTTCGCCACTCTTCTCACGCCAGGCCTATTGGTTTCCGCCTGCAGCGTGATGTGCGATCCGATGATGCTGGCGCTCTGGCTGTGGGCGGCGATTCTTTGGATCGAGGGGCTGGAGCCGCAACGCCCGCTCTTTCTGCTGGCATCGGCTTTGTTGATTGGCGCCTGTGAGCTGACAAAGTACTTCGGCGCCTCGTTGATCTTGCTCCTATTCGTATACTCGCTGGTCCGGCAGCGACGTGTGGGCAGTTGGGCTTGGTACCTGCTTTTGCCGGTCGCCGTTCTCGTTGGATACGAGCTCCTGACGGCCAAAATGTATGGCCACGGCCTGCTTTTTACTGCCGCGGATTTTTCCCGGAAGCGGCGTCTTTTTGCCCACGCGACTAAAGCAGCAAGAGCTCTGGTAGGACTCAGCTATACGGGAGGAGGCGCTTTGATCGCTTTAGCCCTTGCGCCGATTGTGTGGTCCCGTAAACAAGTCATGATCGGAATGCTTTGCAGTGGACTGGCAGGCTTGCTCATCATGCGTAGGCTTGTCGGCCTCGGCGTGGCCGCGGGACTTCCGCCCGTATCAGCGGTACGCAACGAGCATTGGTTGATCATAACCATTCAACTGACTTTTTTCATCGCAGGTGGAATTTCCGTCCTGGCGCTTGCGGCCACGGACTATTGGCGCGAACGAGATGCCGATTCGCTATTTCTGGCATGCTGGGTCGCGGGCACATTCTTGTTCACCGCGTTCCTGAACTGGACCGTCAATGTACGCAGCGTGCTTCCCCTCATTCCCGCAATTGGCATTTTGTTGGCCCGGCGTTTAGAGAAACTTGGTAATGCTCCGCAGCGTTTGGCTGCATCAATTGTCATCGCATTGTCATTGTCAGGCTTGGTGTCCCTTTGGATCGCTCGGGCTGACACAGAACTGGCAAATAACGCCCGAACTGCCGCGCTTGTTATACGCGAGCGGACGCAGGGCAAGGGGGGTACCCTATGGTTTGCCGGACACTCGGGCTTTCAATATTACATGGAGTCGCTGGGCGCTCGCCCCTACGACTGGTGGCATCCCCAAACTACACCGGGTGATTTCGTAACGACGCCTTACGGCAGGCTCTGGCCCACCCAGGGGAAAGGCGATTTTCCAGGACACAGAGAAGATTTCGCGCTGCCAATTCATAGCCACGCAACTACGTTGTCTCCAGAGCTCAGCGTTGGCTTTTACTATTCTTACTGGGCCGTGCTGCCGTATATGTTCGGTCCGATCCCCGCCGATCGATATGCGATCGTGCGGCTGGAGCCTGTGCAGTCGCGAGAAAGCCTGGGAACGAAGCAGTGAACTCCGTGCCACCAAACAAGGGCTAAATCCTGGAGTGCAGCTCAGCGCCATCTTTGAATCTGGAGGAAACCGCCGTCATTCCTAATACGCAGATAAGAGAGGCACTGGTTACTCAGGCTACTTATGTGCTTGAAAAACCAAATCCGCAGCTTCGGCGAGGAATCACCTATGCGCTGCTGGCCGCGAGTACAATCCTGTGCCTGCTGCCGTTCTCAAGCCGGGCTTTTCACATGGATGACACGCTGTTCGTTTGGGCAGCGCAGAACATCGCGAAACATCCTTTTAATCCCTATGGATTCCAGCTGATTTGGGATTTCACCCGGGTCCAGATGTCGGAGGTCACTCAGAATCCCCCGCTTGCTTCTTACTACATGGCACTGGCGGGCAGTGTCGCGGGGTGGTCCGAGCGAGCCTTGCACATTGCCTTTCTATTGCCGACGCTCGCGCTGGTGCTCGGCACTTTTCGTTTAGCGCAGAGATTTACTCGTTCGCCTTTACTGGCTGCGTTCGCCACGCTTCTAACACCAGGCTTATTGGTTTCCGCCTGCAGCGTGATGTGCGACCCGATGATGTTGGCAATCTGGCTGTGGGCTGCAATTCTTTGGATCGAGGGGCTGGAGCCACAAAAACCGCTCTTTCTCATGGGCTCAGCTCTGTTGCTTGCCGCCTGTGAACTGACAAAGTATTTCGGCGCCTCGTTGATCCTGCTCCTATTCGTATATTCGCTCGTCCGGCAGCGACGTGTGGGCAGTTGGGTCTGGTACCTGCTTATACCCATCGCCGTCCTCGTTGGATATGAGTTCTTGACGGCCAAAATGTATGGCCATGGACTACTCTTTACCGCCGCTGAATTTTGCAGGAAGCAGCATCTTAATGACCGCTCCACTCGTACAGCAAGGGCGCTGGTGGGGCTCAGCTGCGCAGGAGGGTGTACCTTGCCCGCGTTGGCCTTTGCGCCTATTGTGTGGTCCCGAAGGCAAATCATGCTAGGAATGCTTTGGAGTGGACTGGCCAGTTTCCTTATCATGCGTAGGCTTGTAGGCCTCGGACTCCCGCTGGGAGGTCCTATGGCCTCTGCGCTGCGTCACCACCACTGGCCACTTATAAGCATTCATCTGATTCTTTTTGTCGCAGGTGGAACTTCTATCCTGGCGCTCGCGGTCGCGGACTATTGGCGGGAACGAGATGCTGATTCGCTATTTCTTGCATCGTGGGTCGTAGGCACGTTTTTGTTTACCGCGTTCGTGAACTGGACCATTAATGCTCGCAGCGTGCTTCCACTCATTCCAGCAACCGGCATTCTGTTGGCCCGGCGTTTAGGAAAAATCCGTCAAGCTCCTCACCCGCGTTTCGCTACGTCAATAGCAATCGCCTTGTCGCTGTCAGGTTTAATGTCGCTTTGGATCGCCCGAGCCGATACAGAGTTAGCAAATACTGCGCGCAGCACTGCTTTTCGTATACACGGGCGGACGCACGACAGAGGAGGGACCCTATGGTTTATCGGACACTGGGGATTTCAGTATTACATGGAGTCGCTTGGCGCTCACCCCTTGGATTGGTTGAATCCGCAAGTCAACGGCGGTGACTTCGTCGCCGTGCCTTACAATAACCTCTGGGTCGATGATAAAAGCAACGATTTTCTCGGCGACAGAGAACAATTCCGAGTACAACTGTCCAGCCACGCAAGTACCATTTGTCCGGAGTTAGGCGCCGGTTTCTACGATTCCCACTGGGGGCTGCTGCCATATGTCGTCGGTCGGATTCCCGCTGGGCATTACTCAATCGTGCGGCTAAGCTCCAGCGATCCTTGACTTGGTTTCTCTCCGGCCCGGATAATACAAAGTTCTCACACCAGTTGTGACTTCATAAGGAGCTCTTAGTGGCATCGACGGCCAGTCTTTCTGCTCCTGTGGAAATTCGGCGTGGCGTGCCTCCGCTGCGAGCGGGAAAAGGGCATTCATTCCTGCTTCGCCGTCTGCATTCGCTCAGCGGCATCGTTCCGGTTGGACTCTTTCTCATCGAACATTTCGTCTCGAATGCCTTTGCAACACGCGGCCCGGGAGCCTACACCAAGCAGGTCGAACTACTCTCCGGCTTTCCGTTTGTTTTTTATCTGGAGCTTTTCGGCATCTGGCTGCCCATCCTCTATCATGCGCTTTACGGTTTTTACATTTGGTATTGGGGAGAGAGCAACGTTACAGACTATCCCTGGGCTGGCAATTTCATGTTCACCGCGCAGCGCTGGACCGGCGGTGTCGCCTTCTTCTATATGGTCTGGCACACGTGGCACCTGCGTTTCAGCGGCGTACACCTCCTGACCAATCCCGGCGCGGCCTTCGGCAAAGTGCAAAATGAATTTCAGCATCCCTGGGCGGTTGCGTTTTACGCCGTCGGGATTCTCTGCACCTCATGGCATTTCGCGTACGGGCTTTGGCTATTTGCCGCAAAATGGGGGATTACCACGGGGGACGGGGCTCGTCGTAAGTTCGGCTACATCTGCTTCGCAATCGGATTGCTCTTCGTAGTCATCGGCGGCCTCACCATGCTCTCGTTTTTGAAAACGCCCTTGCAGCCGATGAACGTCGGCTCGGGCGTGGAATCGCTGGCGGTGCGATAGAACATGGAACCGGACAACTGATGGCATCAAACCCAAAAATCATAGTGGTCGGCGGCGGATTGGCGGGACTGGCCGCGGTGATCAAAATCGCCGAGATGGGTGGCCACGTCGACCTATTCTCGATCGTGCCGGTCAAGCGTTCGCATTCGGTCTGCGCGCAGGGTGGAATTAACGCCGCGAAAAATCTGAAGGGCGAGGGCGACTCTACCTGGCAGCACTTTGACGACACGGTTTATGGCGGGGATTTCCTCGCCAACCAGCCTCCCGTGAAAGCGATGTGCGACGCCGCGCCCGCAATCATCGATCTGCTCGATCGCATGGGTGTGCCATTCAATCGTACTCCTGAGGGCCTGCTTGATTTTCGTCGCTTCGGCGGAACGCTCTACAACCGCACCGCCTTCGCCGGCGCCACAACCGGCCAGCAGCTTTTGTATGCGCTGGATGAGCAGGTACGCCGCTACGAATCGGAAGGCAAAGTTGCGAAGTACGAGCATTGGGAATTTTTGTCCGCGGCGCTCGATGGCAATCGCGTCTGCCGCGGAATTTGCGCCATGGATCTGCGCTCCATGGAAGTGCGGGCCTTTCCTGCAGATGCCATCATTATTGCTACCGGCGGAATCGGAGCGATTTTCGGCAAGTCAACAAATTCCGTTGTCTGCACTGGGTCGGCACAGTCGGCACTCTATCAGCAAGGCTGTTATTACGCCAACGGCGAGTTCATCCAGGTTCACCCCACCTCCATCCCCGGCGAAGACAAGCTACGCCTTATGTCGGAGTCGGCTCGCGGCGAGGGGGGTCGCGTATGGGTCCCGAAGACTCCCGGGGACAAGCGAGATCCCAAGTCGATCCCCGCAAGCGAGCGCTGGTATTTTCTGGAGGAATGGTATCCGAAGTACGGAAACCTGGTGCCGCGCGATGTGGCCACCCGAGCGATCTTCAAAGTCGTGTACGAGCACAACCTCGGCATCGCAACATTGACCGCGCCACGCTCGACCGAAAGCTTGAAGGTATTCTGGAAATTTATGAGAAGTTTGTGGGCGACGATCCGCGCACCACGCCAATGAAGATTTTCCCTGGCATGCATTACACCATGGGCGGCTTGTGGGTGGACTTCAACCAGGCGACCAACATTCCGGGAATTTTCGCCGCAGGCGAGTGCGAGTATCAATATCACGGCGCGAATCGGCTGGGCGCGAATTCGCTGGTCTCTTGCATTTTCGGCGGATTCGTCGCTGGACCGAACGCAGTACGCTATGCACGCAACCAGCAGACTGCTTCTGGCAACGGGCATTTCGATTCCGAGCGCAAGCGCCAGGAAGAGATCAACGCTGGATTATTAAAGTCAGAGGGGAACGAGAATCCATTCCGGCTATGGCGCGAGCTAGGGGAACTGATGACCAAAGACTGCACCGTCATCCGCTACAACAAGAATTTGCAGCAGACCGACGCCAAGCTGGTGGAGCTGCTGGAGCGCATCCGCAACGTGAACCTGGGCGACCGCTCAATGTGGGCGAACACGTCGTTCGCCTTCACGCGCCAACTTTACAACATGCTGCAGTTGTCGCGAGTCATCGCCCAGGGAGCGCGGCTGCGCGATGAATCACGTGGCGCTCATTACAAGCCAGACTTCCCCGATCGCGACGATAAGAACTGGCTGAAGACGACGAAAGCCTACTTCGCACCCGACGCCGACGAGCCAAAGTTTGAGTTTGAGCCAGTGGACGTGTCGCTGATTCCGCCGCGAGCGAGGAAGTATTAGTAATTACAGAAGAAAACTGTCGCCGTGAGAAGAACGAAGAGAGCGCCTTTAAATTCACAGCTAGAATTTCAGCTAATGATCCCCTTCCATACAGTTCGCAAACGGAGGCTCGTATCAGGGCACGTCTTCAGACGTGCCGCTCCTAGGCCAACCGTATCGGGGCTTTAGCCCCCGCGGGACAACATCGAGTTCAAACTCTCCATGCGACGAAGAATATACGTACTCCGATGAGCTCAGCGCTAGCTGTCGTTTGACTGGATTCAGTGCGATATATTCCTGAATGCGTGCCAGGGCTTCTGGACCATAGATTCGTACCTCTGAGAAGCCACGTTCCCAGACCGGTGGTCTGAATCCCAACTCTCTTCCCGCCCGAAATGCGAATCCGCCCTTGATGAATTGAACCGCACGTTCAATGCTGATTTCCTGTCCGACCGTAATCAGCACGTGAAAGTGATCCAGCATGACCACGAAATCGTGCAAGAGATATTTGTGTTGCGAGCGGTATTGATACAAGACATCAATGAAAAGTTGGGCAGAACGTTGAGACTGTAGGAGATTGCGTTTGCCGGCGATCGATGAGGTCACAAAGAACGTGCGCGCGCCAGCAGTGATGTTGGACGGATCGGCGCGGCGGAGCGGAATGGCCATATACAGGGGCTAAAGCCTCTTCGTTTTGCGGCTGTATCGGCACGTCTGAAGACGTGCCCTGATACGAATCGTATGGCGCCGTCTGGGGGAGATGTCTGTGATGAGTGAACATCATTTGGGAGGAAACCTCAGCGGTTGGAAGCCACGTCTTCAGCCTACTAAATCGGAACTCGTGCCCTTCCCGATGATTTGTCTCTCGGAGGCTTGGGAAAAATGCGGAAGGAAATAAAGAAGAAAATGGAGACGACTCTTTCCACCAAACGACGCAGATTCCTCGTGTCTGAAGCAGTTCGAATGACATCGTATAATTTTGGGTTGCGCTTATCAGACGCATCCAAAACTAATGCCCTCCAAATCCGTCCTCTTCAAAATTCGCCGTCAGTCCTCTCCTAACGACAAGCCACACTGGGAAGAGTTCGAGGTCCCCTGGCATCCGGGGATGAACGTGATCTCCTCAATGATGGAGATCGCCCGCAATCCGGTCACGCGCGACGGCAAGCCGACTACGCCGATTACGTATGAGTCGAATTGCCTCGAAGAAGTCTGCGGATCATGCGCCATGCTGATCAATGGCAAGGCGCGCATGGCTTGCTCCGCGCTGGTGGATAAGCTCGAGCAACCGATTCGGCTGGAGCCGCTTTCGAAATTTCCCATCATTCGCGATCTCACCGTTGATCGCAGCGTGCTATTTGAAAACCTCAAACGCGTGAAGGCATGGGTGCCAGTGGATGGCACTTACGATCTCGGTCCCGGCCCGCGCCTTACGATGCAAGATCAGGAAGAGGCGTATCCGCTCTCCCGTTGCATTTCCTGCTGCTGCTGCATGGAGGTCTGTCCGCAATTCAACGAGCACACGGGTTTCGTCGGTGCCGCAGCAATTTCGCAAGTGCGGCTGTTCAATACGCATCCGACTGGGA
>QIAB01000036.1:238746-242714 GCA_003225455.1 Acidobacteriota bacterium
GAATGCGGCTATGCGCAGAATTGTGTTGAAGCTTGTCCTAAAGATATTCCGCTCACACGCTCCATCGCCGAGGTCGGCGGCGCTGTAATGAAGCAGGCCATCGGAGATTTATTCCGCAAGTGATGGCGTTGCGCGGGCGCGAGGGATTCTAGCCTTAGCTCGTGTCCTTCGCGTGGAAAAAACGACTAACCACTAAGGGCACAAAGGAACACGAAGGAAAGTCTTCGTGTGAAAACGAAAGACATCAGGGCCACGGAGCCACCCGAAGGAAAGTCTTTCGCTCGCCCACCACTGCCGAGAATTGTCATTCCACCGCGAAGAGTGTCACCTGCGTAATCCGGTTACTGATTACTCGCTATTCGCACTTCCCAGAATGTGCAACTTAGAAGGCCTCGCTGAGAAGTGTGGCCGGCGAGAACTGGCATCCAGCGTGCTTTTACACAGATCGATTGCCACGCTGGGTGCAAGATCAATGCGTGAGGTAATCAGGGGTAACAGGGAGGCAACTCCGGTGTCACCCCCGGAAAGCGAAATAAGTCGTTGCGTTCCGGCTGTCCCGAATTAAAATACCCGCCTGTTGCAAGATCGCGCCGGGCAGAGTCGGGGAGTAGAGGCTACTTCGTGAAAAGTACAACCAAGCGCCGCGTATTACTTCCGTTACTTCTGGTTCTGGTCATTTGCGGCCAGTCTCTTGGCTTGCATCAATATGTTCCGTCGCGGCGGGCGCGCCGCGCCACACTTCGCAGGACGCACGTGCGCCGCATGCGGTGGAATCCGGTGTTCCGCCCATCGCACGATTCCCTGCTCCGCCAGAATGAAGAAATTGACAGGCTGGCGCTGCCCCGGATCCAGGATGATGCTGAACTGGAGCAACTCAAGGCCGATGAAGAATTGGTTCCGATCGTCGCGGGCCAGACGCTTCGCTTTGATCCGCGGCTTGATCCCGATCGGCGCTATTGCCGTCCGTGGACGCGCGAATTTCTCGACGATCTAAGCGAAGCCTACTACAAGCAGTTCCACACGCAAATTCAGGTAAACTCGGCCGTGCGGACGGTGAAGGGGCAGAAAAAGCTCCGCCGTCACAACCGCAATGCCGCGCCGGAAAAAGGCGAAACCGCCTCGTCTCACCTTGCCGGCATCACGGTGGACATCCAGCGCCGTGGCATGAGCCGCGAGCAAGTCAAATGGATGGAAAATTACATGATGCCGCTCAAAGCCCTCGCCCTCATCGAGCCTGAGGAAGAGCGCCATCAATGGGTATTCCACGTTGCGGTCTCGGGCCACTATACCGACTGGCGCGAGTCGCGCATGCTGGCCGGTGAGACATCAAACGAAGACGCAACTGTGAGCCGCGAAATTCCAGCGAGCCTTGAGCAGCAATAATAAATATTTCAGTCCTAAGAGCGCCTAACCAAACCCTCTTTGTGGGTCGCCGCGTGATGAAGTAGAGCGCCACCTCTCTCAAGGGCGTGGAGGTGTAATGCTCATGCACTGCGAGGAATTGGCCCAGACTGAATTAAGCCGAGGCGGATTGGGTTATGTAAATTACACGCTTCCGCCCCGGCATGTTTCGGGTACCGTCGCCAAGCCACTTCAGTGCTCGGAAGCCGCGATACCTGATCCTATGCGAGCGCGGCGCAGATCGCTGGCAAGAGATCGTCGTGCTTTCCAGCCTCGAACGAGATGCCAATTAAGTTGCCATCTGCGTCGAACGTGGTCACGATTTTCCCGACCTGCGCGGCTATTTCTCCCTGTCCTTTGAGGATGATGTGAGAAACCAGCCCTATCTCAGCCAGGGTCGACGATCCGTCCTTGTGAAACGTGATGATGTTAGGTCCGGCGTTGGTCGTGGTAAAGGACATGCCGTTGGCAGGGTTGGTGACGGTCTCCTTAAGCGAGAAGGTGTCGATCTCGATTCTGGGATCACCGTTCTTGGCAAAAAAGACGTGAATGGTGAAGAAACCTTCAATGTGATCGACGATTGTGAAGCCGCAGTCACTGAACGTGTCAGTGAAATCGAGGGGTATCTTCAATATCAATGGGGTTGCCGCTTTGGCTGGGCAGCGGCCAGCATGGCCAGCGCGAACACCAGCACCGGATGAAGGATCGATCTCTTTATACTGTTCATGGTAAGTTCCTCCTTGGACGGCGAACCACTCGCCGCGAAACTCAATGTCTGGATTTCATGTTGCACCCCGTGAAGAGTTGGGGCCGAGGGGCCGGTTCAGTCGAACCACTGCGAAGGGAAACGTAGGCGGGTACGGCTGAACGACGCAAGCTTACGCTCAAGATGACCGATGTCAAGAAAAATCTGTGGAATGTACACCTTGAACGCCGTGCCAGACGCCGCTTTCGCAGCGAACATGCGTTACGCCTGTGCGGCAACGGCAGACTGGCAACCAGATCCGTTTTTGTTTTAGGGACTCTAAGCAAACTCTGATTAAGCCCGTGAACCGTCCTGTCCCATCAGAACCATTCGAGGGAAAGGCGAAACCACAGAGGGCACAGCGGTACACAGAGGGAACGCCACAGAGCAGTGTCTGCCGCATGAAAGCCTCTGTGTGTTTCCCCCTGTGATACTCTGTGTCCTCTGTGGTTAACGCGTTTTCGGAAACCTCGCGCATCTCATGAACCTTAATCGCTCGTTGCTTGCCCTGCTGTTCATTTCCTCGCTCGTTGCAAGCGGACAGACCACCATAACTCCCGGCGCCAAAGCCATTCACGACTCCGCAATTGTGATCGACACGCATGCCGACACCCCGCAGCGCTTTCTCGATGAAAATTACGACATTGGTTCCACTGACCCCAACGACCACGGCCACATCAGCCTCGATAAAGCTCGCGCTGGCAATTTAGGCGCAGAGTTTTTCTCGATCTGGGTCGAACCTACGACCAACCAGGGCCACTTCGCCCAGCACACGCTGGATTTGATCGACTCAGTTTATGAGCAGGCGGCGAGACATCCTGATCGCATGATGATGGCCTACTCGGTGGCTGACATCGAGCGCGCCCACAAAGACAAGAAGCTGGCCGCGCTAATGGGCATCGAGGGCGGTCACTCCATCGAAAACGATATTCATCTTCTGCGCGATTTTTACCGGTTGGGCGTCCGCTACATGACCCTGAGCTGGTCGAATACAAACGAGTGGGCCGATTCCTCAGGCGATATCGATGATCCCAAGGTTCAGCATCACAACGGCCTCACCGATTTCGGCAAGCAAGTTGTGCTGGAGATGAACCGCCTCGGCATGATGGTGGACGTTTCGCACGTATCGGATAAAACTTTTTGGGATACGATCGTGGTCACCAAGGCTCCAATTATCGCGTCGCATTCCTCGGCTCGGGCTTAGTCGCATCATCCGCGCAATATGACGGACGAGATGCTGCAAGCTGTCGCCAAAAACGGCGGCGTCGTGCAGGTGAATTTCTACAACGCATTTATCGACGAAAATTACCGTCAGGCCGCCGAAGCCCAGAAAAAAGACCGTGACGCGGCCGTCGCAGAGTACGTGGCGCAGCGCAAAGCTGCTGGACAGCCGGTCACCTATCTAGATCAAGACCGTATCGACCGCGAATGGGCCGCCAAGATTCCTCGCCCGCCGCTCAAATCTTTAATCGATAATATTGATCACATCGCTAAAGTCGCTGGTATTGATCATGTGGGGCTGGGGTCAGATTTTGATGGCGTAAGCGGAGCAACACCGCAAGGGATCGACTCCGCCGCCGACCTGCCCGAGATCACGCAAGCGCTGCTCGACCACGGATACAGCGCCGAAGACATTCGCAAAATTCTGGGCGGCAATCTGCTGCGAGTTTTCAGCGAAGTGGAGAGAGGGAGCCGGCAAATGGCAGCTGCAGATAAAGTGCAGCGTTAGGTAAAATCGATTTTGTTAGGGAAACTATGATTAAGACCGTGGCCCGTCCTGTCGCATCAGAACCACTTGGTCAATTGTCGAAGGAAAGGCGAC
>QIAB01000108.1:0-3620 GCA_003225455.1 Acidobacteriota bacterium
GTATTGCCCGAAGTCCTCGGCAAGACCGTCGATCGTATAGTATCCCGGAACGCCGAATGCTCCCTTGGGCGCTGGAAAGTCGAGCCTATGCCGCAGGTAGCTCGCCCTGAATGTATTCAGGACCGTCGGGTTGAAGGTGTGGCTCCAAGTGAGACCGAAGTTCTGCCCCCGTCCGTCCTGAATGTTGGCCGGTCCGATTGAATTGTTGCCACCCTGATACTGCTCGACATAGGTGCCGTCTTGGAACAAATAGACCCCGTTGATCGTATCTTTGTCGCTGAACCGATGGTCCACTTTCAGGTTCCAGCGCGCTTCATTGAACGATTGTGGATCATTTAGGGTGAGAGAGCCATACACCGGAACCGGATAAACCAAACCTCCGGTGAAAAGACCTTTGCCAGTGCAGGGAGTAGGATCAGCCGTGCAATCGACGGCAGCTGAACTTACTGGAAAGTGCTGAGCGGGGCTCTTCAGCAAGGTGCCGGCAATCGGCCCGAAGGTGTTCGACAGCGAAAACGCACCTGGGCAGGGCGACCCGGTTAGGGCAATACACACACCGGGGGTCGTAGTGCCCGGAGCATACGGTCCGGTTCCCTCGGCCCATTGCTGCAGCCCGCCGCTGCTAACGAAGTCCAAGTACGGCTGGGTTGTGACAGTGAATGGACCATAAGGATTCGAGTAACGAACGCGATGCAATTCGCCAGCGCCGTACCAAAACGTCTTGTCCTTCACGATCGGACCGCCCAGCGAACCACCGAACTGATTGCGTACCAAGTGATCGATGATGTTTGAGCGATTGGAGAAGAAGTCTTGCGCAGCAAGCTTCTGGATGCGGTTGTACTCAAATGCTGACCCATGCCAGCTATTAGTGCCGCTCCTCAGTACAGTATCGGTAATAAATCCGCCACCTTTCCCGTATTCCGCGGAGTAGCTGTTGGTGATGACACGATATTCCTGGATCGCGTCAGGTGAGATGCTGGTTGAGGCGCCGCCCTTGTCAAAGGGGGAAATCTGGCCACGACCGGCTTGCCCTTGCTCGTTATTATCCGTACCTTCCACTAGGTAGCTACCCGCGCCGCTACGGGTGCCGTTCACTTCGGCGCCGCGGTTTGTGCCGCTGCCATCCTGCGGAACGGCGCCAGCCACGAGTTCAATGAAGGAGTTCTGGTTCCGAACTTGCAGTGGCATGTTTTGCCATATATTGCGCCCCACCAGTTGGGAAAGCGAGGATTCTGTGGTTTGCACCACTTCGGCGCCTGCCTCCACCGTTACTTCTTCGGTGCCCGCCCCGAGTTCAAGCTTTACGTCTTGCGTTACGGTCGTTCCGACGCTCATCACGAGATTGGCGATTTTCGCCGCTTTGAAGCCCTTTGGGGAGACCTCAAGCGTATAAGTTCCGACGATCGGCAAGGCCGAGAAGCGATAAACACCTGCCGGCGTCGTTACCGTGGTGCGCTTGTCGCCAGTGGCGCTGTTGATCAGCGTGACTTGGGTATTCGGCACTACAGCGCCAGACGGATCGGACACTAATCCCGTCAGTTCGCCGGTTCCGGCCTGGCCCCATACAATGGCCGTCAAAAGCGCGAGCACAGCCAGCACAAGCAGAACTCGAGTCAAGGTGTTACGGAACGGATAGTCCATGGACGTCTCCTAAAGAGTCGGAAAATTCGGGGATCAGCGTAAAGTTCGGAACAATTTTTGCGCAAAGTGCACAACTCCCCGACGGGCTTGCAGGCTAACTAAGCAAGCAACATTCCAAAACATACCCCTTCAACGGGCTAAGGTTTACAAGGGCTTACAGTTATGATTTGCGCCGCCTGTTATGTGAATACGGAGAGGTTGTAAATTGGAGCTATGAAATCCTGTAGGGGTGAATCGTGTATGGCGTGGGACAATCGGGCGTGAATGCACATCGTTTTGTCGAGGGAATCAAACTCTTTAACAGCGCAGAATTCTTCGAGGCACATGAAGTGCTTGAGGACGTTTGGCGGGCCGCTCCAGCTGAAGACAAGAAATTCCTGCAGGGCTTGATTCAAGCCGCAGTTGCATTCCATCATCATTCAACTGGAAACGCGGTCGGGGCGCGCTCTTTGCTGGCCCGGGCACGGCGGAATCTTTCGGGCTCCAGTAATGAGTTTCGGGGAATTGATCTAAAGGCATTGCTGGAGTCGTTAGCTCGCTGGCAATCGGCGCTGGAGGATGGTCAGCCTGTGCCGCCGTTGCCGCGAATTTAATCACAACTCTTGATCGTAATTGTTCAGCGCTCAACTTGCCTCGCGAGGACCTAGCTCATCTTTTGCGAGACAACCGAATGTTAGAATTCTGTCTCTTGTGAGCCGCGCTGCTAAGGTTGGACCTTCGCTTCCCAGACAATCTACGACTGTTCCTTTGTTAGATCTTCAGCGGCAGTACACATCAATCCGCCATGAAGTCCTGGCGGCCATCGAGCGTGTGTGTTCGTCACAGCAATTCGTTCTCGGTGCTGAAGTCGAGCAGTTTGAGCGTGAGGTCGCGGATTTCATCGGGGTTCCGGGAGCGGTGGGTTGCGCTTCGGGGACGGATGCCCTGTGGCTGGCGCTGGCCGCGGCGGGAGCTCAGCCGGGCGATGGCGTCATAACGAGCGCTTTCAGTTTTTTTGCTTCGGCCAGTTCGATCGCGCGCGCCGGAGCGCGGCCGGTTTTCGTGGACATTGATCCACGCACGTTTAATCTTGATCCAGAAAAAGTCAAGGCTAGACTGCAATCTGGTGGGTCGTACAAAATTCGCGCGCTGCTGCCGGTTCATCTTTATGGTCAATGCGCGGATATCGATGCGCTGCAGCAGCTCGCGCAGGAGTTCAAGCTTGTAATGATCGAGGATGCGGCCCAGGCGATTGGAGCGAAATGGCGCGGGCGCAATGCAGGGTCGCTCGGTATCGCCGCTGCATTCAGTTTTTATCCCACAAAGAATCTCAGTGCTTTCGGCGATGCCGGGCTGGTCACGACAACAAACCCCGATCTTGCGGAACATATGCGGCATTTGCGAAATCACGGCAGTTCCCAACGTTATCTGCACGAGGAACTCGGCTGGAACTGCCGCATGGACGCGATCCAGGCGGCGGTGCTTCGAGTAAAGTTGAAACATCTCGAGAAGTGGAACGAGCAAAGGCGTGAGCGCGCGAAAATCTATGATCGCCTATTTGCGCAGGCAGGTTTGTGCGGGACAGGCGGATCTCTGGTCACGCTGCCAAAAACGACGGAGAACGCGTATCACGTGTTTCATCAATATGTGATCCGCGCGCATCGGCGCGATGAGTTGCGGAGATTCCTCGGCGAGCGGCAAATCGCTACCGAGATCTACTATCCCACTCCACTTCATCTGCAACCAAGCCTTGCCTACCTGGGATATCAGGAGGGGGACCTGCCCGAGGCGGAGCGTGCCGCCCGGGAAGTGCTCGCGTTGCCCATGTTTCCGGAACTGACGGAGAGCGAGCAGGGTTGCGTGGTGGAGGCGATCGCCGAGTTTTACTGTTAAGAACCAGAGCGCTCCAACTCTTGCGTTGCTTCTCTGCGTGCTCAGCGGACTTTGCGGTTCCAAGCTTTTCTATCGTCGACCTCGAGACCTCTTCCTTGTGGAAGGCG
>QIAB01000108.1:3800-4308 GCA_003225455.1 Acidobacteriota bacterium
TAAGCGGTTTCGTAGCGGTGCCTGCGAACGTTCCACGTAAAAACACGAATAGCGTTGTAGTCATAAGGCATGCCATCTTTGTTTTCGGTCAAGAGCGCCAGATATTGCGGGACTTTTTTATCTCCATCAGTTACTTCATTGAGAACGAAGGAAGCCACTGTGCGCTGTCCTTCAGCATATTGCGCAATCTCGAGCGGGACATCGACATCTATCATGCGCGCCAATATCCAGCCGACATGTCCTTGGGCGTCGCGTACGAGCCACCAGTCTTCCATCGCCGGCGTGAGCGGTTTCGCAGGTCTTTGGGCTTCCGCGATAACAGGCTTGGCATTACCGGGCAAAATCTTTTCGCCGGTAGCGCGCTTAAAAAGAGAAATCTTGGCGCCTTGGTCGAGCTGGTAAAGATGCTCCGATTCCCGATTGGGCTCGAGGTGAATGTTCGTCGGGTTGCGGGCCACGCCTGTGGCCTGAACGGGATCGTTCTGCGTGTCGCCCGCCAGCTTTTGAA
>QIAB01000108.1:4366-4885 GCA_003225455.1 Acidobacteriota bacterium
GGAGGTGCGCACGTGGGCGAAGCGGCGCTCGTGTCCGAGGATTCGTACTGCTTCTCCGTTCTTTACGGTTCCGGTCTTGCTATAGACGGTGGCCACTTGGTCGCGTAGAAATGCTTGCGGAGCGGAAACGTAAGCGATTTCCTGGGAACGCCCGCCCCCGCGATTGCAAGCGGGGAAGAATAATAGCGTCAGCAGCAGTAAAAGCTTGGACCGCGAGCCCACGAGCACAATATAGCAGGCATCGCTTTCCCTTAAACCAGTCCAAAAAGAGGCTTAACCGCAAATTTCGTGAAGGCTCACTAAGAAACGCCTAATCCCCAAAGCAAATCCCGATAGCGCGCGCCGTCTCCACGAATTGCCCCCGCGGATCGACCGTCTTCATGTGGGCAATCGCATCCGCGATGTCTACGGATTCAATGCGTCCACTGCGCAGGCAGACCATCTTGCCGAAATTTCCTTGCGCAATGAGATCGACGGCGGCGACTCCGAAGCGCGTTCCTAAAATGCGGTCGAACGGCG
>QIAB01000108.1:4901-14569 GCA_003225455.1 Acidobacteriota bacterium
GCGCTGGATGTGCCCCAACACGCTGACGCGCACTTCTTTCTTAGCGCGAGTGGCGATGGCGTTTCCGATCAAGTTTGCAACCGCTCCGGCTCGGCGATTTTCTTTTAGTTCGGACGGCAACTGGATGCCTTCAGCAACCACCACAATCGTGAATCGTTTGCCATAGCTCTCGCGTTGGGCAACAAATTTACAGACGTTCGCAATCGTGAAAGGAATTTCGGGAATGAGAATAATGTGCGCTCCGCCGGCGATGCCGGCTTCGACCGCAATCCATCCCGCGTCACGGCCCATGACTTCGACTACCATGATGCGGTGGTGTGACTCAGCCGTGGTGTGGATCTTGTCCACAGCATCGGTAGCGGTGGCGAGGGCCGTGTCGAAACCGAATGTCACTTCAGTAGCGGAGAGATCGTTGTCGATGGTTTTTGGTACGCCCACGAGCTTCATGCCGCGATGGAAAAGTTCGAGCGCGATTTTTTGTGAGCCGTCACCGCCGATGGTGATTACCGCATCAATGCCCAGCTTGCGGGCATTCGCGATCACTTCATCCGAAATGTCGCGTACAACTTCTTTCCCGTTCTCCACCGTGCAGTAGTGGAACGGATTGCCCCGGTTCGTCGTCCCAAGAATGGTTCCACCTCGCGGCAAAATTCCGCTTACGTGCTTCAAAGTGAGTTCGTAAGATTTTTCCGGCCAGATCAAGCCGTCAAAGCCGTCGGGGATGCCGATTACCTTCCATTTGTATTTGAGGAAAGCAGCTTTGACTGCCGCGCGGATGACGGCGTTGAGGCCGGGGGCATCTCCACCCCCGGTGCAGATGCCGATGCAGTGAATGTCGGGCATTGCTTGCTTTTAGCTGCCAAGCTGACTCCGATGATACTGTGCGGCGGGGTGAGAGTGGCAAGATTACGATGAGGCATAGGGATAGGCGGATAGTTAAACCGGGCCCGGCGGACCGCTTTAACAAAAAGCACTGTGGCCTTACTACTGCACCGTAATGTCTTCAGAGCCACTCGCACAGGTGCTACCCGATAAGACCGACGCGCTAATTGTGGCTGTACCGGCACTGGAGCCAAAAGTTGCGAGGCCAATTGTAGTTGTGGAGAAGCTCACCACCGTTGTATCGCTTGATGTCCAAGTCGCTGAAGCCGTGACATCCTGACCGTTAAGACTTGCGGTGAACTGATTTTGGGTCCCGTGGGTGAAGGTCGTGGTGGTGGGACCAATTGTCAGTGTTTGGCCCCCGGTCCCGCCGGTAGAAGTGCCTGAAATCGACCCGCTCACGCCGCCCTGCGTCGCTGTGACGGTGACGTTCGAAGCAGCGCCCGCCCCAACCACTAACCCAGTCGAGTTCACCGTCACACAAGCACTCGAACTCTCCCAAGTCGCTGAGTGGGTCACGTCCTTCGTGCCGCTATCGAAGGTAGCTGTCGCTTTCAATTGCACGCTTGGGGGTACGGAGAAAGTGCTGGCGCCTGACTGCGTAGTAACGGAGACTGAGTTCGGCTGGTTAACGAAGAAGCCTCTGCAGCCCACCGCGAAGGCCATCATCAGAAGGGCCGCAAATGCAAGCAGGACTTTAACTTTCCGCGTGGTACTAATCATTATGAGGAAACCCCGCCGCCCTCTCAAATGCGCCTAATTGGTTGCGATACCTCAAATTGTAGCAGAGAACATTCCGCCTAAAACCGGTCGTGTACCAATGTGTACAGCAGGCAATTGCCGCGAGCTTTTCAATGAGATCGCACCCGGGACGAAAACTTGCGCCCTGATTTTTCGATTCCAAGCTTCTGCTAGGCTAGCTGCACGTACACATGAAAACTGCTGATATTCGTTTTTTGGTGGTAGCGATTCTCATTGGATTGCCCTCAGCCGAAGGCGGGCAAGAACCGACGGAACCGGGTCGCGTTTGCCTCCCTTGCATTCACGCACACATGGAGTTCCTGGCCTCGGATGCCTTGCGCGGACGGGGCAGCGCAACTCACGATGAACTGGTCGCGGCAACCTATATCGCGTCTGAGCTGCACGCTTATGGAATTGAGCCTGCCGGAGACTCTGGCGCTTATCTTCAGCGCGCGGCTTTGACCAGGCGCGAGCTTACGGGGCCACCGCAAATAACATTCAAGGCTCCACGTGGCGGAAAAGTTACCTGGCATTATGGCAAGGATTTTCTTGTTCCCCACCTGGCGCAGGAAAACTTCTCAGCGCCGCTCCGGAGAGTGGATGTTGATAAGGAAGAGCCCAAGGCAGCGCCTGGCACAATCGTCCTGGTGCTCGGAAGTGATGCTAAGAAAGTGAGGCGTGCTGCATCATCGCTCGGCCACGCCGGCGCGACGGGCGTGATGGTGCGTGCGTTTCGAAGAAGCCGCCCGGAAGCTGCCCAAGCTGGCACTCCACCTGGAGGGTGCGACAAGTAGCGACCTGGGAGAGGAGTTTAACTTCATCGAAGTTAGCGCCGAGGCAGCGCAGGTTTTGCAGAATTTGGCGGACGAGACAACGCTGCACTTCGAAGTGCCCAGCAAAACGGAAAAGCTTTATACGTGGAATGCGGTCGGGATTTTGCGTGGAGCTGATCCAGCGCTGGAGCACGAGGCCGTTTTACTTTCCGCGCATCTCGATCACCTCGGAATCGGCAAGCCAGTGAACGGCGATGACATCTACAACGGCGCCGATGATGATGCCTCGGGAACTACAGCTGTGCTGGAGCTGGCACGCGTTCTGGGCGGTGGTCCCAAGCCGAAGCGCACCGTGATTTTTGCTCTTTTCGGCAGCGAGGAGATCGGTGGCCTGGGTTCAATGTATTTTCGCGAGCATCCGCCACTGCCTCTGAAAGATCTCGCAGCCGACCTGGAATTTGAAATGATCGGCCGCGCCGATTCCGCAATTCCGGAAGAAGATCTTTGGCTGACTGGCTGGGAGCGCACCAACCTTGGGCCAGCGCTGGCAGCTCATGGGGCAAAACTGGTCGGCGATCCCCACCCTGAACAGAATTTCTTTGCCCGCTCCGACAACTTTGTCTTGGCAAAAAAAGGAATTGTGGCGCAGACGGTCAGCAGCTATGGGCTGCATAGCGATTATCATCAGCCCAGCGATGACCTCGCTCACATTGACTTCAGGCACATGGACACAGCCATCGGTTCACTGCTTGCGCCCGTCGAATGGCTGGTGAACTCTGATTTCAAACCGCAGTGGAATCCGGGGGGGAAGCCGTAGGGGCTAGCCCATCCTACGGAACTCCGCGGGGTGCCCCGTCCAAGCTCTGCTTGGGCGGGGATGTTTATCCGTCACAGCAATGTCCAAACATCCCGAACTATGCTTCCTGAATGCCATGGGGACTCAAGCGTTTCCACGAATCCCGCCAGCTTCATTTCCTGACTTTCAGCTGTTATCGGCGCCGGGCGAACTTCGGTGAATGCTCGCGTTCTTATTTTGAGTGCGCCCTGGAACGAGTGCGTCAGTCCTATGGGATGTGCGTGTACGGTTATGTGGTGATGCCGGAACACGTGCACCTGCTGGTCAGCGAACCGGAGCAGAAAACGCTGGCGCGGGCCATGCAGTCGCTGAAGCAGTCGGTGGCGCGGACCTTGGCGCTGCGGGCGAAAGATCCGTTCTGGCAGGCGCGCTACTACGACTTCAACGTGTGGAGCGAGAAGAAATTCGTGGAGAAACTGCGCTACCTCCACCGCAACCCGGTCGAGCGTGGGCTAGTGAAGCAGCCTGAAGACTGGCGGTGGAGCAGCTTTCGTCACGGAGTGGTGGAGATCGAATCGCAGTGGACGGCACGACGGCGGGAGAAGGTGGGAATTTTCCCGACCGTTCGGGTGCGTCCCGTCGAACACCCCCGCCCAAGCAAAGCTTGGACGGGGCACCCCGAAGAGTTTGATTAGAGGGGCGGGAACCCGCCGGACTTCTGCGATTCGTGTTAGGGCAGTGCAATTGGACTAAGATAACTAGTCACTGGCCACTAGCCACTAATTCGCTCTTTTCGCCTTCGCGATTCTTTCGTCGATTGGCTTGCGGCCGGCGAAGCCTTCGCTGACCCCGTGCCAGTGCGTGATCGTTTTTTCGCCGAGCCTCCAGCAGAGCAGGACGGTCCGGCCATCCACGACACAAGGAAAATCGAGCAGGCCGATATCGAGATCTTTGACCTGGAATCCTTCACACGCTGCACTGATTTCTCACGCTCGGCTTTGCGGCGGGCAAAATGCACAATGTTCAGGAACGTGCCGCCATTAAGGAAGACGCGGTGGGCGACTTCCTGCAGCTCAGCGTCGACAGATTCGATCAGTTTCTTGCCGTCAATCGCTGTGCGCAGCAGCGATTCCAGCACCGGCAATAAGGACTGAGCTTCTTCGAGACTAAACGTACGTTCTGCCATAAGTATCTCTGTCTGTGTTTGTAATTCGTTATTATAATTCATTCCGCCGCCCGGCGATCGCCGTGACGTCGGACGAACTGTTTGGAGTGCAGGTGCAACTGGCAAGCACCTATTGCTTGTAAACCTTTCCGTCCTTCATTACAAACTGCACATGTTCAAGCACGCTGATATCTTGCAGCGGGTCGCCGGTAACCGCGATTACGTCAGCGTATTTCCCCGGTTTTATGGATCCAATGAGGTCCGAATGACCCAAAAGATCGGCGGCGTTATGTGTCGCAGCCTGGACGGCCTGCATGGGCGTCATTCCATATTTCACCATGAAGGCGAACTGTTTCACACTGCGCTCGTATGGACAGACGCCGGCGTCGGTGCCGAAAGACATCTTTGCGCCCGCTTTCACCGCTTTGCGGAAGTTCTCGCGCTGAATTTCCCCGAGCTGCGCGTCATGCTCCAGAAAATCTGCCGGAATGTTGCCTTTCCTACCCGCTTCCTGAATGCATTCTTCATCGTAAATGTCCATGTCCAGGTAAGTGCCGCGCTGTTTAGCAAGCGCAATGCCTTCGTCATCGATCATGGTCGCGTGCTCAACCGACGCGACCCCAGCGCGAATAGCATTCTTGATTCCCTGTGGAGAGTGCGCATGCGATTCGACGCGCAAGCCAAAATGGCTGGCTTCATCCACAGCGGCAGATATTTCTTCTGGCGTGAACTCCTGTGAATTAGGGTTGCTGCCGTGGGTGAGCACTGCGCCGCTGGAAAGAATTTTGATGTGATCGACTCCATCGTGGGCGAGTTTGCGGACGACCTGTCGTACCTCCCAGGGACTATTTGCTTCACCATAGTGAAAATCCCACGGCAGCTGAATATCCGGAGCATAGCCAGTCATGGCACCCGCACCTCCGGTAATTGTCACGTAGGCGCCGGCTACGTACATGCGCGGGCCTTCAACGTAGCCCTTGGCGATAGCGTCACGTAAGGCAACGTCATTGAGCGCGCGATAGACGCCAACGTCACGAACAGTGGTGAAGCCCTCATAGAGGAAAGTCTTCGCATTCACAACTGATTCGAGCACAACGGCGGAGGCTGTCTTCTTGAGTTGCGAGAGCGGATCGCCGTCATCGCCGCGCCCATCGGCTAAATGCGTGTGGCAGTCTATGAGGCCCGGCAGTAGGGTCATCTTGGAAAGATCGATAATCTTCGCTCCCGCGGGAACGGCGAGACCTTTGCCGATCGCATCGATCTTATTTTCGCGGATGAGAATGACTTGATCTTGCAGAACGGTGCCGGCATCCGGATCGATCAGACGGCCGGCTTTGATGGCGGTGACCTGGGCGACAGTGAACGAGGAGCAGAAAGCAACGCTGAGAAGGCAGGCAAAGGTTCGATTCAAGTGTTACCTCATCGGTGAAGCGGAGTGCAGCTACTCGGTTTTAATAGAGATGTTGCGTCTTAAATCCTGTTCCGAATGCAGCGAGGATCTGAACGGGCGAGGACGCCCGTGCTCCATGATGAAATATTTCTAGTCTGCTGCGGCGGAAGCCACTCCCATGCCGCCTTTCAGATCTGCCGCGAGCAAACGGTGGAACAAGTGCTCTCCCGCTTCGCGTCGAACTGATAGCCTTCCCGCGCCATAGGCCCGCGATTTTAGCCCGCGCTGCACCGCCTCGCAAATATCCAGATCCTCCTGCTGAACGCGATCGCACACGGCAACACTCTGCTCGTTATACTCGCGCTGGGCGTCGCTCACGTCAGCAAGGTAGAAATCGAAGATCACATGGCAGTGGTCAACGTCGACCGGGAGTACCAGGATCGTGTCCATGTAGCCTTCGTAGCAGTCGATCATCAAATTCGGATACTGCCAGAAGTACCAGGCCCGATCGCCCTTGCGAGTGGTTCCGGTCACGCCGTCTTCATTTGATACGACCATGGGGCTGGATTGCAGGCAGTAACGATCTTCGTTCTCGATGGTGTATTCCTTGTAATCGAGCAGCGAGTTCAAACCTTTGTGCAAATGCGGGACGTGGTAGCCTCCGTCGAGATAGTTATCAACGAAGACCTTCCAATTGCAATGAATGTCGTAGGTGAGAGATTCGAAGTAATGCAGCTCAGCAACTTTGAGCGGCGAAATCCGTTTTGCAAGTCTGCCGAGAAAATCCTTTAGCGGCGCGGCCTTGGGATCGAGATTAATGAACACAAAATTCTCCCAAGTTTCAGCCTTCACGGGCACCAGCCCATTCTGCTGCCGCTCGAAGTTCTTTACGCCTTCGAATTCGGGCATTCCCTTGAGAGAACCGTCGAGGCCGTAATTCCAGCCGTGATACGGGCAATGCAGAATCGACGCCTCTCCGCACGGCTCAGTTACAACCGCCGCTGCATGATGGCGGCAAACGTTGAAGAATCCCCGCAGCACGCCATCGTTCCCGCGCACCACAACAATGGGTTCTCCCGCGACTCGTGCGGTCACAAACTGCCCGGGCTTTTCCACCTGCTCGACTCGTCCGACCATTTGCCAGCTCTTGCTGAAGACAGTCTTGGCCTCAAGTTCAGCAATGCGGTCGTCAACATACCAAGGCGCCGGAATAGTCGACGCTTCTGAAAGAGGCGCATTGTCGTCGTATCTGGAAAGAATCTCCTGCACTGATTGTTGTGTGATCATTATGTGCCTGTAACCCAACGTCCCCTCACTTCTCAATGGGAGCGTTTTTAAACGCTACCTATTAAAACATAGGATAAGCAGGAGTCTCAGCTAAGTTTGTAAGTAGCGTGGCGAAAAAAGCCGCCAGACCCTAATCTCGGGGGTAGAGGGATTATGAATGCATTCGAAGATTCGCAGCGGCGGGCACATAGAATCATTCCGGATTTTCAACATACAAAAAAGGGCCAGCCTCTTTAGGCCAGCCCCGGCTAGTGCGTCATGAGAGAGAGTTTTACTGAATTGCGTCCAGTCTGCCGAAGAGCCCGTGAGACTCGTCGTCGATACCCGCGGTGAAGAAGAGCGTGTTCGTGGGACCGGTGGATACTCCGTTGCCGAAGGTAATCGTCCAGAGGCCATCAATCGTCAAAACGCGCCCATTCTGATCCTGTAATTGGCCCAGGAACGCTCCGCTGTTCGGATCGTAGGCGCTGATAGTGCCGTTACCAAAATTCCCAACCAGCAGGGCGTTGCTGAACTTTCCGAAGTTCGCGGGCGCGAGAGCCAAGCCCCAGGGCGAATTCAGGCCGTGCCGTGAAACCAGGCGATGACGGTTGCTGCCGTCCAGGTCAAAAACATCGACGAAGCCGTGGTTTGGGCCGGCCTTATCGTCATGCTTCTCTTTGTCCTGTTCTGCAAAAGTGACATAGAGCTTACCGTTGATGACGCGAATGCCGAAGGGCGCGTAGCGTGGCGGCACGTTGGGGTCGCTGAACGTGTTCACCAGGTTGAAGCCCGAGTCGTACATCTCAACGGTGTTGTTGTGAAAATTGGTAACGTATAGGAAATTGGCCGAACCAATCTGTGCCGACGCCAGCCCCTTGTACACCGCGCCAGAAGCCGAGTTGTCCAGGGCGATGATCGCGTTGTTCAAGTCGACTGCCGGGCTCCAACCGCTGATCGTGCCATCTTCGGTCGCGAACAGGAAAATGGCGCCGCCAGAAAGTCCGTTTGCCGAAACTACAAACTGCCCAGTTCCATCAAACACAGTCCCGGTGGGAGCGGATCCGCTGCCACCTACGGGAGGAGGAATCACCACCCCGTTTTGGAGAAATGGAGCGGGAGATCCATCGGGTTCATACAGGGTGCTGAGACCTGTACCGTTATCCGCGATCCAGAACGGGCTGGTCGGACCAAACGAAATTCCCCAAGGATTAACCAGCCTGGAATCGGTGTGCGCCGCCAGACCGGAAATATCAGAAACGAGATTGGTCTGCGAGTAGCGCTGCGCGAAAGCGGCGCTTGAAAGGCACAGAACGGCCGCGAAGATAACGAATTTCATCCGCAACGGAGAGATCGAGGGCATAAAGCTCACCTTTCTAGAGAAGAATTGAGGCGGCAGACCGCGCTGTGTATTCCCCGCGCGCACTTGCCTGGAATTTCAAGTCAGAACAACTAAGGTCCCGGGACCAATCGTGTAGAACGGGCCAGCAGCGGCCACCCGTTCACATTGATAGAGAGACTAAGGCTGGGCCAAATCCCGTTTGTCACGGGCATTTCAAACAATTGTCAATTTTTTGTAACGAGAAAGAATGGTTGAGTGCGCAGCATTACCAGATCAAGGATGCTCATACACCGGATTGTCCGGAGCGGGCGGATCGTAGTCGCGGCCATAGAGATTCTTGTGGCTCTGCGGCAAGGCCGCCTCGGTCAGGTGCAAAAGACCTAAGGTTGAGGTATTTTCAGAAATCGTTACGTCGCGAGCAAGGCTGCTCAACGTTTCTGGTAGCACCGCTTCGTACCAAACATGCAGGACGTAGCGTCCAACCGGAACATTGGGAATCACGATTTGCCCCCGCTGATCTGAAACGCCGTAGTACGGCGTTTCTACCGCAACGACAACGGCGCTCATCTCCGGATGAATATTGCAGAAGATATATGAGATTCCCGGCTTGTCGAAGTGTACATCGCGCGTTGTACCGGCCTCATAGAGGCCGAGATCAAAGCGTTTCCCTTCAAAAAGCGAGAACACATTGTGAAAAAACGGATCGCGATTGGGAAACTCGACAATAGAGCCGACCGGAACAACCACGACGTGCGGTTCGAAACTCTTGTTGTGCTGCGCCAAACGCGCCCGCCGCATCGAATCACCAAAGGAAGGGTCTGGCGCATTGGCTGGCATCAGCCATACCACCACATTCCCTGCGTCAGGTGATCGGCCGCCGTCGGTGTTCCGGAGCGCCACACGCGCGGTTACAGTCACGTCCTCGGCGGAGACAAGCCCGGTGCATAGCAGTATGAGCAATGCCCAAGATGTGTGAATCATGCGCATCTTAAAAGAGAACTCCCATAATCAGATTTACCTGCTCCGCAGTCGGGCTATGAGCTGCGAGATCGAAGGTTCTCAAGTGCCGGTATTCGGCAGAAAACAACAAGTCTGAACGCGGCCGATAGATAAAGTTGACCAACCCGCTGCGATTTTGCGCAAGGAAGGGATCGAAATAGCTTACCGGCGCGGAGAAGGCCCGCAGGTCTTCGGCATATGGATTATCCAATCCGAACGCCCCATTGAACTCAAGCCGGCTGGAGGCCCGAAACTTGAGCTGCGACCATCCGCCAATCGAATCCAAGGCACGTATCTGTGTAGCCGGTCCAGGA
>QIAB01000109.1 GCA_003225455.1 Acidobacteriota bacterium
GACAAACGCTTCCTCCGGGTCGACATGCTTCGGGTTGCCGAGATAGGCAGGCGCGGCCGAGGCCTGCATTTCGTGGCCACCATCAAATCTCCAGGTGTGATCGCGCGAATATTTCTGATAGTCGAACGGCGTATCGCCGCGCTTCCAGGTGAGAGTGATTTTGTGTTCGGACATTCTATTCGTATAAAGCCTTGGCCCAGGTTTTCAACCGCCGATTACGCGGATCAAATAGGGAAGGCGGACAATGTTGTAGGGCAAGCGACCCGCTTGCCGACCCCTCCTGAATCTGTGAAAATCTGTGTTAATCTGTGGCTAAAGTTTCTGCGCGATTAGCTCAGTGGTAGAGCGCTTGCTTCACACGCAAGAAGTCGCTGGTTCGAACCCAGCATCGCGCATGATTTTTGCCGTGAGAATGTTTTAACACCTACGTGCTCCGCTGTCGCGACGGAGAACTTTACATCGGTTCAACCATTGACCTCCGAAAGCGAATCGCAAAGCACCAAGCAGGGCATGTCCCAGCCACTGCACATCGACTGCCCGTGTCGCTCGAATACTACGAAGCTTGCGCTTCAGAGTTGAAGGTGCGCCTCCGAGAACAGCAACTAAAGACCGGTTTCGGTCGGGCCTATTTAAAACGACGCTTACGATAGAAGTCGCACCACGCCCGCAACGCTTCGCGTAGCGATGCGGGCGGGGGTTCGAACCCAGCATCGCGCACCATCTGCCACTCGCGGACTTTGCGGGACAGATGCGGACTCTGACGGACTGACAGCTTTCATTTCCAGCGGTTAGAAAAGTTGGCGTAGGGGCGTGATGGCCATCCGCTTGATTGGTTTTCTTTTGCTGTTTTGTGGTATAATCAAGCGCGTCCCAAAGAAAGACGTAAGCCTCCCGTGAATAACGCTTGTCGGTGGCGACAATTTGAGTCGAGGGCTTCAGCGAATCCTATTTTTTGCATGTGAAGGTGATCTCTCCAAGAAGAGCGACCGCTCTGATAATCGGCAACCGCGCGCGGAGCAACTGGAGTAAATGCAAGAGAGCTGCCGCCACGCTCTTCATTCTGCTCCTTACGCCTGTGCTCGCGCATGCCCAATCCATTGGTGCGTCGGTAAAAACGTGGATAGAAATCAGAGCGGCTCATGAGGCAGCGGAGGCGCTGGCGAATCCCAACGTACCGGCAAAAGAACATCTGCGTGTGGAGCAAATCTACTACCAACTCGCCCGGGACAATCCGCGGTCAGTCCCGGCGCAAAACGCTCTTGCCGCATTTCTCTGGAAAAACGGGAAGGCGGAAGCAGCCGTCTTGCATTGGCGGACAGCGCAACTGCTCGAGCCGGAGAATGGGGAAGCGGCCAGCTCGTTGGGCGGCGCGTACCTCAGGATGGGCCGCGTCCGCCAAGCGGCGGAGCAGTTTCTTTTGGCGGTTCGCTTCGAAAGCAACAATCCCGATTATCATTTCGACCTCGGGAACGTCGAATTCGTCCTCCGCGATGATCTGACGGCGACTTGAAAGATCGATTCTGCGGAATTGTTGCAACGCGCCCTGTTCCAATTTCGCGAAGCCAGTCGGCTCGCTCCGACCGACCTGGAATATGCCCGAGCTTACGCCGAGACATTTTATGGAATGCCGAATCCCGACTGGGAAGAGGCGCAAATCGCCTGGCAGCATTATCTCGAGCTCTCCACGAATCGGAACTTCGGCTACTTGCAGCTCGCGCGGGTCAGCCTGAAGCGGCACAAGAAAGCTGAAGCCTTGTCTTTCCTCGATAAAATTTTAGACCCCTCGTATTTCCGGATAAAAGAAAAGCTGCGGAAGCAAGCCGCCGCACTCTAGACAACGGCGACGCAAGAGAAGCGGGTTTGCCTTCGGTAGCCATCACTGTGGCTCCTGCGCTTGAATCGGCTACGGCTCGGCAGCGGTGCGAACAGGCGCGTTTGTCCGATAAACCGCAATATCGCCCGCAAAAATATCCGCCAGGGCATAGTTGCCTTCTGTTTTGGCTAACTCGAGTCCTCTTTGCGCAATATCCATCGCCTCAGCAAATCGACCGCTCTCCGCGTAAGCGGCGGCCAGCGTTCGAAGAATCGCTGGGTTTTTATCGCCCGAGAGTTGGTGCGCCCGCTCAGCCAACGCCACCGCTCTGGCGCCGTTTCGAATCGAGCTCTCGGGATAAGTCGCCAAGACCCACCCGAGATTGTTCAGCGCATCCACAAAGTCGGAGCGGATCTCCAGAGTTTTCTCCCAATGCACAATCGCTTCGCTTGGCCGGCCTTTCAACAAAAGCGCGAGACCGATGTTATTTTGGACCTGCGGATAATCGGGGCGAATTCTTAACGCGCGTTGATAGGCCGCGATCGCTTCGTCGACCCGACTCTTTCCCAGTAAGTTGTTTCCCAACATGTAACAGGCCTCAGCGTAATCAGGCTTGTCCTGCAACGCCTTTTGATACTGAGCGATCGCTTCGTCTATTCTGCCGTTTTGCTGGAGAGCGATGCCCAGATTGTAATGCCCATCCGCGTAACGAGGCTGGATCGACAATGCTTTCTCGTAGGCCGCTACGGCATCGCTCAATTCGCCCTTTTGGAGCAACGCGTTTCCCAAGTTGTAATGGGTTTTGGCCTCCTCCGGATACCATTCCAGAATCCTTCGTAAATGCGTAATTGCTTCATCGACTCGTCCTTTTTTGGTCAAAGCCACGCTTAGGTTATTCTGTGCGTCCACGAAGCCGGGATCGATGTTCGCAGCCGCCTGAAACTGATCGATCGCTTCGTCCAGCCGATCGTGGCCGAGCAGAAGAAGACCGAAACTGTTGTGCGCAACCGGGTTCTCCGAGGTTACAGCCAGGGTGTGAAGCCAGAGCGATTCACTGTTGCGCCAGTAGGAAGTTTGGATCCACGCGCGCCAAGTTAAAGCGATAATCACAATGACCGCAGTCGCACCCAGAATCTTTCTGCGATGAGGCCAAAATGCCAGGGCATCCGACGTTGTCCAAGTAACCAACAGATAAAGACCAATCTGAGGCAAATATGTGTAGCGATCGGCATGCGCCTGGGACCCGACCTGGATGATCCCGATTACCGGCGCGAGCATTGCCAGATACCAAAACCACCCTGTAATGAGATAGGGACGTTTATGCCGCAGCAAGATTGCCACTGCTGTGATGAGGGTTAATAGGCCGACGGCCAGCGCAACTTGCAAAAGCTGCAGTCTGTCTTCGGGATGGGGATAAAAAACTGCCAACCGCGCCGGCCAGATCATCTGCTGCAGATAAGTAACGCACGTGACCAGGGCATTATTGATCCGTTCCATGAGCGGCAACTTCTCGACCGGGACCATGCCGCGCGTCTGGGCCCAAAAAGTGACAGCAGACAAAGCGACGGACAGAACGAGCAGCGGAATCTTTTCGAAAATTATTCGCTGGTTTATTCTTCGACCAGCGAAACGCCGAAGCGGCCAATAGTCGACTAACAACAACACGAAGGGCACCGTCACCAGCATTGGTTTGGACATGAGCCCAAGCGCAACGAGGATCGACATCATCACGTAGTGCCCAAGCGATGGCTGGCGCACGTAGCGCACGTAGGCGCCAAGCGTTAGCATGAAGAAAACGGCGCTTAAAACATCCTTGCGCTCGGAGATCCACGCGACCGATTCCACCCGCAATGGGTGGACGGCAAAAACTGCGGCGACGAACGCGCTCCGCCAGATCGAGCCGGTCATCGCGCGAAGAACGAGAAAGAGCAGAATTACAGCAACGGTATGCAGGAAGACATTAACAAAATGATGACCGCCGGCATTTAGCCCGAAAAACTGACAATCCAGCATGTGGGAAATGCTTGTCAGTGGGTGCCAGTTATTGGCGTGACGATTAGTAAAAGCCCAGACTATCCCGTGGAGAGTTAGGCCACTGGTCACCTCAGGGTTTTCATAAACATACCTGTTATCATCGTAGTTAAGAAAACCGTGCCGAAGTGTCTGGCCGAAGACCAGCCAGGTAATTGCGGCCAAAAAAACAGACACGCACAGGATTTCCGTGCGCGCGCGTGACTTAGTGTGACTTGACGATCGAGAATTTATATCGAGAGATGGCGAAGTTGTGAAAGTGGTAGTGCAAGAATGAGAGCAGCACTACGCCTTCCGCTCGTAGATCAAAACATAGTATCGCGAAAGTTGGATCGTTTCCGGGTTTACCGAAAGAGGAACGTAATATTCCGTGCGTTCCCGAGAAACGATGTTGACCAGACCGGTCAACGTGAAATCTTCCGCGCTGTATTTTTCGAGCCAATCGAAAATTAGGGTTTCAGAATTTGGCTGCTTCAGCCAGGAGGTGCTGACTGCGACCAAAATAAGATATTTCGGGCGGACGGCCTCGATCTCCTGAATCATTTCGCGCTGCATCTGTGGCGCATCCTTCTGGGGTTCCATTAAACCATAGGTGTAGATGTATCCCGTCGCCGAGCGGCGATGTGAGTAAAAGTAAATCTCTGGTTCCGAGCCAATCACCGCAATTCTGTCATAACTGGTCGTGTGTTTTTGTAAGTATTCCGCGATCCGAACCGCTTCAGGGAATGGGTTGACTCCGTAAACCTTGCGACAGGCGGAAACCGGATCCGGCGCAAAAAAGACCGCTCTCTCGGCGAACAGCGGCAAAATGGAAGCCCCGCCGAAAACCACGAAAGGCAGAACACGCCAAGAACGCGAAAGCCGCGAACAGAAATTTGCCGCGCTGGCAACGGCCGCCCCCGCCATTAAGGAAATCCCCGGTAAGACGAGGATGAAATAGTGTTGCCGAAAATAAAATCCGGCACATAGCGCCAAAACGGAAAACATCAGCAGACCGAAGAGAAAAATGGCGCGGCGGCGAATGCTCTTATCGCCCAAGGCCGCAATCACACCCAGTGCGGCCAACACCCACAGCGGCCATCCGGAGCTTACTATGCCTCGTCCTGTATTGAGGAACATTTGAATGCCGTCGGACGGCGAGATCAAGCTCCCGTAAGCGTGCGCATAGACCACCGTCCAAAACCAAAACTTTGCGAAAACGCCAGCCCACCACAACAGCAAGCAGGTTGCTCCCAAAGAAAGCGCGCTTCCACTAATGAAAAGCGCATTCCGAAAAAGTACCTGTTTCAAATCTACTCGCGCGCGCCAATCCCGGTAGAAAAGATACCCCGCGCCAAAAAAAATGAACAGCAGCGCAGGCTGCTTCATTAACAACCCGGTGCCAAAAAGAACGCCGCTTACGAATGCGAGCTTCTTCGATTGAGATGGAGACAACAACAATAAAGCCCCGGCGAGCACCGGTAAGACCACAAAGTGGGTGGCATGACCCGCCAAACCCAAAACCGTTCCCATTGTAGCATCTACTAGCCGACGGCCGATGAGAAAGACCACCACGACTGTTGCCATATTGACTACAAGCAATCCCAAATGAATGCCGACGATGCTTTGTCCGAAGATTGACATGATTAGTGCGTAGGCCGCGTACGTCCCTGGAAACTTCATGTTGTAAGCCAGCTTGTACGGCGGAATCCCCTGCAATAGGAGTTGCCCAGCGTAAGCATACTCCCCTTCATCGCGCTCTAGCGGAATCGCAAGCAAACGAACGCGAATCGCAACGACAATCATGATCACAACGAAGGCCAGCATCCACCACACGGTGCGCAAAACTTGACCGTTGTTTTTTTGCCTCGAGTTCAGATCGACACGCCTCATTGTGCAACGCGCTTTGGGAAAAGCCGCCCGCTGCCGCGCATTCTT
>QIAB01000110.1:0-4902 GCA_003225455.1 Acidobacteriota bacterium
AGAAGAAAAAATGCCGCGACAGCAATGGCGGGCACCATCACCGGTCCGGCGACAAACAGCGCGACAATCATGACGGGAACGCCGAGAGCCATGCTGGCAGCCGAAATCAGATAGTAGGAACTCTTCGTCCGGCGCAAAAGATAGTCGCCCAGCCAGCCGCCCGCCAGTGACGCGAGGATCCCGTCGACGACAATGATAATGCCAAACGTAAAATTGGCGGCCTCGAGCGAGTAATGACGTTCGCTGTACAAAAACTGAGGTATCCATACTTGTATGCCACCAAGGGAAAACGTCATGGCTGCCATGCCTAGAGTGGCAGTTAGAAATGCGCGATTGCGTGCCAACCCAAAAATCGTCCCGCGCTCCGGCGTTTCTTTGAGGGAGTCGAACTGTCCTCTCACCGGCTCTTTGAGAAACAGGACCGCCAACGCCAGCAGGAAGCCCGGAGCTGCGGCTATATAGAACGGAAATCGCCAACCGTGCAGTGGGGCCAGGTGGCCGCCGAGTAGATAACCGCCTGCAGATCCGACTGGAATCGCAAGATAAAAAATACCCAGAATGCGGCCGCGGCGGTCTTCTGCAAAAAGATCGGCAACGAAGGTCGGCGCGATAGTGGCGAAGGTCGCCTCGCCAACGCCGACCAGCGTGTGGCGAATCAGCAATTCAGTATAGGTGTGTGTTACTGCCGTAAGCAGGGTGAGTCCGCTCCAGAAAATCGCGCCTAATCCGATAATAAGTTTGCGTGAGTACCGGTCTGCCAGCGGCCCAACGAATGGCGCAGCGAACATGTAGAAGAGCAGGAATGCGCTGGTAAGGTAACCAACCTGTGTCTTGCTGATGTGAAATTCATCCTGTACCAGCGGCTGCACTGCGAACAAAACATTGCGATCCACATAGTTGAGCAGATTGAGCGCAGTAAGCAGGACCAGCGCGGTGCGAGGATAGAGCTTGTCTTGGGGCACTTGGGCAGGGAATATAACATGGGAGAAGCGTTTTAACCGCAGATGGGCGGGAAAAAGCTCTTGACCGCAAAGGCCGCGGAGAAATCCGCAAAGGGCGCGAAGAACACTTCTGCGTTCTCGGCGGTTAAAGGTTCTTGTTAGATTATCAACAAGAGTTCCGTATGGAGACAGAGGTTAACTTAATGAGCATCAACCGAAGAGGCACACCCAACTGGAGGGTTCATCCCGGCGAGATTTTGCGGGAGGAATTT
Source organism: Acidobacteriota bacterium (assembly GCA_003225455.1). Taxonomy (GTDB): domain Bacteria; phylum Acidobacteriota; class Terriglobia; order Terriglobales; family Acidobacteriaceae; genus QIAB01. Next base: position 1,214 of record QIAB01000110.1, read on the forward strand.
CTGAAGCCGATGAAGATGTCTGCCTATGCGTTGGCTAAGCGAATTCACGTCCCTGTGCCTCGGGTTAACGATATTGTTCTCGAGAGGCGCGGTATTAGTGCGGACACGGCGCTTCGCTTGGCCCGATTTTTCAAAACTACCGAAATGTTCTGGCTTAATTTGCAGGACGCCTATGATGTAAGCCGCGTTAAGGCGGAATGCGGCGCAGAACTGGAGCGTATCGAACCCCTGAGCGGGTCATCGGTAAGGCCTTGAACTATCGCTGACGCTTTGGCCTTGGCCAGCGTGCAGTCACAACCGTGGAAATTCCTCCGCGTGGACGAAAGTCGCCCTTTACTTCCGCCCACACAGGACGCGCCCAGCGCACTACGTCCTCTAGCACACGGTTGACGATGTTTTCCTGGAAGATTCCCAGATTTCGATACGCCTGCAAGTATTCCTTCAGTGATTTCAACTCGAGGCAGCGCTTATCTGGCATGTAGCGAATGGTGAGCAGGCCAAAATCGGGCAGCCCAGTTTTCGGACAAACTGAGGTGAACTCTGGGTCGTCGACGACGATCTCGTAGCCGGGAAATTGATTGGGCCAGGTCTCAATCTCTGGAAATTTCGCATCGAGACCTGCTTGCGCGTGTTCTGGCGTGTAGCCTGGCTGCTTGGGCATCGGCCTCATTCTATCGAGAGGAGCACCTCGGAAATCACTATAAAATTTGGGGTTCCGCAAGAATGCTCGCGCATCTAACGATTAAGGCTTGCTCCATTGCAGATGATACAGTATTGCGTTTAGCTAATGTCGAACGCAAACAATAGCGCGAGTTTTATCGCACGACACCGCTGGCTGGTGTGGGGCGGCGGAATTGTTGCGGCCGTGATCGTGCTAGCGTCGTTCATGTCTCATGACGATCCACTACCTATACGGGCGGCCACCGTGCAGCCGGGCACTATTCGCAGCATTGTTTCGACAAACGGGAAAGTCGAACCTCTGCAGAGCTTCGAAGCCCACGCCCCGGTCGGGACCACAGTGAAAAAGCTGCTGGTGAAAGAAGGCGACCAGGTAAAGCAAGGTCAGCTTATGGTGGAACTCGATGACGCCGGGGCGCGCAGCGAGGCGGCTAAAGCGCTTGCCCAAATACGCTCATCCGAGGCTGATGTGAGCGCCATTCAGAGCGGCGGAAATCGCGAAGAGGTGCTGACGCTCGAAGCCCAGCTTGCAAAGGCACAAACTCAGCGCGACTCCGCGCAAAGAAATGTCGAGGCGCTGCGGCGTTTACAGCAGCAAGGCGCGGCATCTCCCGGTGAAGTAAAGTCGGCTGAAAACCAGTTGGCTGCGGCCGAAGCCGATCTCAAATTTCTTCAGCAAAAGCAAAAAGATCGTTACTCCAAACCGGAAGTTGCTCGCGTGCAGGCGCAGGCAAATGAAGCGCACAGCGCTTACCAGGCGGCTGAGGACATCCTCAGCAAGTTGAACATTCTGGCGCCGTTTGACGGCATCGTGTATTCCCTTCCCGCGCGCCAAGGGGCCTACGTAAATCCAGGTGATCTAATTCTGCAGGAAGCCGATCTGTCTAAAGTGCTGGTTCGCGCGTTTGTGGATGAGCCTGACGTCGGTCGCCTGGCGCCGGGACAGAAGATTGAAATCATCTGGGACGCGGTTCCTGGGCGAATTTGGAATGGCGCCTTAAGCACGGTACCCGCAAGCGTAAAGTTGCGTGGCACGCGTAATGTAGGAGAAACGACCTGTGTGGTCGATAACAACGATTTCAAGCTGCTGCCAAACATTAACGTCGGCGTGACGATTGTTACCGCCGAGCACCATGACGTGCTTACCGTCCCGCGTGAGGCGATTCGTCAGGAGGACAACAAGGTTTACGTGCTCCAGGTAGTGAACAATGCATTGCATCGCCGGGATGTTCAAATGTCGATTTCAAATCTCACGCAGGTCGAAATTACCGGCGGAATCCCGGCGAACTCGGTGGTTGCGCTCACTTCAGTCAATTCCAAGCCATTGCGGGATGGCTCAGCAGTGAAGGTGGTTCATTAGACAATGCGGTGCTTACATTCAGCTTTGATATTAGTTCTAATTTCTTCTTGTTTTGCGGCGGATTCGGCTCCAACTCTGCTGGCTGCGGGCCGGGTTGACGATGCGATCACCACTTTGCAGCAGGAGATTAACGCCAGCCCGAACGACGGGGCAGCTTACAACCTGCTATGCCGCGCCTATTTTTCATTGAGCCAGTGGGATCGTGGAATTGCCGCTTGCGAAAAAGCAGTCGACCTCGCTCCCAATAACAGCAGCTATCATCTGTGGCTGGGCCGCATTTATGGAGAGAAAGCCGATTCGTCCAGCTTCTTTACCGCAGCAGGGTTGGCCAAGAAAGTCCGCAATCAATTCGAACAGGCTGTTCAGTTAAGCCCGAGCAGTGTGGATGCTCGCACAGATCTTGCAGAATTCTATCTGGAGGCTCCAGGCATTGTTGGTGGCGGACAGGATAAAGCCCTTGCGCAAGCCGCTACGCTGGCCAGACTTGATCCTGCAAAAGCCCATTGGGTGAATGCCCGGATTGAGGAGAAAAAGAAAGATTTTACGGCCGCCGAGCGCGAATATCGTGCGGCAATCGAGGTCAGCCACGGAGACGCCAGCGCGTGGTTAAACCTTGCGCTCTTTAATAAGCATATCGGGCGTTTCGATCAGATGGAAGACGCGATCAACCACGCCGCCTCGGCGCAGGTGAATCATCCGGTTGTGCTTGTGGATGCCGCTGAAACCCTGATCCGCACCGGCCGCAATTTCCCTGCCGCCATTCAATTGCTGCGCCGTTATCTCTCGTCGAGCTCAACTGTCGAGGAGGCGCCCGCCTTCAAAGCCCATTACCTCTTGGGTACCGCGCTCGAAAAACAAGGCGACAAGCAAGCTGCCGCCCAGGAATACCGTACGGCACTTTCTATGGCCAAGGGATTTTCCCGGGCGCAGGAAGCGCTGGATCGGGTTAGCCGATAGCGAGTCGGATGGGCGGGTGAGGGCACCCGCCCCTACGTAAGTCATTTAATTCTCCTTCAGTCGATTGGGCAGGAAGGCCTGGCCTTCGTGAGCCATTCGATCCTGTTTCAACTGTCCCCTCATTTACAATCGCGTTTTCTGCCGACTCTCGCTGTTCCGAAGGTGAAAGATGAAACCTGCCGTGCGGTTGTGGATTTTGTCTGTGTTCTTGATCTCACTCAACTCAGCGCCTCCAAAGGCCCATGCCGAGCCTCTGCCATTAAAGCGGATCGTAGAGCTTGCTCTCAGCCACAGCACGGTAAGTGGGGCTACGGCTGCCGATGAGCAGCGCGCGTTCGCGTCGTATCATGAGACACGCAATCAGTACATTCCGCAGCTGGTGGCGGGAGCAGGGCTTGGAGCTTCATGGGGATTTCCGCTGAGTCTGGAGGGCGCGGCGCCTTCGATCTTCAATCTCAACGCGCAATCTGCGCTGCTTAATCCGTCGCTGCGGCAATTCGTCAAAGCCGCCAGGCAGGAATGGCAGGCGAGCTCGATTCGGTCGAAGGACCAGCGCAATCAGGTGATCCAGGATGCCGTTCTCAGTTATGCGGAGCTCAGCAAGTGGGAGAGGCTGGTGAGTTACCTCCGCGAGCGGCAGGCCGATGCGCAAAAAACGGAGCAGATTGTCGAGCAACGGATCACTGAGGGCGTA
>QIAB01000110.1:4921-11654 GCA_003225455.1 Acidobacteriota bacterium
ATCTGGCGCAGGCGCAGGGCGCGATGGATGTGCTACGAAGCCGGTTGGCACACATGACCGGATTACCCGCATCTTCGATTGAAACAGAGCCAGACTCGATTCCCGCTCTCCCTGAAGTAAAGCAGGAGGAGGATCTTGCCAGCGGAGCCGCACAATCCAGCCCGCTAGTGCAAGCTGCAGAAACGCGGGCATCCGCACAGCAATTGAAGGCTAGCGGCGAGCACCGGGCTCTGCTGCCGTCGGTTGATTTTGCCGCGCAGTATGCCGTGCTATCGAAATACAATAACTACTTCGAATTCTACAAAGCGTTCGAGCGCAACAATGCCACAGTAGGCGTGGCGATTCGGTTTCCATTTTTAAGTTCGGTGCAGCACGCCCGGGCGGCAGCTGCGGACGCAGAGGCGTTGAGGGCAAAAAATGATGCGAAATCCGTCAGAAACCAGGTTTCAGAGGAAACCCTGAAATTGCAGCGCTCCGTCGAGCAGCTCGCGGCATTCCAGCAGGTTTCGCAGCTTGAGTACGAAGTGGCGCAGGCCAATGCGAATGCGCTGCAAGTGCGCCTGGATGCCGGCACGGCGAGCTTTCATGACGTAGAGGATGCACGAGATCAGGCGAATGAACGCTTCGGGGCATTGCAGGACGCAGACTTCGAACTGGAGCGCGCCCGCATTGCTCTTCTCCGGGCTACGGGGGAACTGGAAAGCTGGGTTGGTGTTGGTAAGTAGCCGAATAGAGTCTCCGGTGAGCTTCCGAAACCCCAATTTCCCGTTTCACGGCGTCCAAAACACCGTTGGACATAAACAACTTGCGCCGCAACGCGGCACCGCGTTTAATCATCGACTCTGGTTGGTTGGCTCGCGTACCTCAAACGTACCTAGAATGCCGGTGAAACCGTAGAGGAAATGTTAAGATAAGTAATTCGCCCCTATGCCTTTAAAGACCCTGTTTTTGAATCCGCCGTCGTTTGAAAATTTTGATGGTGGGGCTGGATCCCGCTGGCCCGCTACCCGTGAAATTGAATCGTATTGGTACCCGGTATGGTTGGCTTATCCCACAGGGATGCTCGAAGGTGCGCGGCTGCTGGATGCACCTCCTCACCACGTCTCTTCGGATGAGACCATCAAGATTGCCCAGGAATACGAGTTCCTGGTTCTGTTTACCAGCACGCCTGGCTTTCCTGGTGATATTCGCCTGATTCAGAAGATCAAGGATGCTAACCCGAAGATCAAGATTGGGTTCGTCGGCCCTCATGTAAGCGTGTTGCCGGAGAAGTCTCTGAAGGATTGCTCAGCGATCGATTTTGTTTGCCGTAAAGAATTTGATTATTCCGTGGTCGAGTTTGCACAGGGCAAGCCGGTGGAAGAAATTCTCGGAGTTTCTTACCGCAAGAACGGCTCGGTAGTGCACAACCCTGATCGACCACAGATTCAGGATCTCGACGCGCTGCCGCACGTGACGGATGTATATCAGCGCAATCTCGATGTCCGCCGCTATAACGTGCCATTCCTGCTGCATCCCTACGTTTCGCTCTATACGACTCGCGGCTGTCCGGCGCAATGTACGTTCTGCCTGTGGCCGCAAACGTTGAGTGGACACCCGTGGCGAAAGCGTTCCTCGGACGATGTTGCGCGCGAGATGGCGAAGGCTAAAGAATATTGGCCGTATGTGAAGGAATTCTTTTTCGATGACGATACCTTCAATATTCAGAAGGCGCGCACTGTTGAACTGTGCGCCAAACTGAAACCTCTGGGACTTACCTGGTCATGCACGTCGCGTGTAACGACTGATTACGAGACCCTGAAAGCCATGAAGGATGCGGGCTGCCGGTTGCTGATCGTCGGTTACGAATCAGGAGATCAGCAGATTTTGAAGAACATCAAGAAGGGCGCAACCATTGAACGCGCCCGCCAGTTCACAAAAGATTGCCATAAGCTGGGGCTTGTGGTGCACGGCGACTTCATCCTTGGCCTCCCCGGCGAAACACGCGACACGATCAACAACACGATTAATTTCGCCAAAGAGCTCGACGTCGAGACGATCCAAGTTTCCGTTGCGCATGCCTATCCCGGCACCGAGCTTTTCGATTACGCAGTCAAAAACGGTTTCATGGTTGCAGACACCAAAATGGTGGACGAGGGCGGCCACCAGTTGGCGCATATTCAGTATCCGGGACTGNNNNCCGCTTCTACGACGAGTATTACTTCAGGCCGAAAGCGATTTTCCGTATTCTGCACAAAGCAGCATTCGATGGCGGCTAACGCAAGCGGCTTTACAAAGAAGCCAAGACATTCCTCAAAGTCCGCGCCATGCGGCACAAGTGGGTCAAAGAGAAGCGCGAGAAGGCAGATGCTGTGGCTGCGGCGGAACCGATCAAGGTCTAAGGCGTGACCTTTCGCAAGTATCTGGTGCTGGCAGGAATAACTTTGTTCGCGGCAACCGGCGATTCCCTTCTTTCCCATGGGATGAAGCAGGTCGGCAGCATCTCTCTCGCTCATTTGACGAGCGTCATCTTCGCTGTTCTCAATCCCTCAGTCGCGCTCGGGATTCTGTTGCTGCTCGGTTTTTTTGTTTCCTACACGACTGCGCTCTCGTGGGCAGATCTCACCTATGTGCTGCCTGCGTCTTCACTGGGATACGTGCTTCTGGCGCTGCTGGCGAAGTTTTTTCTACACGAACACGTCAGCACGGCGCGCTGGCTGGGGATTGCGTTGATTTCCTCCGGCGTGGGATTTGTCACACAGGGCCCTGCTCTGACGCACCGTCAACCCGGCAGCACCTCCGAGAGGCAAGCATCCAAGTCCTTCGATACGAGGACACTGCCATGAAGCAGGCCTACACCTGGGGTGCAATTCTGGCGGTCGTCGTCGCTTCAAGCACAGGCGATGTGCTGCTCTCGCGAGCCATGAAGCAAGTAGGAGATGTAGGAAAATATTCCCGCCGTGCTGGGCTGCTGGCGGTGGTGGGCCGCGTGGTCCGGAATCGTTTCTTTCTTCTCGGCCTGGTTACGATGACTCTTGCGTTCTACAGTCTTCTGTTTGCGCTCTCTTGGGCGGATGTCAGCCTCGTAGGACCGGCATCGGCATCGCTAACCTTTGTTGCCAATGCCATTGCGGGCAAGATTTTTCTGCACGAGCACGTTGACCATCGGCGCTGGATGGCGGCATTAATGGTCGCTGGCGGTGTCGCACTGCTGGCCGGGTAAGATAATCAACTCTTATCGCAAGTTTGGGGGGGGAGAGAGCCGGCTTTAGCTGTCGGGTCAGCAGATTGCGCTTCGGCGCTGTCATATTCGAGCTGAAACAGCAGATATATAACCAAAATGAGTCCAGCAGCCGACGCACCCGCCATGAGATACGCGACGAAATGCAATACGTGATTCATGGCCGTGAGCATCACTGCTTTAGCATGAAGCAACCGATTGCAGACTACCTTGACGAACTCATGCGCACCATTGCACTTAAGTTGTACCGCAACATTTGAAGTCAGCGATATAACCTGAAAGTGGGAGTTCCCTTAACCGAAAAGACGCATGAAACCCGACGGTGGAAGATCAGGCACTAGAAAAGCCGCGTTATGCTGCCCAGCCACTCGGGCGACATACTGTGCCGCAACGTAGCCGCTGCGCACTGCGCCTTCCATGGTGGCGGGCCAACCTGTTGCCGTCCAATCGCCAGCCAGAAAAACACGTGGCCAGGTGGTCTCAGGCCCGGGCCGATAAACATCGATGCCAGGTCTGGGAGAGTACGTCGCGTGAATCTCCTTGATGACTGTGGACTTCACCAGATTTGCTTCGCGCGCTTCTCGAAAGAACTCGCACAATTCCTTCAGCGCCAAGCCGATTATTTCAGCACGTGATTTGTCCACGAGCGTCTTGGATGAGCTCACTACCAGCTCGACGTAGCTGCCATTCGAGGATTGCCCTCCGCGGGCAAACAACTTTGATTTATGAAACATCCACTGAATTGTGCGGTCCAGCAACACTGCGTGTTCAAGCTCCGTGATCTCTCGGTCAAACCAGAGATGAATTCCCGTAATGGGCGAGGTTTCGAAATGGGACAAACTTTGTCGTAACGGCTCTGCTGCGGAGGTCTGCGGAAGGATGCGGCAGAGAACATCGAACGGCAGAGCGAGAATTATGAAATCGAAGCTCTGCTCTTTTCCGCCCACCAGCAGTGTTACCTGGGCGGGCTCTGCCCGGAAAGATTCCGCATTGCAGCGGAGTTCGACTGTTCCTCCACGAGTGCGGACATAGTCGCCAGCCGCGCTGTAAAGGTCAGACAGCGGCACCGTCGGAACACCCATTCGGCCGGCGGGAGCAGATTTCAGGAAAGATTCGTGGATCACCTGAGCCGCGGCTCGCACCGATACGCGGTCAATATCTTCGTTAAGAGCACTGACAAGCACTGTCTTCCAAAAGCGATTGATGGCACGCTCAGTTTGTCCATGGCGGCGCAGCCAACTTAGAAATGTCTCTCCATTGTCGCGCGGCGTCATGGGCACGAGAGCCGCCATCGCTGCAGCAATCGCCAGCTTGTCCATAAAGTCCAAGCAGGGTGCGCGCAAAAGCGCCGGCGCCGTGTGGAATGGGGCTGCTAGTGACGAAGGGCGGATTACGGAGGCACGTCCGCCAGGCTCAAGAAACGTAAGCCGATCGAACCAGCGGATTTTGTTTTCGACGCCAATCCGGCGATAGAACTCGATCAGATTGGTGCAGCAGCCGAGAAGCACATGCTGGCAATTGTCAACGACTTCCCCCGTGCCTGGATGCTGATAGGAAGAAGCGCGTCCGCCGAGATAGGGGCGGCGCTCGAACAATGTGACGTGAAAGCCGTTTTCGGCAAGAACCGCACCGGCGGCTAATCCCGCGAGCCCGCCGCCCACAACCGCGACACGGGCAGAATGTGTCGAGCGCTCGTTCATCACCCCAGGCGCTTGAGCAAGCCCTTTCCAAGAATGAGGAGCTTCTCGCGGGTGGAAAGGGTGACTTTCTGTTTGAACACGTCGTACTGGCGGGCGGCGATTTTTTCGAGCAAGCGACTGTAGATGGTCACGAGCACCCAGAGAGCAGGCTGACTGTCTTCATCGACCAAGAGAATCAGTTCGTCGGCACTGCGGTAGTATTCGCGAGCACGATCCGCAACGGAGGCGAGCAGCAGGCGCAACCGGGCCGAATCGCCGTCGGAGTGCAGTTCTGAAGGCGAAACATCGAATTTCTCCAGATCTTCCTGCGGAAGATAGATGCGTCCCATCACGGCATCTTCCTTCACGTCACGAATGATATTCGTGAGCTGGAAGGCGAGCCCCAGATTTTCGGCCAGCGGCTCAGCCGCCGAGTCACGATATCCGAAGATGCGGATGCAGATTAGCCCGACGACCGAAGCAACACGATAGCAATACACCCGCAGGTCTTCGAAGGTACGGTATTGCACCTGGGGCGCGGACACTCCTGTCCGCGAGTCACCGTCTGATTCCTGTACATCCATCGCGGTGCCATATGCCAATTGGTCCAGCAGCTCAGGAGCAATCTTGTAGCGTTGCTGCGTGTCGGTAAGCGCGATGAGGACGGGGTCGTCCGTTGGATGCATCAGGAAAGCGCGATGAACCGCGTCGAGCCACTCAGCGAGTTTTTGCCGACGATCCCGGAGCGGGAGGCTGGCGTCGTCCGTGATGTCGTCGCAGCGGCGCATGAATGCGTAAATGGCGCACAAAGCCTGGCGCTTGGCCTGTGGTAAAGCGAGGAAAGCGTAATAGAAATTCTTCGCCGACGATCGCGCGATGCTGCGGCACACCGAATATGCGACCGCAATTTGGGACGGAGTGGGCGAAAACGCTGGGGCCTGTTGCACGACAGTGCTCATAATAGCTTTCCCAGCGCCGCCCGCGCGACAAGCGCGAGTTTGCGAGTCTTGGAGATGGAGGGGCGACGTCCAAGCACCGCGAAGCCCTGGCGTTCGATCGCATTAAGAATTTCCTGGCCGCCTCGGCTGAACAGTTCTATATCTATAGCCAGGCCGCGATCTACTTTTTTCACGAGCGGGAGGCCTTGCCGGAACCAATCGCGAGCGCGTTCGACTTCAAAGCGCATCATTTCGCGGAAGGACGGGGTGTTTTCGGCTGATGCAATGTCTTCTTCCCGTACGTTATAGCGTTGTAAATCCTCCAGCGGCAGATAAATGCGGNNNCGGCCCTTGGCGTAATCGACGCTCACGTCCTGCCAGAAATTTGCAAGCTGTAGAGCGGTGCAGGTGAAATCAGAGAGAGCTTGAAATTCGGCACCCCGGTAGCCGCAAACGTAAAGCACGAGATGGCCGACAGGGTTTGCAGAATACCGGCAGTAGCTCAGTAGATCATCGAATGTGGGGTAGCGTGTAATGGTCTGATCGTGGCGAAATGCCTGAAGTAAATCGGCGAAGGGCTGCTTGGGGATGTCGAACTTGCGAACCGTTTCCGCAAGCGCAACAAAGACCGGGTGGCGCGGATTTCCAGCGTAGCAGGCATTGAGTTCGGCTTCCCATTCATCGAGCAATTGCAGCGAGGCTGATGGATCTCCAATTTCATCACCGAGATCATCCGAGATTCGGCAATATGCGTAAACATTGTAAAAATGCTGGCGCAAGTGCTGGGGTAGGAACCAGGTCGCTACAGAAAAATTTTCGTAGTGTGTGCGTGCCAGCCGGCGGCAGTATTTCTGAGCTTGGGATTGCGATGGAGCTTGTTTTGGAATGGCGTAACT
>QIAB01000110.1:11728-18216 GCA_003225455.1 Acidobacteriota bacterium
CGGATTCCTCACCGCTAAAGCCGGATTCGGAATGACAAGAACTGATGCTTTCCTGTTCAATGCCCCGGAATGATCGCGGTCTTAATATCGCCGTTGCGATTCAGCATGTGGCGGAGAACCTGCTGCAATCGCGAAAGCGGTGCTTCGCCGGTGATGTAATCCGTGGAGCGAATCTTTTTCTCCGCGATCAGACTGAAGGCCCTGCGCACCGTTTCCGGGGTATGGTGGAACGTTGCTTTGAGCGTAATTTCGGAATAGTGCAGGCGGTTGGTATCAAGCTGGACCTTCGTGCCACTGGCGCACCCGCCGAAGAAGTTCACAGTCCCACCTTTGCGAACCATGTCGATGGCCAACTCCCAGGCTTCAGGGCGACCGACGGCTTCGATTACAACATCGCTGCCGCGCTTTTCGGGAGACAAGGCCCGCACCGCTTCCACCGGGTCTTTGACACTCGTAATCTGCACCACATCGTGGGCACCCATGCGTTTGGCAGCGGCGACCTGAGAATCCCGCTTTACGACCGACATGACATTGCAGCCGATCGCCTTGGCAACCTGGACAAACATTAGGCCAATTGGTCCGCCGCCGATTACAGTAACGGTATCGCCGATCTCAACACCCGTTTCATGAAGGCCACGCAGCACACAGGCCAGTGGCTCGACCATGGCGGCTTCTTCGTAAGTGACATCAGGAGGCACTGCCAGCATGTTGGTATCGACAATGCGCCGTGGAATGCGAATGTACTCCGCATAAGCGCCGTTGTTGAAAAGCAAGTCTTCGCAAAGATTCTCCTGATGTTTGGAGCAGTAGAAGCACATCTGGCAGGGCGCGGAGTTCAGGGCTACAACGCGCATCCCTTTCTTAAATCCGCGAACATTTTGGCCAACTTCCTCAATCACTCCAGCCAATTCGTGTCCAAAGAGGGCTGGCGGAACAATCATGCGGGCGTGGTAGCCGCGCTGATAAACCTTTAAATCGGTGCCACAGGTCAGCGCGACCTGAACTTTAACCAGTACCTCTCCATCGTTGACGCGAGGAATCGGTACCTTTTCAATTTTCACGTCCTCTTTACCGTAGAGGACGGCTGCCGTCATTTTTCCGTTCAATCTGAACGTCCTTCCCACGAGCTGCCCGGCTGAATCACGATCTTCATAGAATCGGGCTGGGGATGGGCAGCGAGGTTAAGGGCTTCGACAGCGCCGGTGAGAGGAAAGCGGTGGCTGATGAGACGTTGCAAATCCATTTCACGGTTCATAACAAAACGAACCGATTCCTCCTGCAGTTCAATCGAGGCGCTATACGAGCCCAACAAAGTTTTCTCGTCAACGCAAACCGCGGCGGGGTCAATTACAGCCTCACCATGTACAGTCTGCGCAAACAACAATACCCGCCCACCCGGACGCACAGCGTCCATGGCCGACCGGATCAGGCCGTTGCCGCCTACCGCAAGAATCGCCGCGTCGGCACCCCGGCCATCAGTCTGCTCCCGCACCGCTTTGACTGTATCGGAGCGCGAAGCATCAATACTTTTCCCCAAGCCGAATGTTGTAGATATTGTAAGCCTCTGCGGATACAAATCGGAAGTAATTACGCTGGCCCCAGCGCGTTTAGCTAATCGACTCAATAGGATACCGATTGGCCCCTGACCTATTACCAGAACCGTTTCCCGTTTCTGAAGACACAGCGTTTCGATTCCCTTCATGCAAGTGTTTACGGGCTCTACGAAACAGGCCTGCTCGAAGGAAACACTGTCAGGAATCCGGACTGTGCCTGCACGGACGATCCAATCCATTACGCGAACGTATTCGGCAAAGCCGCCGCCGGAAGGCTCGAATCCGGCGGTGCAGCCGACTTTTTTGTAGGTCTCACACTGGGCGAACGTCTTATGACGGCAGTAGTAGCAATTGCGGCAGGGTATGTGGTGAAACACAACTACGCGATCCCCAGCCTGAAAATCGCGGACCTGCTCACCGACGGCGGCAACCACGCCGGAAGTTTCGTGTCCGAAGATTCTTGGGGCTGAATGCGAACCAGTTGCAATCTTTTTCAGGTCAGTTCCGCAGATTCCGCAGGTGTGGACGCGAAGAAGGATATCGCCGGGGCCGATCTGCGGAACGGGGACCGTTCCGAGACGAACGTCATTGACGCCGCGGTAAACCGCAGCCTGCATGGTAGAGGGAATTGGCCGAGTTCTCTCTTCCACCGCAAATTGTCCCGGCAAAGCCATATCTAACGCGACACCGTTCTCGGACGCAGACCAGGCTGGGCCTGAGAAATCTCTCCTCCATGATTATATTGGTCAAGCCGTTTGCAGAGGGCGATCGCTGCTTTCTTGCTGTTCCTCCCTAACCGCACGATATTCGGCCACAGCCAGGGCCGGAGCAATGCGAAAAGCAAAAATGGGCCGGTACGAAAGCAGCCGTCATGTGTGATGAAAGCTTCCATGTGTGGCATTTCGAAGTCGTGGGCATCGGAAATTGCCTTTATCGCGAAAAATGGAAGTCCGTGGCATTGCGCAGCGCGGGCCACAGCAGCCGATTCCATATCGACTGCGTGAGCACCATACGCCTGTGCCAGTTTTGCTTTTTGGGTGATTCCCGCGATCGATTGGGTACTGACCAGAGTCCAATCGCCGCCGGGAGATTCGGTCCTGCTGCCATCCGTGGCGTCGATTACCAATTTGATTTCTCCGACCATCCCGGCCGCGAGCTTCGGATCGAGCGCGCCCGCGAACCCCACACTTTCCACGGCAGTCGGATTGTACAAGCAGATGATTGCTTCTGCGGCTCGGCGAGCGGCGTCCGCGCCAATTCCACCGCAGACCAAGACTGCTCGTTCGTTTTCAAAAAATGTGAACTTCCTGCCGTCGAATTCTCGTTCCGTGGCTGGCCAGTTTCTTACCAGCGGCCAGACTTCTCTCTCCAGCGCCGCAATCAGCGCGATTTTGCGATTAGACGTATCCATTGGCTTGGAACCACTCGACCGCGCGGCGCAGCGCGTCGTCTACTCCGACTATCTTCCATCCCAGTTCGCGCTCGGACTTGCCCGATGACACAAACATTTTTTTGCGGCCCATGCGTACAGCATCAATCGTGGCACGCGGCTCGCGTCGGAGGATACGACCTGTGATCATTTCATCCACTACGCCAGTTGCAAGCGCGACCACATAAGGAAGACGAACCTTCGGCGAGGGCAAGCCTGTAATCGCCCCGAGCTTGTCCAGGATTTGCTTCAGCGTCAAATTCTCTCCCCCAAGGATATAGCGCTCGCCACTTCTTCCCTTCTCCAGAGCGGCTAGATGCCCGCGCGCGCATTCCTTCACATCAACGAGGTTCAGGCCGGTATCCACATAAGCGGGAAATTTCTTTTTCAGAAAGTCCACGATGATTCGGCCAGTCGGCGTCGGTTTGATGTCGCGCTCGCCTACAGGCGTGGTTGGATTCACAACCACCACATCCATACCCGAGCACCCCGCTTCGAGTGCCACTTGTTCAGCCATGAATTTCGAGCGCTTGTAGTGGCCGATCATGTTTCCCAGCGACACCGGCGAATTCTCATCTGCTGGCTGGCCGTTGGAGGTGAATCCCATAGTCGCAACGCTCGACGTATAGACCACGCGCCGGACCCCATTTTTGCGAGCCGCATGGAGGATCGACCGCGTTCCGTCCACATTCGCGCGATACATTTGCCACGGATCGCGAACCCAGAGGCGATAATCTGCCGCAACGTGGAAGACAACATCGCACCCGGCAGTTCCCTTTTCGAGCGATGCCGGATCGCACAGGTCGCCGGTGACGAGGTCGGCGCGCAGATCCTCGATGTTTCGGGGATCGCTAGAGGCGCGGACGAGCAGACGCAGATCTGCGCCTTGCTCGGCTACGGCGCGAGCGACGTGGCTGCCGACAAATCCCGTAGCGCCGGTGACAAAAGCAAGCACTAGAAATCAGAGTATACCGTGGGGGATGGGCGCTTTGTGTCCGGGAGGCATGTTTCTGTAGCCCTTCGAATTGGCACAGGGGGGCCGCTCTGCCGGGGCGGGAAATGCTTCAGCACAGGGAAAGTATCACGTCTTCGGGAATCCGGACTTGGCGGAGCCTCTTGGGGCTGGATTGTATAAGGTGCATCCTCTCTTTTTGTCCTTTCAACTGGCTTTGTTCCGTGTTCTGAATCTGTAACAAAGTCCACTTATTTGTTGCAAAGGTCAAGACCTTAGGGTACAAGGCAAATTTCAGTTCAACTTCCCCTCCATTAGTTGCGTTTTACTAGGCCGCTGACACATACGGGGTCCCCAGAAAGTGTCAAGGAGCGATGCTTTTCACTCGAGGAGCTGACGAATGTCAGAAATCACAAGAAACTGGGTGTCCTTTTTCTTAGTTGCAATAGTCGTTTTCGCAGCCGAGGTTACGACTGCACAGAATGCAACGACCACCACCAGCCTATTGTTCACCGGCAAACTAATGGGTTATTTTCGCGTACCAGACCGCCAACCTGGGCCCGGGCATAAGGTTGACCTCGCGAATCCTTGCACTTTCGAAGATGAAAAGGGTCAGCGACTTCCACCGAGCCCTGATGCCGATATTTTGCTTAACATACGCCGTCAAGACCCAACCAAGATCCTACTCGGCATGGGGGACAATTTCGCACCCAACTATTTCTCGCGTGCCTTCGAAAACGGAGACGGCAAACACCCTTATGAGAACTTGCACGATTCATGGCCAGCATTCCAACGAATTACCCAGAATTTCGCCCCGTGCAAATGCTAGCGTCGAATTTAATGATAAAAACATCTTGGCTCAAAGACCACACCCCCATTCCTGCGAGTGGCAAACCCAAGCTCCCCTTCACTTCTAAATTTGTTTCGAACGTTTTAAACCGTTCGCTCGAAATCGATGATTTTACCGAGGATGGCTATGCTATGCCTTGGATGCAGGCAATCCGCGTTACAGCAGCGGGTTGGGATGAGAAGTCCCTTAAGGAACATCTCCATCTCTTCCTGTGTTGGGCTGAAAAGGATCCTGACAAATTTCTCGACCACTGCCATGATAAATGGCTAGTGCAGCCACTTTATGACAAATCAGCAACCGACGCATCAGACATAATTCACCTATCTTACAAGTTACCACTCGACCGTCTACTTGCGGATGTCCACTCAAAGGAGTCTTCTAACTTCGCTGTATGTGCCCTTGCTCCCGACATGGGCACGAAGCAGCCGGGCAAATCGCCGACCATGCACAGCAAGGAGGAACCAAGGCCCTATTGCGTTCAATTCGCTGTGTACCAGCCCTTTTTCCAATATCCTGACTGGCCGTCGGGGGGAGGAAATAGTACAAAGGACGTGCGATATTCGAACCCTCTGCCGTACGCGTTAAGCGAAGACCGTCACACCGTGATTTTCGGTGTCGTCGATCCGAAGCTGAGGGAACATATCGGGGGAGAAAATGTTGCGTGGAGAAATGTTCGAGTCGAGTCCTCCAGCGATTTGGCTAATCCCTCCGTTGACAAACGCTATACAACCCAGATCACGGTAGCCGACCCGGTTCAAGCCCTTGTTCAGCTCTACGACTACTTCAAAAGCAGAAATCCTGATTTTGCAGGTAGACGAGTGTTGCTGGCTCAAATGCCAGCCAACGAGGCAAAGCAATTGGCAGAGCATCTGCCCGCATGCTTGCGCTTTGACGTGGTGATCGCAGAGGCGGATGATGCTTTGGCGAGTCCCAATGCAGACCTGAACGTTCATCCGCGCGGCGCACCCATGAATGTGTGCAACGAAGATTGCTTAGAGGGAATTGCTATCAAGACAGCATCCAACTCCAACACTTCGGTGCAAGCTCCACCTGCTACTGTTTTTGTGCCTCCAAGCCATCAACTTTCCCCTTTTTCCCCATATAGGTAAGTTCAAGTGCGTGCGCTAACTCTCACAACCGACTCAATTAGCTTTTGGAACTACAGCTTGGCGGGTGAGCCGAGCCTCGTTCCAGTCGCGGACAACAAAGCGCGATCTTTACAGAGACTCGCCAAAAGATTCTGGGACAGGGTTGGCGCTACCGTTTGCCCGCCGAAGCATCAATGCTCCGGATCAACGAAGGACGACCTAATTCAGCAGCTCACCATGTGGTCTATGTATGACTACTCCGGCGCAGACGTAGTCCTGATGCAGAAAAGGGACTTCTACAAGGGAGGGGTTGACGACTACCTAGCAGATCACTGTAGCGACGAACACGGTACAGCGATATGTGACGGAAAACCAGTCACCGACGTTGATTTTCAGGAAATACTAAATCGCATTCTATGGAAAGGCGATTCGTTGAGCTTAGGCTAGTTCAAGGCACCGTTCTCAAGAACATAATGAAACAATCTAGCGCGTTCAGCAAAATTGAAAAAGCAGCTTATCTCCCCGTAGAGGAAGCTGGACGTTCGTTGGTGACTTTAGGAATAGTGCCAGATACAGTCGAAGGAGGCGATTACCTCATCAATCAGAAGCCACTCGA
>QIAB01000110.1:18259-21366 GCA_003225455.1 Acidobacteriota bacterium
GACCTCGCCACGCCACCTGTGGGCAGCGCCGCAGTCCCAGCGCGGTCCAAGTGAGATCTACTCACGATTAGCGGAGCAGTATGTCATGAACTCGAACCCGACGGTCTCTGTCAGCTTGCCCGCCCTGCTGGGCAGTATTACGATGAAATCGCCAATCAACGACCGAGTGATCCGCGGCCGGGTGCCACCAACTTGCATAAAATTTATGCTTGGAGTCTCTTGCAAAGAAATTTGGGCCAGGAGAAACCGACGCTGAAGGGGGCTGAAGACAGAGTGGCCTAGGAAGAGAATTGGGACATTTCTCTGGACCAATTCAGCCTTGGGTTCACTGCACTCACCCACAATGGCACTGAGCAGACCCTATCAGGGCGTTTTGCCGGGGTTCAGAACGGCAATGTCAACGCCAAACATTTCCACGAATTTGACTGGGACGCTAATAGTAGCTTCCGGCGATTCCACCCCAGATACGACTGGTTTGCTACCGAAACCCTACAGTACTACTCCAACTTCACCGCGCAGCTCAAACCACCGGCCGCAGAGACGCAGGCGAAAAATGCATTTATGCTAGACGCTGGTTCTTACTTGCATCTTCACCCGTCAAATTCCAAGACACTGCCTCAATTTTCTGCGGTGATGGCCGGTCATTTCGAAACGCAGGTTGGAAACCCTCTCACTAACCTCAATATCGTTATTCCTCCAAGCACCACCGTGGCCCCCTTGATTTTCAAACAAGGGCGGACAAGAACCGTGTTGGGACGATTGGGGTTTCGGTTCCAAAGTCGGCAGAGTTACATAGAAGGGGGTTTGGAGGGAGGTGACGTGTTGAACGCAATACAGGCGTTCGTTTTCACAACCTCTCGTGGAGTTCCTCTTGAGTGCAGGCTGGAAGCTTCTCGGACGCTGACGAGTTGCATAAACACATTCAATAAAAGCCATCCCGCCACCCCGGTGCCAACACAATCACACGTTTCAGTGTTAAGGGGGATTCAGCCTCGATATGGGTCCTACACGAATATCGGTCTCACAGTCCCTTTACATCCGATCGTCTCCTATAATTTCAAAGAGACCGGTGACTTTTTCTTTAATAGTCGTGGGGACAACTCTGCCGATACTCGTTTTCGACACACAATTGTGAATGCTTTGAAGTTTAAGATTTTTCCGAGTCTTAGCTTCGAACCGACGTATACGATATTTTTTTACGAAAACAAGGTGGACTATCACACATTGTTCCAGCAACAGTATTCGGTAAAGATCAACTATTCATTCGACTGGACAAACTGGCATGAATTCTGGCTTCAGGCACGATTCAAGAAGCCCAATCCCTAGTTGAACGCGGAAGGCGGCCCTGCCCGTTACCACTCAAATGACGGCGGCGCCCGTCCCCACATGGCCAATGCTGATTACTAGCTCTTCTCCGCCATGACTTTCTTGTACGTGGTCAGCGCGATCATCGGGAAGTATTGGCGGTACATGTGGTACATCAGGTAGAACACGCGCGGGAAGCCGGTTCCGGTATAGTAGGGCTCTTCCCAGGAGCCATCTTTCTTCTGCGTCCGCAGCAGGTAGGCAATTCCTTTGGCCACGCAATCGCTGCGTGTATCGTTGGCTGCCAGCAATCCCATGATCGCCCAGGCGGTTTGCGATGGCGTGCTCGGCCCCACTCCCTTAGTATTCGGATCATCGTAAGAGCCGCAGGTTTCTCCCCAGCCGCCGTCTGCGTTCTGCACCATGCGCAGCCATTCCGCTGCCTGCTGGACATACGGCTCATGGTGATCGATGCCCATCGCTTCCAGGCCGCGCAAAACCAGCATCGTGCCGTAAATGTAATTCACGCCCCAGCGGCCGAACCATGAACCATCCGGCTCCTGCTCATCGCGAATGAACTTTAAAGCCTTCTTCACCGCAGGATGATTTTTGTCGTATCCGTACGCCGCCAGCATTTCGAGAATGCGGCCTGTGATGTCTACTGTAGGCGGATCGAGCATGGCATTGTGGTCGGCGAAGGGAATGTGCTGGAAGACCATGCGGTCGTTGTTCTTGTCGAACGATGCCCAGCCGCCGCCGCGGCATTGCATGGAGAAAATCCAATCAATTGCGCGCTGGACCGACTCGCGCTGATAGCGGCCATTGGGATGGTCGACCTGGGTCAGAGCCAGGCACACCATGGCGCTGTCATCCACGTCCGGATAAAACTCGTTGTTAAATTCGAAGTACCAGCCGCCCGGCTGGCCTTTCCTGTTTTTTACCTTCCAATCGCCCACCGTACGGACTTGCTTTTGCAAAATCCAGTCGGCGCACTTGATCATGCG
This sequence comes from Acidobacteriota bacterium, assembly GCA_003225455.1. GTDB lineage: Bacteria > Acidobacteriota > Terriglobia > Terriglobales > Acidobacteriaceae > QIAB01. The sequence continues at coordinate 20,569 of QIAB01000110.1, forward strand.
CGGATCGTTCGCCGGAACCCCGCTCTCGCCGAGGGCAAAGAGCGCGTAAGCCGTATCCCACACCGGCGGTTTGCAGGGCTGCATACGAAATGTATCGCCCTCTTCAATGCCCAGCTTCTCGAACTCATCAATGGCGCGAATGACCTGGGGATCATCGAGCGAATACCCAAGGCAGCGAAGGGCCACGATGGCGTTGAGCATGGACGGATATATGGCGCCCAGGCCATCGCTCATCTCAAAGCGTTCGAGCATCCATTTCTCGGCTTTTTTCAGAGCAATCGAACGCAACGGGCGGATATGAACTCGCTCGAACCAGTGCGTCAGCCGATCAAGAGACAAGAAAAAGTTGCGCCATGAGAGCAGTTTCTTATCCCAGTGCAAATGCATGCGTGACTTGTCGCGTCCCCCTACGAAGAGCTCTTCCACACCCATTTCATCGGGAATTTTCTTGAAAGGCTTTTTCGCGTATGCAACTGAAAGCGGTACCAAAATCGCCCGCGACCACGAGGAAATCTCGTAGATATTGAACCAGAACCAGTTGGGGAAAAGAACGATCTCGGGAGGGATCGCGGGAACAGCGTCGTAATCGTACTGGCCGAAGAAGCAAAGATAAATTTTAGTGAAAGTGTTGACCTCGGTGACGCCACCAAGTTCCAGAATTTTTTTGCGGGCGCGAACCAACGCCGGATGATCAGCTTTATAGCCCGCCAGTTTCAATCCGAAGTAGGCTTTGACCGAAGCACTGATGTTTGAGGGTCCGGTGGCGTAGATCGGCCATCCGCCATCTTCATTCTGGTG
>QIAB01000111.1:0-5447 GCA_003225455.1 Acidobacteriota bacterium
TTAGTGAGCAGGCGGGTGCCGTCGGGAAACCACGCTGCCGGGAGCCAAGTTGCGTGTGTTGATGCAAACTCGGCCGGCAGCGGAAGCGTCCTCATTTCCCCGGTCTCCACAAGTTTGATGTGCAGACCTGTCTCATCAGAGTAAGCGAGGTATTTGCCGTCGGGCGATATTGCGGCGCCATTTACTCCATGTCCGGCGGCATTTGCAGTGAGCTGGCGTTGGGTCATGGGGGGCTTGTTCGGGCGGGCGGGCTGCGTCGCCAGTCGCCAACCGTAAACCCCCGCCACGAGCAGGACCGAAGTTCCGCGATCAAGGCCCACTTCCGCCTTGAATTAGCTGTGGGCACAACGACTTCAGTCCGCAGCGCACCCGATCCGAGCACAAATGGTGGTGCCGCAACGCTTGTAGTCGAATGACCAGAGTCAGTGTCGCGTTTCAACCGTTTCAGATCAGAACGCATTTCTGAGGCGCTCTGGTAGCGAAGATCGCGATCTTTCTCCAGCGCTTTATTAATGATGTCTTCCAGCCTGGCGGGCACATTCGGGTTCAGCCGCACGGGAGGAACCGGCATGCGGTTAAGAATGGAATCAAAAATCTCCGCAGTACTGTCGCCATGAAACGCCAGGTGTCCAGTGGCCATTTCGTACAGTACAGCTCCAAACGAGAACAGGTCGCTGCGGGCATCGAGTTCTTTCGCCCGCGCTTGTTCCGGCGACATATAAGCGATTGTGCCAACTGCCGATCCCGGGCTCGTGAGATGCCGCTCGTCGATGGTTCGCGTCATCGTGTTCGCCGATGCAGACTTGCTTGCCGAGACGGCTGTAGGCGCAACCTTTGCTAACCCGAAATCAAGAACCTTGGCATGCCCGCGTTCGGTGATGAAAATGTTCGCCGGCTTGATGTCACGATGGACAATGCCTTTGGTGTGGGCTGCATCGAGGGCATCCGCAATTTCGCTTGCAAGCGACAGGATCTCCTCGATGTCCATGGTTCGACCTTCGATCCTGTGTTTTAACGTCGCGCCATCCAGAAATTCCATCGCGATGTAGGAGTCTTCACCACTTTTGCCGATATCGTAAATCGTGCAAATGTTGGCATGATTGAGGGCGGAGGCAGCGCGAGCTTCACGACGAAAACGTTCCAAGGCCTGCGGGTCGCGGGAAACCTCGTCCGGCAGGAACTTGAGCGCCACGAGGCGGCCTAGCTCGATGTCCTCGGCCTTATATACAACACCCATACCGCCCCCGCCCAGCTTTTCGACGATGCGATAGCGCGAGATTGTGCGGCCGATCATTCAGGAAAAGTCGTAACTGTCAGACTGCTTCATCTTACGGACGTGACCGTGGCCAGTCAACGAATGGCTGGTCTGACACACTTGCTGTGGAATTTGAGCTCGTGAGTGAAACACGTAGCTACACAGTTTGCCCTCTTGTTGGGGTGGTCGGAAAGGCATTTGCGATGGCGAGACGAGCAACCGGATTGCTTCGTCAACTTGCGCCTCCCGCCTCGCCAAGCTGTTCGTAGCACACGCGCTCAACGCGTACGCAGAGGCAGCGGCAAAACAGCTTGGCCGGATTGTGTGGTGCATACTGCTCTACTTGAGAACATCTCGTATGTTTCCCAGCTGAGCGTTTACCAGCATCAACTCGATCCGCCGCTGGATATTCAAGTAGTAGAACAGTCGCCAGAGACTCGAAGCTGATTGAATAGCATCAAGGAGTTAAAGAAGAACAGAAATCCGCAGCTAACGCCGGCGGAGAATCGGATTACTTCCGACTTGCCGACTACACACTCGGAACTGAAAAAAGGGCCAATATCGCACCTCCATGAGTGAGTTAGCCTGTGGCTGTCCCAACTATTGGCTTCCCGCCTCGCTCACTTCGCGCAGCAGCACCTCCGATTGCGACACTTCGCGAATTACAGCCAGCGTGCGAAATGTCCCGGATTTGAAATTTGTGATCTGGCGCCCCGGTGAGCCATCCAGCGGCTGCACAAATACATTCGAGACCCCGTTTTCCAGGATTGGATAGGCCACCGCTCTTCCATCGGGGGTGAACACGACGGCCCCGGCAACGCGCGCATCGGGGCCCAGGGTGCGGCGCGTGGCGGTGGGCCACAGAAGCGAGGCTAGCCGCTCGCCAACCCACTGCCAAACTCCCGCTGGTAGGATAACCACTCCCTCTTGAGGTTAGCCATCAAGCTCACGAACGGAGGCTGACTACGCATGCCTTCAAAATGAGGATCGTCGCGAAAAACGGGATAAATTGGCAGACCGTTCGTGCTCGCTTTGCGGAGCCAGGACAGTGCGGGTTTGTGCTTTCCCAATACTGCGTACGCCGCGGCGACCGTATGCATCATGTGATGGGTGTGCAACAACGATTTACCGCCATGAGTAGCCTTTTGGATCAACTGTTCCGCTTTGCGGCGTGCTCCTCGTTTGGCCCAGAGTAACGCTTCGTAACTGGAGAGCAGCGGATCCTTCGGGAGAACTTGGGTGGCAGACTGGATCGCCTTGGCCGCCTTTTCCATTTCCCCAGCATAAAGCGGCGCCGCCGGTGAAAGAAGGTTGGCCCATAAGCTGGTACGATCCAGCCTCAAGGCTCGCGCGTGCCAATCCCACGCTTCATCGTATTGGCCGGCGTAGAGCGCGTTGGTCCCCATGAAAGTCAAGGTGAAAGTGTTATCAGGAGAAACCGCCAAAGCCGTCATCAGGCATTCTTTTGCTTGCGACTGCAACCCAACGTGCATCAGGACAAGCGCCCGCCAGCTCAACGCCTGATCGTGGGTTGGGCGTCTTCGTAGTGCTTCCCCTAGGGAACGCAAGGCAGACCGATGCTGGAACTTCCGGGTGGGGGTCCATATGATGCGCGCCCGTGCGACATACGCTTCGACGTTCTCTCGATCTAGATTCAATGCCCTGCGAACGGCCTTTTCAGCCCGCGCAATCCATTTCGATCCCGGTTCGAAGATCCCGCCCATGAGTGCGCAAGCCTCGGCCAGACCCGCCCAGGCATCGGCGAACTGAGGATCAATCACGAGGGTGTTTTCGAGCATCTCAATGGCAATCCGCATGTCCCAGCGATTGTTGCGAGTCATCCGTTCCATGGCTCGAAGAAACAACTCGTACGCTGCCGGACTCCCGGTGGGGGAACTCACAGATGTCTTCGGCGCACCGGGGTTCAGCTCGCGAGCCAGGGCGTCGGCAATCTGGTCTTGCAGTTCGAAGGCTTCCGTAACCGTCCCGTCAAACTTGGCAGAAAGGCGGGAGGAACCATTGCTTACGTTCCACGCCTGTACATGGACGCGCAGCCGCCGGTCCAGCCTTTGAATGCTGCCGTCGACCAAAACATCGACGTTGAGTTCACGTGCGGCCAACATCAAGTCGGTAGTTTGTTTTGCGTATCGCATTACCGCGCTTATCGGGCGGACCAGTAATTCACCATTGGCACTGAGACGATTGATCACCGGATCGGCGAGAGCGACTGCCAGGTACTCATCCTCAGGTGTCGGGGTAAGCAGCTTGAATGGCAGAACCGCCACCGCGGTTTTGCCCGCGACTGCCGCCGGGAGCATGATTCCCAGCTCCAGGCTGCGGGAGAGGCTGTTCAGGTCCACCTGCACTTCGTGCGCGGACTGGTAGCGTGCCGCCGGCTTCTTCTCCAGCAGCCGGAACGTGATTCGCACGAGTTCCTCGCCGATCGCGGTTTCTCCTCCACTCCAACGTGGTGGAACATCGTTCACGATCTGCGTTGCCAATGCCATGGCGCTCGGCCCGAGGAATGGTCTGCTGCCGGCTGCCATTTCGTAGAGCACAATCCCCAAAGAAAAAAGATCGGCCCGGTTATCACCCAGACTGCCCGCCAGCTTTTCCGGAGACATGTACGCGATTGTGCCCGCCAGACGCGGCTGGGGCAGGTTCGAGGAGATATTGGTGACCGTGAGAGATTCTTCGACCACCTGTCGTGCTAATCCGAAATCAAGGAGTTTCACACGGTCGTTTGTCAATACCATGATGTTTTCCGGCTTGACGTCCCCGTGAATTACGCCTTGGGCATGAGCAGCGGCTAATGCTTCGGAGATTTGCGCACCCAGGCGAACCAACGTATGGGTTTCAACCGCGCCCGCCGACAAGACTTCGCGAAGAGACTGACCCTGTACCAACTCCATTACGATGAAGACCTGCTCCCCGTCCTCGCCGACCTCGTAGATGGTGGTGATCCCAGGGTGGTTCAGCGCCGAAGCGGCGCGCGCTTCCGAAAGAATGCGTGAGCGCTGTTCCGCGTGGCTGCCGGCATCGACGGTCAGGATTTTGAGAGCGACGTCGCGCCGGAGCCGGTCATCGTGAGCGCGATAGACAGCACCCATGCCGCCCGCCCCAATTTGCTCCAGGATCTGGTAATGGCCAACCGTCTTGCCAATCAACTGGAGAGCATCCCTCTGGCGCTGAGAAGAACCAGCGTTCTGCGCCCTGGGAGCGATTGCGTTGGCGAGCATCGTCATGGCGGGAGCATCCAGCCAGCCCTGCGCCGTCACTCCCTGATCGAGCAGAGATCGAACTTCCTCAAGAAGGCGTTGGTCCTCAGCACAGGCTTGCGCGAGAAAGGGAACGCGTTCAGCCCGCGGCAAAGCACCCGCAGCGTGATAGAGTTCCTCGATTCTTTGCCAACGCTCAGGCTTCATGATGGTCATCGAGCTGCGAGTTCGCGAGTGAGCCATGCCTTGGCCAATCGCCAGTCGCGGAGGACGGTTTCGGGCGATATCTGCATCACCTCGGCAGTTTCTTCTACGGTCAGACCGCCAAAAAAACGCAACTCCACCATCTGGCTCTTTCGCGGGTCCACAGTGGCTAGAGATTGCAGGGCAATATCCACGGCGAGAATGTCTGGCGCTGTCTCCATGGAGACGGTAAGAGCTTCATCCAGTTGCAGATGGATGGCATTGCTGCCGCGCTTCTGATAATGCCGGGAACGCGCAAGATCGATTAGGATGCGCCGCATCAAACGAGCACAGAGCGCGAAGAAGTGAGCCCGATTCCGCCAGCCAACGCTTTCGACACCGGCAAGCCGGACGTAGACCTCATGAACAAGCGCAGTGGTTTGCAGCACGTGTCCCTGTTGCTCTCCCGCCAAACACTGCGCCGCAAGCCGGCGAAGTTCCTCATACATCAGGGGAATGAGCTGATCGAGAGCTTGTTTGTCTCCAGCATCCCAAGCCCGCAGCAACAGAGTGACTTCATGTGACGACGGTTGTGCCATCGCGGGCGCGCCCCGCCGCGAAGGGTATCACGTTGCAAATTGATTTCAAACGAGGAAATGCGCTTCTTCTTCGCCCGCATGACGGTTTCTGGCATGGTTTCCCCGCTATTAACAGTAAGGGACGCACGACCAGCTATTCCGGTTCGCGACTACACCGACGGCGATTGTGACTTCGAGTTGTTAAAGGAGAAG
>QIAB01000111.1:5537-5947 GCA_003225455.1 Acidobacteriota bacterium
ATCATGCAAGCAACGGTTGCGCCATCTAACCCCTTTGTCCAGGGTCGCAATGCCGCAATCGTCGAAGTCGCCGCGTTCGAGGCAGTCAACACGATTATCGGAGACTACAAGCCGTATCTCGGAACTCTCACCGCCCGGCCCGGCGCATCCCCGGATGCCGCCGCAATTGTTGCCGCTCACGACACGCTTCTGGCACTCTATCCAGCTAATGCATTCCAAATCGATACCTCAGAAGCGGCCTCGCTTGCCGCCATTCCTGATGGCCAATCGAAGACTGACGGGATTGCGGTTGGAGCGGCGGCTGCGATTGCGATTCTGACACACCGCGCCAATGATGGTCAGATGCGGTTGTTGATTACACGCCAGGCACCAACCCTGGGGACTGGCGTCCCACACCGCCTGCATTTGTG
>QIAB01000037.1:0-38638 GCA_003225455.1 Acidobacteriota bacterium
GTGAACGAAACCACGACCGGGGATATTCCTGATGCGGCGTTCCGGTGGGATTCGTCCGGCCAGCAGTGGATCTTCAACATGGCCACAACCAATCTCACGTCAGGGAATACCTATACATTCACGATCAACCTGGCATACGGAAAAATCACCTTCGTCGTCGGAGTGAAATGATTTCAGTCTGAAATAGCGAACCTGCTGTCTCCGGCTTGTCAGGGCGAGAAATAACTCCTCGCCCTTTCTTTCACCCCAATTCGTTCACCTGGCATGAACGTGCATAGCCTGGCTTTGCACCCGGCGCACGATCTCTGGACCAATCTGGTCCAATGGTAGAATTTTCTCCGCTAATCCAGCTTTGGCCACGAAACCAGGCATACCCCAGACAACGCTGGTGGCTTCATCTTGAACGATGATGCGCGCACCTTCAGCTGCTAATTCTTCGCAGCCTTTGAAGCGTCCTGCATTAGTCCTATATCAACCCCGCCCCCTGCCGCCTCAAATTCCAACTAAGTCGCCGAGCGCACCTAAAGCAGACCCGCGCAACACAACACGAAAACTAAACGCTTGCCATTGGAGCTTAGCCGCGTCACCAAAGAGACGTGTCGTTGAGGATCTGTCCATTTTGATTGTCTGTGGCCGGTTCGCGATCGAACGTCGCCAAGAACGGTGGCAAGTAGCATCAGCGGCAATGTCGCACTCTTATCGCGTACCTCGGGAAGTGTGGCCTGGCGACCTGGATTGAATACCGGGACAGAAATGCTCGTTTTCGGGTTTGTCCGTAAGGGTTCCGAGTCATAGCAAAAGACTCAGCTGCAGTCCAAAGGCTCGACAGTGACGATTGCCCTTGGATCGAATTATGAAAAACTCAGATTGATGAGGTGATGAGGTTCGGGGCGCTTTCGCGCGAAGGCTTTCAAGATCGGAAGGCGGTGTCACTCCGGTTTGTCGACAACGTTGCCCAGTTGGTCAGTTAGAGCCGTTGCGGCGGAGTAGAGCTGGATAAGTTGACCTGTCTGAAATTTGATATCGGTGCTCTTCAAGTCTGACTGTATAGCATGGCAAAGCTGGTAGGCGACGCGAACGCGTTCTCCCGCCAAGACGCAAAGCACGCTCGCTGGGTCTTGGTCGGTAGCCTGGGACGCAATATATTGTTGTGCTGACCAAGCAGTGTTCCGAACGTGGTTTAAGGCATCGCGAAAGTCAGTGAGGATGCGGGGATCCAAGCCTTCACCGGAAAGGAGCAATTTCTGTAGTCCCCGAAGCTCGGTTATCGCTTTCGCGAGTCGACGTGGCACAATATCGGTTCCGGGTAATCCACTCTTCACAGTTCCCGCTCCAGTCATATTCAAGAGATCATACCGTTGGAGGGCCCGAGTGCTGACTATCAGAAGAACAACAGCCTTCGTAATCCAAAATGCGCGAGAACATCACAGCTACCGTGGGACGGCCATTAGCGGATAGTCTGCCGGGCCGCACGATGTACAGAATTCCGACGCGCCACCGCCAGGGAAGCCGGTATTGATCCGCCCGCGGCATCCCCTAGGAGAGGACCCACACGCCGCAGAGCACCAACAATGCAACCATCACCTGCATCGCGACTGGCGACACTCGTAAGCGCACTTGAACCCACTGCAAAAAGAGAGCGCTATTGTGCCTCGGTTCCCTCTGCGCAGCGTTCGGGAAAGGTGACGGCTTCGGTCGTACGGGGTGCGTGGTAAGTTAATTGATTTCGCAACCGCCGTGATTTTCAAGTACAAATCAAGAGGAATCCGGCAGAGAGGGAATTCCCATGCTCCCGCTGCCGGCAAGCACTGAGGAACGCGTTTATAACAGTAATCGGAGGCATCGGCTCAAAAGTGTCCGACATTGAGTTCTCATGCAAGCGCTCACTGCAACCGTACGAACCCTGTAAACACACGCCTTCCTTTGCGAAGAAACTCCCCAAAAGCGATCACCAACGGGATTTCTGTCCCATTTTTGTGCAGTCCCGGAAGAGGAACACCCTCCCAAGCGATGTGGCGCTGGCCCGTGAGCACGTACCGCCTAAGGGCGTGTTCATGAACATGCCGAAGGTACTCAGGCATCACAACAGTCAGCTTGCCGCCAATCAGCTCCTCGGGCTTGTATCCAAAGATTCGTTCGACCGCCGAATTGGCAAAAATTATATTGCTCTGCTCATCGATCGTGAAGACGGCGACCGAGGCGGCTTGGGCGACCAGACGGAATTGAGCGTCAGCGGAATCGAGCATCCTATCAGCTGCCAGTCTTTCGAGAAACATTCCTATCTGTCCGCCCAGGGCCGACAGAAACTCTTTCATCTGCCGCGAAACTGCTGGCGCTTGCCGGCTAAACAATTCGATTACTCCGAGCACAGTCTTGCCACAGTAGAGCGGGAAACCGATCCCGGTTCGCAGGCCTTCCTGTTTGGCAATTGAAGATCGAGGAAAGTTTTCCGCATGAGTAACATCAGGGATGTGGAGCACTTCACGCGTGCTCCACACTGTTCCCGGTAGGCCTTCACCGATTGAAAAATGCCTGGACCGCGTAACCGTCTCAAATTGGGGAAATGCTTGGGGACTGCCGCTGAAGTATTCAGCACAGTCCAACGTCATGCGTAGGTCATTGACGACCCAAAAGGCTCCGAGATCGTAATCCAAGGTGATCGTGATTAGCTGAAGAGCACCGGCGAAGGGTGCTTTGTCTTCCGCATTGCCAAACATGCGAGTGATGGCATAACTTACTTGCCAGGATTCCGCTTTTTGAGGATTTGGGGACACGTCGGATGCCGGCGATCGAGAGAGAGTTTCTTTTTTGCTTTCGAAGCCGGTGACATTGTACCCGCACTCCATCAGAATCGCGTCCTACTTGCAACCTCTGACCGAGGAAGATCGCATGGACATACTCGGCGCGGTTGAGGGCTGAGCGGGAAAAGTGACGCGGCAGTTGAAGGGACTGGCTATTCGTGGCTTGAGCGGATTGCATGGGAGCAACCGCGAAAGCAGGCACAGCGCACCACTAGGGCGGGCCCGAAATATCAGCGCGCCTCAGCTTACTAAATGCTTGCTCCCGACGAGACGTTCGAATTCTGCCACTCCGCCACAAGGTTTTATCGGCGGAGCAGGCTTTCGCTTCAGCCCGATGGGGACAGGCCAGGTCAGATCTTTACTAGGACATCCCAATGCAACTGTGGGCGGGGCCAGTGCCCCGTCGAAAGAAGGGCTTCAGGCTACGCATTGGTCCGATTCATTAGAAATTTACCGTTTTGTAACAATTCAGTAACACTCGCCAAGTACAAGGAACTTTACTCAAACCTAAGAGCGGTCACGGTTTCGTGCTGCATAAGGGAGTGAAAAGGCCGCGAAAGTTTGACTCAGCACAGACGATCCAGGTTTGCATTAATCAGCAGAGGCAATTTCGATCATTCTTGGACTCCCCAATCGGTGGAGGCAAAAAAGGAGAAACAATGAGGTCTGTTCTCAGGTGGTGCGTAGTTCCGCTGTTAGCGACAACGCTGCTGGCGCAGACTGCGGCTAAACCGAAGCGGAAAAAGACGGTAGCCCGGGCGGCGGTCACGGCTGCCGATGTACAAGCGCTCAAGGATGCGCTGGCGGCCCAGCAGCAACAAATTGAACAGCTCAGGCAAGCAATGCAAAGCCGCGACGCCGCTTTGCAACAAGCGCAACAGCAAGCCCAGCAGGCCCAGCAGCAATTACAGCAGGCCCAAGCTGCTTCCGCCGAGGCTCAGCAAAAGGCCAGTTCTGCGGAAACTGCAGCCAACGAGCAGAAAGAAACTGTCACTCGGCTGAACACCGACCTCGCCGACGTAAAAACGACCCTTACCAACAACGCCGTAAGCACACAAGATGAACAGAAACGCATGTCGGCCTTGGAAGGCCTGGTCGGCCGATTCCGCTTCACTGGCGATGTGCGGGTCCGCGGTGAGAACTTCACCCAAGACGGTGTCCCGGATCGCAATCGCGCCCGGCTACGGGTGCGCTTCGGTTTTGATGGCAAGCTGAACGAAGACTTCACCAGCGGGATTTACCTGGCTACCGGTTCTCTCGGCGATCCGACTACTACAAATGAAACGCTGACCAACTTCTTCGATCGCAAGACCATTGCACTCGACAAGGCGTGGATCACGTACAACCCAGTGGCGCACAAGTGGGTATCGCTGACCGCCGGAAAATTTGCCTATCTGTGGCAGCGCACGTCGGTTACCGGCGATCCCGATCTCAACCCGGAAGGCTTCGACCAGAAGTTTTCCTGGGATCTGAGGACGCCATTCGTGAAGAATTTCACCATCCAGGGTATTGAGCTTCTGTATAACGAGTCTAACTCCGGTAGCACGGCGAAGGCTCGACAGGATTCTTATGCGCTGGGTGGACAGGTTTCCGCTAAACTCCAAATGGGGCCGTGGACCGCTACGCCGTCTTTCCTAAGCCTGAAATGGAATCGGCCGGATGCGATCCTGCAGGCAAGCGGCTTTGCTACCCAAGCGACTACCACGGGCAGTGACGTGCCTGTGGTTCCGCCCGCTACCGGGGTGCCAACGCTTCCAGTCACCGGGGAAGGACCAGGTTGCCAAACCGTGTTGGGAGGTCCCAAGTTTCCTCCTTGCGTCTTTGCCCCTAATGGGATGACGAACGCAACCTTTCTTAGTTTGACCAGCACCGGCGTTCCAGTCCCGCATTTCTATTCCGGTTTCAATTACGCCGACTTTATCCTCAACAACCAGATCAAGACTCCATTGGCGCGGTTGCCGATCAATCTGTTGCTCGAGTTTGAAGACAACCTCGACGCCGAGTCACATCCGCTTGACGCAACCGGCAAGGTAATGCCTGGCCTCGGCTCGCAAAACAAAGAGTACGGGGCGGATTTCAACGTAGGTCAGCTAAAGAACAAGAACGACATTCAGATTGGTTATGCATGGCTGCGGCAGGAGCAGGACTCGGTGCTCGCCTCGTTTGCTGAAAGCGACCAACGCGCCCCGACTAACATCTTGCAGCACCGTATCTATGCCCTGTGGAAGCTGCGCAGCAACACCGTGGCGGGCTTTACCTGGTACCGTGGGCGCACTCTGAATACGAACCTTGAGAACGCCGTAAAAGCAACAGGCGTAAAGGTTGGGCAAGTCGAACCTTACCTGAACCGTCTGCAGTTTGACTTGATCTATACGTTCTAGGCCGTCGTTTGGCGGGATGTCGGACGAAGCCTGATTTCGGAAGCGGAAACCGGTGGGAGAGGTCCACCGGCCTTTCCGAGCTTCAGATTTGTTTAGCGAACGGTTTTCTTCGCGACCCTTGCGGTCAAGAGCTTTTAACCGCAGAGGACGCAAAGAACCGCCGCAAAGAACGCAAAGGAAATCCTGGAGATGGGTTGGGCGTCCGAATTATTTTTCGGAGATTACGAAGTTAACCACGGCCTTTTCGTCCGCATTCACGATCACTTGTTTTTCCCAGGTCTTAGGCTCGGTGAACACAGGCCGCTGGATACGTCTTTCGGTGAGCACATCGAAAGCAGCTTCGTGCCGCACCACGCCCCAACCTTCGTGCCAGGCTACGATCTCGTAGCTGCCAGGGGGCACGTTGTCCAATTCGAATCTGCCGCTTTCATCGGTGACCACGTAATAAGGATGCGGAACGACCATCAGTTCAGCGTTCATCCATACGTGCCCGCCGTTGCACCTTAGATCGACCAGACCTGCTGACTGCATGGGCCGCGTAATCACCTGGTTCGGAAACGGGAAAGGCAGGTTGTAAGTGGCTGCTCCAGTCATGTGCACGGTGTGGAGCGTTGCGTCTGAACTCTTCATCTTGAGAATTTCGCTCTGCGGCACCAGCAGAATGTGCGGCTCATAACGGCAATGCTTCTGATCCAGAAAACGCCGGGGTTCAGGCATCACCATGGCCTTTCCGCTGGAAATATTTTTCAGGAATACGACGGTGTTGGCTATGCCGCCTTGGGGACCTATGATCAGCCGCTCCAAGTCGCGCGTTTTGTGAGAATCAGGGTCGCAGATTGCCGGATCTTTGGTGATCGGATATGCAGTTAGACGAGGTAATGTCCCCGACCATTTCACCGTTCCGGTAATCGTGCCGGAACTGCTGAGGGACACCTCCCGATAGCCGCTCTGCGCCACGGCGTTCACTGCAATGGCTAAAAACAGTGAAGAGATTGCGAGTTTGACGGCTCGAGACATCGTGACTGCTTCCCAAAATGGTACTCATAATGTGTTCTGTAACAAAGTAACCAAAGTAATTGCGTGAGCATGCACCTTGTGGAGAAAACGGGAATTAGTGCTGCATGTGGGACTTCGCGAACGGCAGCAAATCCCAAACCCGCCAGAACGCCGCCATGTCTCCGGGCGTGCCGAATGACACTCGAATGTAGCTGTCCATGGCGGGAAAGCGCCGGCCAATCAGGACATTATTCTTGCGAAAGTGCTCGATCACTTGCTCCGCAGGGTGATGGGTGTTCATCATGACAAAATTCGTGTGTGAATCGATCGGCTTGAGCATTCGCGCCATCGCCTGATTGAAGAATTCCTGGCGTACATCCTCGTTGCGTTTGATAAATTCTGTAACGCTTGCCGCATCGTCCAGGGCCGCGATGGCACCTCGAACCACCACTCCATTCACGTTATCAAGCGTGGCATAGGAGTTCATCTGCTTCGCGGTTGTGGTGGCCGCAATTCCGTATCCGAGGCGCAGTCCGGCCAAGCCGTAAATTTTCGAAAAGGTGCGGCTCACAATTATGCGCGGGTTGTCGACAGGCCGATCAAGAAAAGATGCGTACATCGCCGACTTGCCGGCGTAGTGGTGATAAGCCTCATCGATGAGCACGTAAGTGGTGTCAGGAAGCTTGCCGATAAAGGTATCAATATCCTTCCGTGGAGTCAAAGAAGCGGTGGGATTATTCGGATTGCAGATGTACACCAGCGTACCCGACGCGGCCGTCCGTGCCAGCATGGTATCGAGGTCATGCGCGAAGGTTAAAGTAAGCGGCACGGATACGACCTCCGCGCCCGCCGAACGCGCATAATGCTCCATGGCCTCAAAAGTCGGCGAGGGCTGAATAAGCGGCTTGCCGGGTCCAAGAAACGCTGCCGCCGCGAGGCGCAGAATTTCCGTCGAGCCGCAGCCGAGCATGACCTGCTCAGGCTTGACACTGTGGAGGTTGGCAATCTGTTCCACAAGTGCGTCGTACTCTTGGAATGGGTATCGATTCACCGAACCCAATGCGGCGCGGATCGCCGCCGCAGTCTTGGCTGACGGACCATAGACATTCTCGTTATTATCTAAGTGAATTGGCCCGCCCGGTTCTCTCCTCCGGACCGGTTCGAATACAGTGGCAGACGACCACGCCGGCAGCAGTAACCGCATCGATGTTGCTGCAGCGGCTCCGACGCTCACGGAGCGAAGGAAATTCCTGCGAGAGAGATGCATCCGGTTCCTCACAATGAATTGCGAGTCTGAAAAAGTTAGGGGCCATTCTCTCAAACTTGGAATGGCCCCGGCTAGCGATAGGTAAGGTTCATTTACTGCACAGTCAAGCCGACTGTCGTGGAATGCGATGTTGCGCCACTGGACCCAGTGATGGTTACCGTGTATGTTCCATGCGGCGCCTGCGGATTCGGTGAAACTTTCAGGGTCGATGTACCCGAGCCGACTACCGATGAGGGATTAAAGCTGGCGTTTATTTTTCTGGGCAGCCCGGACACAGTAAGACTGACGGTACCCGAGAAGCTCCCCAGCCCACCGATATTCACCGTGTAGGATGTGCTTGATCCCGCGCTGACGGTCCGGCTTGCAGGAGTGGCAGAAATTGTAAAGTCCGATGGCCCATTCACGAGCAGCGTAACGCTAGTGGTGTGAGTCAGACTCGCACCATCCGTTCCGGTGATCGTAAGCTTGTAGCTGCCTGCCGGGGTTGAACTCACAGTGCCGATGGTAAGCGTCGAAGCGCCCGAACCCGCAATGGATGCCGGATTGAATGTTCCTGTGGCGCCCGTTGGCAGCCCGCTCACGCTTAAGCCGACCGTTCCACTGTACCCGCCAAGTGCAGTCACATTAATCGTGTAACTCGTGCCGTTACCTTGCATAACACTTTGCGATGCCGGACTTGCCGACAGCGAGAAATCAGGGGCCTGGGCCACCTGCACAAAGCTCGCAATCGAAGGCACGCCTGTATTGTCCAGGAGGAACAGCATGTAGTAACCCGGGGGTGCGATGTTGCCATTCGGCGGACCGGTGACGGTCAGCGTTCCCACACCCGCGGTAAATGCCAATCCGACCACGCGCTGATCCATATCGAACGCGTGCGTGACCGCGCCGTTGCGCACCAGCACGACAGAGTTGATATTTGCTGCGTTGGGCGTCTGGACGGTAAACGCGTTTCCATAAGAAATACTTGCCGGCGCACTGCTGAACTGGGCCGCGCTGCCAAAGCTGTGCCGTTATTTGCGGAGGTGAAGAGGTAAGGTGGTTGGTAGATCTCCATGTTCTGCTCGTACGTGCCACGTTGCGGATTCCCTCCCGCCAGCCACACAGTCGCATCGGGGAGCAGCAGGGCTACCGAGTGATAGAGACGCGCGTAGGCGTTTGCTCCTGCTGACCCAACACCGGCAGCGTTTGCATCAAACAGATCCGCGTTTAAGCTCGCTGTAGCTATGTCTTCATCGTTGTATGAGCCGCCCACGGCTAGAACCTGGCCAGTCGGCAGAATGACGGCATTCATTTCGATCCTTGGTTGCGACATGCTCGGTCCATAGTTCCACGCCGGAGTCGGCGCGCCCAGATCGATGACCTCTGTGCTCTGAGTCGACGGGCCTCCACCGCCCATGATGAACACGCGAGGATCGTAGTTGTTGGCTGGTGTGAGCGACAGCAATACGGAAGTGCCGTATGTGCGCGTGCCGCTGTAATTAGTTGTTGCAACGTTACTCCAAATCTTTGTGGATGGATCGAAAAGGCGCGACTGCGTGCCAGAACCCGAGTAGAAGACCTTACCATTGGGCAGCAAATGCATGCGTGGATAGAGTGGTGGTGTCCACGAGGCTGTAGACGCGGCACCCCATCCCGTGCCGACGGTGTAAATCTCCACGCTCGTGTTCGTGCCGCCGGTTTCATTTAGTCCGGAAAATACCATGACCCTGCCATCGCCAAGGGTTGTTGCAGTGGGGTACCAGCGGCCGTGCGCCATGTTTTGAGCATCCGTAAAGGTTCCGGTCGCGGGATTGAAGATCGAGGTTTTCGGCTGGCCATAAAAAGGGTCATATTTCAGCGTGCCGCCCAGAATGAACGGGCGTCCGTCCGGCAACACGACCATGCCGTTGCAGAACATGTCCCAGGCCACCGGTTGGGTGCTGATGGTGTTGGCCTTCGGATCCCAGATGGCCGCCTGATAATTTGTGTTGCCGGCAACGTTCCCCGAGCCGGAGACCACTAACACTTTTCCAGTGTGTAAGAGGGCGACGTGCACTGGATTAATCGACATGGGGTAGGGGAGAGTGCTCCATTGCCCTTGTAAATTTGGCTGAGCCATGGATCCAGCAGTTAAAAGAAAAAAAGCGACAAGAGCGAAGGCGAAGATTTTCCCCGCGCACACAGCGAATCTGCGTTCCATAAGACACCTCATGCAACCGAATTAGTGCTGTGGGCTTGTCGATCTCGGGGGGAGAAGAATCGAGCGCGTGTGTACGCGAAGCTCGAAGTGGCAACTAGGAGCGTTTGAGTACACGCCCGAAAATATGGCGAGACTTTATGCGGGAGTTGGCGCGCTGTCAAGATGCAGCGTGTTGCACACAGGTCGCATAGAACTGCAACCCCGAGCATGTGGTTGCCGAGCTCCAGAATTCAGACACAACACGGTTCCGTCGCAATCTGGCGCGAGCTAACCCGCTCGCGTATATTGAACGCTTCCAAGCCCCCGCCACGATGCCTGAAACGAAACAGAGACCGATTGTCATTCGCGATTTAGAAGGCTTTGAAGATCTGCAAAAAGCCGAAGCTGTAGAGAGGGAAGTCTGGACTCTGGCTGATCGCGACGCACTGCCTATGACAATGGCCGTAGCCACCAAAGCCGCCGGGAGCATTTGGATCGGCGCCTTCGACGGCAATGAGATGGCCGGATTTGCCTTTGGCTTTCTCGGCATCGAGAACGGGCACCTGATGCTGCACTCTCACATGCTCGCGGTACGCGAGCCGTATCGGGATCTAGACGTTGGTCACAAACTTAAGCTGGCGCAGCGCGACCGCGCCCTGGCCATGCGCCTTCAGGAGATGACCTGGACCTTTGATCCTCTGCAGAGCAAGAACGCCCACCTGAACTTCGGCAAGCTTGGCGTCATCTCGAACAGTTACAAAGTGGACTTCTACGGGCCCGAAACTTCCAGCATGTTGCACCGCAATAGCACTGACCGTCTGTGGGTCACGTGGCCGATGACGAGCCGCCGAGTCCGCGACCGGCTCGAAGGAAAGGACAACCGGCCGGAACTTCTCGACCTGCTTTCTCGGCTCTTACCGCTTATCCAATTCAACGGCGACGGAAAACCGGTGCGGACTGATTTGGCCGCTGCACTATCCCGGCAGAGAATTGCGATTGAAATTCCAAGCGATATTCTCGTTGTGGAGCGCAAGGACCCGGAACTGGCGCGGGAGTGGCGTTTGGCGACGCGCTGGGCATTTACCGAGGCCCTCAAAGCCGGATTCTTTGTCGCCGAGTTCTGCCTCATGGTTCGTGGCAAGCAAGGTCCGGGCGTCTACCTGCTGGAAAAGGGACTGGTCGAGGAGTACGTCCCTGAAATGGTGCGGGCGACGTCTTCTGCACGCTAGCCTCTATTCTCCCATATATTACCTTTAGCTCTTGACACTATTTAGCAAAATAGCTATATTGTTAATAATGAAATCTATTTCCAGCGCGTTCCGCGCCCTGGCCGACCCCACCCGGCGGCAGATCCTGCAGGAGCTCAAGCCGGGAGAGCTTTCTGCCGGCGAGATCGCAGCCTGCTTTACCATCTCCGGGCCATCCATCTCGCGGCATCTCTCGATTCTGAAAAATGCCGACTTGATCTCGGAACGCCGGGAAGGGAACCGTATTTTGTATCGTCTGGAGCCTGAGCAAATCGCTCACACGCTGGGCGATTTTCTCAGTGCGGTTTGCCCCACTCAAATCGCGCGGCGTCGCCGCTGGAAGCGCAAGGAGGCATGATGAAGATCGCAATCACCGGAGCATCGGGTTTCGTGGGCAGACATCTGGCGCGGCAATTGGCGTCGGAGGGCCACGAGTTGGTTCTGCTGGCCCGTGGTGTAGATCGACGCGATCCAACTGCAATTGATATTCCGAGCGCACGCTTTGTGCCGGCGGCGCTTTGTGATCCTGGAGCGATCGAGCAAGCCTTTGCTGGATGCTATGCCGTCGCGCACTGCGCCGGAATCAACCGTGAAATTGGGCGCCAGACATTTCAAACGGTGCATATCGCGGGCACCCGCAACGTCGTTGAAGCCGCTCGCCGTGTAGGAGTCAAGAAGATCGCGCTCATGAGCTTCCTGCGGGCGCGGCCAAACTGTGGTTCGCCATATCACGAATCGAAATGGGCAGCCGAAGAGATCATTCGTAACTCCGGCCTCGACTACACGATTGTGAAGGCCGGAATGATCTACGGGCGCGGCGATCACATGCTCGATCATCTTAGCCATTCGCTCCACACTCTCCCTTTTTTCGCTACGGTGGGATTCAAAGAAAAACCGATACGCCCGCTGGCTATAGATGACCTGGTTCGCATTTTGCGAGCTGCTTTAGTTGACGCACGGCTGAACCGGCAAACGGTACCCGTGACCGGAGCGGAGCAACTGAACCTAAGCGAGGCTGCACGCCGCGTGGCCGGCGCCACGAGCCGACGGATTTTGATCCTACCCGCTCCGGTTTGGTTCCACTTTGTGCTGGCACAGATTTTCGAATTCAGTATGACGATTCCCCTGGTCGCGAAAGCCCAGGTCCGCATCTTGTCAGAAGGGGTTGTCGAGCCAGCGACATCTTGCGACCCGCTCCCGCCCGACCTCACGCCGACGCGTAGATTCACCGAAGAACAGATTCGCCAGGGACTGCCCGAACCAGGGCCGTTCAGCCTTGCCGACTTGCGCTGCTGCGCCTCGTATGGAAAGTGAGCATTCGAACCCGATCATTTTTTATGACGGCGTTTGTGGGCTGTGCAATCGTCTGGTGCGATTCGTGTTGAAGCACGACTCCAGAGCCAAATTTCGTTTTGCTTCTTTGCAAAGCCAGCTTGCGGCTACCGTACTGCGGCAACACCGGGTTAACCCGGATGATCTCGACACCATGTACCTAGTGTCAGACTACCAACAGTCAACCGAGCGACTGGCCTCGCGTTCGGACGCGGTGATCTTGATTTTGCGAGGCTTGGGCGGATTTTGGCGCACGTTGGCAGCCCTGTTTGGACTCGCTCCGCATGGCCTGCGTGATTGGTCCTACAACCTGATCGCCCGGAATCGCTACCGCATCTTCGGAAAATACGAAAGCTGCATGCTGCCTGAAGAAAAATATCGGCATAGGTTCCTTGATATATGAGGAGAGTGGGCGGTATCTCCTGTGCTGTCCAGCAGGCTGCGGAAAAGTCGGGATTGAGGCGATTCGCCGCCCTCAGGGGCTAAAGCCTCACTGATTTTGCGCGACTTACGCGGCGCTGAAGCGCCGCTCTACCACAGCGCAACAGGCTTTCGTGAGTTTTTCGGCAGCCTGCTAGTAATATGCTTCCATGCAGAGCAACATTTTGAAAATGTTGGTCGTGGCAGGCACCGTATTTCTGGGCGCAGGTTTGTTAACGGTGCAAGCCGCGCCGCAATCCAAAACCCCGCCGCAGCCCGTGGAAGATTACTCCGGAATGTATAGCTTCCTGCAGGACGGTGAATTCGTGCAGGTCACGGTTGAGGACCAAGGCCGGGTGACCGGATTCGTCTCTCGCTATGGCGACCTGGAAAGCGATCGCGGCGCATTTCTCGATCAGTTCTTCAAGCAGGGCAAGCTGGATGGCAAAAAATTGAGTTTCACAACCGAAACCGTTCACGGCGTATGGTACGAATTCAAAGGAACTGTCGAACGCGGATCAGGAAAGAATCAAGGAGACGAGGCGTACTACCTCCTCAAGGGTACATTGATCCAATACAACACAGACGCAGGCAAGAAAACCTCATCGAAGTTAAGGGAAGTGGCCTTCAAGTCCTTCCCCCAAGACGCGGCTCCTGCGCACGAGAAGCAGGATTGAATACTGGAAATGTCGTTAGTTGTGCTGTGGCACGCTAAGGACTAAGGGCCG
This sequence comes from Acidobacteriota bacterium, assembly GCA_003225455.1. GTDB lineage: Bacteria > Acidobacteriota > Terriglobia > Terriglobales > Acidobacteriaceae > QIAB01. The sequence goes on from QIAB01000037.1 coordinate 13,331, forward strand.
AAGACCAACGACGCGTCAATGGAACTCCCGCCACCTCACGTTGTATTCTCGGGGCATGGCACGCTCCGTCTGGCCTCGCGGGTCGCCGACACCAGCGCTAATCTTGGGGCTTATCATCACCTTGGCCGCGGTGGTAGCCTACTCGGCGTACATTACTCGGCAAATCTCCGGCCTCCGCGAATTGCAGAATAATCTGGTTGCGCGCAATCGCAAGGACTCACTGCAACTCCTGCGAATTCAAAATGACATAAACCAGCTGGGCCTCGCCATGCGCGACATGCTGGCCAATGACGAGCCGTATCCGTTGACGGCTTGGTCAGCGCAGTTTCAACGGATCCACGCAGATTTGACCGATGCGCTAAAGCAAGAGCAGCAAGTTGCGGTCGCAGATAGAACTCCCGAGCAGCGGCAGTACCTGGGAAACTCACTGGCGCAGTTTTGGGATGCCGTCGATCGCACTTTTGCTCTCGCCGGCGAAGGCAAGCAATCGGAAGCGCGAACCCAGATTCAAATTTCGTTGCAGGCGCGTCAGGAGGCGCTGACCACAGCCGTGGCGCGGCTTCTGGTTCAAAATAACGAAGCCGAAGAGCAGGCCGCGCAGCGCATAGCCGAAATCTACGATCGCGTTCAGCGGCAGGTTTACGTCTTTCTTGTCGCGACATTAATCGCGATTTTGCTCACCAGCCTTTATTTGATCCGCTCAAACCGACAGCTATTTGCCCGCCTGGCCACTCTTTCCGAACAGCGCAGCGAGCTGGCGCAGAAGTTGATCTCGACTCAGGAATCCACGCTGCGCCATATTTCCCGCGAGTTGCATGATGAGTTTGGGCAAATCCTAACCGCAGTCGGAGCCATGCTTAGCCGGGCGGGCAATCAGGCACCCGAAGGCTCCAAGCTGCGCGCCGAGTTGCGTGAAGTCTGCGAAATCGCGCAAAGTACTTTGGAGAAAGTGCGCAGCCTGTCGCAAGCGCTGCATCCCGTGATGCTCGACGAGACCGGCCTTGAGACCACGCTTGACTGGTATTTGCCCGTTGTAGAAAGGCAGGCGGGCATTCACATATGCTATGAAAAAAGCGGAACTCCCTTTCCGGTGGACGGCAATGCGGCCATTCATCTTTATCGCGTTGTGCAGGAAGCTTTAAATAATGTCACACGCCATTCCGGGGCCGGGAAGGCCTGGGTGCGCCTGAAATTTCTACCGAAGAATCTTCAGCTCGAAGTCGAGGATCATGGCACAGGCTTCGTGGCACAGGGGACGAAGCAGGGAATTGGTCTAATAGCCATGCGTGAACGTGCCGAGTTACTGGGTGGAGTCCTCGAATTCACGCAACCGGCGGAGGGCGGAACTTTGGTTCGGTTGCAGGTTCTCCGGGAGAAACTGGATTCCCATGCGGGATAAAATCACGGTTTTGCTGGTCGACGATCATAGCCTCGTACGGCGCGGCTTCCGTCGCATTTTGGAGGATGAACCGGACATCGCTGTGGTGGGTGAGGCGGCCGATGGTCCAGACGCTATCCGCTTGGCGCAAGAGCTACACGCGCGCGTAATCGTAATGGATTGCGCCATGCCGCGCATGAACGGGCTGCAGGCGACCCGAAAAATTCTGCAAAGAGATCCCCAAGCGCTCGTGCTAATGCTGAGCATGCATCCTGAGGACACATTGGTCCGCCAGGCACTGGAAGCTGGTGCTCGCGGGTACATTCTGAAGAACGCAGTAGATCTGGAGTTGGGCGCGGCGATTCGCCGGGTGGCCGCTGGCGAGATGGTTCTCGATCCCCAGCTTCAACGGCCGGCGGCGCTCAAGGGAGAACGCAGCGCAGGGCTAACGCAACGCGAGCTGGAAATTTTGCAAATGATTGTCGCCGGCAAGTCAGCCAAAGAGATTGCTTCTGTGCTTGACCTGAGCGTCAACACGGTTTCCGTACATCGCGCCAACATCATGGATGCGCTGGGAATTCACAAAACCGCCGAATTGGTCGTGTATGCCATCCGCAACGGATTGGTAAACCTGCCGTGAATCGCCGGTCTTTTCTGTGCGGAATCGCAGCCGCGGCCGCTGCGTCGCAAATCGATCCTGAAAATCTGCTGGCCTCTCCCGCTCCCGGATTCCGACTGGTTGATGTGACCCAGCAGTCGGGCATTCAATTCCACCACAACAGTGGTGCGTATGGCGGAAAGCTCCTTCCTGAAACGCTTGGCTCAGGCTGCGCATTTCTCGACTACGACGCCGACGGCTGGCAGGACATTCTCCTCATCAACGGCATGGATTGGCCCGGCCACAAGCGCGAACGAAGCACGCTCAAGCTTTATCGCAACAATCGCAATGGAACTTTTTCGGACGTGACCCGCTCTGCGGGTCTCGACATTGAAATGTATGGGATGGGCGTGGCGATTGGAGACTACAACAACGATGGTTATCCCGACATCCTGATCACCTGCGTGGGTCAGAACCGCCTTTTCAAGAACACCCGCAAAGGAAACTTTGTCGACGTCACCAAATCGAGCGGCCTCGGAGGGCGGCAAGCCTTCAGCACTTCCGCTTTGTGGTTCGATTTTGATCGTGATGGGCTGCTGGATTTGTTCGTCTGCAATTACGTCAAATGGTCGCCGGAGCACGATGTTTTCTGCAGCCTCGATGGCAAAAACAAGTCCTATTGCACTCCTGAAGCCTATCGTGGCGAAACCTGCTGGCTATTTCACAATCGTGGTGATGGCACCTTCGAAGACGTTACCGCCCACAGCGGCATTTTTGACAGCAGCTCAAAATCGTTGGGCGTTGCCATGCTCGACTATGACCAGGATGGCTGGCCCGATCTGCTCGTTGCCAACGACACCCAACCCAACAAACTCTACCGCAACCAGCGTAACGGAACTTACAAGGATGTCGCCGTCGAAGCTGGAATTGCTTTCAGTGCGGAAGGCAAGGCGCGCGCTGGCATGGGCGTAGATGTGGCGGATTTTGACAACTCAGGAACTCCCGGCGTAGCCATCACCAATTTCGACAATGAGATGATCGGGCTCTATCGCGCTTCCAGCGGGAGCTTTGCTGACGTAGCGACCCAGAGTGGAGTCGGGCTGGCGTCGAAAAATACTTTGGGTTTCGGTTGCGTATTTCTCGATTCCGATCTCGACGGCGCGCTCGATCTCGCGGTAGTGAACGGCCATATTGATGACACGGTGCGCAACGTGCGCGGAGTTGGCTACGCTCAACCACCCCAGCTTTTCCTGAACAACGGCAAGGGAGCATTTCACGATGTAGCTGCCGAAGTTGGCGGTGGCTTCCGCCAGCCCAAAGTTGGCCGTGGTCTCGCCTTCGGCGATTTTGACCGTGACGGCGATCTCGACCTGCTGATCACCACGAATCACGGCGCCGCGTATCTCTACCGCAATGATCAGATTGCCGGAAACCGCAGCATTCGTTTTCGCCTGGTGGGCACAAAATCGAATCGCGATGCCATCGGTGCTTCGCTGAAAATCTTTGACAACGGATCTATTCAGTCACGCCTGGTCAAAGGCGGGTCGAGCTATCTTTCCCAATCCGAACTGCCGGTGACATTCGGCGTAGGCAAGCGGGACAAAATCGATCGCGTGGTGATTCAGTGGCCCAGCGGCAGAACCGAGGAATACAAAGACATCGCAACCGGCCGAGCTTATGAGTGCGTCGAAGCAAAGGGTATAACTCGTCTCCAGGGCTTCTAGTATTTTTTCACTATTGCGCTTGCTCCTTCCTGCAGCTAGTTTGTTCGCAATTCTTGAGTCCTCATCTCGGCGCTCTCCGGCCCGCAGCATTGAGGAGTTCACCCCACGAAAGAGGTAGGCTTCACAGCCTACCTCTCGCTCTAGATTTATGAGTTTTAAATGTATTCAGACTCTGCTCGGGGGATCACAATGAATCTGCGCGCGCTTGGAGACCTTGTATTTCCGCTCGCATTATCTCTCGTCGGCATAGCTGCGGCCGGTACAGGCGGAAAGCCTGTGACTGTGAAAGGCTACGTTCTCGATTCTGCTTGTGCTTTCACCAAAAATCTTGACAAACCCATTAGCGCAGATTGCGCCCGCGCTTGTGCCAAGGCAGGCTCTCCGCTCGTGATTCTCGCCGAGGACGGCACGGTTTATTGGCCCATCGCGGACACCACTCCTGCAACCGGCCAGAACGAAAAGCTGATGAAATTTGCCGGACAACAAGTCACTGCCACAGGGAATCTGTTTCAGCGGGGCGGATCGAGCGCGCTGGTCGTGGAGAAGATAGAGCCGCTCGACTCTCCCAAGTAAGGGTTGTCGAACTCAATTTGACTTAGACCGTTGTGCATCGAGCATCATCCTGCAAACTATGATGTTCGAACCAAACTGCTGCGGGTCATTGCAACCGTAGTCTCGTAGCTGGGCGATCCACAACTCCTCGTGCCAATCTATCCAGCCGGACTGAAACATCCAAACCTGCGCCTCAGGATGCAATTGGTGTCTGCGGCGCATCTCCTGCACCGTGCCGGGGAAAGTATCGGGATCAAAAGACCACAATCTTCGCGAAGGCGTCACCGCCTCATAGTCTCCGCAGCGCGATGTCAAAAAGGGTTGAGGCTGAGTCTCGAAAGGAACGACTGCGCTTCCACAAAGATAATAGCTGAGCAGCAAACCACCAGGATGATCAACGTAAATCACCGATCCTGACGGCACAGATTGACGCACGAATTTTATTGCGTCCCTCATGAATTTTCGATTCTGATTTTTTCGCGGTATGTAGGGCGGAGGCGGGTACAAAAATATGTTGCAAATGGCCAGGCCCGCGACCAGCGCCGCTGGCTTCAACCAGGGCCAGCGAGTCTTTAGGCGGACCAAACCCATGCTCACACCCGGTATTGCGAACATAATGAGCAAGGAATCGTGGCGCGTACCACCATAGGGATAGAGCCCAGCGAGCGCTGTTGCCAGGGCGATTAAGAATGGTAGTGCGAGCAGGATTGCGATCTGGCGCGAGGTAGGTTTGCGAAACTCTTCTGGCTGACTCCTATCACGCACCAAGAGCACGATTGCATAAACAAAAAGCAGCAGAGCGATAACCCCGATCGTGCCGTGGCTGAAGAAATATCGAAACAGCCGCGTGGTTCGTCCGAAGATGAAACTCGAAAGGTGATCTTCGCCAGAATGAAAAATCGAAGCACGCAGCCAGGTGTCAGCAATGTCCTGCGGCAGCCCAAGCCTTCTTAGTCTTGAGACATGACTTAAAATCAGAAACGCGCAGAGCGCGACCGCGCTCAATTGCCCTGCGATCCACGTGCCGAGCACCGCGCCACGGTCTCTTACCCCGAGAAGTCGCGCGAGCGCGTAAATGCCAATGGCCAGAGCAAAGATCAGTGAAGAATAGTGGCTCAGAAGGGCTAGACAGAGCGCGCATGATGACAGCAGCATCATGCGAGGAGAATCCTCTTGCAATGCGCGTTCTAGAAAATAGAGACTGCTTGCGGCGAAAAACAGCAGGAGTGAATACTGTCGAACTTCGGCGGAGAGCGTTATCAGTGATGGCACGAATAAAAACAGAAACAGACCGACCAACGCTGTACTTCTGTCTGTTACTCTTCGCAGCCAGAGGAACATAATCCAGCAGAATGCAGTTCCGGTCAGCAAGGCAAGCGTCCGCAACGCCAACTCTGATCTACCCAGTAATCTCCAATAGTGCAATACCAATACGAGAAGCGGAGGATGCGCTGTCGTTCGACTTACTTGGTACGCCATTGCCAGCGAAGGCTGATCGGATAACAAATAATGCAATGCCTCATCGGGATTTAGAAAAGTCTCATGTGCCAGAATCAAGCGCGGGACGATTCCGCAAGCCAACAGGCACAGCGGGAGCACAAGGGCACGGGACGGTGTTCGGGTTTCTGGCAGTATTTCAACCGCAGACGATCGCATGACGTACTCGTGGGAAGCACTTATCCTACACGGCTTGGTTTCCGGCAGCCAGCGATGGGCTATGCAGAGCAAAGCCATCGGCCCGCGTCATCAAACTATATGAGAGCATGTTGCATAATGCAGGAAATAGTTCCAGGGTGGCTTGCATGAAACAGGACGCCGTCTTGCTGCCCGAAGCATACGCCGAGTCCTGCGGGAGAAGCGCGTCAGCAACTTCACTGTTCTTAATCGCTGTCTGGTTCGGGATTGTCGCTGGCCTGATCGAAGGCGCCGGCCTGCTCCTTTTTCAGAGAATCAACTGGTCTCAATGGGGGCGAGTAATCCATGTGTCAACAGAAATTCTGTGGATCTCTCCAGCAATAGACTTGCTCTTTTTCCTGATTCTTGCACTTGCAGTTGGGGCTGCTTCGCGCCTATCAACGCGCATTCCTCCTGTTCGGGCACTTTGCTTCCTTCTGTCCTTTTTGGCCGTATATGACTGGCTTAGTTTAACCAACCGCCTCTATCATCGCGCGTGCCTGCTGCTGGCCTTGGGGGTCGCAGTCGCAGTCACTCGGTGGTTGGGCAACCATGAGTTCCAGGCGGTCAGATTTTGGAAAAGATCAGCTCCGTGGCTGGTCGCAGCTTTCCTGCTGGTGTTCGTAGGAATTCAAGGCGGAAAATGGCTGAGTGAGCAACGTGCAGTTGCCAATCTGCCGGAGGCCGCTTCTGGCTCGCCGAACGTACTGGTGATCGTAATCGATACTCTTCGCGCTGATCATCTTTCCTCCTACGGCTATGCCCGGACAACTAGCCCACAAATTGATCAACTTGCCAAAAACGGCGTGCTGTTTGAGAACGCCATCGCTCCCTGTTCCTGGACACTTCCTTCCCATGCTTCTCTCCTGACCGGACGCTATCCTTTCGAGCACGGCCTCAAGAATGTGCAACCTTGGTTGGGCTGGGGCGAGAGAAATCTGAATGGTTTGGCCACACTCGGAGAAGCGCTGCAGCGCAGGGGCTATCGCACGGGTGCGTTCTCCGCTAACCGGATTTTTTTCACGCGCAATGTCGGTTTAGGCCGCGGCTTCGCTCATTTTGAGGATTACTTTGATTCGATCTCGGATTCCTTTATACGTACACTTTACGGAAGAGAGTTCGCGCGCTTTTATTTGAATCGCACTGAGAAAAGCAAGGTCACTCGTGCTTTTCGTTTTTTTGGATTCGATGCTTGGCTGGATAAAGATACCGAAGGCTCAGGTGACTACGGTGGAGCGTACGCCAAACGCAAACGCGCGGACGCAGTCAACCAGGAACTCTTGCAATGGATCGAGCGCAACCCGCGCCGCCCGTTTTTTGCCTTCCTCAATTACTTAGACGTGCACTACGCCTATGGTGGTCCTTACGGTTACCCAAAACCCGAGTGGGACCACGGAACTGTCATCGATGAATACGACGCCGGTGTCAGGTACGTCGATGATTACATCGGCCGCCTTCTGCAAGAGCTCCAACGCCAGGGATTAGCCGAAAATACGGTTGTAATAATCACTTCAGACCATGGTGAGTCGCTGGGCGAGCATGGAATGAATTACCACGGGATCTCGCTGTACTGGAATCTGATCCATGTTCCGCTAATATTCTCCTACCCTGGACACGTTCCTTCAGGCCTACGAGTGGCCACGCCAGTTTCCAACGCTGCAATACCCGCAACCGTTATGAGTTTTCTCGGCGACGATCAAAAGATGTTCCCCGGGCCCGAGTTAAGTGCTTTTTGGGCTTCATCGAAATCCGGGCTGCAATGGCCCGATCCTCTCTCCCAACTGGGGCAAAACAGCGTCATTAATACGCAAGACAGGCTGGTGAAAGGAAAAATACCTACCGCAGCCGATGGTGATATGGAGTCTGTGGTCACGGCGCGCTGGCACCTCATCATCCATCAGAAGAGCGGTGAGCAACTTTATGACTGGACGAAGGATCCCTCAGAATCCAACGATCTGATCAAGACGCCTGAGGGAGAGGCCGCAGCTCTCAAATTGAAGGCGCAATTGCAAGCCGCAACTGCACGTTAAACCCTTAGAAGAATGCAAACGGAATGTGTGCCGGAAATTACTGTCCGGCGCGCAAAGGCGAGATCAGCAGGCGGCCGGGTGCTTTTTTCTTTGCGCCCACCTCTTGCGGCTGTCCGAGCTCCAACGGACTTTCTCCGCCGGAAGCCTGCAGCAGAGCAGCGGTCATCGAACGGAAAGCACGCCCCAGTTCCTGGCTCTCGTGAAATGCCACTGGCAATCCCTTATCAATCGCGGGTGCGACCGATTGGTAGTTATTAGGGAGCTTCCAAAGCAGCTTGCAATTGGTAGCCTTCTCAATATCTTCGTCAGTAAATCCTGGAATCTTCTTGTAGCGGTTCAGCACCAGCCGGACACGATTGTGGCCGCTGCCCTCCTCCATAAAGGTGCGAATCCGGTTCGCGCTCCATAAGGAAACCACATCCGCTTGTGTGACCAGCACTGTGGAAGTCGAGAGATCGCAAAGCAGCCGCGCCGTCTGATCCACGCGATTCGAGCAGTCGACCACCACATATCGAAAGTGCGCAACCACCACATCAAACAGCCGCGCCAGTTCGGCTGCTCCCGGCATCAGCGCCTGCGGACTCTGTGAGCCGGCCAGCAACTGCAATCCCCCTTTGCACTGCGTCATGAAGCCCTCAAGCAGAGAGGCATCCATGCGATGCAGGTTTTGCAGCGCATCGCTCAAGCCAAACGACGGCCGGACATTCAAATGAAGCGTGGCATGACCCAGTGGCGAAAAATCCACCAGCAGAACGCCGCCGTGTGTTTCCTGCAAGGCGACTGCGGTATTCACCGCGATCGTGGTCGATCCCGCTCCTCCTTTTGCATTCATGACCGTAAATACGCGAGCTCGCCCCGCTGAAGCGCGCGCCTTGCTGCGGGAGGTGGCATGACGTGTCAGCGCCTCTAGTATCGCTTCAGAACTGCAGTGCTCTTCGAGATATTCGCGGGCGCCGGCACGCATTGCCGCCACAATCGTCAGTGGATTGTTCATCTCTCCGACGGCGAATATGGCAATATCACTTGTGTTTGCGCTGATCAGCTCAATAGCACGAATCGCACGCTGCGCGTCGTGGGTATCAATATCCACCAGCACAACTTCGGCTCTCACATCTTGAATTTGGCGCAGAATTGAGTCGGTCGCGTTAGTAGGAAAACCCTGATGGCTAAAGACATTCCGGCCCATCTGGGTGCCATCCAGCCTGTGCTGGAGCACCGCAAGTCGTTCTTTGTCTTCGGATAGCAGGGTAACCGCTACGCCGTGCATGCCTATGGCCTCACTTCTGTTCCCCGGTACGAGCATGTTATGGAGAGCCAGAATACCCGCCAAGTGACTTCGGTAATGGTGCGAGTGCTCCTCAAACACGGTTCCCCCTAAAAGAACCCGAACGCCCAAGTTGGGAAGGATCCATGGAGGGGACAGACATAACCCGAAGCGAAGGATGTCCCTTTGCGAGTTAACATTCTAAGCAAAAGGGAGCCAAATGAAAAGGACGAAAACCGGAAATTCCGCTATCCATGGGCCATCCGGCAGGTGGGGAGTCTGGGCCGCCGAGGGTCAGAAGCGGCGCCGATATCGCTCCGCACACAATCAAGACAGCCTGACACTAGATGAATCAGCTACTTGCGGGATATCCCTTTGTTGACTGTGTTTGTGCAGGGCGGAAATTCGCTCAAAAGCTGCTGGCGGCTCTGAAGACTCAGGCAAGAATTCATACTTTTCGATGTGAACGGCTACGCCGAGCTTACTCTCAGCTCGCGTAACGCGAGTGACCTTGCCAATGCACCGCACGCGCATGTTTTCCGCCAGCGTGATCTCCGAGGGCATCATCACGGTAAGCTCGACCGGACTTCCCTCCGCCAATTCAATCTCCGTGTAGAAAAAAGCTCCTCTGGCACTCAGGTCCCGCGTGAAACCGTGGCCTTCAGTGGCGCTGCCCATCACGCGTATAGAAACCGGCAGATGGAATTCAAATCGTTGAGCCGCTCGCCGCTCAATATGAATCGGACCGGTGTTCATCGATCCCTCCTCGGATTAAGGAAATTACGCTCGTCTGGTTCGACTGTCGAAATCTGGCGGGGAAGGATTCACTGATCGTTGCCCGTTATACTGGATAGCTGGGCCAGAGGTGCTGACAGTCAGACTTGCATACTGTACCTCAGCTTGCGTCAGGCAGGAAATGAATTTAGCGAGAATGTAAGAGATGACGCTACAGGGTCCGGGCAACCAGCATCCACAGAACAGGCGAAAGTGACGGATTCCGGAACACCGAAAGCCAGCAACTCCGAAAGGTTCAGCTCTCAGCCCAAGAGCAATTCCAGGTCGCATATCCCCGCTACCCTCCGGGCACTGAAGCACCGCAATTTCCAGCTCTTCTTTGGCGGACAACTAATCTCCCTGACTGGCACGTGGATGCAGAGCATTGCGCAGTCCTGGCTGGTATACCGGCTAACTGGGTCTTCACTGTTATTGGGTTCAGTCGGCTTCGCCGCACAGCTGCCCGTCTTCTTGGTCGCTCCCGTGGGAGGCATCATCGCCGACCGGCACAACCGCCATCGGGTCGTCATCGCAACTCAGGTTGCGTCCATGCTTTTGGCCGCCATCCTGGCGGTCTTGACCCTCACTGGGACCGTGAAGGTCTGGCACATATTCGTATTGGCCTCGCTGCTTGGGGTCGTGAATGCGTTCGACATTCCCGGCAGACAGTCCTTTCTGGTGGATATGGTCGGTAAGGAAGACCTGATGAACGCAATCGCGTTGAACTCATCCATGTTCAACGGGGCGCGCATCATTGGTCCAGCCATTGCCGGAATTCTGGTTGCTAAGATCGGAGAAGGGTGGTGTTTCTTCGCCAATGCAGTGAGCTATATCGCTGTGATCATCGGCCTCTTGATGATGCGCGTGCAGCCGCGCGCTCATGCCGCTTCCGGTTCGCCGCTGGCCCACATCATCGAGGGATTTCGTTTTGCGCGTCACACTGCGCCGATTCGCGCTCTGTTGCTCCTCCTGGGTTTAGTAAGTTTGGTCGCGATGCCTTACACCGTGCTCATGCCGGTTTTTGCCGACAAAATCCTTCACGGAGGCGCGCGCGGCTTGGGAATCCTGATGGGCGCAACTGGAATCGGCGCTCTGCTCGGCGCCCTCACCCTTGCAACTCGCCGTGGCGTGCGTGGCCTCGGAAGGTGGATTGCATTGTCATGCGGCGGTGCTGGCGTGGCTCTGGTTCTTTTTTCGTTTTCTCGTAATTTCTTGCTTTCCACCGCTCTTCTACTTCCGGTCGGTTTTTGCATCATGTTGCAAATGTCTTCGTCAAATACGCTGATTCAAGTGATGGTCCCGGACCACCTGCGCGGGCGCATCATGGCCATGTACACCATGATGTTCATGGGCATGGCGCCGTTTGGCTCCTTATTCGCCGGTGCTATCGCTGAGCGTTTGGGAGCGCCGCTTACAGTGAGGATTGGGGCTCTGGCCTGCATTGGCGGGGCAATTCTGTTCGGGACCCACCTTCCCAAAGTGCGCGTCGAAGCCAGACGTCTGATTGTTGCCCAGGAAGCAGCCGGGGGCGAACCTGCGGTTGAAACAACCGCACCCATGGCGGAAGAATAAAAAGGGTCCGGATTGTCCGGAGCCACCGCAGCTTGGAATCCGCCGCTGGATCTATTGTCCGCTGCGCACTTCCCGCAGCACTTGCAGCAGCGAACTGTGGGCAAAGGGCCCTGGCGTTAGCGTGAGGATCAGCATTAGCAGAGCGAAAACCGCAAGCCATCGGCGTCCACCGGAGACGCCCGGCCACTCGGCTACCATGGGGTGGCGCATGCCGCTGATCCGCAGCAAGATCGCCCACACCAGCCAGCCGACCCAAAAATAAATCGCCATCGGAATCAAGGCGAGAATCGTGAGCCGCGAAATGATCCGGTGAGCGCGCGGCGCAAGCGCGAAGACGATATGGCCGCCATCGAGTTGCCCGCCAGGAAGAAGGTTCAGCGCGGTGGCAAACATTCCAACCCAGGCTGCAATCACGGTGGGCGGAAAATAAATGCTGTGCAGCGTGCGCGAGCTGTGCAGGGTTGCGGAAGGCACCACGGCCCAGATCAAGCGAAAGATCAAAGGATATCCGAGTTGAATATCTGAATTCACCGAGGTTGCCGTGATCACCTTTGAATGCGGCATGGCAACAACCAACACTGCCAATGCAACAAGAAATCCAGCGATCGGGCCGGCAATACCAATGTCAAATAATGCAGTGCGCGAGCGGATTGGCGAACGAATGCGGATAAACGCCCCCAAAGTTCCAATCAGCGTGGGCGCTGGAATAAAGAAGGGAAGCGTCGCGTAAACACCATAGTAGCGGCAGCATAGATAATGTCCCATCTCGTGCGCCAGCAGAATCAGCATCAACGCGGACGCAAACGGAATACCGAGCAACAAGCGCGAATGCTGAGCCAAAGCCCAACGCACAGGAAAAAGAGGCAGCGCGTCATCGTTTAATGAGAAGACTGGAAGGTTGTGCAGGAAATTAAATTCCATGCGCGCGCCCACAACCAACGTGGTGAATATAGTCGCGATAAACAATAAGGCGTGCAGCGCGTAGCGCGGCTTCGGCGGCCGCACCACATAGACCTCCATTGGGCGATAATCCCGGTAGGTCGAGGGGGCTGGGGGAAGAATTTCTGACATTCAAACATTCCGATGACAGACTTCAGAGGCGGGCGAGCGGGCACGCTTCAGTAAATTGGATGCCCAGCGCTAATCGATGGACTGCAACTCCTTGCCAGGTTTAAACCGCACCGCTTTCCCCGGCGGAATGGAAACTTCCGCGCCGGTGCGTGGATTGCGGCCGATACCGGTCTTTCGCGGCCGTACGTTGAATACGCCAAAGCCACGCAGCTCAATGCGATCGCCTTTTGCCAGCGACCGCTTCATACTGTCAAAAACCGTCTCCACGGCCAGTTCGGCTTTGGTTTTGGTAATTCCAGTTTTGTTGACAACTTCGTTGATGATATCCAGCTTAATCACAGGCGGCTCCCAAAGCGGAGGAGTCACTACAGTCCAACAAGTGCTTGATGCTAAAGAAGATAAGAGAGATTGTCAACCGCCAGGCTCAATATGAGCACTAGATTTATGATCGCACCAGTTGGGGAGGAGCAAGAATCGCATCTTGGGGTGAGGCGATTTGGCCTGAGGACGCTCCTCTTTTGAATTGCTTGCTCAGTGCTAGTCCTTGCTGTTGATACGATGAACCTATTGAGCGACCATACACTTTGTCAGGAGTTTGGGCCATCTTGTGATAGATAAGTTTGCCCACTAGTTGGCCATCTTCTAAGAGGATCGGAAGCTCGTGCGCCCTGACCTCCAACACCGCTTTGGTGCCGGGGATTTCTCCCTCAATCCCAAATCCAAATCCAGGGTCAAAGAAACCGGCGTAATGGACTCGAAATTCACCAAACGATGGGTCGAACGGCACCATTTCCGCTGCATAGGTAGGGGGGACCCGTATTCTTTCTCGTGATGCCAATATGTAAAAATCGCCGGGTTGCAAGGTATGGTCCCTGGTGACGGAAACAGGGACGACTTCCCAGAAATCCCCCACGTTGTACCAATCGACTTTTTCCAGGTCAATCGCCTTATCGAGATCAATCGGATGCATCCCCCTCTTGGCCTTGTAAGCGATGATGCTCGACCCGTTCCCCTGGAGGTCCACGGAAACGCTCAGTCCGCGCTCTATTCGCGGATCAATCGGACTTTCGTCATCATCGTAAGCTAGGTTTACCTTCTCAGCCAGCTTAGCCAATCTGCCGTCGCTGGTAGGGGGATTGCCACGTATAAACCTCAACTGGTTAAGCTTCATTCCTGTTCTGACCCGGACGGGGAATGTGCGGGACACCACCTCAAGATAGAGGGGCCCTGAGTAGCCTTTCGGAACTGACTCAAATTCCGTAGCAGTTTCGGTAATTAGACGGGTAAAAATATCCAGGCGGCCAGTGGTACTTTTGGGATTCGCCCTCCCTGAGACGTCGCTCGGCAATCGCAGGCTCTCGATAAGTGGAACGATAAAAACAGAACGCGGCTCAAAAACAGCAGAATCATCCAGCCTGATTTTTCTGATGAGCAAGTCATTAATCTTCTTTCCAATGGTGGCATGACCAGGAAGAAAGCTGGCACTTACCTGGAATGCCTCGTGTCCTAGCCGAAGATCAATACTTGCAGGTTGAATTTGGCTATCATCAATTGGAACTGGAGAGATGATCCGCCGCGTGTCTCCGAAAATATACGAGCGAATTATCTGCGAGGGCAAAATGCCAGTGGCAAGAGGATCCATCCCGGGAAAAAGTTCTAAATTCGACACGTCTGTCCTTGGTCTACGAATCTTCCGATTTAGCCGCTGTTTGTCGCAGCCGTTTGCCGCGCGAGCATGTTTCTTTTCGTCTCCTCCAATGTTACTGGCAACGGCTCCCCAGTGTAAAAGGCATAGCCAGCCCGGCGCAGGTGCGATTCCAAAGTGGCTACAGCCCGTTCGAATCCATCAGGGACTTCCACATACACCGGAACGACAAGAACGCTGGGCATTTTTGCCGACTCCTTCAAGTTGTATTCGGTAGTGGCAGGGCAATTCAGCGCAGAACATTAGCAGAAACAGTGATGTGAATTATTAGCAAAACTTCTTCTTTGTGTGGATTTCCGTATATAGACCGTGGCCTAATATCGCAGATGAGGAGATCGAAGAGCGCGGTATTCCACATCGCGAACTCTACTACCCGTTCTCCCCCTGCTTATACATGTACTTGATGGAAGGTTTATAGATCATCAGATTTGGGCCGCTGCCGCGTGTCACTTTGATGCAGGTCTTGTCATACCACTCGATCATGCCATGAATTTCTTCGCCGTCCCGTAACACCACTACCATGGGCGTTTTGCTTTGCATCTGCTTCTGGTAATAGAAGTTTTCCGCGTTGGTCTGTTCTGGAGGGGCACCCTTGCGACCTCCACCGGAACGGTCGCCGCGGTCTCCCCTGTCTCCGCGGTCATTACGGTCACCGCGTTCGGGACGCTCGGGGCGGTCGCGCCGGTCTCCCATCGATGGCTGGCCGTGCATGGATGCCGGTGAGTGGTTGTGATCGCCACGATTCAGCGAAGGGCGAATCAGCTTGCGGTTGGCGAATCCTTCTTGTTCTGTGGGCCGCACGGCTGGAATGGAATCGGTTGCATCTTTCATGGCACCACCCCGTTCGACACGCTTTTTTTCGCGGGCCACAACACGGCGCTGCTGTGATTGTGGGTACTAAGGCGTGAGTTGTACTTACCCTAGCACAGGAGTTGCGGGATGACAATTAGTAAAGCACTCAACAGTTTCCAGTTGGCGTTTGACCATGCCGATTTTGGATTTACCGATGAGGCTCAAGGGAGTGCTGAATACTGGCTGCCTGTTTCCAGCGCTGTGGCAAACGCATCCAGGGAGAGCGAGCGCAGCAGGTTGCGGCGCATGCCGCGTTCGACTTCGGCCAGGCCGTCCGTGGCACGAGTAATCCAGGCAAAGTCGGCGGATTCAGCCAGCTTCTTCAGTTCGGCTTGGATGTCCGTGTTGCGCACCAGCTCTGGCACGCCCGAGTTGAGAAACATGACGTCCTGCAAAAGCGAATAGAGAGTGCGCAAAAGATTTTCCATCTTTTCCCGGCCTTCGGCTCCTGCACGGAAAGTTTCGGTGAGCTTAAACAGCTCGCTGTGATCTCCGGCGCGAGCCGAGTTGAGAATCGTCAGTGCCTGCGCACGCGAGGCAGTGTAAGCTGCAAGATCGAAACTGCGCGAGCGTCCCACCGCCCCCTCGGACAGCCGAGCCACCAACGCCCGCTGCCTGGCGTTCCAGTCGGGACGATGCCGGGCGAGATAACTTTCGATCTGCTCAGGGGACAATGCAGCCAATGAAACTGTCATCGAACGTGAGCGGAGCGTCGGTAGCAGCTCGCCGGGATTTTCCGTGAGCAGAAAAATGGTGGCGAATTCGGGCGGCTCCTCCAGTCGAATCGGTAAAAATGAAAATGCGCTCCTTCGCCTCAGCCGGCCGGAAATAAATTGTCTCAATTACGCGCCGCACCTGGTCGACTTTGATCATCATCTGCGGCGGATCAGGCGGAATAATCAGCACATCGGGATGAGTCTGAACGAAAATGCGGGTTTCCTTCTTGTCGGTCTCGCGTAAACCCTCGCGGGCTTCGACCGCCTCGGAACAGCGCGCCGCCAGGTCCTCCGCCTGGGCAATCCGAGTGCAGTTCGAGCACTTTCCGCAAAAATCCGGCAGCCGATCCGTGTGGGGGTCCGCCAGGCAATTCATCGCTTTGGCCAGCATGAGCGCGAGCGTGTATTTGCCGGAACCTGCGGGACCAGCCAGAATCACTGATTGCGGAAAGCGGCCGCGCGCCAGCATGTCGCGCAGGCGATGGACGACGTCAGAGTTGCCGTGAAAATCGGAAAAAGGCATATCTAAGGCCAACTAGGCGGTCTTCGCAGCCAGCTTCAGCTTACGCCGCACGATCTCGACGATTTGCGCGTGGGTTTCCGCCGGTGTCCCGCGCGCATCTACTACGACCACTCTCTGCGGCTCTCTAGCGGCAATCTCCAGATACTTTTGGCGCACTCGCCCGAAGAATGCCCGGCTCTCCTGTTCAAACCTGTTCTCATCACTCCGCCCACGGCCATTCTTCCCAGCCTGTGTTGTGTTGCGGCGCCGGGCGCGTTCCACGCTGGCAGCAACATCGGAATCCATTAGAATGGTGAGTTCAGGTCGCAGATCTCCGCACAGAATCTGGTGCAGCACCAGCACCGTCTTGCTTCCCAGCTTGCGCCCGCCGCCCTGGTAGGCTTCCGTGGAATCCGTAAAGCGGTCACACAGCACCACGTATCCCTCGGCGAGAGCGGGCTGGATTACCTCACTGATATGCTGCGCGCGGGAAGCGAACATCAGCGCCAGCTCCGCCATGGGAGAGAGTGCGGATGTCGAAGTATCGAGTAGAATGTGACGGATCTTTTCCCCGGCCGCAGTCCCGCCGGGCTCGCGAGTCACCACTAAGCTTATACCTTGCGGACCGAACACTTTCGCCAGTTTCTCGATTTGGGTGCTCTTGCCGCAGCCGTCAAGGCCTTCGAAGGTAATGAAGCGTCCAGGGCGAGGGCGGGTAGACACGACCGAATGATAGCATTCTGGACGGTGCCGCTTTGGTGCCATTGAGCGCGGCCTGTTTTAGGAGTACACTCTTTTGCCACTTAAGGCTTGGGGAACTATGAGCCGCTGGTCCTGGGCGGTGCTGGTTTTTGAGCTCCTGCTCATAACGATTATTCTGATTCTGCCGCAGGTCGACATTCCTGATACGGCCTTTCACTGCGGCACGGCGCCGGTGCTGGCGAAGGCGCGACTTACTTGTCCGCCGGCACAAGGCCAGGCGAGTCTTGGCCGAAGACCGATAACCCAAATGCGGGTAAGGGAAATTAGGTTTGCCACCCCTGGCGTAGAAGCCTCCTCCAGTGGTCCTGCGCTTCCCATTCTTCTCCACGCGCTTCTCTGTTAGCCGTTCCGGATCGGTTGTTCTCCATTCTGCTGAGCGCTTTGCGCCGCAATTTGGATAGCAGTCGACTCTGTTTTCCGGGGGCCTCATGAGGACGATTCGCAATCGTGTGCGCGATTACTTCGCAGCAGTCGGCACAGTGCTTTTACACAAAACCGTGGCAGGGAGAAGGGTCGAAGTTCGCCCAGATGATGTCTTCCTGGTTTCGTATCCCCGCTCCGGCAACACTTGGATACGTTTTCTGATCGGTAATCTGATTTACCCAAACGATCCAGTGACGTTCGCCAATCTCGAACAGCGGATTCCCTCCATATACACCTATCCCAATCATGTGTTGCGGCGGCTGCCCCGGGTATTGAAAAGTCATGAGGTCTTCGATCCTCGCTATCCGCGAGTGATCTACATTGTCCGTGATCCACGGGATGTAGCGGTATCCTTCTATCACTTCAATATTAAGATGCGACGCTTCGGCGATGATTTGACAATGGATGAATTTGTCGATCGTTTCATCGCCGCCCACATCGTTCCCGATGTGGATCGTTATGGCTGCTGGGAAGATCATGTTTTGAGCTGGCTCCGCACGCGCGCAGGGAAAAAGGATTTCTGCCTGGTGCGCTATGAGGACATTCTGCGCGATCCCATCCTAGAACTGAAGAAGGCAGCCGGTATGCTTGGCATCGAGCCCAGTTCAGAAAGGCTAGCGCGAGCGGTTGAACTCAGCTCCGCCGAAAACATGCGGGCACTCGAGAAAACGCAGGCGGATCAGTGGGTGCTAACGAAAAATACCAGGCCAGACAAACCTTTCATCAGAGAAGCAAGACAAGGTGCTTGGAAGGGCTCGCTTTCCGAAGCCTCCATCCGCAAGATCGAGCAAGCCTGGGGTACGACCATGGAATCGTTGGGATACCAGTGCACCCCGCGTTCACGGCAGGATCGTGATACAGCCCACGCCACTTCCTGAGGCAGCTATCAAACCCCTACCTTCACCCATTTAGATGACGCTGACAGCGCTAGGCTGGTATATTGCCATGTTTCTGCATAATCGGTGTGAACTCCCATTCGGAGCTGACCAATGGCCACTCGCTGCCGTTTTGCGGTTGCAGTCATACTTGCATTCGGCTTGGTTTTTCCTGTTTTCGCTGCCCCTGCGCCTCACATAACGATCTCCTTAGATGCAACCGAAGCTCCCCGCAAAATCTTCCATGCGCATCTCACTATTCCTGCAAGTCCGGGGACGCTCACGCTTTACTATCCCAAATGGATTCCGGGCGAGCACGGACCTACTGGTCCGATTCAAGACTTGGCGGGTCTTAAGTTCACGGCCAATGGCCAACTGCTGAAATGGCGCCGGGACTTGCTCGACGGCTGGACGATTCATGTCGAAGTGCCTGCCGGTGTGAACAACGTGGAAGGTGCTCTCGATTTCGTTTCACCTGCCGGCCATGAGGGGATTTACACCGGCGGAGCGTCAGCTACCGACAAAATGACCGTCATCAGTTGGAACACGGTGCTGCTCTACCCGGCTGGCTGGACATCAGACCAACTCACGTACGATGCCACCTTGCGGTTGCCGCGTGGCTGGAATTTTGGCACATCCCTGCAGGTTGCTTCGAAGACGGCCGACGAAATCAAATTCGCTCCCGTCTCGCTCACCATGCTGGTCGACTCGCCCGTCATCAGCGGGCAATATCTCAAAGTCGTCCCGCTAAACGAGGCGAATCCGCCTGTCGAAATGGATATTGCCGCGGATACTGCGGCTGTGCTCGACGCTCCTCCCGAAGTGTGGGAGCACTACAAGAACCTGGTTGCCCAGGCGGGAGCGCTCTTCGGCGCGCGTCACTATCGCGATTACCATTTTCTTTTCAGTCTAAGCGATCATGTCGCGCATTTCGGTCTGGAACATCATGAGTCTAACGACAGTCGCTCGTACGAGCGCACATTAGTTGACGATCGCTTACGGCTAGTGGCATCAGGGCTCCTTCCGCACGAATATGTGCATTCCTGGAACGGAAAATACCGCCGGCCAGCGGACCTGACCACGCCAGACTACGAAAAACCCATGCAGACCGATCTGCTGTGGGTTTATGAGGGTCTGACGTCTTACCTGGGAGACGTGCTCAGCGCCCGAAGCGGTGTCCGTACTGCGGATCAATTCCGCGACGCGCTGGCGCAGATCGCGGCCGATTTGGATCATCGCCCTGGCCGCACCTGGCGCAACCTGCAAGACACCGCTGACGGCGTCCCCGCCATGCAAGCCGCGCCGCACGAATGGGACTCCTGGCGGCGTCCGCTCGATTATTACGAAGAAGACGTGCTGAACTGGTTGTGGGCGGACGTCATCATCCGCCAGCAAACCCAAAACAAAAAATCAATGGATGATTTCTGCCATCTCTTTCACGGTGGCCAGAGCGGTCCTCCCCAGGTCAAGACGTATAACTTCGATGATGTTGTGAATACGTTGAACCAGGTCGCACCCTATGATTGGCGAGGCTTCTGGACTGCACGCCTCACGAATCACGGCCCCGGCGCTCCGTTAGGAGGTGTCGAGGGCAGCGGTTGGAAACTGGTTTACGATGAAACCCGTTCGGAGCTTGTAAGAGCTGCAGAGGACGTTGCCAGGGAAGATATCAATGCGGCCTGTTCCATCGGACTCTGGCTGAAAGAAGATGGGCATGTCACGGATACGATCGAAGGCATGCCAGCGGCAAAGGCAGGCATTGGCCCCGGAATGGCCGTTGTCGCTGTGAATGGAAAGAAGTTTTCACCGGATGTGCTGCACGATGTGTTGCGGGCGACCAAGAACAGCTCGGAGCCGCTTGAGTTGTTGGTGGAAAATACGGAGTACTACAAGGTCTTCAAGATTGATTATCACGGCGGAGAAAAGTTTCCGCACCTTGTGCGGGACGAATCGAAGCCGGATCTGCTGAGCGATATCATCAAGGCCCACTAGCAGCTTATAACCGAAGGTACGGTGCAGTGGAGACGCCGGGTTTGTCGCTCGAGAGAATTGAACCGATCAGATGCTGATCCGAACATAGCCGCCTAAGAGCGGAGAACGCCTGGCAGACCTTTCGCTTAAGGAACGAATGCCTACAAAATTGAAATCAGCACGACGCCCCCAGCGATTTCCTGTTAGGGAAAAATGTTCCCCCGCCTAAGACTGCCTCGATAGCGTTTATGAGGTCGCGGGCCGAATCGCCCTTTGCTACCGCACCCCGAATGCCGTCGGTTGGGAACCGGTCAATCAAATCATCTGAGAGATGCAGAGAAAATAAAATGATGGGAACCGGCGGCGACATCTTTGCGATGTGAACCGCAGCCTCTAGCCCGTTCATAACGGGCATAGCTATGTCCAGAATGATGACATCGGGACGACATTCCAATGTCTTTTCAATCGCTTCCTTGCCGTTGCTGGCTTCTCCGCAGATCGACCAATCGGGTCGGGCCTCGAGGAGATTGCGAACTCCAAGCCGCATTACTTCGTGATCATCGGCGACCAGTATTCGAACCGGGGTGGAGGTCGTCGGCGAGGATTTGGGCGTTGCCGTTCTCATAATCTGAATTTGCAATCGATCGCGATTACCCTCCGTGTGGTGCCTGAATCCTGCTCCCGATCCGCCAAGTTCTGTTTCACACCGGCCAGAGGAATTTGCACGCCAGGCCAGGAGGCAAGCTCCTGCGGATTTGACGAGTATGGAAACAAAGCTTTACAAGGAACCTACTGCTTGGGTTGCCACCGAACAATGGCTCGGCTGGGTGGGTTTAATAGCACAATTGGGTTAGGGAACGGACTGTATACCCTCGCTATGCTTGACAGGTATTGACCGCCGATTTATCACGCCTAAGGGTTGTCCGGAAATCTTTTCGGGGCGCATCAATCCCCTGCGCCAATTGAGTCTCAATGTGCCTGCGGTAATAACGGTACTCCTGAGCCAGGCGGAACTCTTCCGCCGTGCCGGCGGAAAACAGCGTATGCCAGCAAGAACAGCGGCAAGCGCTGACGCAGGTCTTCTCCTGTGAGCAAACGATAGCGGGAGAGCAGAAAATCCAACGCATCGGGATGCAGATTCCATTCCACAGCAGCGCCGGCGATATCCCATGCGATATCGGTCGGGCCAGGGAACAAGTGATCGTCACCATGAGTCGCGCTATCGGTTTTTAGTAATTGGCCGCCGGCGGTGCGAAGCCATTCATGCGGATTCATGCGGCCGTCGACTACAACCATGCTCTGCGGCGACAAGAGCTCTGAGTCAAAATCGATTTCAACTTCAAAATCTCGATGTAGGTTCAGGCGAAGCATTTCTGCGAGAGGCTCAGGGGTGCAATGTTCGACGCGAAATTCTGCCGAACGAAAAGCGCAGTATTGGGCATTCCATTCGGAGACGTCGGCGGAAGGCAAAGGGCTACGATCGATCACGGGATACCTGGAAAAGCCCTCTCCCACATCCTCGACAGCGCAACTGAACCCGGCAACGGCCAGAGCGCGGGCGCGCTGGCGGACGGCATCACCAATTGGTCCCAAGCCGTCGAATTTCAACAACTGAGTCCCATCCTGCGAGAGGAATTTCAGGCGTTCCATCTGTGGCCAGCAAGCGGGCCAGGATAATTTTGCGGAAAGGAAAACCTTTCTCCATTCCCCGCCGCCGATATATGTGTAGTCACGAAAGCGGTGCCAAGCGTTCGAAGAGAACGCGCGAAAGCGGAACTTTCTCCACCGCGATGCTGCATCCTGCGCGCAAAGCGAATTGGGATCAGGCTCCCAGCTTCCCAGCAGCACTATATCTTCTGCCGGAATTCCGGATGAGACCAATGCCTCTCCTACCGAGAGAAAAGTTGAGCCACTGCGACCCGGACCTTCGTCCACCACCAGGAACAATGCCGACAATTCTTTAAACCTTTTGATCCAGTCATTCTGCTCGTCAGTGAACCGCAGGACACGATTATAAGGGCCTCCGTCCGGCCGCACGGTAATTCGCTCCGCTTTGTTTCCAGCCGAGAGGAGCGCGGCGGCAGCGATGGCGCTCAGGGTGGTCCCGATGCTGCGAATCCCGATCACTGCTGCGGGCCGATGTGGGGCAACACTCTCCTGCGCTGGCTTGGCGATATCCAGAGGTGCAAGACCGTAATAAGAAAATCCCTCGGATGGGGATATTTGTAAATGGTCCGTAACCGTGAGCCGATCGAACACCTGTGCGAGTCGCTTTGCTCGTTCAAGACTTCCGCCAAAGGGAACAGATGCTAGCGCGTCGGTGAGCGCGGCTGATGTTTCTGTCGACCCAGAACAGCTGTCGGCCAGTGCGGATTCCAGTTCTCCCGCTTGGATAAGGGCTTTGCAGTAAATTTCGCGATTTTGCGGGTCGGCAAAAAGCCGCCCTAGGGTGGAGTGCAAACTGCCGAGCACAGAACTTCGCGAAACCGTCTTGCGAGCATCTCGAAAAACCCACAGATCAGTTTGATCTGCCGACATTGTGGATTTTAAAAAACTGTATGAAATTTGCCATCGAACGCAACGCCGCCAGTTTCATTGCGGGTTGCGCTTACTGACCATCGTTTGTTGATCTGATACTCGCCCTGAACGACCTCATTTTGCGCCGAGGTCACATCCGTAGAAAAAGTAAACAGAAAATTCTTTGTGACGCGCTGTTGGATGCCGACACGAGCCGATGGGTTCCGATTTTCACCGCCGAGCAGCGGATCGATCTGCAGACTGGAGAGTCCAGCAAGTTTCGTTACCTGGCTGCTGGCCTGGCTGGCTATGCCTTTGGCGATTAGAGAATTGGCGCCCAAGTTAGCAGGGGTTGACTCCTCGGTGGTTTGTCCTCGCGCGATGAGGTTTATGATGTCGACCGGTGGAAGCGGAGGATCGGAAACATAGCTTGTGCGAAGCTTTTCGATCGGTCCCACAACCGTGAGGGTGAGGTTGTATTGCTTAATGGTAGTAGTGATCGACATATTCACATCGGGTGTTGTTTGGTCAGGATTAGTGAAATTAATGATGCCACGCTCCAATTGATAGCGCTGCTTCATGAAGAAAATCTCACCTGAAGTCAGATCGGCCCGGCCGACGATCACCGGATTGGAACCTGTCCCAATCACCCGCAGATTGGCTTGCCCTTCGATGCTGACCTCTGAACTGACGGCCTGCAGTTGCTGCGTGGATTGCACAGCGACGTCGAGTTTTACATGGTCGGCGAAGCTCTCGCCGCTCGGCGGAGCCGTCGAGCCGGTGAATTGGCCCATGAAATCGGCGAGATCGAATTCGCTAGTGAAAGAGAGACTATCAATGAGCACGCGGCCGTTTACGGTTGCAGCATCACGCGTGCCCGTCAGCGTGAGGCTGCTGTCCAGAACCATGCGCAAGCCTTCGGGGTAGCGCAGGCGCACGGATTTTCCGTTCAGCGCGAGATTAAACTGAAGTTGCGGACGATATGCAATGGTCCCACCCGCCGAAATATCGCCGCCTCCTACCTGCCCCGTGAAGTTGCTGATTCGTACCTGGTCATTGCCAATGTCCAGGATTCCATTCGCATTGGAAAGCCCGAGCGGCGCCGTGATTGTAGCGATGGAGGCGTTTTGCAAGCGGATTTGACCCGCGACACTAGGGTTTTGCGGGCTGCCGGCGCCGCGCACATCGACATTCACAATGCCGGAACTCTTCAGATCAGGGCTGAACAGTCTGAGCAAGCGAAGATTGATGTTGCCGTTCGCGGTCATTGTCATCGGTGCCGTGCCCTGCAGCGGAACCTGTCCGCGGAAGCGAAGTGAAGTTTCGGTCCCTCGAATCTCGCCCGGCTCCAGCGCCACAACTGACTTGGCGTAATTAACACGGATGGGGACGGTGTTTGCAATATGCAGCGATTGATATTCGGCATTTAGCTTTGGAATGACGAGGTGTGCTTCCATGCGCGATTTATCTTTCAGCGGCCCCTTGGCTGTGGCATGCAATTCCATTTGACCCTGCAAACCCTCGGGCAAACTCGGAACATAAACCGCGAGCAGCGCGGCAACCGGCAGAACTGTGGTGTCAACTGAAGCGGTGGTGTAGTAGTCGTCGGTGAGATTCGCGCTCACCCGTGCTTGCACTGAGGCCTGAGCAAGGCCTGAGCTGAGCGTCGCGTCTGCATGGTGGTTGGCCAGATTCATATCAGCTTTGATCTGCGTGATCGTGGTCTGCTGAAAATCAAGTTTGGGAATCTGAACGCTGGCGGTGAGCTGTGGATTGTCTAGAGTTCCTGCGCCCCGGGCAGTAGCTGTCAGCTTCCCATTTACGGGAAGATTTTTGGCTTCTACCGCAGCAAGTTTTTCTAATGTGACGCCAGGCACGTCCGCTTGAAGCTGATATGCGCGAGTCTTCGGTAGATATGTGAGCTTCGCCACGGCAGAACCGGCTGGTACCTGCAACTTGGCCGTGGTATTGACTGTGTTCTCAATCGCCTGGAACTGCAGCGCGAGATACTGAATAGGTTCATCGTAAGCTTTGCCTTTAAGCAGCTTCAGGGACCCAGAACCGGTCGGATTAAGCTGCGAGCCGTGCACCGTTACATCAGCTACCAGATTCCCGGAAATTGGATAGTCCAGCCCAGCAATGCGTTCGAGCGGCGCAAGCGGCATTTGCCGGACTGACAAATTTATAGATATTGGATTCGAGGCAACGTACGACCAGTTCCGCAGACCCACCATCACACCGAACGTTGCTTGCCCCTGATTGGCACTTACGAGCGATCCATTTTGGATAGCGATCTGAGACGGAGTGGCGAAGAGTGATGCTCGCAGCGCGCTCCATTGCGTGCCGGA
>QIAB01000037.1:38729-46334 GCA_003225455.1 Acidobacteriota bacterium
CGGAAACAGGCGGCAAACTTGCTTGCGAGGGTGCAGCTGTGTTCCCGCTCGTCGTGCGTAGTGCTGAAGCGAGCTTGGCTAGTTCCCGCAGATCACTGGCTTTTGCCTGGATGGTCAAATTTGATCTGTCGCTAATCTCCCCTTGCGCGGTTACTGAAGTAGCTGGCGTACGGAGGATCGTGTCACGCAGCGTGATGAGGCTCCGTCTGCCGTCGTAGTTCACGTGAATAGCGCCATTGAGCGGAACTGCTTGTGTGCCGGCAGAAGTATTCTGAACTGCGCAGCGCAGCGTAATATCCGACCGCGCTTTCAGATTGCCGATGCTACCGGTCCAGGAAGCCTCGGTATTGCCGTCCACGGTTCCGGTCAGCGGCATTTGTTTGATGGAGGCGGTTCTTACACTCTCTTTTGCCGCCTGCAAAGAAACGCCTCGAAGAACGGCACGCACTCGAGACGCCGGTGTGGTATCCAGGTGCTGCATGTCCAGCTCGGCAGCTAATTGGCCATTGAGCAGCGCCGCTCCGATATCGCGAGCGACCAGGTTTCCATTCTGAAGCTGGAGTTTGCCACGAATGGCGCGAACCTCCAGTCGTGCGTCTGGAGAAACGAGCGTGAGCCCGTCGCTGCGCAGTTGGCCATCTACCGCGATACTGCGAAGAAATGGCAGATTCGGAGCGCTGAAATAATGAATTCCACCATTCAGCGCGACATCTCCGGCAGCCTTTGCAGAAGGAGACATTCCTGCGAAATCGGCCGTATGAAGCAGCACTTCATACGAGCCATCCATGCGCGGATTGTCGTAATTCGTTACTTCGCTTCGTAGCGTAACTCGCGAAGATCCAAGTGTGAGGATCATCGGATTAAGCGAAAAGCGTGAACGCGTCGCAATAAACTGCGTTTGCAGAGTGTGCGGCAGAGGGGCGAGATCCCCATACTTCAGTTTTCCGCTCCCATAGGAGAGCGAGCCACGGTAGCGGCTGGCTAGAGATTCAAAAGCGATGTCCGTATGCAGGTCATAGATATCGGCATCGAGAGAGCTCTTGCGGTCGTTGTAATAAATTTCTCCGTTGTTCAGCAAAGCATGGCCCACGGCTAGATCAAACACATTAATCGACGAACTCTCTTGCTTCGGTGCCGTCGGCTGTGGAATGTTGGTTCTCCCCTGCGCGTCAATCAGAAGGTGAGCGACGGGATGCTCGATCAGAATTTCCCGGAGATTAATTTTTTCATGCAATACAGAAAGAATCTTTAAACGCAGGGTAAGCTTGTCTGCCTGAAACAGCGGCCTTTGGTTAGCCGGTTCTGTCCCGTGAACGATCAGGTTGTAGGCATCCGCGGTCAATGTTGACCAGTGGAAATCGTAGTTGCCAATTTCTACTTTTCCTCCAGTGGAGGCGCTTGCCTTCTCTACTATTTTGGCCAAAACATAGCGATGAAAAGAATGGCTGCGAAGGATAAAATAGCCGCCAACAGCGACTACAACAATTAAGCCAACGATCGCTACCGCAATCCAGCCGACAATTCGTTTCCAATTCATAACTGCCACCCTTCGAAAATTCAGAACGCCTGCCCCAAAGTGATAAAAAATTGAGTCGATTTAATACCCGTGACGGGGTTCAAGTTGCGGCCAATATCGAATCGCACCGGGCCAATCGGCGTGTTATAGCGAAGCCCAATGCCCACGGTGTTCGTGTAATTGTTAACAAAGCTCTTGAAATTCACGGCGTGGTAAACGTTCCCGCCGTCGTAGAAGACAACCAGACCGAGACCTTCCTTAAGCGGCAGCGGTATGCGCAATTCAGAGTTGAGAATAAAGAGTTGATTACCACCCACAGGCACGCGGATGAAATCACAGGTGCTCGGGTCCGCAGTGCTGCAAACTTTGACGGTTCGCTGTGGTCCAGCGCTGTCAGTAGGAAATCCGCGTAGCGAAGTTCCGCCGCCCGAAAAGAAGCGCTCACTCGTGGGAACATGACTGTCGCCGAACGCTTCTATCAAACCGAGGCGGATACTGTTAGCCCACACGATCCCATGGACAGGGCGGTAATACGCGTATTGGCCAAACAGCTTGGAGAATCCGGCGCTCGATCCGAGAGCTTTCGGATTGGTCGAAATGTTGATGGTTTCATACCGGCCGTTGTGTGCGTCGAGCGGCTTGTCGCGCGTGTCGTGAATCAGAGCGGCGGATAAAATGGAGAGCCGGACGTGCTGGTCCTCCGGCAATACGATCTGCGGCACCAGCACTTTTGAAAGATTGGTTTGCCGGTAATCGTAGCGAAATTGCGCCGTCGTCGTTTTCGCCCGGTTGATGATGCGTTCCAACTGCCAAGACGCGTCCCCTAGACGTGCGGTGAAAAGCGGGTTCTCTGTAGTGCGCTCTCCGGACAGGGTGAACAACGATTTCCATTTTGATCCGCGAAAATGCGGATCGGTGTAGCTGGCTATTAGGCGTTGGTCCAGTCTTGACACTAGAAGGGAAATTGCGCCTGTTTCAGCCAGGCCGCGAAAGTTTCGGCGCGTAAACGCCACCGAGCCGCGTGGGCTGACGAATGTCTTTTCACTGGGAACAATTTTCGCTTTGCCAAGCCCGACGGTCGGCAGTCCCGGCACGGCCAGTGTGCCGGAGGGAATGTTCCCGCCACGGCGCGCAATTGAGCCCAAAGCCGTACGTGATCGCATTCCGTTTTGACTCATGGACCTTGACTACAGCCTCCTCGTCGGTCTGTGTCGTAATGGGCCGTCGTGGCCCGACGCTTGACCAATCGAAGATTCCCAGGTTGTACAATTCGCTCTCTCCCACGAGAAGTTTGCCCTGGCTCAGCGGCGCTTCTGGGCCAATAGCGGCAGTCTTGGCAATCAGCGCCTTGCGTGTGCGCTTTTGTCCCAAATACACCACCTGACTCACACGGACCTGCTGATTTTCCTTGACTGTATAGGTCACGTTGATCTGGTGCGGATCGTCCTGATGCCGATTCAACGATGCATTTACCTCCGCATTGAGATAGCCTCGGTCGAGGTAAGCAGCAAGAATATGGCTTCGGTCGTCTGCCATCCGCCGGGGAGAAAAAGGCTCGCCTGAGCGCAAGCTGAAGCCCTCAGGAGCATGGAGCTGATCCAAGGGGATCTTTTCGTTTCCCACGACCTTTAGCGCGTCGACTACCGTTTGCGGTCCTTCGTTTATCTGGAAAGTAACATCGATCTCTGGCTCATGGTCCACCACCTCGGGAGTCACCTTGACTTGCTCGTATCCTGTGTCGCGATACACCGCCTCGATGTCGTTCACGCTCTTTTGCAGCAGCTTCTGGCTGAAGCGGCCCCGGGAAAGAAAATGGTGTTGCGCAATTTCGATATGTGAGCGCAACTTATCGTCGGAAAGATTGCGATTTCCACGGAAAGAAACGTCTTCAACTTTATGTTTCTTACCTTTTTCGATCTCATAAGTAAGAGATATTTTGTCCGGCTGCCGCTGAAACTCCGTCTTCACCTGGACGTCAAAATAACCTTTCTCTTGGAAGAAGTTGATGAGGTTACGTTGGCCTTCATTCACCAGGTCGCGATCAATTGTGCCTTCTTCATAAATCGGGATCAGTTTTTTTTGGCGTCTGCCGGAAACAAACGGAATAATCGAAAGGCGCGCGCCATTCATGCGCAGCAAGACTATCGGTCCGGGCTGAACGTTGATAGTCAGGTCAGCCCGATTCGTTTCCGGATGATATTGCGGCGGCAGCACTTTGACCTGGCTCGCCAGACGGTGCTCATTCGCGAGATGTCTTTTCAGCAGGCCCGTGGCCGCTTTGATTCGCGCAGGCGAATAGGGTCTACCAGTTTTTAGCGAAGACCTGGTAAGCACTGCTCGCAGCGAGCGCACCGAATGCAGCAATTGCGCGTTCTCCTGCGGAGATGAGCCTTGGATCTGAACCTGTCCGATTCTTGCCCGTTTGCCCAGGCTTACGTTGAACGTGATATTGGCAAGCTGATTGTGCTCATCGAGTTGCGTGTCTGTTTGGACTTTGGCTCGAAAGTATCCATTGTCCTCAAAGAGCTTGAGCAGCGCTGCCTCAGACTTCGGGATCTGCGCTTTTTCGTAGACGTTCTCATCAGGAAGATTGGCAACCTGAAGCAACCGGGTATAACTGAAGACCTTTACCGCGCCCGGGAACTGCAGCACGCCAATATAGAAAACTGGTTCCAATACAAAAGATACTTGCAAACCGGCCGGGTCCGGCTTCACACTGACTTCGACCTTGCTGAACCGCTCCGTTTTTTGCAGCGCCGCAATGCTGGCCTGTACCTTCTCATTCGAGTAAGGTTCCCCTGCTTTTTGCTCGACCAGGCCCCGATATGGGTCCACGTTGATTCTGGGGTCCGAAACCAGCTCGACAGAGCCGACCATTTGCCCCTGGTAAGAAACTTGCTGGCTTGTCGTTTGTGCGCCAAGCAAAGGGAAACCGGCGATCAAGAGGAGCGTTGCTAGCCAGTGCATAGACAGGACTACCGACAGTTTTTTTAACGGTGCAGCATGCCTGCCGTAGTGGAGAGCTTCATTATGGAAAAACAGCAGACTGTCTGCCCGATGACCGCTTTTGTGATGCGATGGGCCGTGTAGCGGATGTCCTTACAGACTTCTGTGACCTTACGACAGTCACGTGAAAAACACCAAGTTGATCTATACGGGATGTTTTAGTTCCAACTACAAACTTTCCCGAATTCAGATCGCAAATCTTGGGCGTTAGATTCCAATCAGGTGCGACCTGAATCCGGTCTGGCGTTCCGCGGGCTGAACTAGCTTGCCGCAAAATAAAGTCACTTTGAATCTTTTCGGACGCTGAAAACAATGGCAACCGGCTGCACAACTTTCTATCAGGTTGATCGCGAAGGCAGGCAAT
This sequence comes from Acidobacteriota bacterium, assembly GCA_003225455.1. GTDB lineage: Bacteria > Acidobacteriota > Terriglobia > Terriglobales > Acidobacteriaceae > QIAB01. The sequence goes on from QIAB01000037.1 coordinate 43,616, forward strand.
GAAACTGGTGATCTTTGGCCTGACCATCAGTTCATCGTGGGGCAATGGTCACGCGACGATCTGGCGCGGTCTGTGTGGAGCTCTTGCGCGGCAGGGACATGACATCACATTCTTCGAACGTGATGTCCCTTATTATGCTGCTCATCGAGATTTGAAGAATAGTGACGACTACGATCTGGTTTTATATTCCACATGGCAAGATGCCGAGTCACGCGCCCGCGAGGCGCTTGCCGGTGCCGACGCAGCCATAGTCACCTCTTACTGCCCGGATGCCATCTATGCGTCCGACACCCTGCTGAATTCGACCGTGCCCCGGCGCGTGTTCTACGATCTGGACACGCCGGTGACGCTCGAGCGCCTCCAGCAAGAAGGAACAGTCGAGTACATTCCACCTTATGGCCTTGAACCATTCGATTTAGTGTTGAGTTATACGGGTGGACGCGCATTACAGCAGCTTCAGTCCGGGATGGGAGCCCGGCGAGTTGCACCGCTCTACGGGAGCGTCGATCCTGATTTTCATAAGCCGGTCGAGCCCAGCGCCCGGTATTCTGCTGACCTTTCTTATTTAGGAACCTACGCACCCGACCGGCAGCAAGCGCTGGATCAGCTTTTCCTGGAGCCGGCTCGACGCGCGCCTGGGAAAAAATTTTTGATTGGCGGCGCGCTTTATCCGCAAGATTTTCCCTGGAGCGAAAACACTTGGTTTGTGCACCATGTTCCGCCGCCGCAGCATCCAGCGTTCTATTGCTCCTCAAATTTAACCTTGAGCGTGACGCGGTCCGCTATGGCTGAAATGGGATATTGCCCATCGGGCAGGCTGTTCGAGGCTGCGGCCTGTCGGACACCCGTGGTCAGTGATTATTGGGAAGGACTGGAGGAATTTTTTGTGCCGGAACAAGAAATCTTGATCGCATCGCAAGCTGATGATGTGGTCGACGCCCTGGCTCTGGGCTCAGATCAACTGCGGAGCATTGCGAACGCCGCGCGTGAGCGTGTTTTGGACGAGCACACTGCCGCACATCGCGCCCGAGAACTGGTTCGGCTGCTCGAGGAGGTGGCGTGAGACGGCGTTGGGGAGTGATTCCCGCTGCGGGCCTCGGCACGCGCATCCAGCCGCTCGCTTTTTCGAAAGAATTGCTTCCCATCGGAACCCGTCATGACGGGGAAACCGAACGTCCACGCGCAGTCTGTGAATATCTGTTGGAACGCATGCTCGTGGCCGGTGTAACCCGCGTCTGTTTTGTCATATCGCCGGCAAAAACTGACATCATGAGCTATTTCGGCGGGCAGATCGGAAATGCATCAATCTGCTATGCAGTCCAGCAAAATCCCAATGGTCTTTGCGATGCCCTCTTCAGTGCACTCCCGTTTATCGCTGCCGACGACGAAGTTGTGGTCGGGCTACCAGACACGCTTTGGTTTCCGATAGAAGGATTCGAATTGCTACCCGACGGGACGCTTTCTTTCTTATTGTTTCCTGTTGCGCAGCCGGAATTATTTGACGCCGTAATAACCGACGAAAACGGCTCGGTGCAGGAAATCCAGGTAAAGCAATACGAAGCAGCCTCGGAGTGGATCTGGGGCGCCTTCAAGCTCAGCGGGGAAGTTCTCGCGGACCTGCATCGGATCTGGTGCGAGCGTGGCAAGTCAGACCAGTACTTTGGCACTCTTGTAAATGCTTACTTAAGACAGGGTGGAACAGCGCTGGGCATCAAAGGCGGCGATATCTACGTTGATGTTGGCACGCTGCACGGATACCGCGAAGCAGTGCGCGTACTTTCTTCCAATCAGATCTCCTACCATGAAGTCGGGCGCTGATTTGTCATCGCGACGTACGGCCTGGGACCGTTTTGAGAGCGGACTTGCTGGAAAGAAGGAACTTGAACTTCGTGTGCTCCTCCTCGCGGCTCACCCCGATGATGAGACGATCGGTGCCAGCTCTGTCATGAACCGTGTTCCCGACGTTTCCGTGGTCTTCTTGACTGATGGTGCGCCACGCGATCCTCGCTTCTGGTCACCGGACGCGAAAGGCACACGCGCAGATTACGCCAACATGCGCTGGCACGAAGCCATTGCGGCAATGGCTCTTGTGAATGTTCCTGCAGAACGAATTCTGTGTCTTGGCGGCGTAGATCAGGATGCAATCAATAGTGTGCCGGTTCTGGTCCGTCGCTTTGTGGAACTATTAGGACAATTGCAGCCCGATGTCGTTGTCACTCATCCGTATGAAGGCGGCCATCCCGATCACGACACTGCTGCGCTCGTTGTGCACTTGGCAGCGAAAGCTGCGGTTCGCGGAGGCCACAAGCCGCCCGCGATTGTGGAAATGACTTCTTATCATCTCCGCGACAGCCGATGCGTAACGGGTGAGTTCCTTCCTGCGAACAGCATCTCCGCTCCGGAGCTTGTCATCGAGCTTTCGCCGGAGGAGCAGGCGATCAAGAAAAAAATGATCGAGTGTCATCGCTCACAACGGCTGGTGTTGGAAGAATTCCCTCTGAGCGCAGAGCGCTTCCGGCTGGCGCCTGAATATGATTTCGCCCGTCCGCCACACTTTGGAAAACTCTGGTACGAGTGTCTGCGTTGGCCCCTTACGGGAGAGCGCTGGCGGGAACTCGCCCTTCAAGCCGTCGCACAAATGGGTGGTGCAGCATGCGCCTGACCGTGCTGAACGTGAGCTATCCGCTGGCCCCGGTTTCGCATGGCACGCCGGGTGGGG
>QIAB01000037.1:46343-48859 GCA_003225455.1 Acidobacteriota bacterium
TGAAGCGCTGGTCCGTGCCGGGCACAGGTCGCTTGTGTTGGCCTCGGCCGGTTCACGATGTTCCGGGCTGTTAGTGCTCGGACCCGCGGTGCCAGGAATTCTGGAAGAACAACAGCAACAGCTGGTCCGGCGTCGTTACCGAGAAACGCTCCAGCAAATACTGGCACGATTCCCGATAGACGTAGTGCATCTTCATGGAATCGACTTTCTGGATTATCTGCCGCCTGCTGGCGTGCCAGTTGTGGTGACGCTTCATTTGCCGCCGAGTTTGTATTCCGAAGAGACATTCAAGCTGGACAGACCAGAGATATACTTGGTTTGCGTGTCCCAGTCCCAGGCGCGAGCGTGCCCGCTTGACGCCCGCATTGAGCAGGTAATCGAGAACGGTGTGTGCCTTGAGCAATTTCATCCTGACAAGAAAAAAGGGAACTATGCTCTCGTGCTCGGACGAATCTGTCCGGAAAAGGCATTTCATCTCGCCTTCGATGCTGCTGGCGTTGCCGGTCTGCCATTATTTTTGGCGGGCACCGCGTTCGGTTATCCCAGCCATCAAAGGTATCTCGATGAGGAGATCCGTCACCGGCTGAGGGGTGGTCATCGCTTTCTCGGTGCGGTGGGCTGCGGTCGCAAACAAAAGCTGCTGGCGGGAGCACGCTGTCTTGTGATCCCGAGCCAAGTAGCGGAAACCAGTTCTCTGGCCGCGATGGAGGCTCTGGCTTGTGGTACGCCCGTGGTTGCGTTCCGAGTTGGGGCACTCTGCGATCTGATCGAGAACGGCCGCACGGGGTTCCTGGTGGACAAAGCGACTGAATTGGCAGATGCGATCCGCGCCGCTCAGGAACTTGATCCGGCAGACTGCCGCCGTGAAGCCGAGATTCGCTTTTCGTCGGAAACAATGGTGGCGAAGTATATGGACCTATACAGAAGCCGCAGCAGTTTTAGCCTATAGCGACGAACTTCAGCTCTGCGAGGCAACTTGTTGAAAGCTCAGTCCGGACTCGAAAGCAATGTGCTCCGCGATTACGGCTCCATCGAGCGCATTCTACCTGCCTGGGCCGAGCTTTGGGAGTGCTGCGGCAATTCCACAACCTTTCAGCGCCCCGAATGGCTCAGTGTCTGGATTGCGGTCTTTCAACCGCAGCAGCCATTCGTGATCGCGATATGGCGGGGCAGTCAGCTTGTAGGCCTAGCCCCTCTGTTGATCTATGAGCGTGATGGCCAGCGGGTGCTCGCGCTCATGGGGGGCGGAGTTTCCGACTACCTCGATGTGCTGATCGATCCATCATTCGCGGACGAAAGCCTCAGCATGATATGGGAGCAAATCGCCAGGGAGGCTTCGAACTGGGATCTAATCGATCTTACTGATCTGCCTTGCGCCTCGGCTCTACTGCGCAGACCTGCACGCTTCTGGCCGTGGGTTATAGAAATGCAAGATGCATGCCCGGTGCTCACTCTTCCGGCTAACGCCAAGACTCTTACATCGGCAGTCCCCAACCGGCAGCTAAGGAATGTGAGAAATGCGCGGAATCGGCTGGCCAAGATCGGCGGAGGAGAGATCAAATTAGCCTCCTCAGAAAATCTCCCAGCATTCCTGGATGCGATCATGCAGCTGCATGGCTGCAGGTGGGCGCAGGACGGCTTGCCGGGAATGATGTCGCACCCTGCGGTTCAAGAGTTTCATCGGCGAGTGGCGCCCTGGTTGTTGAAAAAAGGCGTTCTTCGCCTCTATGGATTGCTGACGGAAGGAAGATTCATTGCGGCGTTATACGCCCTGTTTGAAAAGGAAGTTGCCTATTACTACTTGCAGGGTTTCGATCCGCAGTGGAAATGGTTCAGTCCGGGCACCCAAATCCTGGGTGCGGTGGTTGAAGATGCGCTCAGGGAAGGCAAAAGGAAAATCGATTTCCTGCGCGGACGGGAATCGTACAAATATCAATGGGGCACACACGACGAGCCTACGTTCCGGCTCACCACTCGACGCAGTGTTCAGGAGCAAACCGAATTAAGCCGCATAGCCGCCTAAGAAAATCTTCGTGAATACTGTGAATCCGGTATTCGCATTAGAGAACCACCCTAGAAATCCCGATGATTCTTCATTTTGATAATCGCGCAGACACCGGAAAAGCAGGCGTTGTCATCAAAGCCACACGAAGGAGCATGTAACGAGCATTTTTTAAGGAGCATTCCAATATTTCATCATGCCGTCTGAAAAGACCATTTACGATTTGGAGGCATTCTCCCGGATCTTTGAAGTAATGTCGTTCGTGGACCGAATGCAAGAGCTCAGTCCCGAGGAAATCGAGGAAACAGCTCACCGGCTCTGCCAGTTACCCGCGAATCCAGAAAAGAGCATGAGTCTGCAGGAGGTTGTCTTCTGGGCCGGAGTTGCCACAGGAATGGATCTTTCTCGCAGCGTGCAGGACGAACTCCTGGACGGAGGTTCCGCGAACAAGATTGAAGCTTATTCGTCGCTGTTGGCATACTCAACTAAGAATGCGGTTGTGGATATCACGCTC
>QIAB01000037.1:48954-85225 GCA_003225455.1 Acidobacteriota bacterium
GCCGCGGCTTGCGAACTGCTGCATAAATTCCACCCGCCAGTCCAGCTAATCCCAAAGCAAGTACCCAGCGATGCTGATCGGCCCAGAGCTCGACGCTGTACTCGCGCGCGCGTTCATCGAACTCCCCACGCGCGACAAAGTCGCCCTCCACCGGCTGCCACAGGTTGTCGGGGCGGTTGGGATCGGCATTCCCGTCGTACTGTTGAGAGTCGTAGCCCGTTCGGCCGAGATAAATGTCGAGAAGCCCCGGCGCAAGTTTCTGTCCCAGAATCGCGGCGAGAGTTGAACTCCCCACATAAATTTCGCGACGACGATGATGCGCAGCCCAGTAGATTGCTCGGGCAGCGATTTCTGGCTGAAAAATGGGAGGCACCGGCTGAGGTTTTCGCGGCAGGCGGCTCTTCACCCAGCTAAATTGCGGAGTGTTCAGTGCCGGCATTTGAACCATGGTCACATGAACGTGCGAGCGCTGGTGAATCAGCTCGCAACGAAGCGAATCTGTGAAGCCCGCGACGGCATGCTTGGCCGCGCAATACGCCGATTGCAGCGGAATGCTGCGATACGCCAGAGCGGACCCAACCTGAACGATTGTTCCGCGATCTCGGCGTCGCATACGCTTTAGCGCAGAGAGTGTCCCGTAGACGAATCCCAGGTAAGTCACTTCGGTGACTCGTTTGAATTCTTCCGTAGTCATCTCCTCTATTGGCGAGAAGACCGACGCCATCGCATTATTCACCCAGATATCGATTGGGCCGAGCTCAGCTTCCACGCGTTCAGCAGCTTTCTCAATTTGCTCTGGATCGGCAACGTCGAGTGGAAGCACCAATGCCTTGCCGCCTGCTTCGTTAATTTCTCTTTTAGCAGTTTCCAGGCGCTCTGTGCCGCGCGCGATTAGGCCGACCGACGCGCCACGTCGCCCAAATTCGCGAGCGGTGGCTCGACCCACACCAGCGGAGGCGCCGGTGATGACGACCACCTCATTCTGCTTTTTCATGTTTGGTTGAGATGCCGGAGAAGAGCTTGCCGGTACACACTTGCGTAAGACCGGCCGCCCCCGGGCTGGCGGCGATAGCTGTCGAGCACCATTGCCGTAGCCCGGGGACGGTCCACCGCACCTAGTTGCGGCATTAGATGGTGCTCGCGTGTGGCAGGTTGGTGAGACGCTGGCAGAGCTGCGCAAAACAAATTTAGTGCCAAGATCGCCGTTGGAAGCAACCGATTACGTTTTGTCAGAATCGCCAGAGAAGCGCTTGAGGCCATCATTTACGGTCTTTACCCGATGGCGAGCCGCCTAAACGAATATCTACAGTAAGCAAAGGATTCTTAGGAGCCTATATGCCGGAAAGAGAAACCATCGAACGTGCGCATGAAGATGCGCGAGAAGGCAAAGCGCCAACTACTCAGGCCGGTGAATTTGTTCGCGAAGAAATTCATCACGTACGTGAACGCAAACACGGCGCGCGGTCTCCCAAGCAGGCCATCGCGATCGGTCTATCGAAAGCTCGTCGCGCTGGTGTGAAGCTTCCACCTCCACCGAAGGGAACTGCCTCGGCTCGCAAATCCGCGAAAGGCAAGAGTCATCGCAGCACGCGCGGTCCGTCAGGCAAGCGCTCTCGTGCGATAACTCGCGCTCTGAAGAGAGAAGGCCGCTCAGGCGCTTCCCATCGCGCTTTGGCGCGGCAGGCTCGCTCGGCAGCTCGCCGGCGTCGAAGCAGCGGACGTACACGTTCCGGCGCCTCGCGCCGTAAGTGAGGGATGAGAGCGCGAATAATCATTGGCACCTCTGGCTGGCACTACAAGCACTGGTGCGGACTCTTGTATCCCAAGAAGTGTCCGCCGTCGCAATGGTTCGACTTGTACGCGCAGTCGTTTGACACGGTCGAGGTGAACAACACTTTCTACCGGCTGCCGACTGAGGATGCTCTTCGGCGATGGCATGACGCCGCGCCGGCCGGCTTCTGCTTTGCCGTTAAGGCAAGCCGTTTCATTACTCACATCAAGCGCCTCCGCGATCCGGAGAATGCCATCGCCTTGTTCTTCTCGCGCGTGGAATTGCTTGGTCACAAATTAGGTCCAATTCTCTTTCAGCTTCCCCCAAATTGGCATGTAGACGCCGAAAGGTTGGCTGATTTTCTTCGGGCCCTTCCCCTGAATCATCGCTACGTTTTCGAATTTCGCGACGAAAGCTGGAACACCCCGCCAATTTTTGATCTGCTCCGGCGCCACAAGATCGCGTTTTGTATTCATGACTGGCGTGGATCGCAGTCGCCGGTGGAACTAACGGCAGACTTTACCTATATCCGGTTCCATGGAGCGACGGGGAAATACCAAGGCAATTATGATGACCATTTGCTCCGGAGTTGGGCCGAGCGGATCGGGAACTGGACATCCCATCTTTCACGCATCTACGTTTACTTCAACAACGACCAGCACGGTTACGCGGTGAGCAATGCACAGACTCTCCAGCAACTCCTCAATCGCGATCTGAGCCGGGCAGCCTAGCCCAGCAGAGCTCTTTCTCCAACAAAATCTGTGAGATAGCCCTACAGCAACGCGTGTGCAGAATTACAGACTCCGAGGGATCGCCAGTTTTACCGGCGGCATCTATGCTGCCAATAGCCCGGAGAGGGCTCACCGAAAGAGGAGGCACTATGCTTTATTGGGCACTGGTGTTCTTGATCATTGCGATCATTGCGGCAGTGTTCGGGTTCGCCGGCGTTGCTACTGCCGCCGTCGGCATTGCCAAGCTTCTGTTCTACATCTTTCTCGTGATCTTCGTGATCACGCTGATCATGGGGCTCATGCGGCGAGGTGGCGCGCCGCCGGTCTAACGTGAAAGCGAGCGCCGGAATTTCGCGGGTTATCGAGCGCGAGACCGGCGCTACAGCTTTTTCCTAGTGCAAAGTGCAGTCAGTTCCCGGTGGCATTTTGCAACGAGCGCCCCCAAAAAATTTAAGGGGAGCTTGTCCGATACCAGGGAGCTTGTCCGATACCAGAATGTTCGAAGCTACATCTCCTATGAGGCATTCACATGAAAATTAACCGAGTTATTACGACGTTGACCTTAACGGCTTTCTTGGGCTTCGGTCTGCTGGCATTGTCGCAGGACCGGACCAACTACGGAGACCAGGGGCGTGGTTCAGTCACCGTGCCGGCTGGCACTGAAATTGCGGTTCGCACAAACGAGGCCATCGACTCGCAGAATGCATCCGCGGACCAGCATTATTCTGCAACGGTTCTCCAAGATGTTCGAGGGTCAGCGGGTGAAACGCTGATTCCCAAAGATTCCAACGCTGATCTGGTGGTCCGTCAGATAAATAGCGGCGGTACCATCCAAGGCGGGAATTTGGTTCTTGACCTTGATTCGATAACCGTAAACGGACAGCGGTATCGCGTGAGCAGTGAGGATTTGAAGCAAAGCGGTAGCAGCGGCATCGGCAAGAACAAGCGGACTGCCGAAATGGTGGGTGGAGGCGCAGCTCTGGGCACATTGCTGGGTGCGATTGCCGGAGGCGGCAAAGGCGCCGCAATCGGAGCAGCTGCTGGCGCGGGCGCGGGCGGAACCGCTCAGGTTCTGACTAAGGGCAAAACCGTTAAAGTTCCTGCCGAAACCGTTTTGCGTTTTCGGTTGGACCAGCCGCTGCACCTGAACGGCTATTGAAGACGATCGACTGTTAACTCCGTGTTGTTCACCTTGTAATCGGGAAGGCGGACGGCGTCGCGATAAGCGACGCCGTTTGTCTTGTACGCCGTGCATGTTCGGCAGCTTGGAGGTGAGAGTCCTCTTCACATCCTGGGCGTCACCGCGAGGTGGGGTCTGAAGGAAGCGTGGAGCAAAGACGCGGGCCGATGAACAAGAACCGGATGAAGAGGCCTACGGTGCCGGACGAACTGGCAAGTGACAGCGAAGCCCACATCCATCAAGGGCACTGGTGGTAAATCTGGCGGTCGTGCGTCGAAGGCACGGCGCGGTGAAGCCGCAAAGGATGCTAACCCGAGACGTGAAACCCACACGGGTCCCCAAACCGCGAACGCCCAGCCCGCCAATTCATCGACGGGACTAACCTATCGAACCGCCGGATGCGGACCCGCATGTCCGGTGGTGTGGCAGGGGAGAGTGGGCGACCGCTCCCCCTATGCCGATTCTCTCAATCGTGGACAAACAAGAATCAGGCATCCCTCGCGGGATGCCTGATCACCCTTGCAGTCTCTCTTCTTTTATTTCTTATTGGGTGGGAGGAGGCGTGGAACTGGCACCTTTGGTCTTCCCGCCGGAGCAGCTCTCCGAAATCATGTCCACGCTGGTTACGTTGAACGTCTTGCCCGCTTTTGCTCCGGCACCACCCGCGGAACTCGCAGAGGCCGAAGCACCGCTTTCCCACGTGCCATGCACTGCTACTTCATGGCCGTTATGAGCGGAAACATCGCTTCCAGTGAGGTTAACAGTTTTCCCACTCTTCTCTTCCAGAACCGACTGGCCACCCTCACTCTTGAGGCAACCTTTCAGCTTCTTCTCGCCCTTGGCTTCGCCCTTCTCATTGCCCATGCTGCCCTGCGACATGGAGCCGCTGGAGCTGGTTGAGCCTTGAGAAGCGCTGGAGCCGGTTGACCCTTGTGAGGCCGCCGGGGACGAACTCTGCGTGCCCTGCGCGCCACTCGTATCACCTTGCGGTGTTGATTGGGCGACGGCAACTGCCACAAAAAACACCAACGCTGTAGCAACCGACAACAACATCTTGTTCATGTGTGCTCTCCTGATTCGTTTTCGATTTCAGAACCCTGAATTAGGCAACTGCCTGATGCCTGTCACCAATCGAGATGGCTGGCAGGGGCTGGTAGTTGTTCCTATTTCCTAGGACCCTATTAATTGCGGCCAGAAGCTCGTCGCGCGATCCCGCCTTGTCGCAAACGGCATCGACAACACTTTTTACCCGGCTGGGAACCAGGGAACTCCCGGAGAACAAAATCACCGGGAGCTCAGGCCGGCTATTCCTGATCGAAGTGGCGACTGCCTCGCCGTCCATTTCTGGCATCTCGTAATCAACAATTACGGCGTCTACAGGATTCGAATCGATAAGATTCAATCCCAGCCTTCCGCACGAGGCAGTGAGAACATGAAAACCGAGTCTCTCGAATACAGCTTTGTACACGGTCAAGCCTGGCTGGTAATCATCGATCCAGACCAAAGTCTTCGGCTCGGAAGCAGTAACTTTAGCTTCCAACCGAAGCTCAGGCCCGTAACGGCGACCGTGTCGCACCCCGATATTCCGCTTACTCTCTGTGCGAGTTGAGCTTGCAGGTTTTCGGGTGTAGCGAGACGGTGCAGCCCAAAGCTCTTTTCTGGAGACCCTCTGCACCATTCCAAGGTATTTCGCGGAAGAAAACTCCACAATGAGGTCAAATCTGTATCCCATATACGGGAGATCATGTATACGGCTTAAGCAAAAGCTCCTAAAGCTTAGTTTCCCAACGCACTCGACGGGGTGAGAATTGGTGGCTTGGCTCCTGAAAGCGCGCTTTCGCTCTTCTAGAAGCGGCCCCTCAAAGCCAAGATGAGTATGATTAGCAGCACCAATCCCAATCCACCGCTGGGGTAATAGCCCCAGTCGCTGCTGTAAGGCCAAGTCGGCAGCGCGCCAATCAGCAACAAGATCAAGATGATGATCAGAATGGTCCCCATATTTACATTTCCTCAGCCCAAAAATAGGCCTTCTATCGACCTTCGGGATTTACGACAAGGGAACTGCCGCCTTGCATCAGGTTGACTCTGTAACACTGCAGAAAACATTCCGTAACCGTGAGTTAAGGGATCTAGCAGGCGACGACCAGAGTGTTCCAACAGCATCGCCTCCATCACCTACTCGGCCGCGGTCGCAATCCGAGCCGAATCTGCGCCTAGGTGTCTACCTCGCGCCACATGGCGGCATCCTAAAGGCGCTAAATCATCGAACCTCGAGGTAGGGAAATGACTGCGGCGGAAGTTCTCATCGAGCGGTTGATCGACTGGGGCGTGGAAGTTGTATTCGGACTTCCCGGTGACGGTATTAACGGAATCATGGAGGCGTTGCGAACGCACCAGAAGAAAATCCGTTTCATCCAGGTGCGGCACGAAGAATCGGCTGCTTTCATGGCGTGCGGCTATGCCAAATACACGGGAAAGCTAGGAGTCTGCCTTGCCACGTCAGGCCCGGGAGGGATTCACCTCCTCAATGGTCTCTATGATGCCAAACTTGACCATCAGCCGGTGCTGGCCATTACCGGGTTGCAGTTCCATGATCTGATCGGCACGCGTACGCAGCAGGACGTCGCGCTCGACAAGCTCTTTATGGACGTCGCGATTTACAACGAACGGATCATGGGCGCGACTCACGTTGAAAATGTCGTTGATCTCGCCTGCCGAACGGCTCTCGCTTTTCGTGGAGTTGCGCACATCACCATTCCTGTTGATTTTCAGGAACACGAGCTCAAAGATCGCACACGATCCAAGCGGAACGTTCCTCATCACAGTTCCGACATCTACGCTCCCTTGCCACAAATTCCGCGGCAATCGGATCTGCAACGTGCAGCCGACATTCTGAATGATGGGAAAAAGGTTGTAATCCTCGCCGGCCAGGGTGCTTTGCACGCGGGCGATGAACTGGAGCAGGCCGCGGAGGCGCTGGCCGCACCCATTGTCAAAGCTTTGCTCGGAAAAGCCTGTGTGCCAGATGACAGTCCCTACACCACCGGAGGCATCGGGTTGCTCGGGACGCGACCGTCCCAGGAAGCCATTGAATCCTGCGACACGATCCTCATCGTCGGCAGCGGATTTCCCTATATCGAATACATGCCGAAACCAGATCAGGCTAAAGGCGTTCAAATCGATCTAGACCCGCAGCAGATTGGGCTACGTTTTCCCGTTGACGTCGGCTTAGTCGGTGATAGCAAGCGAACCCTGCAGATCCTAATGCCGCTGCTGAAGCGCAAGGAAGACCGCAGCTTTCTGAAAAAAGCGCAGGAAGGCACAAAAGATTGGCGGAAAGTAATGGAGGAGCGTGCTACCCGTCGCGACAAGCCCATGAAGCCACAGGTTGTGGCATGGGAATTAGGCAAGCGGCTAAGCAGCAATGCGATTGTGAGCTGCGACAGCGGAACCATTACCACTTGGTTTGCTCGGCAAATTCCTGCGCGCCGAGGTCAGATGTATTCGCTTTCGGGCACTCTGGCTTCCATGGCGCCCGGCCTGCCGTACACCCTCGCCGCGCAGATTGCCTATCCCGAACGGCAGTGTGTGGCCTTTGTCGGCGACGGCGGATTCTCCATGCTGATGGCGGATTTTGTGACTGCCGTGAAATATCGGCTACCCATAAAAGTCGTGATCATAAAGAACGACACCCTCGGCCAGATCAAATGGGAGCAGATGGTCTTTCTGGGGAATCCAGAGTATGGAGTCGAGCTCCAGCCAATCGACTTTGCGGAATTTGCCCACGCCTGCGGCGGTATTGGATTCACAGTCGATGATCCCGCCGAGTGTGGCGCCATCATGGAGGAATTCTTGAACGCGCCCGGTCCTGCGGTTTTGCAAGCGGTGGTCGACCCATTCGAGCCTCCACTACCTGGCAAGGTCACGGCTGAACAGGCGCTGCACTTTGCCGAGTCGCTGGCACGCGGCGAGCCGAATCGCAAGAAGATTGCGTTAACCGCAGTTTCTGACAAGATACGCGAGCTGATTTAGTTGCTGGGGATTGGCGGAGGCGGGATCCGAAAGGCGCTGATCCAAGAAGTTGTTACACGTCGAAAACCTGATACACGCGCGATGGATTCTGGGACTGCAGCAGTGTAATTGCGACGTTGTGTACGGGCACGCCACCCGTGGTTTTTCCTTGCAACTTTCCATGATGCGCATGGCCGTGAATCACCAGGTCCGCCCCATGTCGATCTACGACTTCAGCGAGGCGAGACGTTCCCAAGAATGCATAGATTTCCGGGGACTCGCCTTCCACCGTGCCCATGATCGGGGAATAATGCAATACCACGACTCGCTTTTGCGTGCGCAACTGAGCCATAGCGCGTTCGAGTTTCAGGGCCTCGTCAATTGAGGCACGAACAAAGGCTTTAACCTCAGGCTCGCCAAATGCGGTGAGAACGCCGCGTCCAAATCCACCGACAAACCCCTTTGTCCCGGCAAAGCCCACGCCATCGCGTTCGTAGGCGCTGCCGTCGAGAACTTTGATTCCTTCCGCCGTCATCATGTGCATCAGCTCGGCTTCGCGGCCGCTTTCGTAATCGTGATTTCCCAGCACTACCACAGTAGGAACCCGCAGACGAACCAACGCGTTCAGGAGCGGCTCCATTTCCGCAGGCTGGCCGAAGTTGGTGAGGTCGCCGGCAAGCACGAGCAGGTCAGCGTCATCGCGCACTTGATTGAGTTGATCGCGCAGCGCGCTGTAGCGCTGAGCGGTAAAGTGCAGATCGGCGGTGGCAGCGATTCTCATTGATTAAGTCCGTTGCTCCTGGACGCCTCGCCATGAACTCTCAAAGATTAACCGCGCATCGCTTCGGGAGGCTTATGAGTTTTGGCTCTCTTTTTTGCCGATATTCTTCAAGCAAATTCTCAAGGCCCCACTCTTTCAAATCAATAGCAAACATAAACTCATCAACGAGGCTGCCCCGAAATCGCGCATTGGGATTCGGATTCTCAATTTCGTTCGCCACACGCGAAAGCAGCTGTCTCCAGAGCGGACGCGGAACGTAGTCACTGTGAGCCGGGTAAACGAAATGGAATAGGATCAGCGCCCAAAGCAGAATCTCCCAGTGTTCGCCGGCATGCCGAAGCACGCGATCCCAGTCCAGCCTGCCCTGAGTACCGTAAATGATGTGGGCAATGTCAGCTCCGTCGAACCTCTCGCGGCGGGTGACAAAAAGCTTCGAAGCCAGAAGTTCCTCCGGCGCAAGCACGCGGGTGGGAACATCCACAATCATGGCCGGATGAGCCAGTTCGATCCATGACAGATCGACCGTGATTACGGCATTGCTCATGCCGGTAATCAAATCCACGAAGAATCCGTCGCGGTGCGCCTTAGCCAACCAAACCGGGTCAAGAATTTCACAGTGGAACCCGTGTTCTTGTAGGTAACCAAGCGCCAGCGCCACATCTTCGGAACGAAGAAAAATGTCGAGATCTTTTGTGTAACGGCAAATTCCGGTATGTTTCTGCAGCGCGAATGCCCCGGCTACGGCGTAGGGAACCTGCCGGTCTTCGAGCACACCCAGCACCTCGCGGTAAAGGCCCTCCTGCTTGCGAGGAATCTTCACGGGGATCGATGACGTGTGTCCGCGGCTTTCTGGCGATTTGTCGCGACGGTCCGGCATGAAGCCGCTTGGATGTGCTTTTCTGACTTATGGTTGCAGTTGCGGTACTTAGATGAGGCAGCCGCAGCGGCTGCGAGAAAGGGTCATCAGGCAGGCGATGGCCTTCCCTGCGTTTGAAGCCGCCACACATTCCCTTTCTAATGCCGGTGCGTTAAGTCGCACAGGTGCGCCACCGATGGCTCTTCCAAACACTTTGGCGCAACGGTCCAATCCAAACTCGCATCTTTTGAGCGAACGTCTCATGTCCTCTACCGCAGATCCCCTGGCAGGCAAGCCAGCTCTTGCTCCTATCGGCGCTGAAAGCGATGGACGTTCTCTTGCCCAACGCATCGCGGAGCTTGGCGAATGGTTTCACAATCTCGACCTTCATGGAGTTCACACGGCTCCCCGTCACTTTCTTGGCGACTTTCCCAACATCAAGTGGCAACCGATCGGCAAAGCAATCCCGCAGGATCTCACTGGCGCCACTGTGCTCGATATCGGCTGCAATGGCGGGTTCTACTCTATCCAGATGAAGCAGCGCGGAGCGCGCCGAGTACTTGGCATCGACGTAGATGATCGCTACTTAAATCAGGCGCGCTTTGCGGCAAATACTCTGGGCCTAGACATTGAATTTAAAAAGTGTTCTGTATATTCCGCGGACGAAATTTCCGGTCAATTTGATTATGTGCTGTTGATGGGCGTTTTCTATCACCTGCGCTATCCCCTCTTTGCACTCGACAAAGTGATTAAGAAAGTTGCTGGCAAGCTGGTGTTCCAGACCATGATTCGCGGCTCGGAAGAGGCGCGAATATGGGAAGACGACTATCCATTCTGGAACAAGGAAATCTTCCGAGACCCGGACTTCCCGGCGGTGTATTTCATCGAGAAGAGCTACTCCCACGATTACACAAACTGGTGGATTCCGAACCGCGCAGCAGTTGAGGCGATGCTCCGCAGTTCGGGGCTGGAGATTTTAGAGCGCCCGGAATCAGAGACGTGGATCTGCGAACCGCGCCGGAGCACACAACGCGGACGCTACATTTTGGATTTGGAACTAGAAGGGACGTTATGAGACTTCTGCCTGCGAGTGGCGTGCCGCTTCGCGCGTGAGTGCTCACTGGAAGCGGAGTAGGCCGCCGCAAAAATCTAAATTGTTTCCAGGGGAGCCATGGTCGAAGCGGTAATGTTGTGGAACGAGCCAAACAACCTATCGCATTGGGACTTCCATATTGATCCTGAATGGAGGCTCTTTGCGGAGATGACGATTGCTGCAGCGCGCGTGATTCGAGAGATCAATCCAGATCTCACGATCGCGCTGGGCGGCATGTCTCCTGTAGACGCGAACTTTGTGCGCTTGCTGGCCGGGCACGGTGTATTGGACCACATCGACGTGGTTGCGATTCATGGCTTTCCTCTCGATTGGAACCACTGGAGCATCCATGAGTGGCCAGGAAAGGTCGAAGAGATTCGCCGCGTGAGCAATAGGCCAGTGTGGGTTTCGGAAGCTGGAGCCTCGTCGTTCGGCGCAGAAGAAGTGCAGGCGTTCGGTGTGAAACGAACGGCGGAGTTGCTCCTGCCCATTGTCGATCGGGTGCACTGGTACAGCCTCTTTGACCTGCCTTCTAACTGGACCGCCACTACCCGCCACAAAGAAGCAGAAGGCAGCGCTTACTACCGGCATTACTACATGGGATTGGTGCGGGAAGACGGCAGTCCAAAAGCGGCGAGCTCGTGTTTTCCGCAAGGCTTGGGAATCTGTCAGTGGTTTCATTTCGAGGACCCACGGCTAAGTTCCGCAGTGGAGTGGTTGCGCAAACTGAAAGTCCGCTATCTGCGAACCGGCCTGAGCTGGGCGGACTCATACCGTCCTGGCGCAGAAGCCTGGTTCGACCAGCAAATGCAAGCGCTGGAGGAATTTGATATCACCATGACTCTCTGCTTTACGCCCGAGCATCTAGGCCAAGCGCCGCATTACACCAGCCCTCCCAAAAATCCTGAGGATTTTGCGAATTTTGCGGCGTGGGCGGTTCAAAAGTATGCCCTGGTCAGCCGAAAAAGTCTCAGCCTGAGCGGCTTGGACGGAAGGAATCGGTTCCAACGGCAACCATGGAAGCGATAAGAAATTGAATTTCGCTATCGCCCAAGGCTGCGACGGGCAGTACGCTGGCGAACAGAGGGGTTACAGCGTAAGTGTTTACTCGAGAAACATTAGTTTCTAGGCAGCGCGGTTTGAGGTACTTTCATCCAACTTTCCGCCCAGAGAACGTCACCGGGTGGTGCTTCCCTATATTTCCGCATCCGTATCGACGTTCTTGTAGCCCAGGGCAGGGAGCCAAGGTTAGTGGGCAAGAAAGTCCTGATTACCGGCGGCGCCGGATTTGTAGGATCACACACCGCGGACGCTCTAATTCGAAAAGGCCACACCGTTCGCATCTACGACAATCTGACTGAGCAGGTGCACGCAGCCGGAGCCGCGCCCGCTTACCTGCCGCCGGAAGCGGAATTCGTGCGCGGAGACATGCGTGACCTGGACACCTTATCTAAGGCTGTGCGCGGCGTCGACGTGATCTATCACTTAGCAGCAGCAATTGGCGTTGGGCAATCGATGTACGAGATCGCGTATTACACCGCTGTAAACAATCAGGGCACAGCCAATCTGCTGCAGGCTCTGCTCGATTCACATGTACAGCAGGAGAAAATTATTGTTGCCTCCTCGATGTCCATCTACGGTGAGGGCAAGTACCTCTGTCAGGAGTGTGGTCCCGTAGCGCCGCCTCCGCGGCCAGCAGCACAGCTAAGAGAAAAGCGGTGGGAAACGGCGTGTCCGCATTGCGGAGAAATCGCGACTCCGGTTCCGACCGATGAAAGCAAACCGTCGCAATCGACGTCCATTTATGCGCTCTCAAAAAAAGATCAAGAGGAAATGCTGCTGCTTTTTGGCCGTACCTACGGAATTCCAGTCGTTGCATTGCGGTACTTCAATATTTACGGCGCTCGGCAATCGCTCTCGAACCCCTACACCGGAGTGGCGGCAATCTTCGCCTCGCGGCTAATGAACAAAAATTCGCCCATTGTGTTTGAAGACGGCAGGCAGATGCGCGACTTCGTCTGCGTGCACGACGTCGTACAGGCGAACCTCTTGGCCATGGAAAATCCGGCAGCAGACGGGCGCGCACTGAATGTAGGCTCGGGACACCCTGTCACGATCGCTGAAATTGCCAGCGAACTGAGCGCAGCGCTCGGGCGGCCGCCGCTGATGGAGATTACTGGCAAATATCGCGCTGGCGACATCCGGCATTGTTTTGGAGACATTTCCCTAATTGTGGATTTGCTGGGCTACCGGCCGCGAGTGCGGCTCAATCAGGGAATACAGGAGCTGGTCGATTGGCTGAAGTCACAGGAAACGAGCGATCGAGTGGAGGACGCGATGGAGCGGCTGAACGTGTACGGTTTGGTGGCATGACGTTGAGTCCAGATCCGCATTTTTCAGGTAAATGGGGTTCCGTGAACAAAGTAGTGCCATTTCGTTCGGTAGTGATTTTTGGAGGCGCCGGATTCGTCGGCTCGAATTGGGCGTATCGGCTGCTAAAAACTACTGAGGCCAAAGTGCACATCTTCGACAATTTGTCGCGTCGTGGAGTGCAGCACAATGTCAGTTGGTTGCGGCATGCAGCTGGAGATTCTGAGCGCCTGAAGATCACGGTAGGAGACGTTCGCGATGCAACGCTGGTACAACGTGCGGTGCAGCCGGCAACCGAAGTGTACAACTTCGCTGCGCAAGTCGCGGTGACTGCCTCCATTGATGATCCCCGCGAAGACTTTGAGACGAACCTAGGGGGAGCGCTGAACATTCTTGAAGCGGCACGGAAGAGCGGGCACAAACCCTTTCTCCTGTTTACATCAACGAATAAAGTTTACGGCCATCTCATCTCCCAAAGCCTGACCGTCACGCCGAAGCGCTACACGTGCACCGATCAGCAAGGAGTGAACGAATCGCAGCCTCTTGATTTCTACTCGCCGTACGGCTGTTCCAAAGGCGCCGCTGATCAGTACGTTCACGATTACAGCAGGATCTTCGGATTGCCCACGGTCGTCTTTCGCATGTCATGCATTGCTGGTCCCCGGCAGTTTGGCACGGAAGATCAGGGCTGGGTCGCGCACTTTCTTTACTCGGCGCTTCAGGACCGGCCGGTAACGATCTACGGCGATGGCCGCCAGGTTCGAGATGTGCTGTATGTAGAGGATCTCGTGCATGCGTTCGAATTGGTGCGAGCACGCGTGGAGACCACCGGAGGCGAGATCTACAACGTGGGTGGTGGGCTGGAGAATTCGACGTCGCTGTTGGAGCTCATCGCTGAAATTGAACACGTAACCGGCAAAAAGCTGCGATACGAAACGAATTTGCCTCGACCGGGAGATCAACCCTTCTATGTAACTGATTTTTCCAAACTGCGCCGTCACACCGGCTGGGAACCGAAGGTGAGTCTGCCTCGCATTCTGGCACACATGTACGCATGGTGGAGGCAGAATCGCGATCTGTTTCCTGCCGCTGTGCCCCCTCAGGTGCCGATCCCGGCTCTTCAGCGCGCGCCGGAGGTGGCATCGTGAAGTTTGCCTTGGTTAATCCGGCGTGGAGCTTCCAAGGTTCGACGTATTTCGGTTGCCAGGAGCCGCATTATCCGCTTGAATTATTATTTGCGTTCGACAAGATTAAAGAAGGCGGACATGATCCGATCCTGATTGATGCCCAGGTGGAAAAGCTGACGGCGGCGCAGGTCAAGCGACGCTTGGATGAGTTTCATCCCAATTTTCTGGTAATTCCTACTGCGCCATCATATTTATTCTGGCGCTGCCCGCCTCCCGAGTTGCGGGTTCCGCGCAAATGGTTCGCGGAACTTGGAGACGGAGCAGTCAAAGTAGCGATCGGGCCGCATCCATCAGCAACCCCATCCGCGACATTGCGCAAATTGAACTGCGACGTCGCCATGCGTGGCGAGCCCGACGAGACCTTGGTTCAACTCGCATCGCGCCCATGGACCGAAATCGATGGCTGTTGCTGGAAAGACGAGAACGGCGTACACCTGAGTCCGTCGTTGGCCGTTACCGATATGAGAGGTCTCGGCACGCTTAGCTTCGATGATTACAACGTCGAAGCGCATCAGCATCGGCATCACGTTTTTAGCGGCTGCGGGCGCGGCGCTGAACTGGAGTTTGCCCGCGGATGCCCGTGGAACTGCACCTTCTGCAATAAGACTTTGTTTCGCAATAAATTTCGTGAGCGCGATGTGGACGCCGTTCTTGCAGAGGTCGATAACCTCATGGCGCGCGGAGTGAGCTACATCTACTGGATTGATGAGATCTTCGGCGTCGGAAAGAATGTGCGCCGACTGCTTGAAGAGCTACGTCATCGGCCTATTTCCATCGGACTGCAAACCCGAATCGATCTCTGGGATGAAGAAGCCCTCGATCTCCTCGGCCAGGCGCATTGCATCTCCATGGAGTGCGGGATTGAATCGATCACCGATGAGGGCCGAGACGAACTAAACAAGAACTGCCGCATGTCAACTGAGAGGCTCTCCCGGTTGCTGATCTATGCAAAGGAGCGCATCCCTTGGGTGCAGGCGAACCTCATTCTTACCGACCATGACAATCGCGATGAGATTTGCACTTGGCAGAAGAATCTGAAGAAATATGGCGTCTGGGTGAGCGAACCGGTGCCGATGTTCCCTTATCCAGGCACGCCACTGTACACGCAGATGTTCGGCCCACCGGACGACCAAGCTTGGGAACGCGCTCACCATTATTACACTGGCATGTTCCGCGAAAAAGATTACAGCGATATTCAGGAGCCGCATCCGGCGCGAATTGAGGATCTTGAATGCACGTGTTAATGACCGCGGATACTGTGGGTGGTGTCTGGACCTACACCCGGGAATTGGTGAGCGGATTAATAGAGCAGGGCATTCGCGTGAGTTTGGTGAGCTTAGGCAAACTGCCGTCGCCGAACCAGACAACATGGATGGATGCTCTGCCGGAACTGGACTACCGTCCTACGGACTACCGGCTGGAGTGGATGCAAGATTCGGAGCGGGATGTTGAAGAATCCAGCAATTACCTGGAATCGGTAATTCGTGAGGTTCGCCCTGACCTCTTGCATTTGAATCAATATTGCTACGGCACGGTTTCGCCAGAAATCCCGCGGATTGTCGTTGCCCACAGCGACGTTGTGAGCTGGTGGGTGGCGGTTCACGGGCATGAACCCAAAGAAACTCCGTGGATTCGCTGGTATCGCGATACGGTGACCAGCGGATTAGGATGCGCCGATGTGGTCATCGCACCTTCGCAATGGATGCTGGATGTTCTCCGGACTTACTACACGCGCCCTAGCTTCGGAGTAGTGGTTCACAATGGCTGCAATCCAGCGCGGTTCGATCCTGATCTGCCGAAAAAAGATTTCGTCCTCTCAGTTGGCCGGCTCTGGGACAAAGCGAAGCAGGTCTCGCTCTTGTTGCAACGCGATCAGGCAATTCCAGTGTGCATCGCAGGATCTGGAGAAGAGCCCGGAAGGGAGGCCACTTGCGAGGATGGACCAAAGAGCAAGAATCCGAAATTGAAAGGGTCGCAATCTTCCGAGCAGTTGCGCTGCATGTTTGCCGAAGCTTCCGTCTATGCCGCGACTTCTTGTTATGAGCCATTTGGCCTTGCTGCTTTGGAGGCCGCCTTCTCACGATGTGCTCTGGTAGCGAACGACATTCCTACCTTTCACGAGCTGTGGGGGGATTCGGCCTGCTACTTCCGGCACAACGATCCTGACGACCTTGCCGCGACTATCACCGCTTTGAGCCGCGATGAGGAAATGCGCAGTACATACGCGGAGGCCGCTTTTGAAACGGCGCGAGCGAAGGTCACTGCAGAAAAGATGATTGCCCAGTACACGGCCCTGTATCAAACCGTCACATCTGCCGAGGCAGTGGCATGATGGGACGGCTCAGGATTTGCATCTTTGCGCACTCCTGGATTTCAGACTGGAATCACGGGAACGCTCATTTCCTGCGTGGTCTGGCGTACGAGCTGAGCCGGCTCGGCCACGACGTCCTGTGCTACGAAGAGACTGACTCCTGGTCCATGGTCAATTTACTGCAAGAAGGAGTTGATCGGGCTGCGGAAGCGTTTCGTAATTTTCGCAAAGCGTTCCCGACTCTCGATGTGCGCTTCTATAGAAATGACGCCAGCCTGCTGCCTTTCCTCGAAGAGCAATTGAGAGAGGCAGATGTGGTGATAGTGCATGAGTGGAACGACCCGAAGGTCGCCGACGCAATTCTCTCTTTGAAATCAAGGCTGGGTTTTCGGGCGCTGTTTCACGATACGCATCATCGCGCCTACACCAATCCCAAAGAGGTTCTGCGAATGCCGCTCGCTAGGTTTGACGGCGTGCTGGCGTTTGGAGAGGCAATTCGGCGCATCTACGCTGAGGGTTTTGGTGTGGAAAGAGTTTGGACATTTCACGAGGGTGCCGACACAGCACACTTCCGGCCCTTGGCGCACGAAAAAGATACAGATGTGATCTGGGTGGGGAACTGGGGCGACGAGGAGCGGACCGGCGAGCTGGAAGAATTTCTCATAATGCCCACTGGCCGGCTTCGCGATCGCAAAATTGCAGTCCATGGAGTCCGCTATCCGAGACAGGCGCTAGACCGACTCGCGGAAGCAAGAATTGAATTCCGAGGTTACTTGCCAAATCTAGAAGCGCCGCACGCCTATGCGCGCAGTGCTCTCACTGTGCACGTGCCGCGCAGGTTTTATGCCAACGGCCTGTCTGGCGTGCCGACCATACGGGTATTCGAGGCGCTAGCCTGCGGCGTTCCCCTATTGTGCTCTCCTTGGGTCGACACGGAAGGGTTGTTCCGCGCGGGAGAAGATTACATCTGTGTCAAAGATGGGCGGGCTATGGAGGTCGAAATCAGAAATCTGCTGGCCGACGAAGCTGCCCGCCAGCAGATGGCAAACAACGCGGCGGAAACCATCGGGCGGCGCCACACTTGCGCGCATCGCGCGGCTCAGTTGTTGGAAATCTGCGAGGAGCTGGGGAAATGAAGCTTTTTGTCTTCGGTTCCAGCCTGACCTCTTCTTACTGGAATGGCGCGGCCACTTATTATCGAGGAATCTACAAGAACCTACATGCGCTCGGATATCACATCACGTTTGCTGAGCCGGACATCTACGGCCGGCAACAGAAGCGGGACGCTGGCCAAATCGACTATGCGACCGTTCTTGTTTATCAGACCCCGAAAGATCTAGATCGCGTGTTCGCCGAAGCAGTCGAAGCAGATTTGATCATCAAGCATAGCGGCGTCGGCGCCGACGACGAACGGTTGGAGTCGGAAGTCCTGCAATGCCGCTCCAAGAGCTGCAAAGCCGCGTTCTGGGATGTAGACGCTCCTGCGAGCTTGGCGAGGGTCGAAGAGAACGCATCAGATCCATTTCGCGACCTCATTCCGCGGTACGATTTTATTTTCACCTATGGCGGTGGCCCGCCGGTAATAGCGCACTATCTGCGATTGGGCGCTAAAAATTGCATTCCGATTTATAACGCCCTCGATCCGGATACGCACCATCCCGTATCGCCTGATCCAACCGTGAGTTGCGACCTTGTATTCATTGGGCATCGCTTGCCGGATCGTGAGCGGCGAGTCGAGGAATTCTTCTTCGCGGCTGCTGAGCTCGCGCCAGAGCTCTCGTTTCTTCTGGGCGGAGAAGGATGGGGCAGCCGGCGGTTGCCCAAAAATGTACGCTGGCTCGGCCACGTGTGCAGTTCTGACCACAACCGCATTAATTGCTCTGCCCGCATGGTGTTGAATATCAACCGACAGTCTATGGCTGGGGTGGGGTTCTCCCCTCCAACGCGTGTATTTGAAGCTGCGGGGGCGGGAGCTTGCGTCATCACTGATGAGTGGGCTGGAATCGATCAGTTTTTTGAGCCAGGAAGGGAAATTCTGGTGGCCTCCTCGGCGGAAAAGATTGTCTCGTTCTTGCGTGAAATTCCTTGGCAGCATGCCAGCGAGGTTGGACAAGCCATGCGGCATCGAGCGCTTCGTGACCACACTTACTCTTTACGAGCGCAGCAGGTGCACGAAGTCTTGCGAGCAGGAAAGGAACTAGTCGCGAGTCCCACAGAGAGTTCTAAATCTGTTGTCCACTCCTTTGCCTAAGGAGCGAAATTGAAGATCACTATCCTCGGATTGTCGATTACTTCATCGTGGGGCAACGGACACGCCACCACGTATCGCGCACTTGCCCGTGCACTACACGCCCGCGGACATCGCATAATTTTCTTCGAGCGCGACTTGGAGTGGTATGCCTCTAACCGTGACATGCCGGAGCCGCCCTTCTGCTCGGTACGCATTTATGAGAGATGGGATGAGGTCGTCCCAAAATTGCGAAGAGAACTAGCGTCGAGTGATGTTGCGATTGTCGGATCTTACTTTCCGGACGCGCTTGCCGCGATCGACGAAGTCTTTGATTCGCGCGCCGGGGTCAAAGCTTTTTACGACATCGATACCCCGATTACGGTAGCAGCCCTGGAGGCGGGCGAAGCAGAGTACTTGAAGCCAGAGCAAGTCGCAGGTTTTGACGTTTATTTCAGCTTCACCGGCGGACCCATGCTGCGAAAGCTAGAGCGCAAATTCGGTGCGCAAAAAGCTGTTCCGCTGTACTGCTCCTTTGATCCGGGAAACAACCAATTCTCCATGCCGCAGGGACGCTTCGCGAGCGATCTGAGTTACATGGGGACGTACGCCGCAGATCGTCAACCACAACTTGAGGAATTGTTCTGCAAGCCGGCGCGAACATTGCAGGATAAGAGGTTTCTACTTGCCGGTCCGCAATACCCAAGTGAAATCGAATGGCCAGCTAACGTGCGGCAGATCATTCATCTCGAGCCACGGCTACATGCGCCGTTTTACTGCTCTTCGCGGCTAACATTGAATCTCACCCGTCAAGAAATGGTTTCAGCCGGCTACTCTCCCTCGGTGCGTTTGTTTGAAGCCGCCGGCTGCGGCGCCACAATTGTGTCGGACCGCTGGCCTGGTTTGGAGACATTCTTCACTCCCGGGGAAGAGATTCTGCTTCCAGACTCGGGCCAGGACGTGGTCGGTTATCTCACAGGAATGTATGAGACCGAAATGAAAGCCATCGGCGGGCGCGCCCAAGAACGCGTGCTCCTTGAGCACAGCTCGGAGCGTAGAGCGATAGAGTTCGAAGAATATGTCCGCGGGGCTGGAGCTTCAGCGGTGAACACAGCGGCTGTTGCCGAAACGTCGCTGTAGCAGGTCGGTACAAAAAAGCCAGGCAGTTAGATGCCTGGCTTCACAAAACATCGCTTAGATTACTTCGACTCTGTCTTGGGCCTCTCGACTTTGCCTTGCTGCGGTGATGGAGGCGCATATTTCTCAATAGCCGCTAAAAAGGTACGGCTCTCCTTCGGTGGTGAGACTTTGCCAGTCAGGATGTCGGGAAACGGCTCCATCTTCTCATAAAGGATGCGTGTTTCGTCCTTATCCTGCGAGATTGCAGTGCCGCTTAGATCGATTCCTGCAAACAGACCGCGCGAACGCGAATAGGTCAAGATTTCGGATTTCATCTTCCAGTCCGTATCAGCCGAGGCATGACGCCCAACCGGGCCAGCCGCCGCCGAAGCATCTGCACCAACCTTGAACTTGCTGGAGAGCAAATGCTCCATACCCTTATCGTTCATTACCAACATCACGAGATCAACCGCTTGGCCTCCTAGTTGCAGACCCCAGCTTCCACCGGTGACTGTGATTGGCGCAGGGGCGCTCCAACCGCTCGCGATCCGGCAAGTGGCCACGCCTTTTCCGTGGCTGCCGCCGAATCCGATGGCAACTTTGACCATCGACGGAACCACCGCAATGCATTTTGCGTCGCCCAGAATGTTGTCGGGAATGCCGTTGTCAGGGGCGCTCTCGATCTCTTTGAGAACGTCAGCTGCCTTGTCCATTCGCTTAGCGATATCGCTGTCCGCTTTGTCAGATTTCTCATCCGCTGCCCAGCCCAGGGTTGCGAAAACCAGTAGGACCGCGGTCATCGCCAGCACGTACTTTTTCACTACCCCGCAATTGAAGCTCATTTGCAAACCTCTTCTTGTTCTCGGATGTGCTAAGCCGAAGCACACCAGTAAATTACTTGCAAGCAAAAATGCTAGCCTTTCAGTTAAGGTCCAATCCATCGGGGAGAGGCTGTAGATTGACGACCGCCGGGCTTTAAATTTGCGGGGCTTAGACCTGCTTAGCCAGCGTGGCGACGATGACCAGCCGCTCCGGTGCCGGTCCTATGTAGTAGACGGGATAGCAGGTGATTAGCGTCAGGCGAGCTTCTGAGCTGCTATCAAGAACGGAGAGGTCGCTGGGTTGAACCACACGTTTACCGGTTACGACGTAATGAAATTGCCTGCCCCGACGCTCGACGTATATATCATCGCCTGTCTTAAGCTCGGAAATGTGACGGAAAAACGTGTCTCGGTGCCCCGCAATCACCGAGTTGCCGACGTCACCGGGAATAGCTGAGTATTGCAGATGTCCGGGTCCTAGCGTCAATGCGCGGTGAGACACGCCTTCTGTGATTACAGCATCTAATTTAATTTTCGGGATCTGGATGCGTGTTAAGGCGCTTCCCTCCGCCGACACTGTGAGATTTCCGGGATTCGCAGTGCTTTGCCATTGATTCAGGAGTGCTCGCTGCTCGTGGTACATCCACGTGTAGGTACCTACGACATACGCCGACAGCAACACCCCCAAGGTGATCAACAAGGCGCCAAAATATTGCTTCACCGCGCGAGAGCGATCGGCAGAGGTATTTGCGGGCAGCAGATGGGCCCACCCCACGTTTGCCCATCTGTGAAATTGGGCAAACCAGATTTTGATCTGCTCATTACTCAGTTTGGCTTGCAAACGCGAAAAGTGAGCCGAAGCCATAGCCATGAGTCACACATCCCGTGTGATGCGGAGCGACAAAAATAGCGCGCTAAAGACGATGAAGTGGCGCGCTGACTCAGGTTTACCTGCGCTTGGCCTGCGCGCATGTTTATCTACGCATGTTTACCTACGAACGATAAACCCAGCCAAAAGCGATCCCAGGCCGAGGAGTCCCAGCAACGGCAGGACGGTCGCGGTCTGTGGCAGGTTTCCCTTCGCATTGCCACCAGCTTTTGTGTTCTCTGCGGTCTGATCGCTGGGAGCGGTGTTTGCCCCCTGAGCGCTGCTCGTGGTGCCCTGATCCGCAGGTGTCGCCCCTGACGGCGTGCTGCCCGTCGCGCCCTGATCTGCAGGCGTGCTCGACGCACTGGAGCTGGTCGAAGATCCAGCGCTGGGGCTTGCCGGCTGAGAGTACGAAGGCGCAGCTGACGTGCTCCCGGCGGCGTTTCCCGTGCTCGAAGTTGCGCTTTGATCAGCCGTGCCCGACGAAGAACTCGTCGATGCAGACGGATTGGAAGTCGCACCGGCATTTTGATCAGGAGTGGTCGAACTCTGTGCGCCACTGGTCGTTGATGTTGAGCTCGTTGTCGTTGAGCTCGTTGTGCCAGCTGTCTGGCTGGTCGAAGTCTCCGTGCCAGTTGTAGTGGCCGGGCTGGAGCTTGCAGTGCCAGTGTTTGACGCCGCCTCACCAGTTGCACTACCCGGAGTGGTGGTTCCCGCCGCTGCTCCGGCGGTAGGCCCGCTCGGTGGGTTCGCGCTTGCTGCGCCGCAGTGATCAGAAATCATCTGCACGCTGCTTACCTGGATCGTGTTTCCGCCCGCGTTGCTGGTAGCTGAACCGGCGGTGGCAGTGCTTCCAGCCTGGCTCCCGCTAGTATCGGCAGTGTTACCGGAAACCGCCTGGCCGGAAACCGAAACCTCGTGTCCCACATGAGACTTCAGATCACTCGTATTTCCCGTCAACGTATAAACAGTACCGGTCTGATCTTGCGTGAGGGTGTAATTGTTGTCCCCCATCGAGGAGCTGCTTAGGCATCCCTGAATAGTGGTGTTCTGACCACTAGAGGACATGGTGCCTTGGCTGCTTTGGCCTGTCGTAGATGTAGTGCCTTGGCTCGATGTACTCTGGTCCGGTGTACTCGGCGCAGATGTACTCGGTGTTGTCTGAGCGCCCGTCGTTCCGCTTTGAGATGTGTCTTGTGCCACCCCAAGCGTTGCGGCGAGCAGCGCGGCTGAGAGAATCGCTACTGCTCTGGTCATGCATGCCTCCAATTAGATGTAATCCTTTGAAATCTAGTCCGTTACGCTACTAGCTGCTATCCGGTATACCCCGTAAGGCGAGTGGGAGCTTCTTGTAAGGGAAATCGTCCAGAAGCGGAGCTTTTGGCAGGGAGACTGTCTTTATCGAACAACTACTTGGATGTCGCCATGTTGGTCGCGTACTTCAACGTTTACTTTGTGAGGCTGGCGCTCAAGAAAGAGATCAACACTCCCGGTTCCGACCTGAAGCTTCTTAATTGAAAGCTGAGGAATGCCGGGCGGCAAATAGGGCTCATCAAAAAGCACTCGCTTGTTCGCAGCTTCGACGGAAATGCCCAAACAGGCCTGCACAATGAGGAACACGGAGGCTGCGGCCCAGGATTGTGGTGAACACGCCACCGGGTACAACGTGGGACCTTCACCGGCACGCCGATCCAGACCGCAGAAAAGCTCAGGCAGCCGGCGTAAGTCAACCGCGCCGCTGACATCCAGCAGGCCGAGGAGAATATGTCCGGCCAATTCCTTGAACCCGTAGTTGGCAAGCCCCTTTGCGATAAGCGCGTTGTCGTGCGGCCACACGGATCCGTTGTGATACGAAATCGGGTTGTATCGAATCTCGGATGATCCCAGCGTGCGCACTCCCCAGCCTGTAAAAAAATCTTCGCCCAGCAACGTTTGCGCTACGAGTCGAGCGCGCTCCGGGCTGGCGATCTGGGTAAAAAGACAATGTCCCGGATTGGAAGCGCGAACCCGGCATGGTCTTTTTTCGCCGTCAAGGGCGAGTGCGTAGGTAGAAAGATCGTGGCACCAGAATTCATCCTCGAACCTCACCCGCAGGCGCTCGGCTTCCGCTTCGAGGACAGAAGACTGTTCCGAATGGCCGAGGATGGAGCTCAGGCGCGCAGCCGCCATTTTCGCGGCATAAACGTATCCTTGCACTTCGCACAGAGCGATCGGAGCCTCCGCCAGGGTTCCATCCGAATGGAATACCGAATCATTTGAATCCTTCCATCCTTGCTGAATCAGCCCTTTCGCAGAATGGCGCGCGTATTCGACAAAGCCATCGCCGTCGACATCGCCGTATTTGTTCATCCACTCCAGAGCGAGCTGAATATTCGGCCATAAATGTTTGAGAAGGCCCACATCGCCGGTGCGCTCGTAGTACGCCGCGGCGAGCATCACGAACAACGGAGTGGAATCAATACTCCCGTAATAGCGGCCGAATGGAACCTCTCCGAGGTTCGCCATCTCGCCTTTGCGCATCTCGTGCAAAATCTTCCCCGGCTCGGCGTCCACGGAAGGTTGAGTTTCAAGCGCCTGCGTGGAGGCGAGGAACTGCAGGACACCTTTCGCGATCCAGGGGCTAATCCAGAGCGCCTCGAGCGCTGTGATGATGCCGTCGCGCCCAAACACCGTGCTGAACCACGGGACTCCAGCATATGGGTAATGCGGCTCTGGGTTGCCAATCGTCATCATTTCAACATCAGCCGCGGAGCGTTTAATCCAATCGTTGAAACGGTTATTGGAGCTGGTGATCAAGCATAGTTTCGCCGATGCGGCTTTTATCTCGGCATTTGCCGCCGCCATCGCGCTGGAATGGCTGATGGAGCGAACCTCGGGACCGGGAGTGGCGGATGTAGAGATCGCTAGATGGAACGCTGCGCTCTCTTTTGGCTCCAGAGAAGCTTCAAAATACAGTTCGGAACCAGAAATTTTCCTCGGCGCTGGGCGACACTGGACGCGCGTACGGCGGGTAATGTGATCGAGACCCTCATAGCCCAACACGATTCCGTCTCTCTGAACTTCGTCATCAAGGCGGCCGCCGCGCCGCTCCCGGCGAGTCCCCCGCACTTCAAAAATGTCAGCGAAATCGGCGCCGACATCGATGCGCATCGGAATTATCAAGGGCGCAAGTCCGTAGTTCACGATTTTGATTTCTTCGTAGCACACGCCCTGCCACAAAAATCTCGAACGCAGCATGTGGATGGTGTCGCGTGGAACTTTCACCTCATCGTCGCGCAACAAGTCGACGTTGGCGAGATCGGCGGTGAAGAGAATATTGTCAGCTTGAATTGTCGAGCTGAGCAGCAGCGGGCGCGCTCCCCACACGTGGACCACAAGCTCCGACAAGAACCGTGTGCCCTGGAAGAAAATCCCTTCCTCGCCGCGTCCGCTAAAGCCGATGTCACCGTGACGGTCAAACACGGCAAACATCTTGCCGTATTTCAGGACACGCGTGAGGTCGTCAGCCGGCGAGTACCGGGCAGCTATGTAGTACTGCTGGGTGACGCTAACTTCATCCAACTGAGAACTCCGTCAGAGAGCTCAACAGGAGCAGGCTTGCCTTTGAGCACGCGTTGATAAATCGCCAGATAGTCTTTCGTCATGCGCTTGTCTGTAAAACGTTGCTCGAAGCGCCAGCGGCACATCCGGCGATCAAATGTTTCAATATCCCTGAGCGCTTCCGCTGCGCCTTTCACGCCGGAAACAATGAAGCCGGTCACGCCGTCTTCAATTACTTCCGGCACCGAGCCATACGGAAAAGCAATCACGGGAGTGCCGCACGCCATCGCTTCAATCATCACAATACCAAAAGGCTCTGGCCACTGAATGGGAAAAAGCAGTGCGGCAGCATTACCAAGAAAGTCATTTTTCTGCGGATAGCCGATCTCACCGATGAATTCAACAATCGGATCCTTTAACAATGGTTTGATAACAGTTTGAAAATATTCCGCATCGGTCTTGTCAATTTTCGCTGCGATCTTCAGCGGCATACCCGCGCGTTTGGCGATCTCGATCGCCTGCGGCACTCCCTTCTCGGGCGAAATACGTCCGAGGAAAGCCAAATAGTCGCCGCCGTTATCAAAGAGCGAATATTGATCTTTGGGCATTCCGTGATGAACCGTGCCTTGCCAGTTCACCCACGGCAATGGATCGCGCTGGGCGCCAGAAATCGAGATGACCGGCATATCCCGGTACACGCTGTAAAGCGGAGCCAGGCCAGGAATATCGAGGCGCCCGTGCAAGGTTGAGACCTGCACCAGGTTCTCGCGCCGGCTTAGGGGGAAGTGCAAGTAATCGATATGAAAGTGAATCAGGTCAAAATTATCTTTTTCGCTAAGCACTTGTTCAAGCATTAGAACGTGGTGTGCTAACTGATCGGTACACTTGGGATCCAGACGCAAGGCGTTTTCGCAGACCGGTACCAGACGCGCGGTGGTCATCGAGTCGCCGCTGGCGAATAACGTGACATCGTGACCCAGCCGAACCAGTTCCTCGGTCAGCCAGGAAACAACGCGCTCCGTGCCCCCGTATTTCTTAGGAGGCACGCTTTCGTAAAGTGGCGCTACTTGTGCGATTCTCATTCCCACCTCATCACATTCCATGCGAGAGACACCGAAAACCTCGCGCCGAACAACAAGCGAGCCTTAGAGGTTTAGATTGTTGGTTTAATATTTTACGTGGGCCGAATCTTTCGGGTCGAGGACACTCGACCCCCGGTCCGCGCACTCAGGGATCTCTCAAACACGTTTACAATAAATTTGGGCTCATCAATAGCTTACGGCCATGTTGCCGTTGAATCCATCGGGTACATCCTGTATTCAATGATACACGCTTTTGATGTGGATGCGTCACCAAACGCCTTTGTCGCTCCCGGTCAACCGATACGCCAGAAGAGCCGTTACCGCAAGCGGCGGTAGTAGCGGCAGGCGGCACATGGTGCGCAGATCGCGATGGCGGCTTGCAGTGAGTAGCTGTGCTCCGTAAAGACCCGCGGCAGGGAGCATTGGGACACGAAGAAAATCTCCTCTAGGATGAACGTGAATATCTTGCGAGTAGGCTGATGCGATGACATCCGCGGGAATGTCAACCCTGCCGCCGTATTCAACAGCATATTTCGCGACGAGTAACAGAAACGTCGCGACACCAGGCCAGATCCCCCCGGCATCAGCAGCGCGGCGCAGTTCGGAGAAATTCACGGCGCCGTTCTGTAGAAGGGAGGCGAAGTCTGCCATATCACAAAGCCGGAAATAGAAGTGACGATAAATTCTCTGCAGCGTCGAAATCACGATACGTTCTTCTGGCGCGGGCACGCGAAACTGGTGTCCACTGAGTTCTCTCATCACGCTCCGCTCAACTACTCGGCGGGCCATCGCTCTGTGCTCGCCAGTTTGGCCGAGATACTGCACGTGAATCTCGATCAGCTCAGGAAGACCGGGGATCGAAAAATTCCATTTGTTTGCCAACCGGTCACCCCAACTGCGAGGTTCCGTTTTGGCCTTGAATTCAGCGCACATGACCCGATTTACGATATCGGCGTCCCCGGTAGTGTAAAGATCGAGATCAGAGCCGAGGTCGGGCCAGTGGTCGAGCGACTTGATGACTGTGACTTTGCAGCCCGATGCTTCGAGCACGCTGCAGATCGGCGCGAGTGTATCGATGGCATGGGCGATTCGCTGTTGCTCGCTGGCGAGTGACGATGCGCACCACTGTTTTAGATTTTCGTTTCGCAAGCTTGCGGTGGCCTTTTGAACCACCTGTAATGAACGCACGGTGACATGGTGCAGATTGGCGACGCGGATAAACTCGGCGAGTTCGCTTTCATCGAGCGCCGAGATGTACTCCAGCTCAGGATGGATAGGTTGCAGATCTTTGACTGGGTTGTCGAATCCGCTGCAATAACCCTTAAACATCAGCCGGGAAAGGCTGACCAGGTGCCTATGTCTCTGGGTGTGGTCTGTTGCCATGAATCAAGGCTCGCCGAAACCAGCGCTCATGTGCCTGCCGTCACAGCAAACACACTGCTTGGATGTGAACGCGTCGAGGTGAGTTGGTTTGCCGGAGTCGATCTCAGGTTTGATCCTGTCCCGCAGAGGTAGTTCCTCCGCGTGGCTTTTGGTTGCCGCAGTGTGCGACACCATCTTCGATCTGGGTCCCTTCCTCATAGTCGTTCCAAGTGGCAATCAGCATAAAGGGCATGGGAGCCCCGCTGTCGTTTTTCTGGAAAATGCGGAGCGTGTCTTCGAACGTTTTTCCGCAGCGCCGATCCATACGACGGTTCAGACTCCATGAAGCTTTCGTATCATCAAATCCGGGCCAGACGGTTCCGACAATAATCTTGTCCGGAAATTTGTTTCGCATCCGGCGATAGAACGTTTCGAGATACTCCTCGCCCCACTCGCTGCCGTCGGAACTCCAGCCTTTCGGACCAGGATGAACCCATGCATAGTATCCGTCGAAATTTGATGCATACTTTTCCGGCGGCTCGTCCTTGTAGATCAAAATCGGCGGCATTTCCCACTTGTTCACCTGCTGGCGAATCTGGTTCCAGTCTGTATGGCCGCGCTTAGGGAAGATGAAGATCACCGGCCGGCCCTGGTATGTCAGATATGCCGCGCGCGCGGGCGCGCTTGGGCCGATGTAAGCGCGATAGGCCTTGTCGAAGGCATCCAGTGCATCTTCCGTCGCGTGTCCGTTATCTTCCTCGGTCTCGTCATACATCAGCGCGACGTGAAAATGGCCTTCGCTTGCAACCTGCTGCAAAAGTGCATAGCTGCGGTCGAGAAACGGATTCCGGTTGCCGTACCAGTCCACGGCAAAGGCATAAATGCCAAGAGCTTTCGCCTCCTGAATTTGTCGCCGCAGCACGTTCGGATCTTGAGTCGAATATCCGACCTGAATGTGCTGAGAATCGCCAAACCAGGGTTGATAATCAGCCACAACTTTCGGCGAACGGTCCACGGCGCGCACAGTTTGATCGATCGAGCGGCGGACGTTATTGCGGGAACAACCACTCGCGAGCAGGAACACGACCGCCGCGAGCACAACAAGTGTAATCGACGGCCCTTTCATGAACGCTCTTAAGGTGTGCAGCGGCGCGGAGGACAACTTAGGGGTGAACCTCCGGGGTAGTCTCGAGATCGCGGACCAGCCAGCGGTCTGCGCCGGGCGTCATGAGCACCAGATATTGCAGATTCACCTGTTCGCGATGAATCACGTTGCCGCCATCCAGAAGTTGGATTTCCACGCGGGCCCGGTCGCGCAATTGCATGGCATCACCGGCGGGGGAGTAGAAAATGGCCTCGAGTTTGTGGCCATGATCGATGTAGCGCGTATTTATGCCGGTGCGTTTTTGATCGGCGATGCGCCGCGCCAGATTATCTTTGGCGAATCCGGTGAAGTAAGCATCCAGCAAATCTGAGCGATTCTCCGCCAGCGCTCGGGCCATGGTTTTCCATGCGTACGCGTAGTCGCGCGGAACACTCTTACTTGTGAGTTCCTCAATTTGCCGCGGGCCAACGTTTTCCGCTGCTAGAACAACTTTAGGCAGGGAAGCATCGGCGGGTTCCTGGGACCAGAGGGATGCAAACAGACAAAGTGCGGTGAAGATATAAAGAGCAATCCTCATCGTGCACCTGCCACATTCAGCTCGTTTCCAGTGACCACGCCGGAGGCAACATCGATGCGCGCCTCGCCCGAAACCGGCATCTCGACCCGCGCGATGCCGCGTTTGATCGGCGCATCCACCGTGGTCTTGCCGGCTTCGTCGGTCTTGGTAAAGCTCACGACCGTGCCATCCGGCACGTTGTTGCCGCCGCAATCGCGCACCGGATCGGTCTGTACGAAAAGTTTCCCGGAAACCCACTCGGACTTGATCCGCAGATTGCAGGCATCCGAAGCGACCTGCCGTACGACTCGCAGCTCAGACGCATCTGCGACCGCCGCTCCGATTTTTGTGGGACCTTCCTTCGTTGCAGAAGTCATGCGAACCCATGCCACCCCATTTGAACTGGGTTGCGAGTGGGTCAGGGCCGGCCCTTGCTGCGGTGTCACCCTAAACTCTACATCGCTCGGCGTGAGCACAAGATTGTGAAACTTGTCAAAGACAAATGCCACGGCGCTAATCGCATTCGGGGTAGCGACGCGAACGCGCGAGGGATGCACCAGCAGGCTTAACTTGCTAGCATCGCTGGCAAAGACATAGAAGTTTGCAGACGAGCAGTCACCTCCGGAGCAAACGATGGCGACATAACGGCCCGCATGTTCGATTTCGCCCGCCTCGACCGGGATCCCGCTGCCAAGCTGAACTTTGCGTTTGCTGACCGACGCCGGCCCAACAAGGTAAAGCGTAGCTTCACCAGACCCGTTGCTGCTTAGGCTGAATGCACTCCCAGCTTTTACCTGAGCCGGACCGCGTAGTTCGACGCCGTGAGCGCGGATCGCGAGCAGCAATGCAAGGGACAAAAATGTAATCAGCCTGGGCATTTTACGAAGCGTTGTTGATGTCGTAGTGATTCACCACAACGTGATAGTTGTGCACTTTGGGTGCGACGTCATCCGGTACATCAACCGCAAACGCTACCGGAATCTGTGGCTGAAGTTCCTGATCAACATAACCGTCTGAAACCCAAATCACTTTTCCGTTGGCGTCGTAATAGGCGGCCAACACATGCGGAATATTCACGATCTGGCCGCTCTGATTCACCAAATCCCCGCGCAGGACTTTTTTGCCGAGAGCATCCGTCTCCAGTTTCTGCCGATTGACCTCGATCACCGGATCGGCGCTTGCCGGGACCAGCATGGCTTTAGCATCCATCCGAACACTCTTCACCTGATCCAGCTTGATTCCCGGGAAATCGATTCGATACGGAGATACTTGCTTCGGCAGCAGGACATGAGAGATTTTGTCGAAGCTGGTCTCCTGGGCAATGGGGCTCCCGTCAGGGCGCAACAGAGTCGCGCCCACATTGATGTAAGCCGGGATAGTATCTTCGTTCACGATTTCGCCCAGGATCACGATCCGATCCGGACGCTGCAACGCGTTCATGGAAAGAATGCGGACCTGCGGCGAATCCACGTTCTGCACGCCCCAGTCATCCTCCGCGTTGCGATTGATCACATCCCAGCGCAGGTAATTCACTGGGATCACCTGAGGCGCCACTTTCGCAATGGTTGTTGTGGGCCAGCGCACTCTCCAGGTCTCGCCCTGGTGTTCGACTTGCAAATCACGCACATCATCAAGTGGGCCTACAGCGGTTGAGTAATGAAGTTTGACGCGTACTGTGGCCTCGCGGCCATTATTGTGCAGCGGCCAAACATCGAATTTTTCCAGGCTAGCGTAAGTGAGCAAGCTGCCATTGCTGCCGGCAACATCGCGAACAAAAGCTGCCTTCTCAACTTCACCCGTATTTGCCAGCAAGGTGTGGGCAAAGTCCCATTTCCGCGCCTGTACCTGACTGAGCAGCAGCCGAGCGGCTTCATCCGGCGTGCGCGACGACCGCATGCGTTCGCGAGCCACGACGCCCGATTGGACCCAGCCGAGCAATACCAAAACGACTGTTGCAATTGTGATTAGGAAGGGAAGAAAGTGTTTCATCCGCGTGCCTCCCGGGCATACACGCGCTCTCCTGCCGGAGCGGGAAATTCGACCACGCGCTCCGTCGCGCGAACGCGATCAGGCAGCAACAAGGCCAATAAGATGGCAAGGATGCTGCTCCCCAAAGGCAGCGTGCCCCAGAGCAGGCCTTCCCACGGCGCCGGCATGGCGTCGGATTGAATAGGGCGAGCCGGAGGAACATCTTCCTTCGACCAAACTGTCACTGTGCCTGAGTCGTAAGTTTCAATCTTGCGCCAGCCAGCGAAAGCCAGCATCGGCTCGTAATACGGATCATGCACGAAGACGTACTTCAAACCGTAATTATTCGCGTGCTTCAGCATGGCGCGCACGGATTCCATGCCAGCCGTGCCGAAGAACTTGGCGCTGGTGAGCTGTGCCGACCCGTAGTGCGTCATCTCAGGCAGCAATCGCGCAGAGTTATATTCGCCGTCCACGCTATTCGCGTTTGCGTAAGTAGACACTTTAGGAAGTGCATTGCCAAAGCCGAGCGTCAGATAACGATACCTGTCGTGGCCGTTGCGATTAAGGAACTCGACCACGGAATCGACGTTAAGTCCGCTCAGAGTGTGAAACGGACTCCATGCCAGCCATCCCATAGCGATCGCCATTGTGGCCGCGGCGGCGGCGGAAAGACCCACTGCGGCAACTGCGCGGTAGCGGTCCAGCAGCGACTCCGCCAACAATCCCACGATCGGCAATGCAAGCAGAGCTGCTGATAACGTAAAGCGCTCGAACGTTAGGATCTCGAAGGCGCGGCCGAAGATCCACTTGGGAACTGGAGTTGTTCCTCCCAGGCCAAAAAGAAACGCAACCCAGAATCCGAACAGCAGCGGACGCAACCGCCGATTCGCCGAACCGATCCAGATCACAAACGGCAGCGCCAGAATCAATGCTCCATAGGGAACAAAGAAGTAATTGGTCAAATAATTCAGGTTTAGCAACAAATTCGACCGGCTGGCGTGAGGAATCGGAATCTGCTCAATCGGGTGCCGGATGATGGCAATCCAGTAGGGAAGCAGAATCACGCCGACGCCAATCCCGGCCACTACCGCGAACATGATGGCGCGAGTGAGGACCGCAGCGACAGATCGGCCTTCGTGCCGATCGATGCACGCGAGCCACACTACCGGCAACGCGAACAGCACCGAACCAAAGATAAGCGTAACGTGATGGACGGAAGCAGCAGCCCAGATCAGCACCAGTCCTTTGAGCAATCCCTTACCATCTGCCGAGCGCGACCAATCATAGAAGTACGGCAGCGCCAGCAGGTAGAGGGGGGCTGAGAGCATAGTCGAGAGCTGTCCAGCTGAGTAAACCAGAAATGCCACCGCTCCTAAAAACACGCTGAACGCGGCGGCATAACTGCTGGCTCGTTCGCTCACCCATAATCGGGAGAACCGGTAGACGCCGATGGCCAGCAGGACGACTGCAATCAATTGCACCAACGCGTACGCCTCGCGCAGGCCAACGATGTAAGAAAAGATCGCGATCCATTGGTGACCCAGCGGTGGATATGTGGTCTGCGAGAAACCCGCAAACCATTTCTCATTCCACGGATCGAACCAATGATGAGCGTAGTGGGACGCGAAAAATATGTGCAGGTTGGCGTCGTAGGAAGTCGTGAGCGGCAGTTGCATCGTTAGCAGCGGCCCGTGAACTACCAAGGCCAGCAGTACGATTGCCGCCAGCGGGATTGGCCTTCTTAAATAGCCCGTTTCCACAGTATTGGAGGTCCTCCCCGGTTATATGAGCGGGGGTTGGATTCAACATCGTGTGGGAAGGTTTTCTGAGCTCCTGCCACACTCGCGATGCATCTGTGATTCCAAAGTTCAGTTATGCACTTCTTGGCAGCAGCTCTGTAACCAACTCTATGAAATTGCTTGGCATCAGAGCGTTCGGATAACGCAAGACTTTCCGCCGGAAAAAGGGGGCGAAGACTTGCGCTCACACTGCACCCATGCCTCGCCAGCGGTTCCATCTCGCTGTTTTGTGTTTGCTATTGCTCGACGTCGTGGTGCTTTCGCAGACGTTCGAGATTAGCCCCAGCGGAGGCGCGCCCAGCAAATCGACCAAGAAAAACTCGAAAGCAGCCCCGAGACAAGCGGCGCCGTCCGCCGAGAACGGGATCGGGTGGGGATCAGGCATCGAAGTCGCCCGCGATGCGCGTGCGGCGCAACAAGCCCTGCAGAAGAATGACTACTCTGCCGCAGTGAACTACGCCACTCGCGCCGCAAATGCCGCGCCGCAAAATCCCGCTCTGTGGTTCCTTCTCGGTTATTCCGCACGAATGGCTGGCCGCTACCAGGTTTCGCTTGACGCCTACCAGCGGGGGCTGAAACTTCAGCCATCATCGATTCAAGGACTCTCTGGATTGGCCCAGATGTATGCAAGAACCGGGCGCCAAGCCGAAGCGCAAGATGCATTGCAAAAAGTTCTCGTGGCGAATCCCAAGAGTGTCATTGATTTGCAGCTAGCCGGGGAATTGTCACTGAGCTCGGATGCAGGCACGGCGCTACAGCTTTTGAAACGCGCGGAAGCTTTGCAGCCCTCGGCGCGATCCGAACTGCTGATTGCACGCGCTTATCAGCGGCTGAACCAGCCACAGGAGTCGAAGCAGTATCTGGATCGCGCACAAAATCGTGCTCCAAAGGATCCTGACGTTCTACGGTCGGTTGCGGCTTTCTATCGAGACACTCATCAGTACGACCTCGCCATCGCCAGCTTGCAGAAAGCAGTTGCAGCGCCCAAAGGGCGAGGCGCACTCGGCGAGTTGGCATATACGTACGAGTTGGCTGGCAAAAGAAAGGAGGCGGCAGACACCTATGCCCAAGCCGCTAACAGTTCGGCTGGCGACCCGGGGTTACAACTCAGCGCGGCGCAGGCTTTAACTAACGTCGGTCAGTTCGATCACGCTGAGGTGTTTCTAAAACGCGCCCAGGCTCAGGATGCGAACAGCTACCGGCTCCATGCCATTCGTGGGCAGATTGCCAGCATGCAGGGGCGAAACGAGGATTCCGTCCGCGAATACCAGGCTGCCTTGGCACACTTGCCTGAAGGTGTGCCGGAAGGGCCTCTATATCCCGTATCGCTTCACTTGAGCTTGTATCAGCTCTATGAAGCGACGGGCCAGCCGGCACTGGCCGAAGGTGAATTGCGCGCTGCTCAGGCGCAAATGGCGAAGATCGGCGCAGCGGATCAATCGAACCAGCCAGAGTATCTGCGGTTGCGCTCCTTGATTGAAGCGGGATTCAACAACTTCGATGCTGCGGAGAAAGACATCAAGCAAGCGCTCTCGCTAGCACCGTCGAACGTCAACATCTTGCTGAACTACGCCAACCTGCTGTGGAAGACAAATCGTAAACAGGAGGCATTTCAAACCTATAACCTCGCTCTGGGCCTTGATCCCACCAATCACGCGGCGTTGACCGCCATGGGATATCTGGCGCGAGAAGTGGCAGATGCGCAAACTGCAGAAAAATATTTCCTGAAACTTACCCAGCTATATCCCCGCGACTACGTTCCCTACCTGGCTCTCGGCGATCTGTACACCTCCAATCGTAAGTTCGGTCCAGCCCAGGAAAATTACGAAAAAGCCCATGAATTAGCCCCGAACAATCCGCTTTCGATTTCTGGCGGAGTGAACTCGGCTATTGAAAGCCATCAGCTCTCTATCGCGAAGCATTGGCTTGACCGCGCGAATCCCACGATCGCCCAGAATCCGCAGGTCATGCGCGAGCACGAACGTTATCTCACCCTCACCGGCCGCTACGAAGAATCGGCGGAGCTTGGTTACAAAGTGTTGCAGAAACTGCCGCGCGATCCGGAAGCCCCGGTTTATCTCGCTTACGA
The DNA here is from genome assembly GCA_003225455.1 of Acidobacteriota bacterium. Classification (GTDB taxonomy): domain Bacteria; phylum Acidobacteriota; class Terriglobia; order Terriglobales; family Acidobacteriaceae; genus QIAB01. The sequence goes on from QIAB01000037.1 coordinate 83,785, forward strand.
CCTGCTCTTCTTGAAGCGTTACGATGAGGCAGCGAAGGTCGTTGTGCAGTACAAGCCGATTCTCCCGAAAGACAAAGATTTGCGACTGATCGCAGGGTATATCGATACCCATTTCGACCGGCTTCAGGATGCGGTCGACGATTTCACGCAAGCGTTGGAGATTGATCCAAACGTCGCGACCGCCTACATGAACCGCGGCTTTGTCTTAAACGACCTCCAAGAACCGACGAAGGCGGCGAAGGATTTCCAGGCTGCTCTGAAGCTGCGCCCCAATTACGGCGAAGCGCATCTCGGGCTTGCCTACGCAGACCTGCAATTGCGGCGCTCCCGCGCGGCTCTGAAAGAAGCGAACATAGCAGCAAAGCTGCTCGGGGAATCAAGGACCACTCACCTGGCCCGAGCCGAAGCCTATCGCCAACAGATTATGTTGCGGCAGGCGGAAGGAGAATATCGAGCGGCGCTGAAGCTTAGTCCCAACGATGTACCCACGCGCCTCGCTCTCGCAGACACCCTGTATCGTCAGCACCACTACGGTGATTCCATTGAACTGCTGAGAACCTCGGTTGGCCTGTCGAAAGAAGATGACCCACTGGTGTACGCGCAAATGGCGCGTTCTTATGCGCAACTGCATCGCCGGGATGAGGCCATGCAGGCAGTTCGCTCAGCGGAGCAAAACTCGGGCGACAACAGCCGGGTGCTGATGGCGACCGGCGACGCGCTGATGACTATCGGGGAGCACCAAGCCGCGATGGATCGTTACGCGCGCGCCCTCGATGCGCCCAATTCTGATCGCGTGGGAACACGGCTCGCCCTGGCGCGGCTCTTTGCCGAGAGCGGCCATCCCGATCAAGCTCAGCAGCAAGTGAGCCTGGGCTTCGCAGAATCGCGGGTGGGCGAAGCCAATCCCATTACCGCCGAACACCTGATTGAAGCTGCCCAGGTGCTCATGTCAACTCAAGAATTTGATCTCGCCAAAAAGTATTTCGAACGCGCGCAGACTGAAGGAGCGGACGAGCAGGCTGTTGCGATTGGCATGACCAATGCCTATTTGGCGCTGGGCGAAACCCAAAGCGCCGGGCAGACAATCAAGAGGTTGGGGAATAATTCGGATAACTATGAGAATTACGACTATCTGATCGCTCTAGGGAACGTTTACCGCCAGGAGCATGAAACCGTGCAGGCGCTGTCTGCATTCGCTCGCGCGAACCGCTTAGTCGAGGGCAACGAGTCAGCGGAGAAAACCGAGGTCAGGTTGGCCGAGCAGGAAGGGCGACAGATCACCAGCAATCTCAGCTTGCAACCTGAGGTCTCGCTGAGCCCCATTTTCGAAGATATCAACATTTATACAACTGACGCCAAGCTGCGCGGTATCACGAATCCAGCTCTTCTCCCGCCGCCGCGCTCATCGTTCGAATCCCGAGCCGATGCCCGCTACCGAATT
>QIAB01000037.1:85235-100630 GCA_003225455.1 Acidobacteriota bacterium
TGGGATTGGTAGAGGAACGCAACGCGCGCGGCCGAGTTTCTTTCCCCAGCGAGCTGCTGATCCAGAACCGCAATACCTACGACACGATCATCAATGGAGGTGTAAATCCGGTTCTACATTTTGCGAACAACAGTATTTCTTTCGAGCCTGGCCTTCAGTTCACCATCCGCCGCGACACGATTTCGCCCGTGGACATGAACCAGAATTTATTTCGCCAGTTCCTCTATGTTTATTCAAGCCCCTTCTTTAACTGGCTTTCATTTTCAGGCAGCGCGATGCACGAAGCCGGGCCATTCACGGAACGAAATCTGCACTCGCGCGATCTAGCGGCGAAGATCGATTTCGTGGTCGGGCGTCCCTGGAGCAAGACCTACCTATTAACTGGATATTCAGCACGGGACGTTCTCTTTCGTCCACTGGTGCGGGAGTACTTTACGACCAGCAGCTACATCGGCCTCCAGCGTAAGTTTGGCGAGAGCATCAAAGCTTCGGTCTTTGGCGAATATGTGCGCTCCTGGCGCGTGCAGAACGACCAATTCGCCATTGCTCAGGCATTGCGTCCGGCGTTCAGGCTGGAAGTCACGCCCAATAAGCGCTGGAGCGTTCAAGCCAATGGAATCTGGTCGCGAGGGCAGGGTTTCCATGCTTACGACAACATTCAGAATGAGATTCTGGTGTCGTACACCCGCTCACTGCAACAGTCGGTTCACGATGGACTCGGCGATGTGCCGGCCGCGTATCCGCTCCGTTTTTCTTTTGGATTGCAACAGCAAACGTTCTACAACTTCGCCGGAAGCAGCGTGACCACGGTTCGTCCGGTCATACAACTGAACTTGTTCTGACAATGAAGATGACGCTTATCCCGATTCAAGTCCACCGAATTCCGGATAGCTTATGAAGCCACTTCTCGACGACGAAAGCTCCACGCCAAATCCTGGGCCCATTTCTGTTGCGTCGGAGGCATTGCGCCAGGGCGCCGCCCGCATGTGGGGACCCAGCCCAACCGGCACGCTGCGCGCCCGCGTCCTCAGCGGCAGCATGATCATGTTGGTGAGCTCAGGCATGGTCGGTGCCATGAACCTGGTTTACAACCTGGCTATCGCCCGCGGACTAGGGGCCGCCGGTTTTGGACACGCCAGTGCCGTGTACACAGTCCTGATGCTGCTGTCGTCCGTGACCTTGTCGTTTCAGTTGTTATGCTCCAAGTTTGTCGCGACCAATGATCCCCTTCCTGCCAAAGTCGGAATTTACCGGTTTCTACACCGCCGCGCCTGGATGGTTGGAGCGGGAATCAGTCTGTTGCTGATCCTGAGCAGCACGGTTGTCTCCAACTACCTGAACCTGCCCACGCGCAACTACATCATCTTGCTGGCGGCGGGAATTGTGTTCTTTATTCCCCTCGGTGTCCGCCGTGGGCTGATGCAGGGCATGTACGATTTTCCGCATCTCGCCGGAAACTTCGTGCTGGAAGTTGTAGTCAAGCTGGGAGGAGCACTGCTGCTCATTCAGTTTGGCCTTGGCGTGACGGGAGTGATCGCCGCTGTCGCTGCGTCAATTGTGGTGTCTTATCTATTGGCGCGGCCGGGCAGGGAACTCGCAACCGGCTCGGCCACACGGGTCCCAGCAACACTCGAAGAAGGCGTGCAAGCGATCGTGTTTTTCGTCGGACAGGTAATCATCAACAATCTCGATATTGTGCTGGTAAAGCATTTTTTCAGCGATACCCAGGCGGGTGTTTACGCCACCGTCGCCTTGGTCGGCCGCGTGGTATATATGCTTTCCTGGTCTGTGGTGAGCGGAATGTTTCCTTTTTCTGCCGGAGTCCGCTACCAGGAGCGCGATGGCCGCACCGTCCTCAGTACCGCGTTATTGCTTGTAATTTTGATCACGTCGCTCTTTACGTTAGCAGTTTGGGCGGCACCAGCTAGGCTGTGGCATAGTGTACTGGGATCAGGTTTCCCGCTCGACCGCGGCATCCCTTACTCGTCGTTGCTACTGCTGTATGCGGCAACCACCGGTATCTACGCTCTCGGTGTGGTCCTAATGAGCTATGAGATTTCTCGCAAGATCGGCAATGCGATCATTCTCGGTATTTATCTTTTCCATGGCACCCTGCAAGACGTCATCATCGTTCAATTAGTGGTGATGATGTTGCTTCTGATAACGGTTTCCGTGCCATTCTTCCGTGCCCAGACTCAAGCAGGCCGTCAGGAACTTGCTATTCACGACACCGCAGTAATGCGGAGACTTTGCCGCGTGCCGGAGGATGAGGCGATTTCCGAATTCCTGAAGAGCGAATTTTATCAGCCCGAGTTCGATCGTTATCGCGATAGGTTTGAGAACATCGTCGAACATCCCGACCTAAGCAACTCGCGTGAGAACACAATCCGCCGCGCGCTTTTGTACCTGCGCCGTGGGCGACTATGGCGGGAGTTGCCCGCCGATACTGAATGGTGGGAGGTCGAACTGCATAGCAGCGATCTCAACCGCATTCGGGTCTTTCCCCGTAATCACTGGAGAGGGCTTGCTGAAGGAAATTTTTATCTTGCCAACATGCTGGACCGCATTCGCGAAAAAGTCGGCTCCAACTCGCCGGAGAAATACGTAGCCAAGCTGCGTTCTCTGAGTTCGGATGTGGCGAACGGCGTCGACCACAGTTCGGTGCTGCTGATCGGAGTTGATGAGACTGCGCCGCTGACGATCATTGAGGGGAATCATCGCATGGCGGCGGCGAGCCTGGTTGCGCCCGACGAGATCCACCGCCGCTTCCGTTTCTTGTGCGGCTTCTCACCGCGGATGAACGAATGCTGCTGGTATCAGACCGACCTGTCCACATTGTGGCGCTACTTTAGAAATTACTTTACCCATCTATTCGAAGATCAGGACGTGGTGATCGCGCAAGCGATGCGCGAAAGTATGGACCCCGCGAGCGCCTCCCAAGCCGACGCCGCTTAGGTTCTCTCTGCGAAATCCGCGAACATCTCAGTCGCGTGCCCTGCGGTCAAAACCCTCTGAGACCCGGATCGTGGAGCAAAGCGATGTCTTACTGAACTGAAGATGAACTTGTGCGTGCAAGCTCGATGCTGCGCGCCACGTAGTGTTTTCCGTCGAAGACTGCCGACACGGTGACCTCAGCGCCCTGCCGAGCATCACGCAAACTGCCGGGCGGTAGAGACTCCAGATAGATCTCGTACGTCGTATTGTCAGATTCATTCGCGACGGCAATCAGTTTGCGCGAGAGATCCATGTACGTGATTCTGCCGAAAAAAGAAAACTGTGTTCCCGGTTGAGCCAATATCGAGACCTCGAGAACTGCGCCGCGTCCACCTTGTTCCGGTCCGAAAGTAAGACTTATCAGAGCTCCGGGCTTCAGGTCAGCCACCGAGCGAGTTTGGCTTCCCTGGCGCACCAACGTGTCGGGTCCCAAATTAAATCTTATGGGCTGCGCCGAAAGCTCGTCGCGCAACGTAAGAACACCATGCTGAGGATCGTACGAGAGAATTTGTCCTCTTCCGCTGCCCGCGGCGGTATTGCTATCGATCCAGATGCTCTTTGCAAAAATGGTGGTGCCGTTAAGCATTGTATCCAGATAAACGCGCTGTCCGACCTTTACGTCCCGTTGCGTGGAAGGTTGACCATCGCGGAAAAAGCGCGTGCGAACGTCGAACGCCACGTTCATCTTCTGCTTGGCACCGAACGGTTGAATGGTCAAATGATCCTGCACTCGATCAAGCCGGGTAATGGTTCCGCCGAGCAGGGAAATTTTTGCGCGCGGGAGCGGAGGAAGATCAAGCAAAGGGTCGTGCTCCCGCAAATTGGCAGCCCCGGGAACAGATTGTGGCACTTCCGGGGTATTCGTTACTGGCGCGGGGTCGCTCTGCGCATAAAACAGGCTAGACAGCATCAACAGCGTTAGGAATCGTCCAACACGAGGCATATTTCTGATCCGGAGCTGTTGGATGCTGATCGAGCGAAAAGGGTAGCCAAAGTTGCTGAAACTACGGCAAATGGACAATGAAAGACAGCAAACGCGAACTGCTGAATAGGCATCAAAATTGGCGAATTGATACTCGCATTCTCACTATCATGAGCCGGCACATTTTTCACTTAATTCTTCTGGCTGTTCTGCCAATCGGCTGCTCGCCGCAAACCTGGGCGGGCAATCTTAGGATCACCTTTCCCAAGCGTACTAAACCGACTCCTGTCCAGGCTCTCAATCAGGAGGGGGTCAAGGAAGTGCGCAAGCGCCATCTGGAAAAAGCAGAGAAGCTTTTTTATCGTGCTTATCTGATAGATCCTGACGATCCTTTTACACTCAACAACCTTGGTTACATCTCTGAGCTGCAAGGAAAAGTTGACCGCGCCCAGAGCTACTACCGACTCGCTGCACGGCAGAATTCGGAAACTACCATTGACCGCGCCAGCGAAGATGAACTGAAAGGACACCAGCTCACTGAGTTCACTGCAGCATTTGGCAATCGCGAACTGCAGATCAATCGTGGCAATGTCGAAGCGATGAGCCTGATGCAGCAGGGAAGAGTGCAGGAAGGGGACGAAGTGCTGCAGCGCACGTTGGCCCTCGATCCTCACAATCCGTTCACGCTGAATAATCTCGGATTTGCGATGGAAGCCGAAGGCAATCTGGAGAAAGCGTTCCAGTATTACAACCAGGCCGCGAACCTCCACTCCTCCCGAAAAATTATTGTGGCACTGGACCGGCGCTGGCGGGGCAAATCCATCAGCGATGTAGCGTCGGGGAATGCAAAGGCAGTCCGCCATCGACTGGATACGGAAGAAAGCGTCGAGGACAAGGCGGCCCGCTTGAACTTGCAAGGCGTCTCAGCCTTAAACCACAACGATCCCAAAGCGGCGCGGCAATACTTTCGCGATGCCTACAAACTTGATCCCAGGAACGCTTTCACCCTGAATAACATGGGATACATCGCCGAAATGGATGGTGATCAGGAGACGGCGCACGCGAGTGGCATCCGGCGCGGCCCAACGGGCCACGCTGACCAATCGCCATGAGATGCAAGGCTTGCCATTGGGACAAATCGCACGCAGTAATGATGAGGGATCACAGGCGAATCTGGAGACATTGCGGGAAGCCCGTCTTCGTCAGGGTGGACCGATTGAACTTAAGACCCGTGATAATCGACCGATAGTTGAGCCGCCCGCGCCGCCCAAATCGTCCCCCGGCCAGCAACCCGCAAATCAGCCGCCAACACCACCTTCCACAAGCGCACAACCGCAGGCGCCAGGCGCCCAGCCACAAATGAACCCACCTACCCAAGCTCCCCAGCAGCAACAGCCGCCACAATAGTTTTTCACAGTTAGGGTAATTCGTGAGCACGCTCTGGACCATTCCGGCCGATTGCCTGCGCTACAGGAACATACATGTACCAAAATAGGAACGAGCTGATAGATTTCCACAGCAATTAAGGGATTCGTCTTATTGATCTAACAGGAAATCGAGCTACTCTCCAAGTAACTTAGATTTAACTGGAGCCCCTTTCCGTCAATCGGATCTGCCGCACGCAGAACCTAAGGGAAAGTGTGTCCTTGTTCGTTGGGTTGATTCGCGCATAAGGGGATCGGGTCATGGGAGGCGCGATGATGAAATTGAGGTATCTCTTCCTGGCAGCAGTGTTGCTGTCCTGTCTTGGCTTTCTTTCTGGAACAAATTCGGCGCACGCAGAATCGACCATTAGCTGTCCTTCTGGCACGTACGACATGCTGGACTGGATGACGATGGATTTAGGCCTTCGTTCGTCCAAACACCTCACTGGTACGGCAAACCCGCTCTTCACGCTAATTCACTCCGGAAAGTTTTATTGGACCAAGGGGGGCACTGGATATCCCTGGGACATCCAACTTTACGATAACAATTACATCTATCTCTGGATCACCGAGTACGCGTGGAAGTATCCGAACACGTACAAGAAATCTTCCAACAACTACAACATGCCGCTGACTCGGCGCTGCGCCAAGGGAGGCTTTCCTGGCTCCGCGATAAAGGTCAGCAACACTTCCTACGACATCCATACCGATTGCAACAGCTACACCACTCACAATCTGCAGAAGGCGATCAACGAAGTTTGGGGGCCGTACTACGTTTCGTTCGGAGGAAGTCTGCCCAACAAGATGCCGACGCTGGTCGTGAGCTATCGCTACAACTGCGACAGCAATTACGGCAACTGCGCCGATAAAGAAGAATATTACTTAAGTAAGCGTTACGGACTGGTGCAATGGGTGCACTATACGCTCAGCAGCGGTTCGTATCACCAGCAACAGAAGAGTGTGTTCAACCAGCTGACCTCTGGAACGACAAGTCCGAAGTTTGCGTGTTTCTAGCTTCAAAACGAAAGGCGAGGCAACTGACAATTCCGTAAAACGCTGCACCCTAATCGCGTTGGGGTGCGCATTCCCAAATCGAAGCAGGAGCAGGAAACTCGCTGGGGAGCGAGTCCTGCGTCCTGTCCGAACCTGAGCAGCAATGCAAGGCGCTGTGGTAGGGCCACGCACGTCAGGCCTGAGCGCTGCAATTAAGGCGCTCTAGGCCTTCCGGTTTTCCGGATCAGGAGGCAGGAGATGCGGCAAGGGATTCTTTTTGTCGCTGTGTGTCTTATGTTCCCGGCGGTCTCGCCGGCAGGCAATCTAACCATCCAACCCACTACTACTCTTCAGGCACAAACCTCCAACAACACCAGCGCCGCGGATACTTTCCAATCCCAGACCAATGGGAATCTGGGCGCGACCAACGTCAGTAAAGTCGATCTGCACACGTTGCTATATGTCGGCGCGACGACGCAAATTTACGCGCACTTCATGCCCTGGTTTGGCGACCCCCGCCACATGGCCGTGGGCTACAACTCACAGGATCCGGCGCAAATCCACCGCCAGATTACCGACATGATCAGCCGCGGAATTGACGGCATGATCATCGATTGGTACGGATCACGAGACACATTCACGAACACAACCACTCTGCGTGTAATGGCTGAGGCGGAGCAGCATCCGGGCTTCAAATTCGCAATCATGATTGATAAAGGCGCAATCAAATTAAGCGCATGTTCAGGATGCACTCCGCAGCAGACTCTCATCGAGCAGATTCATTACATCGAGCAGACGTTCATTCCATCGCCAGCCTACATGCGTATCAATGGCCGTCCGATGATTACCAATTTCGATGTGGAGCTGCACTACCCGAGTGTCGATTGGGCTGCAACGGCAGCAACGACGACCACGAATCCCATCTTTCTTTTTGAGGACGCCAGCGGCTTCCTGGGTGCGGCCTTCAACGACAGATTTCGGCGTGTCGTACTTGACGAATTTCTACGATGCTGGGTTAGTTCATCCGCAGCTTGAGACCATCGGCGCATCTTACAAGGGCTTCAATGACACGCTCGCCTCCTGGGGCCTGAACCGCATCATGACTCAGCGATGTGGACACACCTGGCTCCAGACTTTCGCCGAAATCAACAGCCTCTACAATTCAAGCAACCAGCTTGGTGCGCTACAACTTCCTACTTGGAACGACTATGAGGAGGGCACCGAAGTGGAAAGCGGCATCGACAATTGCATGTCGGTGACCGCTGGGATTTCGGGAAACCTGTTGCAGTGGGGCGTAAGCGGTTATGAAGATACGCTTGACCACTACGTGATTTACATCAGCACCGATGGGCAAAATCTCATGGCGCTGAACGCAATGGGCGTGGGTTCACACTCGCTCGATCTGTGCGGCTATTCTCCACAGCAACGCCACTACGTTATGTACCTACAGGCCGTCGGCAAACCAAGCATAAGAAATCGAATGTCCGGCGGAATATCTTACACTCCACATTGCTCAGTTAGCTCAGCTGCCATTGCGCTCGGGGCGTCGCCAGCCGCTCTCAAACTCAAACCGGGAAGCTCAACCAGCGCGAAGGTCACCGTCACCCCCATCTCTGGTTCCTTCTCAAGCGCCGTCGCGCTCTCCTGCTCCGGGCTGCCCGTTGGTATCAGTTGCTCGTTTAAGCCCAGTTCCGTTACCCCGGGAGCTCAGGCTGTCAGTTCTAAACTCACCGTTTCCGCGACCGTTTCCGCGGTGAACAATCGAAGAAGGGGAAGGCCTTGGCACTACGCTTTTTGGCTGCCCGGCCTCGGCGTGATGGGAGTGGCCGTTGCCGGAGGATGGAGCAAGAAAAGAAGAATGAGATCCATCGGTGGGGTGCTCGCCTTGGCTTTCATAGCTTCCACTTTCATCTCCTGCAGCGGGGCGGGTAATCCCCAACAGCCCATCACCAGCACTGACACTCCAAGCCAAACCTTTACCATTGCCATTAACGGGCTGTCCGAGAGTCAGAATGTCTCCACGTCCGTTACTTTGACCATCCAGTAGTTGCGTTATGGGGGCGGTCGCTAGGCTAGCGATCAGCCTCCGCGACGCCAATCGCGCCAGCCGTGGCCGTAAAGGCAGCCACCTGGGGAGCCGGCGCAGCCTGGAAACAGATGTCAACACGCTGAGATGCCGCTGCAAGTGGAAGGTGCGAAGATACTGGCGAATGATTTCCGGCATGCTGATGCGCAGCGCTGCCGAGAAATTCTGCACAGCCATCTCCGCCTGGTGTTCTGGATTCTGCAGCAGGGCAATCAAACATTTGGCGAGGCTCTGAATGTCTCCAGTCTTGAAGAAATCAATCGCCAGGCCTTCCTCCTCAGCCAGTTCGCGAAAGTCGGAAATATCGGAGGCCACCATCGGCACCCCGTACGCGCAGGCCAGATGCGCCACGCCGCTGGATCCCGCGGATGACGTGTAAGGCATTACCGTTACGGTCGTGCTCTGAAATAGTTCCGGAATCTGCTCTTCGGGAACATAGCCGATGAACTTGATTCGCGGATGGCGCCAGCATTTTTGCTTGACTGACTCCAGATATCCCGGCGTCTTTGGATGATCCGTGCCCCCAATGATCAACTGCGCATTGGGCACCCTGCGCGCGATTATTTCGAACGCATCAAGCATCGGCTCCAGCCGTTTGTACGTGCCCCATTTCCCGAACGCCAAAATCCGATGCTCGGGATTTCCGCGCCGCTCAAACGCAGGATATTCCGGCCTGCCTGAGAGAATTCCGTGATTCCGCACGTAGACAGCCCCACGGCCATATTTCTTCCGAAGAATGCTGCGGTAAGCGGGCATTAGGACGGAAATCGAATTTGCGAACAAGAGCACCTGCGTGGCGGCATAACCTGCGGTGTTGTACACACGACGGAAGCGTACACCCGCATCCTTGAGATCTACTGTCTCCATGAGCTGATGAAGTGTGACATGAGTGTAGAACCCCGCGGCCCGAACCAACGCCGGAAGTGCCACTCCGAAGAATGCCGGCAGGGGTTTGCCGCCGAAGCTGGCAAAACCAAGATTGAACCATACGACGTCAGGCCGGATCTGGAGGACAGCCCGCAGCAGGCGCACTGGATTGCGCAGGCTGTTAAAGGACCAGCATCGAATGACGGAATAGCCAGGCAGTTCTTTCTCATCGGGAGCAATGTCATCGCCGAGAATAGTCAATGACAATTCCTCGGCTTGGCTGAGCTCGCGGGCGATATGGAACCCGTACTCATTCAGGGCCTGACGGCTGGGCGGAAATGCAGTCACCAGACAAATCTTCATTGTGGTCCTGGCCTGAAGATCGCGTGCCGTGACAGCTTCCCCAGGAGAGAAAAATATTGCAGCGCAACTCTGATGTTGGCCTTACTGCTTCCGGCATAGCGCGCCGAGAACCGGAAGGGCACTTCGACAGCTTTGTGGATGCGGCCCTTCACTAAAATTTCCAGAAGGATTTTGAACCCATAGGGCTGTAAATCCAGACCTTCGATACATTCGCGGCGCACGACAAAAAATCCGGACAGGGGATCCTTGATGCGCAGCCCCTTTCTTTGCAGCGGCAAGGTTGCCAACGTGCTACACCGGGAAATGAAATGCCGCAACGCATTCCAGTTCGTAACGGAATTTCTTTGGGCGTAGCGGCTGGCGATAGCGATGTCGTTACCGTTCCGAACAGCCTTGAGCAATTCAGGCAGTGTCTCCGGTGGATGCTGAAGATCGGCATCCATCACGCCGAGAAGCGTAGCATCCGTGTGCTTCCATCCATGGAGGACGGCACCCGCAAGGCCTCGCGCGCCTCTACGGACAATCAAGCGAACGCGCGGATCGCGCCGCGCAAATTCGTTCACGATATCGGCGGTTCCATCCCGGCTGTCATCGTCCACGATCAGAAGTTCGTAATCGAGATCAACGCGAGCCAGAGCAATTTGTACGCGATCGAGAAGGACAGGAATGTTCCCGGCTTCATTTAGGGTAGGAATCACCAAAGCGAATTTTCCATTCCCTCCGCCTGTTTTCATAGGAGACTTATCCCTTATGGCGCGGTTTCTTGGATGAGTTACACGAGCGAGGTGTTGGTTTAGGCAGGCGGTTTAGGCAGAGTACGGGACTCGGGGGAAAACTGTATCAGGCAGCGGCAATCGAGCCAGTGAGACGGGAACTCACGTTACGAATCCGGCCACACTGCTCCAGGCGAGCGGCGATTGCGGCTTGAGCATCGGCTTGCGATTGCGGCTCGATCAGCGTGAGTTGGGCAATATCCCTCAGACGGTAATAAGAGGAACGGTATTTGTGCAGAAAATCCACCGGGTACTCGGGCTTTCTTTCACGTGCTACTTCAGGCTCTACGTCGAGCAGATAAGCCACATCAGGCTTTGGAACAAAGCTCAACACGAACCGCGCATAGGCGCGCGCCACAGAATACTCCAGCGGAAGCGTGGCCAGTTGGTCGTAGATATAGCGGTCAAAGACGATCACACCCGCATTGCTCCTTCGCGTTTTTTCCACTACGCGCCGAAGATTCAGAGCATCTATGAGGTACAAAACCGAGCGCGCCACAAGCAGGTACCAGGCCCGATTATTTTTATCGTTCCGGCGAGCGGGCTTTCCCGGTTCGCCAATGCGGCCGTCACTCTTCAGAAATTTGTGGCTGAACACGGCTCGCCATTTCGGCAACCCGACGACATGGTCCCAAAAGGCCAGACGCAAAACGGGAACGCCCGCTTGTGAAAGCTGGGAGCACAACGCTTCGATCTGCGTGCTCTTGCCTGATCCATCCATTCCAGAAAAGCTGATCAGCACTGGTTGCTCGCAGTCGCCTTGTGCGGAGTTCAAATCGCGATTCATGAGTATTTACTTGCCGAACTTACTTCGCTCCGGGGGGCTTTGATCCGCTGGCTTTCGTGAGCGCGGTTACGGTGCCCAAAGCTACGCCCGCTCCAGCGATGACGCCCATCTTGATCAAGACAGAGCGCACTTGCCGCTGCTTGGCTGGGGCGATGGCGGCTCCCGCCGGTCGAGACGCAGCGTTGCCGCTTATTTTTCCAGCTTGAGCTGCGGCGGTGCCTGATGGTTGAACCACCGGGGGGGCAGGTGGCCGGGAAGTCTGAGTGGCGCTCTGCTGTGCCCCAGGCGGTTGGACGGGTATCGCGTTATCGGGCAAATGGTTGCGATTGATCATCTCTTGCGATGCTTTGTCTTCCTGCTCCTGACGATCGGAAGTTGCAGCAGGCTGCTGCGCGTCAGGAGAAGCCTGCTGGTCGGGCAGAGACTGTTGCGCCGGGGCGGCTTCCTGTGCCATTAGAGCTGCAGGTTCAGCCACACCAGATAATGTGAGTGCTAGTATCGCGCTCATCAATCTCATCGACGTCCTTCCATGGTGCTTCCTCTCAAATGACCGCATAGAGCTATGCAGCCGCCGGCTCTGGAGCCTGTTCCGAAACAGGTTCCAGGCGTGCAACGCTGAAGCTGCTTGCTGCCTCGGCCACAGTAGGAAACATTTCAAATACACGATCCATGCGCGTGAGCTCCAGCATAGTTGCGGCTTCCGGAGAAACTCCCCCCAGCTTGACGGCGCCATCGCGGTTAGCGACCGCGACCATGCAATCGAGCAACGTGTCGAGTGCTTCGCTATCGATCTGCTTCACCTGCGATAGATCAACAACGATCCGAGGACGGTCATTCATCAGCTCGCGATTGAGGTCCCCCGCGAATGTGCGAGCCAATTTCCCATCCACCCGTTCTGGTAATGTCAGCAACATCAAATATTCTCCCCATTCTTTCCGCGGGCCGATTACCTAAAATGCCCGAACCTGCGTGCCTTCATTAAAGATGCTGTTCGCGATGCGCGGGTTGACACCGCGCCAAACATTGCGAGCGCACTCCTAGTCAACTGCCGAGAGCTGGGTGTAATTCCGATCAGGCGATCGTCATTCATCTGCAATTCAACTCCACGGCCCAGATGGAAGAGCCTTCCCGCGCCAACGATCGCATTGCTGACGTTTAATCCCATACCTAAGTAAGTGCCCGGCAGAATGCAGCAATTGTCGACGGAAGTGGTGCAATCCACTTCGCATTGTTTTTCCACTGCGCTCGCGCCAGAAATCGTGCAGGACGAGCGCACATAGCTATTCGCCCCGATGTAAGCGGGCGCGAGAACATTGGCGGAACGTTCGATTTGAGCGCCCTGACCTACCCAGATTCCAGGCTCCACTTCCTGACCTATAGGTCGAATGCCACATCGGCCTCGCAAAGCATCCTCCACCAATCGCCGAAAATCAGCCGGCTCGGCGAGCGCATTCAAATACCCGTTGAACTTGTACTCGCGGCGGTTTGCGATCATCGTGCTCAAGCGGGCGCGAAAGGAATGCTCTGCATTTCGCAATTGCTTGGCATCAACGGCCACCAAGTCCAGCGGCCCTGGCGAGTGATGCGCCTGCGTCAGCGGACCACGGCTTTCGCGGTGAAAGCGAAGGAAGTCTGATACGTCTAACTCGACATAAGGACCCAGTCGCACCAGGAGTAAGGTTGCCATTCCGTGGTTCAGATATTGCGAAACGACGCTGTCCCACGCCGGCCAAAAGCCAGCGGCGGTGCTGGATTTATACGTAAAAGGGCCGGGCTGGCTCCAGCGGCAGAGGCCGTCTTCAGAGATTACTGAGACGTGATCGATGCCAAAGACGCGCAGGCGGTCCAGCGTGCGGTCCAGCACACTTTGGCCGAGCACATCCCAAGTAGCGAACGGGGAACCCAGCAGCAGTTGCGGGGTGGACTGATGGCTGCCGGGCCGTTTACGGGGAAGGTTTCCAGAATCTCCCTCGCACCGGGCCCTGTTTGCGATAGTTACAATTGCACCGACGTACACTGTGTCTCTGCTCTCCCTAACTTCTGTAGCTTTGACGACCAGCCGTCGTGATGCTGGCCCATAGCGCGGATGAAGCTTTGGAAATCCTCCGTTTCAATCATGCGTTCGAATCAAAGAATTGCTGCGTGCCAGAACTCATTGCAGGAACCATGCTTCCGGCTTTCTGCGGAAGTTCGGGGGGCTCTCTCCAATTTCCGATTAACGGCTCGGAGCTGCGGTGGTCGCGACGCGTGGCGGGATTTTCCGCGACGGCTTCATCGCGCGCATAACCCAACAATTCCCGAATCCGCAACTTCGCTTTGTGAAGCTGCGATTTGGAATTGCCTACCGAGCAATCGAGCAGCTCGGCGATTTCCTGATGCTCATAGCCTTCGACTTCGTGCAGGAGGAAAATGGTGCGATATCCAACCGGCAGTTCTTTGATGGCGCGCGTCAATGCGATCCGATCTACCGAACCAACCAGCCGGCCATCCCGGCTTCCGTATTCGCGGCGCACCAGCCGCGCGTCCTGGTTGTAAGGCTCGTCTAGAGAAATCTGTCGTAGCGCCTTTTTCCGGAAATGCATCAACACCGTGTTGACTGCGATGCGATACAGCCAGGTGGACAAGGCGGAGTCGCCGCGAAAAGTAGCCAGCTTGCGGAACACCTGAAGAAACGCGTCCTGGGTCAGGTCTTCTGCTTCCGCGGTGTTGTTGGTCATGCGCAGGCAAACGGAATAAATCCGCGCCTTGTGCGCGTAAAATAATGAAGCAAACGCGTCGGAATCTCCTTGTTGAGCACGCTTAACTAGGTCTAGGTCGGAATCAAATCGGGTTGCGGTGGAATTAAGAACGCTGCTCACTTGGTTCTCCTTTCAGACTGTCCTCAAGAATCCAGCGATCTAATTTCAAATGTCGGTTGGCGAACCAAATTCGCCGCTGACATTGCTGAGAGTAGGGTTAGTGAGCGCGGCGGTCCATCCGGTCCAGTCTGTATGCATTTTGATAACTTGCTGTACCGCAGTGAAATGCGCGCATGATGAACTGAAATGCAGAAATCGCCACTTTTGTTGCGGCGACAACACGCATATAGAGGAGTTGGCAATCGACTACTTTTTATGCGATGCGCTCCTACAGTGATTTCGCCTGGAAAATACCTCGCATTCTGGATGGGAACAGCGCTTCACTGTGAATAATGTTGCTGATGCGGAACAGCAAACATATAAGGAGAACTGCGTATGAATTGGGATCAGATCGAGGGAAAGTGGAAGCAGATGAAGGGCTCGATTAAAGAACGCTGGGGCAAACTCACCGATGATGATCTGAACATGATCGCGGGCAAGCGCGATCAGCTTGCCGGAAAAATTCAAGAACGTTACGGGCTCACCAAAGAAGATGCGCACCGCCAAGTCGATGACTGGATGCGCACCCACAAAGAAGACGAAGCAAAAGAACCGCGCCGCATCGCTTGACACAAGTCAGTACGAGCACGGAGCGCGACTTCTGCTACAGAAAGTTTTTGGGAAAATTACATAGACCGCAGGATTGTTGATCTTGGCTACCCGGCCTATGCTGCGGACACGAAAGTTGCCCTCTATCACACCACAATTCGAGCAGGCGCCGGCCTCCAGATGAGGCTGGCCCTGCTTCTCGCCTAGCCGTACAGCGCAGGCGCATTCAGATTCCACCAGGATGTGGGGGCAAATCTATCGTTCTAGCCGGGGACCAAATCGTAAGGCATCTCAACATTTAATAATTCAGTGCGGAGGTTTATCATGAAAGCAAATTCACTACGCGACCTATACGTCGAACAGTTGAAAGATCTGTACGACGCCGAACATCAACTCATTAAATCACTGCCCAAGATAGCCGAAGCCTCCTCGTCCGAGGAGTTACGCAGAGCCTTCGAAGAACATTTGGAAAAGACACGACAGCATGCCCAACGAATTGAGCAGATTTTCGAAGGCATGGGCCAGAGCCCAAAAGAGCAAAAATGCAAAGGCATGGAGGGTCTGTTGAAGGAAGGCAACGAAACCGTTAAAGAGGATAATATCGATAAAGACGTGAAGGACGCGGGCCTGATCGCCAATGCCCAGCGCGTAGAGCACTACGAGATCGCAGGGTACGGTACGGTCCGGACTTACGCCAATCTGCTGGGAGAAGAGGAAGCTGCAAGTCTGCTGCAACAAAC
>QIAB01000037.1:100671-107591 GCA_003225455.1 Acidobacteriota bacterium
TCAATGTGGAAGCCGCCGAAGGCAAAGCGGAAGAGGGAGCGGCCAGGCGCAGCCGCACAGCAACCCGCCGTAAACCTGCTGCCTAATAGAAGACTATGCCACGATCAAGGGAGAGGAGCCGGTATGCCGTCGTCGGTCTTGGATACGCTGCTCCGGCCGCGGTGCTGCCGGCCTTCGCCCACGCTCGTCGGCGGAATCGGGCGATCCCGTTAAGCACTCGATGAATCTGGCAGCATGAGCTCGTCACGGGCGAGGCCCGATGATCATCAACTGCTTCAGTGACCTCCGTAACCCGGTTGCCATTCTCGACCGCCTTCAATCTTGCATATAATTTTTGTGGGCGAGGAACTCTCGTCCCTCACTATGCCTGCGATAGAAATCCTGGGACTGGAGAAGACCTACACTGTCGGCTTCTGGCGTAAGAGACCGAAGCAAGCGTTGAAGTCTCTGCACCTCACGGTAGAGGAAGGAGAGATCTTTGGGTTTCTCGGACCAAATGGAGCAGGGAAAACCACAACGCTTAAGCTGCTGATGGGGCTTGTATTCCCTAGCGCCGGCAGCGCCCGCATCCTCGGCATGACAATCGACGATCCCCGAATGAAAGCGCAGATTGGCTTTCTGCCGGAGCAGCCGTATTTTTACGATTACTTGACTGCTCGCGAACTGCTTGACTATTACGGGCAGCTCTCCGGAGTTGATGCCAGCATACGATCGCGCCGAGTAGACGCGGTTCTGCATCGCGTGGGACTGCCAGATGTGGGCGACGTTCAGCTGCGCAAGTTCTCCAAAGGCATGCTGCAACGCGTGGGGATTGCCCAGGCTATCCTGCATGACCCGAAATTGGTGTTCTTTGACGAGCCAATGTCAGGACTCGATCCCATGGGGCGTCGCGAAGTGCGGGATTTAATGGAACAATTGAAGCACGAGGGCAAGACGGTTTTCTTCTCGACCCACATTCTCTCCGATGCTGAGGCTCTTTGTGATCGCGTGGCCATCATTCATCAAGGAGAGCTGCGCGGGGTCGGCGCAGTCGCGGATCTCACCTCCAGTGTTCACGGTCAGGTGGAACTGGTTTGGCAGGGCACCGCCGTCCCTGCGTCGATGCGGGGGCTCGGCGCCGAGTGTCACGTGACTGGAGACACAGTTCGCGCGGTGCTTCCGGAAGACAAGCAGGATGCCGCGATCGAAATATTGCGACGCGAGCGGTTAAGGCTGATATCAGTCACGCCGGTGCGCGCGTCCCTCGAAGATTATTTTGTGCAGAAGCTGCAGCCGGCCGTTTCGGTGGGAGCGCGCTCATGAGCACTCGCATTGGACACATTGCGGCCAACACTTTCCGCGAGGCGGTGCGCGATCGCGTGCTCTACAACCTGATCGCATTCGCCTTGCTACTGTCCGGAGCGGCGATTCTGGTGGGGCAGATTTCCATCGATATCGAGCGCTTGGTAGTGATTAACCTCGGGCTGACTGCGGTGTCACTGTTCGGCATTGTGATCGCAATTTTTATCGGCATAGGGCTGGTGTCGAAAGAAATCGAGAAGCGCACGCTCTACACCGTGCTCTCACGGCCAGTACGGCGATGGGAGTTCATCGTAGGCAAATTCTTCGGATTGGCGGGCACGCTTTTCGTCAATACGTTCCTCATGGCAATTGGCGTATTCGGAGCGCTGCTGTACGTGTCGCGTCATTTTCAGAGAGCTGACGCATGGGTGCTGGTCGCGCTTTACTTCATCATTCTTGAGTTTGTGATTATTACAGCACTTGCGCTCCTGTTTTCATCGTTCTCTTCGCCCTTGCTCTCTGCTGTATTTGCTTTCGCCCTATTCGTAATCGGCAGTTTCTCAGAAGATCTGCGCGGGTTCGCCGCAATTGCGCACGGCGTGACGCACTGGCTTGCAACCGGAGCTGCGTATCTGGTGCCGAATTTTTCCGCATTGAACGTAATCAGTTCAGTAGCGCACCAGCAGCCGATTTCGGGGCATCTCATTCTCTATAACACTGCCTACGCGCTAATCTACGCGACCATGGCATTGTGTGGCGCGGTGGTGATTTTCGAGCATCGGGATTTGAAATGACCTACCCCCGAGGACATCATTGCTTGCGGCAGGCTGCGACTACATTGTTAGCAATTAACTGGGCTGTTCCGGCGCGAGGGCATTCACCCCGGACCCGCACCCGGAAGAAGTCCGAAAGCCAGACCTCTACCGTGTCAATTTACCAACCGACTCAGCCTTAAGAGACGACTTTTGAGAACTTCGAATTGGCAGTTGTAATCGACAGCTTCTTCGAGGGAGCTTCGATCGACATGAGGACCGGATACTGCGTTCCATCGGGCAGGATGGCAAGATGTATGTCCACCGCTACACATCCTCAGGCGTGTCAAGGTAGGTCTTAATTGAAATCCGGTCGGCCTGCATGGTCGTTCGGTTCAGCGAAAGCCTCAACTGATCGCCTGACTTCGCATAATCGGCGAGAATGACGGCGTCACCGTTCGTTCCATCATGTTCAAAGAACACCTTGCCGGCGCGGAGTACTTCCTTGAGCTTTTCTGGATTGAACGGCAGATATCTTTCCACAACCCCTTGAATCTGCTCTACTTCGTCCTGAATCTTTTCTTTCTTCGCTTCCACGATATGTTTGAACGGGCCGCCCCGTGGACCAGGCTGTTGTTGGGCCGATGTTTCCAAGGCCGTCTTAACAACGGTGCCGTCCGCGGCATATCTGCAGAGAGATTGCTTCGTTGGTATCGACCTGCCTTCGGCCCTCAGGGTGGTGGATTCTACCCATTGATACGTGTGTAGCTGCTGTTCGTTCCTGGCGATGTGCCGGCGGGGATGTCTGTGCAACGACAGCGAGCGAACACGAGACGAACCCGAGAGCGAATGCCGTAAAGAGTGCGCCAGAGGCGGGTCTGGGGACCTTAATCACGATAATTCTCCTTTTCTATTCACCGGCGTTTAGAGAGGCCATTCCGATATGCGTTTGACAACCGTCAAATCAGGTCATGACGCACATCACACGTGCAAGCGACGCGCCAAAGCTACGCCACCGCCAAATGCCGGATTTTCTTGCTTTTCGTGCAGTGTGCCGATGCCCATCAATGCCAACTGCCCGAATGTGGCCGAATCTGGGCAGCCGATACCGTAGACAAGGTTTGTCTCACCGAAGCGAATGCAGTTGTGAGTGGGCGTCGATGATTTAACCATCCAGCGCATTCTCCGGCACTCGAACGTTGCGGTTACGCAGAAGTGCTACATCAAGACGTTGCCCGAGCAGACAGTTGTATGCGCCGCCTGGAAGCTGCCCTCAACGAAGCCTCCACCACGGTGCCGTGACTATCGTGCGCCAATTGTGCACCAACCACAGCCCAAGTCGTTGATAATGCGGTTACAATATCGGTTGAGCAGTCATATTTGAAATGAGAGCGTCACGGGAAATTACGATCTTTTTCAGCATGCTGCTGGTGGCTTGTCTGGCTGGATGTGTTCTGCTTCTGCGCGGCCTGGACCGGCTACGGAGCCACGCTACTCTGGAGGAAGTCCTGTATATCCCTTCGCCCAAGGTGTTGAAGCGGCTGAGCCTAGGCTACGACGGTCTGCTGGCGGATATCTATTGGACGCGGGCTGTGCAATATTTCGGCAACAAACACAATGTGGGTGCGGAAAATTTCAACCTGCTGGCGCCGCTGCTCGAGATTACGACAGCACTCGATCCGCATCTGGTCGTAGCTTATGAGTACGGCTCGAACTTTCTTGCGCCACAGCCGCCGAACGGCGCCGGCATGCCTGACCGCGCGATCAAACTCGACGAATTTGGCATCCGCAACAACCCTGACGAGTGGCGGCTATATTACGACCTCGGATTCATTTACTACACGGAATTACACGATTACACGCACGCAGCCGATGCTTTTGCCCGTGGGTCGCGTGTGCCGCATGCGCATCCGTTCTTGAAAATCCTGGCAGGTCAGATGGCGGAGCACGCAGGTGACCTGCAAACCGCGCGTGCTATGTGGAGTCTCACCTACGATACGGCGCGGGAGAAATCTATCCGCGCCAATGCTGCCGCCCATCTACATGCTTTGCAAGTGGATGAAGATGTGCCAGTGCTGGAGGCAATCGTTTCGCGTTACCGGCAAACAACCGGCCATTTTCCTGCCAGCTGGGCAGAACTGAAGCAATCAGGCTCGCTGCGCGGCACTCCAGCGGATCCGCTGGGCAGGCCCTACAAGCTGATGGCTGATGGCCATGTTGAAGTTCGAGAGCCGGACGATCTACCTTTTATCCAAAAAGGGACTCCGCCGGGATATAAGCCTCCCAGGATGCCGAAGTTTCTGCCGTCGGACTGAAGGCGTATCTCAGCGTCAGTTAGCCGGTTTTAGGGAAGCTTCACTTCTTCGGCGGACAGAGCAGCGGAATGGCCTCCCGCTTGTTCCGGCGGTAGACTCGAAAGTCCTCCTCGTCCACCGTGATCAGGGCATGGCGCGGGTAAAGCTCGCTCATTCGAATCAAGCACAGATCGGCGAGGTCAGCATTCCGGTCCGCGTAACGTATGGCTAGATCGTGAAGGTGGTCCACATGGCTTGCGCAATCGAAGGCGACACGAACTGCTCCCTGTTGCACCATTGCGAGGACGTACGCGCTCGACTTCAGATGGAACGCGGTCTCCGCCAGCACCGCCTCACAAGTCAGAAGCGGTAATGTGAGTTGTCCGGCAAGGCCCGTCGCCCATGAATGATGCTCGTCATCCCGCCTTAATAGAGCGACAAGATAACCAGTGTCCACGATGGCCTGCATAATTATTCGCGGGAAAAGCCTTTACGAGAAGAGATATTGCGCGGTCCGCCCTTGATTAGGCCGGCGAAGTGCAGCAGAGGCTTCCTCTCCTCCTGCGACAATGTAGTTTCCAGTGACTGGCGAACCACGCGACCAACAGGCAGCCCGCTTTGACGTGAAACCTGCCGGAGACGATCCAGAAGCTCCTTCGGAAGGCGGATGGTGAGTGTGTTACTCATATGGCATGATTGTAACACAACTCAGCCGCCCGTCAATTCGAATTCGGGCGTTGTGCGTGGTTGTTCGGCACTTTTGGGTGGGATTCGCGAATCGCCTTGGGTTAAGACAATTCTTTTGAAGTGCTTACCCTTTCGGCGTGCAATTGCTGCAAGGCTTGCACATTGATTTCTCCGCGCTGCAGGGCTGCAATCCCTTCGGCCGCCGCTCGGGCCGCTGAGAGAGTCGTGATCGTCGGAATCCGCGCGGTCACGGCTGCGCGGCGGATGGCTTTTTCATCGAAGAATGGATCGGGGCCCTGCGGGGTATTGATGATCAGGTGAATGCGTTCGCCCTTGATTAGATCGACGACATTGGGTCGGCCTTCCTTCACTTTGTAAACCCGCTCGCAGACCATGCCGGCGGCTTCGATTACGTCGGCGGTTCCGGATGTCGCGACGAGCTTGAATCCCATATCGACGAACTTGCGCGCGACATCGGCGACCTGTGGTTTGTCATGATCGGTGACACTGATGAACACCATTCCTTGCACCGGCAGCCGCTGGCCGGCAGCAGTCTGAGCCTTGGCAAAAGCTTCGCCGAAATTGTCGGCGACGCCCATAACTTCGCCTGTGGACTTCATCTCCGGGCCAAGCACGGTATCCACCCCGGGAAATTTGTTCCACGGGAAGACGGGCGATTTCACGTAATAGCAGCGGCCGGTGTCGAGGTCTTTCCTCTGTTCGATGAACTCAGGCAGAAATTCGCGCAGCTTGCGCCCGGTCATTAGGCGGGCGGCGATCTTCGCCATCGGGATGCCCGTTGCTTTAGAGACGTAAGGCACGGTGCGCGACGCGCGGGGGTTGACTTCGAGGACGTAAACTTGACCGCCGGTTTCACTACCAGCCTCACGGCGGAGCTGTGCTCCGCCTGGGCGGACGAGGGCGTCCGCCCCTACGTGGTCAGTCGTTGTGTGGGGGGGGGGCTCTGACCCGCCTGGACGGGGCAAAGCCCCGTCCCCACACGTCTCGCTGCGCGGAATGGCGAACTGAATATTCATCAAGCCGATGACTTTCAGAGCGCGCGCGAGCTTGAACGTGTAATCGCGCATGCGGTTGAGCAAATGGTCGGGGATATCCACGGCTGGCAGCACGCAGGAAGAATCGCCGGAGTGAATTCCAGCTTCTTCGATATGCTGCATGATTCCGCCGATGACGACGTCTTGGCCATCCGAGAGCGCATCTACGTCAACTTCGATCGCGTCCTCAAGAAAGTGGTCGATAAGGACGGGGCGGTCGTGAGAGTACTCGACTGCCTGTTTCATGTAGTGGACGACACTCTCTTCATCGTAGGCGATCACCATGGCGCGGCCACCGAGCACATAAGATGGCCTCACGAGCACGGGATATCCGACACGCCGCGCGCCTTCCACAGCTTCTTCGATCGACGCCGCCATTGCACCCGGCGCCTGCGGGATTTCGAGTTCTTCGAGGAGCCTGTTGAAGCGTTTGCGGTCTTCGGCAAGGTCGATTGACTCGGGGGATGTCCCGATAATGCTTATTCCGGCGGCTTTCAGCGGCAAGGCGAGATTCAGCGGGGTTTGGCCGCCGAATTGGACGATTACCCCGACGGGGGCGCCTGACGCGGCTTCGTGCTCATAGATGGCGAAGACGTCTTCGAGGGTCAGAGGTTCGAAGTAAAGGCGATCACTGGTGTCGTAATCGGTGGAGACCGTCTCAGGATTGCAGTTCACCATGATGGTCTCATAGCCATCATCATGTAACGCAAACGCCGCGTGGCAGCAGCAGTAGTCAAATTCAATTCCTTGGCCAATGCGGTTTGGCCCGCTGCCGAGAATGATCACTTTCTTTTTCTTCGTGGGCGTCGCTTCGTCCTCTTCCTCGTACGTGGAGTAAAGATATGGCGTGT
>QIAB01000037.1:107613-132579 GCA_003225455.1 Acidobacteriota bacterium
TCGACGCGCTTATATACCGGAGCCAGTTTATTTTTCTTGCGGAGATGGCGAACCTTCTCCTGTGCGCCTTTTCCATTCAGCCTCCAGACGCCTGCCAGGCGTCCGTCGGAAAAGCCCATGCGTTTGGCATCGCGCAGCACCTCGGCAGGAATCGATTCCATCGGGTGTTTCTCGAGCTCAAGCTGCATGTCGTTAATCTCTTTGAGCTGGTAGAGGAACCACGGATCGATGGAAGTCATCTTCGCCAGATTCTTTACGGTGTGACCCTGGCGCAAGGCGTATCGAATGTAAGAAAGCCGCTCGGGATGCGGCGTGACCAGCCGCTGAGTGAGAATCTTAGGTTCGATTTTTTCTGAGCCGACTTTCTTGCCGGTATCCAGTGCGCGCACGCCCTTAAGCAGGGCCTCTTTGAAAGTGCGGCCAATAGCCATGACTTCGCCGACCGATTTCATTTGGGGGCCGAGGCTTTCGTCTGCTCCCGGGAATTTCTCGAACTGCCATTTGGGAATTTTGACGACGACGTAATCTAACGTTGGCTCAAAACAGGCGGGAGTTTTACGCGTGATGTCGTTGGTGATCTCGTCGAGGGAATAGCCAATTGCCAGCTTGGCAGCGATCTTCGCGATCGGGAATCCCGTAGCCTTCGATGCCAGAGCCGAAGAGCGCGAAACTCGCGGATTCATCTCTATTACAACCATTCGTCCGGTGCTGGGCTGGACAGCGAACTGAATGTTGGATCCGCCGGTCTCGACGCCAATTTCGCGGATTACGGCAATCGCCGCGTCGCGCATGGCTTGATACTCGCGATCCGTGAGGGTTTGAGCCGGGGCGACGGTGATCGAGTCACCCGTATGTACGCCCATGGGATCGAAATTTTCAATCGAGCAGATGACGATGACATTGTCTCGAAGGTCACGCATGACTTCGAGTTCATACTCTTTCCAACCAAGGACGGACTCTTCGATCAGTGCCTCATGGACGGGAGAAAAATCGAGGCCACGCGCGAGAACGTCAAGCAGTTCTTCGCGATTGTAGGCGATACCGCCTCCCGAGCCGCCTAGGGTGAAGCTCGGCCGCACGATAACCGGAAAGCCGATTTTTCCGGCGAACTCCAAACCGTCTTTGAGATTATTCACCAGCGCAGACTTGGGCACGTCGAGGCCGATGCGCTGCATGGCGTCTTTGAAGTAGAGGCGGTCTTCGGCCTTCTTGATGGCCGCGATGTTGGCGCCAATCAGATGAACGTTATATTTGTCGAGCACGCCGCCGTCGGAAAGTTCAACGGCAAGATTCAGCGCAGTCTGCCCGCCGACCGTGGGCAGTAGGGCAAAACCAGCGCCGGACGACATCTCGCGCTCAACGCGAATAATTTCTTCCAGATACTCGCGGGTAAGCGGTTCGATGTAAGTCCGATCGGCGGACTCGGGATCGGTCATGATGGTTGCCGGATTCGAGTTCGCCAGGACGACTTCAAAGCCCTCGGATTTAAGCGCCTTGCAAGCCTGCGTGCCGGAGTAGTCGAACTCAGCGGATTGGCCGATGATGATCGGCCCGGAGCCGAGGATAAGAACTTTGGAGATGTCAGTGCGTTTGGGCATTATTGTGTTTTCTTACAAGCCATCGCTTTGGCGGTTAACGACGCAACAAAATTTGAAAAGCTCAACTCAAGCGCAGGTTCCTTGTAATAACCCTTGGGACCATCAATGCTGTTTGACATTAAAAAGCACGTTGCGTCATAGAGACGCTCCCGGACAAGCTTTGTAAGTAGAATCTCGTATCGTTTCGCGTAAGAAGCGGATCGGAACTCTTCGAATACTTTGAAATGGGGCTCTTGCGCCCGAACTGGGCGTGTTGATTCAGGCGCTTCTTCTAACAACATCACATATCCGAGCCAAGGCCGAGCCGATGGCTTGAACGCACCTTCGCGATACGCGGCCCACAAGTCCGTCCCGCTACCGACGGCTTCTTCAGTCCAGTTGTTGTAATTATTCCCGAAGGAACCCACTTGGGATTTGAATTCGATTGCGGCGATTAAACATCCGTCAACAACGACGAGCAAGTCCCATTTCTTTTCAGGTCGGAACCAGCCAGGAATTTCTACGTAGCGCTCACAGAAAATCAAGGGCTTATCAAGGCCAGATTCCTCCAGCAAATCACGTTCGACAAAACCATCCATCTGACTGCCGCCAGTTACAGCAGCTCTAGCACCAGCATCTCGCACGCCTGTCTTGGTTCCTTGCTTCTGAGCTTGTGTTTCGCGGCTTTGCCAGAAACGTGCAATCGCTTCTTTTAGCTTTTGTTTGAGATCCTCGTTCAATTTCGATCCTGGTCCGTTATTACGACTGGGTCTGAGAACAACGTCGACAATTCGCTTTCAAGTCGCTTGGCCGCCAAATCCAAATATTCCTGATCGATCTCAAAGTTAACGCTGTTTCTCCCACACTTCGATGCAGCTAAGGCCGTCGTTCCCGTGCCCATGAACGGATCGAGAACGGTGTCGCCAACAAAGCTAAACATGCGAATGAGACGTTCAGCCAATTCCACGGGATAGGGTGCGGGATGATCCTTTGTAGAAGCCCCTGGCAATCCATTCCAAACTTGCTGGAACCATTTTTTGTGCTCCTCGCCCGATATCACGCTCAGTATTCGGACTTCTCCACTCGGAGTTCGATATCCTCCAGGCTTGCGTTGCATGAGAATGTACTCGACGTCGTTCTTTATGACCGCGTTCGGCTCGTACGGCTTTCCAAGAAACCCTCCTCCGCCATTTTCCACTTCATATGCTGCATTAGCGATTTTTTGCCAAATAATCGGCGATAGGTTGTCGAAGCCGATACGTCGACAATGCTCCTGAATCGCAGCGTGAAGAGGCACCACGGTGTGACGACCGTCATTCTTCCTGCGCGAAAGACATACATCGCCGACGACGCAGACCAGCCTACCTCCGAGCACGAGCAGCTCGAAGCACTTTTGCCAGACGCGATCCACTCCGTCAGAAACTCGTCGTAGTCAGAAATGTGGCCTAACTGTCCGCTGGTGTCTCGGTATTTCTTAAGTGTCCAGTAGGGTGGAAACGTAATCACTAGGTGTATCGCGCCAGTAAGATCGCGATCTATCTTTCGCGCGTCCCCGTGGACCAAAACGTGCTTCGTCGGAATCCTCTCGACACTTTTTCGGATCGAGTTCAATAACGACGGGTCTTTTGCAATTCGCGGAATCGCGGTCTGAAGGTCGCCGATATCCCTCAAGGCCGATGGGATAAAATCACCAAAATTGAGCTCCTTCGTCGTGCCAACCGCCGGTATAGCCACGGCCCTCACCCCTTCCACTCCTCCATCATCTTCACGAAATCTTTGAACAGGTAATGCGAATCATGCGGGCCTGGCGATGCCTCCGGGTGATACTGCACGCTGAACAGCGGGAGGTTGCGGTGGCGCAGGCCTTCGAGGGTCGAGTCGTTCAGGTCCATGTGTGTCAGCTCGACTTCGGATTGCGGCAACGAGTCGGGATCGACGGCGAAATTGTGGTTGTGGGCTGTGATTTCGACTTTTCCCGTATTCAATTGCTTTACTGGATGATTGCCGCCGTGATGGCCGAACTTCAGCTTGAAGGTCTTCCCGCCTAAGGCAATTCCCACGAGTTGATGGCCGAGACAGATGCCGAAAATCGGCTGGCGACCCATGAGGCGTTTGATATTGTCGACGGCGTATGCGCAGGGTTCAGGATCACCCGGGCCGTTGGAGAGGAAGATGCCGTCAGGTTTGAGCGCGAGCACATCTTCGGCAAGAGTTTGCGCCGGAACGACGGTAACTTTGCATCCTTCGCCGCGTAGCTTGCGCAAAATGTTTTGCTTGATGCCGTAGTCATACGCGACCACGTGAAACCGCACCGGCTCGTCTTTTACGCCGACGACTTCGTCTGGCAGATGTGAACGCTCACCCGTTTCCCAAACATACGTGTTTTTGGTGCTGACAACTTTGGCGAGATCCTGACCATCCATCTTCGGAATTGAACGCGCCTTCGCCACAAGTTTCTCGACGTCAGACTCCAACGTTGAAATAACCCCTCGCATCACGCCGTGATCTCGGAGATGACGCACAAGCGCCCGCGAATCAATTTCCGCCAGGACCGGAATCCTGAATTGTTCGAGATATTCCTCAGCCACTTGCTGCGAGCGCCAGTTAGAACTGACTTTCGAGAACTCGCGCACGATCAGGCCTTCGATATAGGGCCGCGTGGCTTCGTTGTCTTCAGAATTGGTGCCGTAATTTCCGATTTCAGGATTGGTGAGAACTACAATCTGGCCGCAGTAAGAAGGGTCAGTGAAAATTTCCTGGTAGCCAGTTATGGAAGTATTAAAAACGACTTCGCCAGAACATTCGCCTTTGGCGCCGTAGCCTTTGCCGCGGAAGACGCGCCCGTCTTCCAGCGCAAGGATAGCCTGCATCAATGCTCCAGGGAGTGGATTTTGGAGATTCTAGCAGGGATGTAGAAATTCAGCCATGAGAATTCCGTGCCAGCGCCCGCGAATTGACAAATGCGGGCAAGAATACTCGCGCCATACGAGTGTTCGCTATTTCACGGTCACGTACACACCCGTGGTCCAAGTCCCTCCACCGCTATCCCAGGCTTTGGCCACAATGTGGTGCTTGCCGGTTCCCATCTTCAGGTAAGCATCGAGAGTTTTGCCGTTCTGCTGGTATTGCAACCCGTCATCGACGTAAACCTGAATCGTGAACGCAGTGCTCGCGCTGGGTACAGAAGCGTGAACATGGACCGGAGAAACGACAGTCGAGTTGGGCGCCGGGGACGAAACCGTGACCACTATCGGCAGCACGTCGAGTTGTATGCTTTTTTTGTAAATCCTTCCAGCGGCATCCCACGCTTGCACCATCATGTAATGCTGGCCCAGTGGCATGGGCAAAGCTGCGTTTATCCCATTCCCGCTGAATTCATAATGCAATGCATTGTCGAGATACACCTGCATGGCATAAATAGGCTTTGGATCAACTGTCGTTGCAAACACCTGCACTGGTGAATACACAGAGGCATTTGCTGCGGGTATCTTGATCGAGACGCTTGGTGTCGCTACGGCTACGCTGAGACTCTTACTAGCGCTGCCACCTGAGTCGTCACGCGCCTCCACTATCATCGAATGCGGGCCAGGGGTCAGCGACAAACTGGTATTTACCGAATCGCCGCTGTTTTGATATCGAAGGCTCCCGTCCGCATACACTAACATGCTGCGGACCGGGCTCTGACCGCCAGCGCTCGCCTGAATGGGGACCGGGGACGATACTACGGACTTCGTGACTGGCGAAGTGACGATCACCGCCTCCGACTGGACGTTCACATCCACTCCGCTTTTGTGAATCCCGCCGGCCGTATCCCAGGACTGAACCACGATATGATGTTTTCCCGAGGTGATGGGCAGGGAAGCATCGACTTTAGAACCACTGGTGTGGTAGTTCAGCGCGTCGTCGATGTAGACCTGCATTGCATACACAGGGCTGCTATTGCTGGTTGTAGCTGCAACGCGCACAGGGGAAGCGACTTGAGTCTGGCCTGGTGGCGTGCTTATCTTCACCTTGTTGAAGAAATCGGACATTGGGACAGCAAGAGCGCCTGCCCCGGGGCATGAAGTGAAGCTCATCGCATCGCAAACTGTGCGTAGCAGGTTGGCGTGCGAATAGAGCACGCTGGAGTGATACCCTGGCTTCACCTGTGGCCCGATGACCAGTGTTGCGATCCGCCCGCCGCATCTCAAGTTCACCCGCGAAGAGCAGCGGTTGTCGGTGAACAGATCGCCTTCATCAAACACTACGAACAGTAATCCGTCACCGCCGGGCTTGAATTCCGGGAGCTTAAGAATTGCAGGAAGATTCTGGGAAAGCCATTGATCGGCTTCGCCCAAAGTGCCGTCATGCGAGTCTTCATTCACATTCGGCGTAATATACGCATAGTTCGGGGTAGCATGGTCGGCAATGTCGGTCGCCAATTGCGTGTAGGGGACGGAATTCACCCGCTGCCCAGCCGTGCAGGAATCGCTGAAGTCGATTAGCGGATTATGCCGCCGGACATAATTCAGGTTGTAGAGCCCCTGAAAGCCCGCATACGGCAAATCCACTTGATACGATCTCCACCTCATCCCTTTCGCCAGTACCTGCCGAACCACGTTGTTGGAGGTGAAGCACGCGGTTGTGCTGTTGTCGGCGGTGACCGTCTGCCCCGCGACTACCCACATCAATGCAGAGAGAGAATTGTGCAGCGGTGAGTAGTATTGTGTCGCCAGCCCATATTTCTTAGCCAGAGAATTGAAATAGGGCATGCTCGAGTTTCCGATCACGCTCTCGTAACTGTGGTTTTCTTCCGTGATCAGCCAAACGTGTTTCGATTGAGGAACTTGCCCGAGTGCTACACCAACCCACACGAAGAGAGACAGCCAAAATCTCATTTGGTCCTCCACCGCGACCGGCAGGCAGACAAAGACGGAAGGCTGGACCGCACACAACTGCGTACTCGGAGGTGCAGTTCCTGCTGCTGGCTAGCTATTTAGTTTTTAAGATAGAGACGGAAACTGCGGGGCAAAATACATCGAGTCACTGAAAATGACAATCAGTGAAAAACCCTAGAGAAAAAATGAGTAGTGCAAGCGAATATTTGTTCAGTGTTTTCGCCGAATGTCAGTTTGAAGAATTTTTGGGAATCGGCAGCCTCAATGCACTCTTCCCATTTTGTCCATGGGCCAGTAGCCAAAGACCGCTTTGCCATAGATGTAGCTGGCGGCAACCGGACCGAAATCCCGGCTATCGTTCGACATCGTGCGGTGATCCCCGAGAACAAAATAGCTGTTGTCTGGCACCACCTGCTCGGGATAGGAGCGCTCGTCGGCATAGGCGCGGGGAACGTAGTCTTCTTCCAGCGGCTCACCGTTGACGAACACCTGCCCAGCTTCGATTCGGATGCGATCGCCCGCCAGTCCAATGACCCGTTTGATGAAGCTCTTCGAGGGATCGCGCGGATAACGGAACACGACAATATCGCCGCGCTGAATTGACTCCAGCCTGTAAACAAACTTGTTGACGAAAATACGCTCCTGATCGTCGAGCGAAGGCATCATGCTGGTGCCCTCGACTTTTACCGGCTGATAAAGAAAGATAATGATGAAGGCGGAAATCGCCAGCGAGATGATGAGATCGCGAAGCCAAACAGAAAAAACCGGAAAGCTGCGTGAAGCAATCGGTGAAGGCTTGCTCACCTGAGCTGCCGGCGAACTTGTAGGACTTGCCAACTCCGTCATGCTGCCTCTCATTATACGGATCAGAGTTCCGCTATTAAAGGTTGCCTGCAGGTGTCAGTACCACTGACTCGTGGCCCGCGGCGACCCCGTTTATGCCAGACTCTTGCGGAGCTCACGCCGCAAAATCTTTCCGGAGGCGGTTTTCGGGATGGCATCGACGAAACGGATTTGACGCGGCTGCTTGTAATGAGTGAGGCGGTCGGCAACGTAGGCGCGAAGTTCTTGTTCCATTTTTTTGCTGGCAGCGAAACTTTCATGTAGCGCAACAAAGGCCACCGGAATTTCCCCGGCGCTCACATCCGGGCATCCAACGACTCCACAGTCACGCACCGCCGGATGCTCGAGCAGAAGAGCTTCCACTTGCGCTGGGGCCACAGCGAAACCCTTGTACTTGATCATTTCTTTAACGCGGTCAACTACGTAATAAAAATCCTGTTCGTCACGGCGCACGACGTCGCCCGACCAATACCACCCGTCGCGCAGCACTGCGGCCGTGGCTTGCGGATCTTTCCAGTATCCAGACATGAACTGGGGGCCCCGCATGACGAGCTCTCCGGGTTGGCCTGTTGGGACTTCCTCCCCATTTTCATCAACCAGCCTACATTCCGTCTGCGCTAAAGGTTGGCCAATGGATTCCGGCTTGTACAGCTTTGGATCTAGATAGCCCACATGTGTGACGGGCGAGGCTTCGGTCATCCCGTATCCCTGCGTGACAAATATGCCGGTGAGCGAGGTGAAACGTCGAGGAAGTTCTGGAGCCAGCGGCGCAGCTCCCGATTTCAGCCACCGCAAAACATGGTTCTGCGGAAACTGACCGGCTTCTGCTGCCTGTACTAGGGACTGAAGGGCCGGAGGGACAACAAGGGTGATGGTCACCGCCTCCGAAACCAGGAGAGATAAGAATTGCGATACATGGAAGCGCGGCATCAGAATCAGGGTTGCGCCGACCGTGAGCGCAGGGTTCAGACCGACGTTGAGTCCATAGATGTGGTACAGCGGAAGAAAGCAGAGCAGCACGTCAGGAGAAGTAATCTCATAGGCGTCAGGTCCCAGGAGCTGGAACATGTTAGCGACAAGGTTGTAGTGCGTCAGCATTACGCCTTTTGGCAGACCAGTAGTGCCGCTTGAGTAAGGAAGCGCCGCAAGAGTCTGGTCGGAGGCTACCTGCAGTGGGGCCAACGTGGTTGTGCTCGAGTGCAGTAAATTGGCGAAGGGCTCGCATCCACTGCTGCCGCTGCGCGTGAAGTAAACACGGCGCAGGCATGGCAACCCGGCAAGATTGATCCCGGCGATATTGGGGCCATCGGTAACGAGAATGCTAGCGCCGGAATTCTCCAGTTGATAGCGCACTTCGCGCTCACGGAACGTGGGATTCAACAGGGTGGGGATGGCTCCGGCCAGCGTGCACGCGTGGTAAGCGGCACAGAACTCCCAGGAGTTGCGCAGAAAGATGGCGATCACCTCGCCGGGTTCGGTTCCGCTTGCCGCGAAGCCGCGAGCGATGGTTTCTACAAGCTGACCGTATTCTGCATAAGAAATGCGGCGATTGCACGAGGTGTCGACTATGGCAGTTTTCTGTGGGCACTTGCGGCAGGTTTCAAGGATGACGTCGTGGAGGAAGCGGCCACATGGATCGCCGTAGAGACGGGTGCGCGGCATGCGCAATTGATTTTATCGGTTTGCGGTAGACTCTGCCGCTGGCAAACTTTCCGATCTCGAGACGATCGAACGGCCGAGAGCGGCCAGCCTGAGGCAGGAACCCTAGCTTACTAGTTTGCGCAGGAAGTCGCGTTCGTCCATGCGGTATTTGAACGCTTTGTGGCCGTCAATGAACACCACAGGAACTTCATCTGTAAATTGTCGCCGAAGATTTTCGTCGGAGTCTACATCCACTTCCTGCCAGGTGAAGCCGCCATAACGGTGAAGTTTGGTGAGCGTTTCCTTCACGATTTCGCAGAGATGGCAGCCCTTACGAGAGTACACGACCACCTGACGCAAGATGGACATGGCGGGAGTTTACCAGATCAAAGCAGACTCCCGTAGGGGCAGAACCCATTGGAGTTCCTGGCATGTGAGCGGCTCTGTACCGAACCCAACACAAGCACTCAAGGAAGTAATTAACATTTTCGTTACAGGGGTAATCTCACGATTTTGAGGCACTTCCGTCAGAATTGGGGCAACAATTCGGTTCCGCCCTTTGGCAGTTCATGCCAGCCACGATTCTTATTGCCGACGACCACGACTCCAGCCGCATGGGTTTGGAAGCCCTGCTCTCGCTCGAGGGCTATAACGTTCTCACCGCAGAAGACGGCATACAGGCTCTGGAGCAATTTCGGCGAACACAGCCGGATTTGCTGCTGCTTGATATCAATATGCCGAACATGCGTGGCACCGAGGTCTGCCGGCGAATAAAAAATAATCCTGACACATTGCTCGTGCCCGTGGTTCTGATCACGGGGTTGACCGCAATCGAAGATCGCGTTACTGGGATCCAAGCCGGCGCGGATGATTTCCTCATCAAACCTGTCGATCGGGAACAATTGATTGCGCGGGTGCGGTCGTTGTTGCGGCAGAAGGCCTTCACTGACGAATTGGAGCGGGCTGAGGCCGTGCTGTTCGCGCTAGCCCGCAGCATCGAGGAAAAGGATCCATATACCGAAGGTCACTGTGCCCGTTTGGCTGAATACTCAGCTCGATTAGGCGAACATATCGGGCTTTCAGCGCCGGAAATCAAGGCGTTAAGGCGGGCGGGAGTCGTGCACGATATTGGAAAAGTTGCCGTGCCGGATACGATTCTGCTCAAGCCAGCGCGGCTGACGCGCACGGAGGAGGTAATTCTGCAGCGGCATCCGATTATTGGCGAGCGGATTTGTGCCCCAATGAAGTCGTTTCAAATGGTGCTCCCGATTGTTCGTCATCATCACGAGAAGATGAATGGATCCGGATATCCGGATGGCCTCAAGGGCGAAGAAATTCCCATCACCGCCCGGGTGCTCACCATCGTCGATGTTTACGACGCGCTGACCACTGAGCGTCCCTACAAGAGAGCACTTGACGTGGATCAGGCGCTGGATTTGATGAAGAGGGAAGTTAAGAAGGGATGGTGGGATTCTAGGTTATTTGCCGCCTTCCAAGAGATGATGCAAATAAAATTGCCAGACGTTCTGGCAGTGAAGGCCGCAGCCGCGGACTAAAACTTACTTCTGACGAGAGCGTGCCCGATTCCGAAGTCTCAAGCTGCGTGGAAGAGGAAGATGGGCGCGCAGACCTGACGTTTCGATACAATTTCCCACATGCCGGAGCACAACAGGCCTCTTCAAGGCAAAGCTGTACTCATCACCGGGGGTGCGCGGCGATTGGGTCGGGCAATTGCTCTGGCGATGGCCGAAGCTGGCGCGGATGTCGCGATTACTTTCCGGAATTCGGCCAGCGAGGCGCGGCACACAGTGACTGATATGAGTGGTTTCGGAGTGCGTGCTATGGCGCTCTCTTGCGACGTAACCGATCCGAAAAAGGTGAAGAGCGCGTTGAAAAAAGCCGTGAAAGAACTGGGAGGGCTCGATATCCTGGTTAACAACGCTGCGAATTACGAAGCCGCTGAGTTTGACAAGCTAACGCTGGCGCAGTGGGATGCAATGTTTGCGTCGAATACGCGCGGGCCGTTTCTGGTCTCGCAGCAGGCTTTGGACAGGCTTCATGAAAGAACAGGCAGGATCATCAACATGGGCTCGCTCGGCGGAGTGCGCCCCTGGCCAAGCCATGCGCATTACTGTGCTTCGAAAGCTGCTTTACATATGTTGACGAAGGTTATGGCCAAGGCGCTCGCCCCGGAGATTGCAGTCAATTGCGTCGCCCCCGGGATGATTGACTTGGGCGAGAAATCGGCGGCGGTGTTTCTGAAGCGCATGGCCCGGCAAACGCCGATGGGGCGAAATGGCGACAGCAGAGACGTTACCGATGCCGTCATGTTTTTTGCCACTTCGCCGCATTTCATCACCGGGCAGGTCCTGGTGGTGGATGGCGGACTGGGATTGTGAGCCGCGCTCCTCTCTCAGCGACGGTCATAAAGAACAACCGGGAGCGCCGTGGCGTAGAGCGTGAAATCGCGATCAAGTGTGAAGATCTGCCAGGCGCGACGGTGAGCCACGGCACAGATTAGAAAATCAATCGGTGACCCCGCAATGCCACGTGCGCGGCACTGGTTGCTCATAGCGGCTGCTTCCTCAAAATCACGGCTTTCAAGCGGAAGTTCGTCAAAGGCGCGCAAGTAATCGCGCAGGCTGCGAAAATGCGCTTCCTGCCGCATGCCGGAAAGCAATTCTTGCCGAATCGGGCCAGCAATCTGAGCCCGCCCATCCCGGATCAAGTTCGCCAGCGCATCTGCGGTGCTCTGTTCCTCGACGCTGAGGTCTTTTCGCCGCTGTCGCAATGCGAGTGACCAAACGGGTGTGTCCACCAGAACCATCATGAACGCTTCCGGCGCCGTTCAGCTTTGTAATCATATTTTGGATCGAACTCGACCGTGCCGAATGCATCGAGAATCCGAAGTTGCTTGCGGCGTTTGACGTATTCGTCGAGGGCCGCAGTCACCGCCTCCCTCTTGGTCTTGTGACCGCCGGCTCGCCGAGCCGCTTCGATTAGCCGATCATCCAGCGCTAGATTGGTTGGCATGTGTAGAGTATTACACAGTATGATGTGTAACTCAATTGACTTTAGCCTCCTGACAGCTTTTGGTGTGACGGCGTGCGCTGAACCGCCAACTCGATCCTTGCGAGTCCGAAACATTCTAGATGGGAAAGCGCCTAGTTTGTCAGCCGAGAAAGTTTGTTATATTGTGCCAGTTTTCCGGCAGACCGATATTATGCGAGCAATCGTTGCCGCGATCTTGTTACTTGCCGCTTCCGCATGGGCTGAGGCGCGCCCAGAAGATGGTGGCCATGAAATTCAGCTTTGGACCGGCGGGGGGCACTCGGTCGCGGGAGGCACGGGGAAGATCGGGGTCTGGAATCTGGGACTGCGCTACGGCTGGATTCTTACCCGGCCACATGGCCCCGGATTTTTGAAGGGCCGATTCGAGTACGCGGTTGATGCCGTCCCGGCGATTCTTGTCTTTCAACCTGCGAATACTGCGTTTGGCGCCGGTTTCAACCCCCTGAATATGAAATGGAATTTCGCGACACGTGATCGAATTGTGCCGTATTTAGAACTCAGCGGCGGCACGCTGTTCACGAACCATAGCGTGCCCGCGAGAACAAACACCATCAACTTTACTCTGGCAGCCGCGGTGGGAACACATTTTCTCGGGGATTCCAAAAACTGGAGCCTTGAACTGCGCTACATTGGAACGGCGCAATCCAGGGATCAATACCTTGCAGGTGCGCTTGGGTGTCGGAAAATTCTTCAGTCGGGCCAGCCGAAGCCGGAAGCACTGAGCGTGCAGCTATTTCAACAGCGATATTCTCGAATCACGGGCAGGTGCGCTGGTCAACTTTGCCGTACACGCTCGAGCATGAGAAATTAGGGCTTTCCGCAAATATGGAGTAGTATGAGTTCAGCAGTGAGAATGGAGCTTAATGCCTCAGGATTCGATCAAGCCATGGCAAGACTTTGTTGCGGCGGTAGTCGACGAACGCGATTCTAGGACGATCAGCGATCTTATCGAGCGGCTTAAGCGCGATCTCACAGAAACCGAGAAAAGCACTTCTAAGCGGCGGTGAGAATCCGCCTGGCAGCTGCACCTAAACTCTTAACCTCGAAGACACACCAAGACAGATTGCGCCTTCGCGATTGAGAAGATCACCCCTGAAAGGCGCTGGCGCGTGTCTTCCGAGGTTTGCCCAGCCCAGCGAGTTAGTTTTTCAATCCGCGCGACGATTGATGATGAAGGAGCTGAAATGTCTGGAATTAATGGTGATAAATCCAGGTTTCACCGGGAACGCAAGCAGAAGATCGCGCGACGGAAGCGAAACCGCGAACTGCTGAAGACCCTGGCAGAGCGACGTAAATCGGCGGCCTCATCGGGATCTAAGCCGAGCGCGGTATCAGCATGACCGCGCCTACGTTTACGTTGCCGCTTTCTAATGCCATAGCCGGTCCGGTCAAGAAGAAACGAGTTCTTTTGGTAGACTCGTCGCCGGCGAAGCGCGATCTGCGGTCCGAGATCATGAGAAAGCTTGGCATGGACGTCGACTGTGCCGCCGATATCAGTGAGGCGCGTTGTTGGTGGCGGGCTGACCTATACGATCTGGTGCTTATCAACATAGGAAATGAACTGGGTCCGCGGAACAAGTTTTGTGAAGATATTCGCGGCGCCACGCCATCACAGCAACTTGCGTTCCTGGTAGGCAAACCCGAATACCTCGCCGAATCACCGAATGAGGATGGAGTGCCTTCAATCCAGAAGGATGGCGATGAACCCCGTCTGCGGGATGTTGGAGTGGCCGTCTCTGCCGATATTTCTGGAGGTTTGCCTCAACGCTGGGGAATTCTGGAAGCCTGTCGGCGAATTTCCGCTGTCCGCTGTGTGGCCGATGCCCGCTCAAGGGCAGTGCGGGAAAGGCCCGCGCCGCCACGGGATCTTGAAGCCCGATACTCCAAGAACACCGAAGGCCAATCCCAGGTCCTACCTGAACTACTAAGAGAGGAAATGCAATGAAGAACCTTTACGTTGGCAATTTACCCCACAGTACAACCGAGGCCGAGTTGCGCACCGTTTTCCAGGCACATGGTGACGTGGAAAAGGTGAGCATCGTAACCGACCGCGAAACCGGCCGCGCGCGGGGTTTCGCGTTTGTAGAAATGACAAACGCCAGTGAAGCCGATAAAGCTGTCGCGGCACTGAACGGAACTGAATTGGGCGGACGCACATTGACCATCAATGAAGCGAAGCCCAAGTCCGAGAGGCCGCGCAGTGGCGGACAGCGTTTTGGTGGCGGCGGAGGTGGACGCGGACGCGATGACTATCGTGGCCAAGCACGTCAGCCGCGCGAGCCCCGCTGGTAGCTTTACTGATGTCCGTTGGATTAATGTCCCTGGAAGTCACCGGTATGGTTCATAGTGCCGGCGAGGGATAGACCAAAAAGATATGGGGGATTGAATGCCACGAGGCCGATCGACTTTTACCAAGCGTCAGAAAGAACAAGCCCGGCAACAGAAACAACGCGACAAAGCAGAACGCAAGAGCCAGCGCAAACAAGAGAAACAGGAAGGCAGCGTGGACGAGATGCGCGAGTTGCGCGAGCACGCTGAAGCGCAGGCAGCGCTGTTCCGCGTCGGCTCCGACGAGTCGAGTTCGGTGGAGTCATCCACGACGGACGACAGCAACGGAATCGATCGGTAAGACGCCCGAGGAGAATCGCTGGGTTCTATTCGCGGTCTGGCTGCTTGAAGACAAATCCCAGGATGACTATTGCTTCCATCACCGAGGCCAATCCGAGCACTGAGTCGCTATGAGGTTGCGGCAAAATCAGAATCTCGACGAGATGCGAGCCGCCATGTTCAGTCAGCGGTTTTCCTACGCGATCATTTGCTATAACGTCCAGACCTACGAGTCTGGAGGAGTAGTCGAGGTCGTCAAGAGCCGGCAGAACGCAGAAACAACAATGAAGGAATTACAAGATTGCCAAAGCTCAGAACATCGGCAAGAGGGCTGGCGCTACTTCTTTGAAAGAACCACATTGGAGCCGGGAACGGATCCGGCAGAAGCCACGCAACGCCGCCAAATGGACTTGGAAGTTCGAGAGTCCAAAGCAGTGCAACAATCAAATTCCAGCCCTGAACTGGCTAGGGCATTTCGGGAGAAGCAGTAGGTCGACTTTCCATCTCACCGGAGCAGGAAGCCCCCATTTGCCTCAACCGCGATCGGCTATTTCACAGGCCACAGTGATACTGCTAGACAAGCCATCTTGCTTCTATTTGCTGCTGTCCATCGCCATGAACAGGTTGTTCAGCGATTCGGCCAGAGTAGGGTGAGCGAAGACACCATCGCGCAATGCGGTGTAGGACAGCTTTCCCATCATTGCGATCTCCAAGGCAGCCATAACCTCGCCGCCCTCAATGCCAAGAATTGCGGCGCCCAGGATCTGGTTGTTTTCGCCATCCACGACCACTTTCATGAAACCGCGTGTCTCGTCTACTTCACGCGCACGCGCGACAGAAGTCATCGGCAACTTCGCGACGCGAATATGGCGGTTCTGCGTGCGGGCTTCAGTCTCGGTCAAGCCAACCCGGCCCAGTTGCGGATCGATAAAGAGAGTGTAGGGCACCAGGCGATTAGCAATTGAGGCTGGCTTCTTCCCGGTGGCCTTGTTTTCGAGCAGATTGGCGCGGATGATACGAAAGTCGTCATAAGAGATATGAGTAAACGCGGGGCCACCCTTGATGTCACCGAGTGCGTAGACTCCATCCACGGTAGTTTCGAGCCGATCGTTCACCTGGATGAAGCCGCGATCGTTCATTTGAATGCCGGCCGCGGGAAGGTTCAGAGTGTCAGAGTTCGGCACGCGCCCGGT
Source organism: Acidobacteriota bacterium (assembly GCA_003225455.1). Classification (GTDB taxonomy): domain Bacteria; phylum Acidobacteriota; class Terriglobia; order Terriglobales; family Acidobacteriaceae; genus QIAB01. The sequence continues at coordinate 123,424 of QIAB01000037.1, forward strand.
GGCAATCAGCAGATGTGACCCGGCCAACGTAGTCGAATTCCCTTGCTCCTGGACCTCCAGACGAATGCTGCCGTCTGACCGGCTCACGCGAGTCGCTTTGGCTTTCAGCAAGATCTCGACTCCGTCCTGCCGGAGAATCTTGGCGACCTCGTCCGCGATGTCGGGATCCTCTCCGGTCAGCAGTTGGCCAGCGGACTGAATAATTGTCACACGGCTTCCGAAGCGACGAAAAAGCTGTCCAAATTCCAGACCGATATAGCCGCCGCCCAGAACCAGCAGGTGGTCGGGAACGGTGTCGAGTTCCATGATGGAGGCATTATCCAGGAATGGAATTTCGTCCAGGCCAGCCAGCTTGGGGCGAGAGGCGCGGGTCCCCGCATTGATAAAGACGTATTTCGCTGAGACGACTCGCTGGCGGCCATCTTTCGAGCGCACCTCAACCAACTCTGGACCAGTAAAGCTGGCACTGCCGAAGATCAGCTCGAGGTTGGCAGCCTTCTCGATGCGCGATTGGCTGCCGTTGCGGAAGCTGTTCACGATATCGCGTTTACGTTGCCGGACTCTTTGCAGATCGATATTGATTGGGCCAGTATGCACACCGTAGTCGGCAGCGCGGCGCGCAAGATAGGCGACTCGGCCGCTTGCCACCATGGTCTTGGTGGGAGTGCATCCCTCATTGATGCAGGTGCCGCCGACATGTTCGCGCTCGATGAGTGCGGTGCGCATTCCAGCTTGCGCAAGCGCGGTGGAGAGAGGTGTACCGGCTTGTCCTGAGCCGATCACGATTGCGTCATATTGCTGCGAGGAGGTCATAAGCTCCGCCCTAAACCAGCTAAAGACCGACGCTCCTGATTGGAATTGGCCTTTTCAGAATCTGGAAACTAGAAATAGTCCCAATCCGATTGCGACGAGATCTTCAGGGATGGCAACTGCAAAATCCGGAGCCTGAAGCGCACGAACCAGGCCGACTCGGGCCCGATAGCCTCCGAATGCTCCAACGATTGCGCCGATCGCCCCGATCAGCGCGCCCAGCCAAAGTGACGCACCTGCAGCAATGCCAAGGCAGGCACCCGTCAGCAAGCCCATGACAATTCGGGCCGCTAAAGGGACGGCTGTCGTACGGGCCGGAGTTGTGGGGAGTTGATCAGCGACGAATTCGCCCAAGGCGCCAAGAGTCAAGATACCGACCGCCCAGGCGGATCCCATGAAAGCCAGGTGAGAGCTGGAAAGATTGATCCAACCCAGATGCGCCGCCCAAGCTACAACGGCTGGTGCCGTCATGGATCGCAATCCTGTCACTACCCCAATGCCAAACGCGAGCAATGATGCGAGTCCGGAATTCATAAAGCTCCCTCCATCGTGGGTAGATTCCTTTACGGTTCCGAAAGATGACGCAATTGATGGGCGTCCTACTACCGGGACAGTAATCCGCTTGGACACCGCACTGGCCCCAATACTTATACATGCTCGTACTGTTCAATCACTCCACCGAATTGCTCAGCCACTTCAAATAATTCGCGCACCCGCCATCAATATGAAACGAAATACACTCCGGCAGCTCGTAGGAGTTCATCTCATTGTTTGCCTTGCGCACTCGCTCTAGGGCAGTCGCAAAGGTCTTGATCAGCAGCAGCCACTCCTGGGCGTGCTCGACCTTCCCCTCCCAGCGGTAGACTGACTGAACCTGCGGTACGATGTTGACGCAGGCAGCCAGCCGCTTATCCACCAGAGTGTGCGCGATTTTCTCAGCTTCTTCCTTCGAACCAACGCTCGTCATCATCAATATGTTTTCGCTCATATAATCCTTAGTCTGTTACGAAGTCAGCTGGATTTAATCTAGCACTTTGTCTCAAAAGGTTGCTTGATGACAACGCAAATCAAGTTCGGCACTTCAGGATGGCGGGCAGTCGTGGCCGAAGAGTTTACGTTCACCAATGTGCGCCGGGCGGTCACCGGAATTGCTCGGTGCGTTGCGTCGCAGAAGCCTTCTGGCGCGAGGGTGATTGTGGGCCGTGATCCGCGTTTTTTGGGCGAGACTTTCTGCTCCATGGCTGCTGAGATTCTCAGCGCTTATGGCATCACGCCGATGGTCATCGCGGAAGCCGCTCCGACTCCTGCCATCTCCTATGCCGTGATCCAGGAACGCGCCGATGGCGCGATAAACTTCACCGCCTCTCATAATCCGCCGGAATATAACGGAATCAAATTTTCGACACCTGATGGCGCACCCGCCCTTCCCGATGTGACGAAGAAAATCGAAGTGGAGATTGCTGCCGCCGATGCGAACGCAAAGAAGCCAGCACGAGTCCCAGCCCCCCAATCTTTGGATCCACGTGGCATGTACCTTTCTCGCCTACGCGAAATCGTCGATCTCACGGCGATCCAAAAAGCTGCCCTGCGCATTGTCTTTGATCCCTTTTGGGGAGCTGCCCGAGGCTATCCCGATTCGCTGTTGCGCGATGCAGGCGTGAGCGTGAGCACGGTTCATGATTACCGCGATGTACTGTTCGGTGGGCATGCGCCCGAACCTGATGATCATCTGCTCGAAGATGCTAAACAGAAGATGCGCGAGACCAAGGCGCAAATCGCGATCGCCACTGACGGCGACGCCGACCGCTTCGGTATCGTCGACGAAGACGGAACGTTCTTTCAGCCCAATTACATTATCGCCCTGCTGTGCGATTATCTGGTGGAGAGCCGAGGATGGAAGAACGGCGTGGCGAAATCTGTCGCGACCACAAATCTGATTAACGCTCTTGCCAAGCACCACAGAATCGGATTGCATGAAACGCCGGTCGGGTTCAAGTACATCGGCGAACTGATCAAGCAGGACAAGGTAGTCATCGGGGGCGAAGAAAGCGCAGGCCTCTCCATCCGCCATCACATCCCCGAAAAAGACGGCATTCTCGCCGGTTTGCTCTGCTGCGAGATGGTCGCTCGCCGCGGCAAGCCTCTTGGCCAACAATTGCAAGAGTTATTTGTCAAAGTTGGTTCCTTCTATCCGCAACGCGAGAACTTCCGCTTGACGCCGGAAGTGCTGGGGAAGTTCACTGGAAAGTTGCAAACCGAGCCACGCGAATTTTTCGGCCTCAAGGTCAGCGAAATCGTGCGCACGGATGGCATGAAACTGGTGTTCGCGGATGGCTCATGGGTTTGTTACCGGCTCTCCGGGACGGAGCCGGTGGTGCGGGTCTACTCCGAGGCAACCAGCCAGGCAGGACTGGAAAAATTGAGCGCAGCGGCCAAGAAATGGATTTTCGAGTAAAGCAGCTTTCCCGAATTCGCGTCCTGCCTCGGCCGCATCAGAGCTTCAAACTGCTGCTCGACCGCGTCCCGCAAGTAGAAGCATTAGCTCACCGATCACTCGAAGGGCTGCGTCCGACATTGCAGTGGCTTTACGGCGCGCGCCGCCGTTTAGCTACGTGCAGCGTAGTTCTGCTCACGCTGTGGCTGTTTCTGCACGTAATGTTCGGCGCCAATGGCATGGTCATCTATCGGCAGAAGCGGGCTGAATATCAGGGTTTACAGGAAGAAATTAATGGCCTACAGAAGGAAAATGATCGCTATACCGGTCAGATCAAGGCGCTCAAAACCGATCCCAGCACTATAGAGAAGGAAGCCCGCGAGCAACTGCATTATGCCCGCCCAGGTGAAGTGATTTACGTCGCGCCAGCCCCGGTACCCTCGCAAGCCCGCGAAACCAACGCTGCCCGCAAGTAGGCTGCATTAGATACCCAGCTCCGAAGCCGCGACATTCCTCCGACTCCTCACCCTCCAGCCTGTGTGCGCGGTGGCGGCTCGTGAATGCCACCGACTACCCGCTTCATCCGTTCGAATTCACCCGTTTCATAGCCGTAGTTTCGTCTGGGCAATTTGTCTGCTTCTTCTTCGATGGCGCGCTCGCGATTGCCGGGGTTGGGGTGGTCGGATAAAAATTGCAGTCCGCGGGAACCGCCTTGCGAAGAAAGCTTTTCGAAGAATCGCGCCATCGCCATCGGGTTATAACCAGATTCCGCCATCAAATGCGATCCCATTAGGTCTGCCTGGCTCTCCGCCGTGCGCGAGAACTTAAGTAGTACGCTGTTGGCTCCTAATCCGATTCCCAATTGCCCCAGGCGCCCCAACATAGAGCCTCCAGCAATTCGCGATCCCAGCATCAAAGGCAACTGAATGGCTTGTGCTTTCGAAGCCTGATTCGTTCCATGGCGCAGAATGACATGCGACATTTCGTGCCCCATTACGCCAGCTAGCTCCGCTTCGTTGTCTACTGCTTTCAGCAATCCCGTATTGATGAACATCGGTCCGCCCGGCAGTGCAAACGCGTTAATCGAGCGATCCGCCACCACTTCGAACGTAAACGGAAATCCACTCGCTCTCGCCTCCGGCGTATTCGCCAGCCTTCTGCCAACCCGGCTTACGTAGTCACTCAGGAATGGATCCCTCACCACCTGCATTTGTCTACGCACTTGCGCAGCCGACTCTTGCCCGAGTTGGATGTCCTGCTGCCTGGAAAAAAGATTAAAGCCGGGATGGAACGTGGCCGGTCCCTGCGCTAGGGAAGGGGCTATTAACAGAACGCACGCAAGCACAGTACGTTTGAACTTAACCATCCAGGTCTCCGTTTGACGAATCCTTTTCTCGCTGTATCAGATATTATGCCAAGCTTGCTCACATGGTTGCTCCAGGACCAATCGCCAGCTCTGAGGCGCATAAGTACAGTGCTTAAGCACCATAACTCTTTGCATCCAGGCGCTGACTTGATCATCACATCTACGACGCCTTAAGTTTGCCTTCATGTGTGTTGACCAGCTTATGCCCTGTATCGTCCAATGTTGTACGGAGAGGCCCCAGTGAAGACGCAGTGTTTGCCGTTCCGCCAAATACCGCATGCCTCGCAGCTCTTCACCGATTTCCTCTCCTGGGTACCACCAGTCCGCCAGTTCTTTCCGAGACCTCCAAATTTCTCACACTGGTTGAAAGACGAGACAGGACGACTCCGTTATGACTCCGCAATCCGCGCACAGGTGTCGTCGGTTCTTGAAGCGCAGAATAAAAATTGGGGCGCTTCTTCCAAAGCCCTCGATAACATGGCCCGCCTGCGCGCGGGCGCAACCGCAGTGGTTACGGGTCAGCAAGTAGGATTGTTCGGCGGCCCGCTCTTTTCAATTTTCAAAGCTTTGAGTGCGATCAAACTGGCGGAGCAAGCGACGGCAGCAGGCGTGGACACTGTTCCCGTGTTCTGGCTGGCGACTGCCGATCACGATCTTGCGGAAATCAACAACGTAAATATTCCAGGTCCTGATGGCGCTCTCCGCAACCTGGCAACACCAACGCAAAGTGTCCCCGATGCGCCGGTTGGCAGCGTGAGTTTCGGGCCGGAGATCGATCCGGTGGTTGAAGCCGCTGCTGGACTTCTGGGCGAATCAGAAATCATAGGATGGCTCCACGAATCTTATCGAACAGGCGAAAATTTCGGCAGCGCCTTCGCCCGGCTCTTTACGCGCCTGTTCACCGAATGGGGCGTGGTTCTACTGGATGCCTCCGACCCCGAACTCAATCGTATTGCTGCACCGATCTATCGCGCTGCGATTGAACGCGCTGCGGAACTGGATGACGCGCTGCTCGCCCGTGGCAAAGAGCTCGAATCGGCTGGCTATCACCAGCAGGTGAAGGTCACGCCAACTTCCACCCTGTTATTCGTTCTCCGCGATGGCGCGCGCACGGTTGTGCATCGTCGGCCAAACGGTTCATCCGAGCCGGACTTTCTTGTGGGAGACGGGAAGATTTCTCAGGCGAAAATGCTTGACGAAATTAGCTCTTCTGCTGAGCATTTCAGCCCCAATGTTTTGCTGCGTCCAGTGGTGCAGGACTACTTGCTTCCCACCCTCGCCTATACCGGAGGGTCCGCCGAAGTCGCGTATTTTGCTCAGGCCGCAGTGGTTTACCAGACCCTCTTAGGCCGTGCTACCCCTGTGGTTCCGCGCTTTTCTGCCACGCTTGTAGAGCCAAAACAGCAAGCATTACTTGAGCGGTATAGGATGTCTTTGCCAGATTTGTTTCATGGCTCAGACGCTCTGCGAGAAACGCTGGCTGTGCGCACGCTGCCGCAGGAGCTGCAATCCGCTTTCGAGCAGGCCGACGATGTAATGAAGAACTCCCTTGCAAAAATTCAGGACTGTCTCGCTCATCTGGACAAGACTCTCGTAGATGCAGCGATCAACGCCGGTTCCAAGATCCACTACCAGCTCGATCAGCTCCGCTCCCGCGCCGCCCGCGCTGAACTACGTCAAACTGAAGTTCTGGCTCGCCACGCCGATCTGCTCAGCAACATGTTGTATCCAAATAAGGCGCTGCAGGAACGCGAAATAGCGGGCTTATATTTCGTGGCTCGTCACGGCCTCGGGCTTTTGCGCGATCTCTATGACGCGATTCACACTGACTGTCTCGATCATCAAATCATTTCGCTCTGATTACTGCTCATTGGTTGCAAAGCTAAGCCCCAAGCCGATCGTAATCACAGATACCCATTCCAATCTGCCCCGATCTCATGCCAGCAAAATTCTCTCCAGCTCCTCCAGGGACTCGACCCGCGCCAGCCCTTTATCGCTGTACGCGCCCGCTACATCAAACAACATCGCCTGCATACCTACGCGGGTTGCGCCAAGATAGTCGACGGAATAAACATCGCCGACATACAGGCTCTCCTCCGCGCGGGCACCCATCTCCCGCAAAGCCGCCTGGAAAATTTCGGCGCGCGGCTTCTCATATCCAATCAGCCCCGAATCCGTGATGGTCTGGAAGCAATCCGCAATGCCGCAATGTTGCAGCACGGAGGCAATTTTGCCGTCGGCATTGGAAATCACGCCCATGCGATACTGTTTGCCCAGGCGCAGCAGAACCTCCTTTGTACCCCGGCGCATGTCGCACCAATTCGCTGAAATTCGCGTGGCCTCGATCAGCAGACCCCGCAAACCGTCCCCCTCGATCCCCAGTTCATCCATCAAGTGCGAATAGAACAGAAACCAAAATCCGTGGTCCGCCGATCCCCTCTCTACCATGGCATCGAACTCAATCTTGGTCTGGCATTCAAGCGCGCGCAGCAGTTCCAACGATGGCGAGATCTTCCGTTCACGCAAGGGAGCCAGGATCTTTACCCGGTCGGGAAAAAGCAGAGTGTTGCCAACATCAAAAAAGACAGCTTTCAATTTTCGGGGCATGCACCGATTGTAGCTGCTAGGATCACGAGGCTGTTCAGTTCGGGAATGGCGGCATTGACTCACCGTGCGCTACTCACTGACTTCCCACGCAAAAAAGGTTACTATCTTAGCTTTTCCGGCAGCAACGCTTGCGCCCATGCTCCAGCCTATTGCGTCAGCAACCAACGTTATCCTCGGTTCCCTCTGCACCGGCTGCTCGCATTTGCAGCCGGCGATTGCTGTATTTCTCCAGTACTCGGAGAAGAAAAATAACCTCTACACCATTCTCTGGGCCCTGGTGTTTGGCTTTGCTACGCTCAACATTCTGGGCTTGGTTACCCGCCGCCTTGAACCTGACCGTACTCGCCTCAGTTTCGGCGAAACTCTGGCCATCGTCATTGTTGCGTTTTCTGTCTTTCTTTTGGGATGGGAGATGCTGTACTTGTTCAAAGTGCTTCCCATCAAGCTAAAGCCCCATGAGCCGTAAATTGCGATATCATTGAACTGAATGGCGAAGACAGTTCCAGCTTTCGAAGTGACTTGCCCGTGCTGCAGTGCAGTGCTCAAAGTCGATTCTGTCGAGAAAGCCGTCATCTCGCATACGGCTCCGATTCGGCCGAAGACCTTCGCCGATATCGAGGAGGCTGCCCGGGCTATGAAAGAGCAGGACAACCGCCGCGAATCCATCTTCCGGCAGTCAGTTGAGGCCCAAAAGCTCCGATCTGCTGGAAAAGAAGTTCCAGGAAGCCTTGAAGAAAGCTAAGGAATCCCCCGATACCGGCAAGCCGATCCGGGATTTCGATCTCGACTAGTTTCCAGAGACTGAAACACTTGTTTCCCAATTTTTGACAAATCTTTAACAATCTTTACTGATTTCTAGTAATCCACAGGCGCAACCCCAGTATTGAAGCGTTACAATACCAGCCAAGATGTCCGATATCCCCCTCCTTCTCGGTCATCGAGGTGCCCGTGCGTTCACTTCGGTTCCGGAGAATAGTTTTGCTTCCTTCGATCTCGCTCTCCAGCACGGCTGCGACGGATTTGAGTTCGACGTTCGGCTGACAGGCTGCGGCCGTGCCCTGGTCTGCCATAATCCTAAAATCCGCGGCGTGACGGTTTCGCGCGCGCAGGCAAATCAACTACGCGACCTTCCGCAATTGGAGAAGGTGATCGAACAGTATGGCAACCGTGTTTTCCTTGATATCGAGCTGAAGGTCAGAGGCCTCGAACCCAAACTGCTCGCGGCATTGCGCAACTACCGCCCTCAGCGCGACCACGTTGTTTCCTCTTTCATTCCGGATGTCCTTCTTGAGCTCAAAACTCGTAGTGCTGCTATTCCCTTGGGACTCATTTGTGAGAAGCCAGGGCAATTAGCACGCTGGCTGGGGCTGCCGGTCGATTATGTAATTGCCCACGAATCGCTGGTTGACGAACAACTGATCGCTGAGGTCCGCAAGGCTGGGCGCCGGCTATTTGTATGGACTGTAAACGATCGTAGGAACATGCTCCGCGCAGCCAAATTGGGAGTCGAGGGCATTATTTCCGATGAAACGGAATTGCTGGTGAACACGCTTCGCCCGAAATTGGATTAAACCAGTAGCGCAAAGCTACTCACTTTTGTGCAGGAAAGCCGCCCTTTCTTGCTCGAACGCGTCTAGCTCCTCTGAAATTTCCCGCTCAGTCCACCGCATGACCGCACCGATGCGGACCGCCGCTTCGCGTGCGCAATCATGCGACCAGCATCCGCCCAGCGCCACCGGCACCCTTCGCAAGAGTACGTCACCAAGTGTCACTGCACATTCACCTGCAACTGCATCCACTGCTTCTGCAACGATGTGCTGGGTGTGCGGGCAAAGAGAAGCTCGCATCTCTGCACTGCCCTGCGCCAGACGCGCCACCTCGATCGCTCTGCTCCCATGCCACTCAACGATCGCCTCAGCCGCTCCTTCGCTGATCCCCG
>QIAB01000037.1:132604-137690 GCA_003225455.1 Acidobacteriota bacterium
CGTTCCGGCAGAGGATCAAGCCCCTCTTTGCACGCCGCGCCAGACTCGCCTACGCGATTCCGCCGGACTCCAACCTGGGCCGCACACTCGCCCGCAAGCTCTGCTGCTGTGGTTAACTTCCCGCCGATTACGGAAATCATGCGTTCTGCTCCATCATCGGCGTGATCGTGGAGATAGTGCTTGCGGGACACTGCCGAGAGACTGGCTTTCGACGAGAAGGGAAGTGGTCTGATTCCCGCGAACGAGTAAAGAATGTCTCTCGATGAAATACCCGCGCGGGGAAATAATTTCAGGATTGAGTGCAGCAAATATTCAATCTCTTCCGCCGATGGCTGCGTTTTAGCCGGATCGCCACGATCCGGTACTTCAGTCGTGCCCACGAGCACCTGTTCATTCCAAGGAATCACGAAGAAAGGTCGCCCATCAACCGCTTCCGTATACAAAGCCGCTTCGGGCATTCCGGCGAATCTCGGCAGTACGATGTGTGATCCCCGAACTCCGCCTATCATCGCGTGCTCGGTGCGAATTTGCGATTGCCAGCACACACGGTCGACCCACGGTCCAGCGGCATTCACCACCCAGGCTGCCTCCACCCGCTCTTCCTTGCCACTCAAGCTGTCGCGCAGCAAAACTCCCGTGGCGCGCTTATGACGCACATCCACCGCCAGCACCTGACTGTGGTTGCGCGTCACAGCGCCAGCGTCCAGCGCTTCCACGAGCCATTCCGCAACCACTCGCTCTGGGAACTCGCATTGCGCGTCTTCGAAGCTGAAAATCGACCAGCGTCGTCCCGAATCCAACAGCCGCTCCAACTTAAGTTGGTCGTCTTTTGCTGACTCGGGCCCGAGCCCTCGCCCTCCCATCCGGCGATAAATCCACAGCCCTGCGCGCACCGAGAGCGCGCTGCGCCGGCTGTTCTCATCCAACGCCAGAACAAAATGCATAGGACGGACTAGGTGCGGTTTTTCCCCGACCAGCCGCTGCCGTTCCCGCAAAGATTCCCGGACTAACCCGATCTCGCCATACTCTAGATACCGTAACCCGCCATGAATGATCCGTGTAGACCGGCTGGTTGTCCCAGAAGCAAAATCATGCTGCTCGACCAATAGCGTCCGCTTGCCAGCACGAGCACACTCGCGCGCAATAGCGACGCCGTTAATTCCGCCACCAATCACAATTACCTGAAACCGTTCCCCTTCCAGCGATGGCCGAGTTTTTGGCTCAACCTGCATGACAGGTTCCAACTTCCCAACTGTTGAGAACTACGAACTGAGACCTGAATTTCATCTCCCAGAATCAGACAGTTCCAGAACAAAGTTTCATCAGCCCTCTTCATTGCCCGCCGGCCTGTTACTCATTTACAGTGTTGACGCATGTCCGCCACCGGAGAGCGCTTCGAACGCGCAGTATCGATCATGGCCAGGCTGCGCGGCCCAGGTGGCTGCCCCTGGGACCGCGAGCAGACGTTCGACTCTATCAAACCCTACACGCTGGAAGAAACTTACGAAGTCCTCGAAGCCATCGATAATCGCGACTGGCAAGAACTCACCGGAGAACTCGGCGACCTTCTGCTCCAAGTCCTCTTCTACGCGGAAATGGCCAAAGAGCAGGGAAGCTTTTCCATCGATGACGTTCTGGATCGGCTCTCCACCAAGTTGGTGGATCGGCATCCACATGTCTTCGGTGATGTCAAAGCGGAAACTTCCTCCGACGTCCTGCGCAATTGGGAAGCTCTGAAAGCGGAGGAGAAGAAGAAGCGTCTGGAGGCAGGTGGCGGTAAAGCGCCCAAACTAACGGGTTCGCCGGAGTCAATTCTCGCCGGTGTTTCCACCGCCATGCCGGCGTTACTCGAAGCTCACAAGCTCAGCTCTCGCGCCGCGCATGTTGGATTCGATTGGCCCAATATAGAAGGCCTATTTGAAAAGCTTGCCGAGGAAACGGACGAGCTTCGCGCCCTACTCCAGCGGCTGCCCCAACCTGGTTCATTGAGGCAGAGCAGTGGCATCGCAGGTTCTGGCCGGCAAGCCATCCCAGTGGACGTTCACACGCGCCTCGAAGAGGAACTCGGCGATTTATTTTTTGTGCTGGTAAACATTGCGCGCTATCTCTCGCTCGATCCCGAATCGGCGCTCAAAAAGACCAATCGTAAGTTCAAGCGCCGCTTTCAATGGATGGAGGACCAACTACGCGCACGCGGGCGCACTCCCCAGCAGGCGGACATGGAAGAATTGGAATCACAATGGCAACAGGCCAAGCAGCAGGAACCAGAGAACAGGTGAGCATTGATTCACTGGTGATCCGCAAGTGTCAAAATCTCGATGAAATGCGAGCCTGCGTGGCTTTGCAGAAGGAGGTGTGGAACTTCAGCGACCTTGAACTGGTTCCCCTGCGGATGTTCGTAGTAGCGGAGAAAGTCGGCGGTCAGGTCATCGGTGCATTCGCCGGCAATGAGATGGTGGGATTTGCTCTGTCCATCCCTGGCGCCCGCGGTGGCCGCTCCTATCTGCATTCGCACATGCTGGCGGTGCGCAAGCAGTACCGCAATGCCGGGCTGGGCCGCCGCATCAAGCTGTTGCAACGTGACGATGCGATTGCGCGCGGCTTTGAGCTGATCGAATGGACCTTCGATCCACTCGAAATCAAAAATGCCTATCTCAACATCGAAAAACTGGGCACAATCGCGCGCCGTTACACCGTTAACCAATATGGCATCACTACCTCGCCGTTGCAGGGCAGCCTGCCGACGGATCGATTGGTGGCCGAATGGTGGTTGAAATCCAAGCGGGTTGAAAAGCTGACCCGCTCAGGCACGAATCCCGGCTTCATCCCGTTGCAGAGCATCCAAGTCCCAGCACAGATTTACGGATGGAAATCAGATCCACGGACCAGGCAGCGCGCCAAGGAAGTTCAAGACCGCAATCGCTCAGAGTTTCTGACAGCGTTTGCCAGCGGACTTTGCATTCTGGGTTATGAGCGCGATCCCAGAGGCAACGGCAAATTTTTATTGGGAAAATGGGACGAAAACTGGCTCTATAAGGCATAATTACGGGTTTCTGTCGCTGAGATTTCCACAGCGCGACAACCATGAGAAAGACTGAACTCCTGGAAGATCAAGCTTCATCCACACGGCTGAAAGTTGAAGCCATCACGCTCCGCGAAATCCGCATGCCGCTCGTCCATTTTTTCGAGACGAGCTTCGGCCGTACCTACAGCCGCCGTATTCTTCTTCTGACGGTTCATTGCGACGGTGTGGACGGCTGGGCCGAATCCGTCGCAGGCGAAGATCCCTATTACAGTTCCGAGTGGACAGAAAGCGCCTGGCCGACAATCAAACAGTACCTTGCCCCGGCTGTTCTGGGGCGCACCCTGACTTCAGCTTGTGAGAGCGCGTCTCTGATGGCTCGAGTGCGCGGGCACCGCATGGCTAAAACCGCTGTCGAGAACGCTCTCTGGGACGCAGAAGCCCGGCAGAAAAAACAGCCTCTCTGGAAACTTCTCGGCGGCACGAAACGGGAGATTCAGTGTGGAGTTTCCATCGGCATCCAGGACTCGGTCGAGCAACTGCTCGACAAGATCGAACTCGAACTCGCCGCTGGGTATCGCCGCATCAAGCTCAAAGTGAAACCTGGCTGGGACCTCAAGATCCTCGAACGGGTTCGCTCCCGCTGGCCCGACATCCTCCTCAGTTGCGATGCTAACTCAGCGTACACACTCGACGATCTTGACCATCTCCGCGAGTTTGACCAATTCAATTTGCTCATGATTGAACAGCCGCTCTGGAACGATGACATCTACTACCACGCCCGCCTTCAGCGCGAGCTGCGTACCGCCATCTGCCTGGATGAATCCATCCGTCACGCTCGCGATTGCGCCGCTGCCATCGAAACCGGGGCTTGCCGGATTGTAAATATCAAAGTCGGCCGCGTAGGCGGATTTACTGAAGCGAAAAAGGTTCACGACGTCTGCCAGAGAAACGACGTGCCGGTGTGGTGCGGGGGCATGCTGGAATCCGGTATCGGCCGCGCGCACAACATCGCGCTTTCGACGCTCCAGAATTTCAAATTGCCCGGCGATGTTTCTGCTTCGAAACGGTATTGGAAGGAAGATGTCATCGAACCGGAAGTCGAGGTCACGGCGCAGGGATCAATTGCGGTTTCCGATGAACCCGGGACAGGCTACCGCATCCGCGAGGACCTAGTCGAAGAATTGACCGTACGAAAAGAGACACTGCGGGCGAAATCGTAGATCAAATCGTGCGGCTTCTGACTCTACTTTGGGCTAGCGTCATCCCGGGCGCAGCCAAAGCGGGGCATCTCGCGGGTAGCGCCACAAAGAAGTATTCTCGACTTCGCGAGGGCAGGCAATCCTATCTCGCTCCACTGCCGCCATTCTGTTCGGCGATCAACTCGGCCTCATGTTTTTTCAATAATTCGACTCCCTGCGCAAACGTGAGGTTTGGAGGCGCCGGCCGGAAATCGCTGTAAGTTTCGCTGGACTTAAAACTCAGGCTCTTGAAGAACAGCGCCCTGCCAGTGATTGAGAGGTCCATCCGCGAAAGCTCCCAATGCCCACCACCGACATCCGCCTGCTCGACTAAAAAATGTCCGCCACGATCGAGGTGCCCAAGTATCCCCCATCCAAAGCCCACATCTCTGGTTAGGGTGCCGTCAATCTTGGCGATACGTTTTTGCTGTTCATCTATGAGAAGGATTCCCTGCATAGCAGTGAGCACCTGCTCCACACGGGACGGCGGATTGTATCTAGGGTTTGGCCGGAACCTCAATCGCACCAACTCATCTCCTGGCTTACCTACGCCTTCTCTCCCCAGTTCCGTCCCGTCCGGCTCGTACAAGAACGCCTCAGGCAGAGCTTTCATGATTTTTAGAACCCGGTCGGCGTCTTCCTTCTCCTGTTTCGCCTTCTTCCGGAGTTCAGCGGGATCGTTCACGAACCGCTCCAGCCGCGCGTTCTCTGCCTGCCGCTGCTGCGGCGTAAGCGGATGATCGTTGATCGCTACCAGCACTCCGGCCGTCGCGTCGCGGGTCTCAACGACCAGCTTTGTCTGCGAGCCTTTTGGCGTCGCTCT
>QIAB01000019.1 GCA_003225455.1 Acidobacteriota bacterium
AATTGAAGCAGGAGTTGCAAAAGCGCACTTCGCGAGACGTTTACGTGGATATTCAGGAAGTGCACAAGCCCGAGCTGGACGCGCAACTGGTTTCGGAGTCGATTGCGCTGCAACTGGAAAAGCGCGTGGGGTTCCGGCGGGCGATGCGCAAGGCGGTGGATTCGGCGCTGCGCTTCGGCTGCAAGGGAATCAAAGTGCGCGTGAGCGGCCGGCTGAATGGGAACGAGATCGCGCGCTCCGAATGGTATTTGCAAGGACGCTTGCCGCTTCACACGCTGCGCGCCGATATCGAATATGGCTTCTCTGAAGCGAAGACGACATATGGCGTGATCGGCGTAAAGTGCTGGATTTACCGCGGAGAAATTCTGCCGCAAAAGAAGCGCGAAGGTCAGCAGCCGGTGGGCGTGGGAGCATTCTAGCTAAGAGCTGATTTATGTTGATGCCGAAAAAAGTTAAGTACCGCAAGCAGCAGCGCGGGCGCATGGCTGGAAAGGCATGGCGCGGGAGCGAGCTGGCTTTCGGCGACTATGGATTGAAGGTGCTCGAGCCGGGCTGGATCACTGACCGGCAGATCGAAGCCAGCCGGGTTGCGATGACGCGATTCATCAAGCGTGGCGGCAAAATTTGGATTCGTCTGTTTCCCGACAAGCCGGTTACCAAGAAACCGGCGGAAACCCGTATGGGAAAAGGCAAAGGAGCGCCCGATCACTGGGTAGCTGTAGTGCGTCCGGGAAAAATTTTGTTCGAAATGGAAGGTGTGACGCCAACCGATGCTGCTGAAGCGATGCGTTTGGCGTCCCACAAACTGCCGCTGCGCACCGCGCTGGTAAAGCGGGAAATGGCGCACTGAGAACTGATAACCGGGAACTGACAACTGATTTTATGAAAGCCGAAAAAGTTCGCAACTTAACCGACGATGAGCTTCGCCATCAGGAGCGGGAGCTCAACGACCAGCTCTTCAAGCTGAAGTTCCAGCTCAATATGGGGCAGACGGAAAGCTTGAAGAAAATTCGCGGGCTGCGCAAAGACATTGCGCGGGTGAAGACCATTGCTCGCGAGCGCGCGATTGCCGGAGGAACGGAGAAGAAGTAATGGCAGAGACGAGCACACAAGCCGTGGGCCGGCGCAAGGAAGTGATTGGCGCGGTGGTCGCGAACAAAATGAACAAGACCATCGTAGTGCAGGTAGTGCGCAAGAAGTCGCATCCCTTCTACGGCCGGGTGGTGTCGAAAGCGAAGAAATTCTATGCCCACGACGAAAAGAACGAAGCGCACGTGGGAGATTTTGTGCGGCTGGAAGAGACCCGCCCCCTGTCGAAGCTGAAACGATGGCGCCTGAAGGAGATCCTGAAGCGCACGGCGTTATTGCCGGAGACTCCGGCAGCAACGGATGCTGCTCAGTAGGCGCTTCAGGAGACCGATTCTATGACCGTGATGATGAGAAGCATGCTGGAAGTGGCGGACAACTCCGGCGCCCGCAAGCTGCAGATGATCTTGCCTCTGGGCGGTGCGACTGGATTGCGCGCCGGGTTGGGCGACGTGATCACGGCCAGTGTGAAGGAAGCATCTCCGGATGGCCAAGTGCAGAAGGGGAAGGTCGTCAAAGCGGTCATCGTGCGCACCCGGAAAGAGCACCGCCGGCGCGACGGCACCTATATTCGCTTCGATCAGAATGCGGCAGTTCTCATTAACGAAGCCGGCGAGCCGGTGGGAACGCGCGTATTTGGTCCGGTGGCGCGCGAACTGCGCGAGAAAAGGTTTCTGAAGATTGTTTCGCTGGCTCCGGAAGTCTTGTAGGGATTTGGTAATCGAGGGTTTAGAAAATGGCGACTGCAGCGACGGCGCATAAGCGCGTAGATATCCGGCGCAACGATACGGTGAAAGTGATCACCGGGCGCGACAAAGGCAAAGAAGGGCGCGTGCTGCGCGTGTTTCCTAACGATGGCAAGGTTCTGGTCGAGCACGTCATGATGTCGAAAAAACACGTGCGGCCGAATCCGCAGCGCAACGTGAAGGGCGGAATCGCCGAGCAGGAAAGCCGCATATCGCTCTCCAACGTGCAACTGGTCTGCGCGGCCTGCGGGCCGGTGCGCATCGGACACGAAGTTCGTGGTGACCGCAAGGTGCGGGTGTGCCGGAAGTGCGGAACAACGTTAGACAAATGACCGCGTTTTGCGGGCGTCTGAGCCCGCAGCGGTCATCCCGAGCGGGGCGAGGGATCTCGCGAAAGGATTTGAAAGTCAAGAATTGGACGAATCCAATATTGGGACAATAGGTAGAAATGGCAAAAGAAAGAAAAGAAAAAAAGGGCGCGGCGCAGGAGCCGGAAAGACCCCCGGAAGCGGCGCGGCACAGCGCGAAGGAGACTCCGCGTCTCAAGGCGCGGTTTCAAAAAGAAGTGGCTCCCGCGCTGATGAAGGAATTCGAGGTTAAGAATCCGATGGCGGTCCCGCACCTCCACAAAATTGTTGTCAACATGGGTGTGGGCGAAGCGACGCAGAACGCGAAGGTGCTCGATCCAGCGGTGAACGAACTGGGCCAGATCACAGGCCAGAAGCCGGTCGTGACGCGGGCGAAGAAGTCGATTGCGGCATTTAAAGTGCGCGAAGGACAGCCGATTGGAGCGATGGTCACTCTGCGTGGCGACCGGATGTACGAGTTCTTAGATCGGCTGGTCAACGTGGTCCTGCCGCGTGTGCGTGACTTTCGTGGGGTTTCGACGAAGTCGTTTGACGGTCGTGGCAATTACACGCTGGGCTTGCACGATCAGCTGATTTTCCCCGAGATCGATTACGCGAAGGTCGACAAGCTGAAAGGGATGAACGTTACTATCGTGACGACTGCCGGATCAGACGATGAGGCCCGGGCGCTGCTGCGGCATTTGGGAATGCCGTTTCGAGCCTAGGAATTGAGGGATTGCGAGATTGACCCATTGATTCAATAAAGGACTTCATGGCAACTACAGCAAAACGAGTCAAGGACGCGAGGAAGCCCAAGTTCTCTACGCGCAAGCACAATCGCTGCAAGCTGTGCGGGCGGCCGCGGGCTTATATCCGAAAGTTTGGCATCTGCCGCCTGTGTTTCCGCGGATTGGCGCTGCGCGGAGAGATTCCTGGAGTTTCGAAGTCGTCCTGGTAGTACGGTTGGAATTAAGGCGCCGTTGCAGGTTCTCCGGTCAGAACACTGGAGCAAACGGACGGTGGAGGAGAAGCAAACGATGAGGTTGACCGATCCGGTCGCAGACATGCTGGCGCGTATTCGCAACGCGATCCGCGCGCGGCACCAGAAAGTGGATATTCCCGCTTCCAAGCTGAAGCTGGAGATTGCCCGCATTCTGAAGGAAGAGGGTTACGTCGCCAACTTTAAGTCCACAGAAGAAGATGGGCATAAAGTCGTGCGGGTTTATTTGAAGTACAGCAACAACGAGGCGGCGATCTCGAACGTTGAGCGTGTCTCGCGTCCGGGCTGCCGGGTGTATGTGCGGCGCAGCGAGATTCCACGCGTGCTCGGAGGACTGGGGATCAATATTCTGACCACGCCACGGGGCGTCATGACCGGACGCCAGGCGCGCCGGGAAGGCGTTGGCGGAGAAGTGCTGTGCGAGGTTTGGTAGAGAAGCTGGCTGGTGTAGGGCCGGGTCTCTGACCCGGCCAGACGGGGCAGAGCCCCGTCGCCACACGTAGGATGGAAGCAAGAAGCTGGTAGCCAGCTAAAAGCTGAGAGCTGCTTTTATGTCGAGAATTGGAAAAAAGCCGATCGCGCTCCCTGAAGGAGTGACGGTAAAAATCGAAGGCAACACGGTTGCCGTGCAGGGTCCGAAGGGCAAGCTGGACACGCAGTTGCCTCGCGGAATCCGCATGGAGCAGCAGGACGGCCATCTGGTCGCGATTCGCGAAAACGATTCGCAATCGGCCGTGCACGGGCTGGCGCGCGCGCTGGTCAACAATGCCGTTGAAGGCGTGACCAAAGGCTGGACCCGCGAACTGGAAATCGTCGGCATCGGTTATCGCGCTGAACTGAAGGGCAAGAACATGGTGGTGTTCAGCCTGGGCTACTCGCATCCGATCGAGTACCCGCTGCCCTCCGGTATCGATGTCGCAATCGATCCCAAGCAGACGAAGCTGACGGTTACCGGCATCGACCGGCAAAAAGTCGGACAGGTTGCGGCAGAAATGCGCGGACTGCGGCCGCCGGATCCATACAAGAACAAGGGTGTGCGCTACGCTGGCGAGAGATTGAAGAAGAAGGTTGGAAAAACGGGAGCGAAGTGACCGCGCTTGGCGGGCCCATTCGGCACTGCGCTGTTGCGCAGTTTCTCAGGGCAAGCTAAGAACTGAGCCCGCCGCGGTCATCCCGAGCGAAGTGACCGCGCTTGGCGGGCCCATTCGGCACTGCGCTGTTGCGCAGTTTCTCAGGGCAAGCTAAGAACTGAGCCTGCCGCGGTCATCCCGAGCGATGTCGAGGGATCTCTAATGTGCTGTAGCGTGCGTTATCGACTAACGGCTAAGGATTGAATTTATGCTTACGCAGACATCGAAAAACGCAAATCGGCGGCATGTGCATGAGCGCATCCGCAAGAAGATTCTCGGAACTTCCGAGCGTCCGCGGTTGAATGTGTACCGCTCGTTGAATCATATTTACGTTCAGGTGATCGACGATTTGAACGGCGAGACGCTGGTCTCGGCAAATTCTGCCGAGGGCAGCAAAGGCGAGCGCCGCACCGGTGGAAACGTCGCGGCTGCAAAGGCGGTCGGAAAGAATATTGCTGAGCGCGCCAAAGCCAAGGGAATCACGAAAGTTGTGTTCGACCGCGGCGGTTACATTTATCACGGACGCGTGAAAGCCCTGGCCGATGCGGCGCGCGAATCAGGATTGCAGTTTTAGGTTCACGTAGGGCCAACCGCCCTCGGTCGAGCGCAGCTCGGCAGATTGAAGGAAACGAGAGTTCAAGGATGCCAACAGTCAGGAAAAAGCTCGACGCGGGTTCGTACCAGCTCAAGGATCAGGTAGTGTCGATCAATCGCGTAACTAAAGTCGTCAAGGGAGGGAAGAACCTCTCCTTTGCCGCACTGGTTGTCGTGGGTGATCCCAGCGCGGCTGTGGTCGGATTTGGCTCCGGGAAGGCGAAGGAAGTTCCCCAAGCTATTCGTAAGGGAATCGAATCGGCGAAGAAGAATCTGGTGCGCGTGAATCTGACGCAGACCAGTATTCCGCACACTGTCATGGGGCGCTTCGGTTCAGGAATGGTTCTGCTGAAACCCGCGCCCGAAGGAACCGGGGTGATTGCGGGCGGCGCGGTGCGCGCGGTGATGACGTCGGTCGGAGTGCAGAACGTCCTGACGAAGTCGATTGGGACAACCAATCCGCATAACGTGATTAAGGCGACCTTCGACGCGCTGAAGCGGTTGAAGAATAGAGAAGAAGTTGCGGCGATTCGCGGCAAGGCGGCAGAGGAGTTGTAACTGCAAAGCTGGCGCTATGAGGTAACGATGGCGAAAAAATTAAGTCAAAGCGGCGGGAAGTTACAGTTGAAGTGGGTGCGGTCGGCGATTTGCGCTCCGGTGAAGCACAAAAGAGTAGTCAAAGGCCTGGGCTTCACGCGGCTGAATCAGGTAATCGAGCGGCCGGATACACCCGCCATTCGCGGTATGGTGGCCAAAGTGCCGCATTTGGTTGAAATCGTGCAATAGACGCCAGCCGTTAGCTTTTAGCCAAACCAGTCGGGATTTGCGCGTTAAGAGCTAAGAGCTAATGGCTAAGAGCTGAAATTATGAATCTTTCAAACATTCGAGCACCGAAGAAAGCAGCAGAAAATAAAAAGCGCGTGGGGCGGGGCATGGGTTCGGGGATGGGCAAGACGTCCACTCGCGGGCATAAGGGCCAGCGCTCGCGCAGCGGTTCGCGCATGCTGCGGGGATTTGAAGGCGGACAGATGCCGCTGCATCGCCGCATGCCCAAGCGGGGATTCACCAATATTTTTCGCAAGGAATACAACATTGTCAGCCTGGAGCGGCTGGCGGCGCTTGGAGAGAAAGACATCACGCCTGAGGTGCTGCGCAAGGCGGGAGTCATTAAGACCAAGCATCCGGTGAAGATTTTGGGCGATGGCGAACTCTCGAGCGCTCTGACCGTGCAGGCGCACAAGTTCTCCAAGTCAGCGCAGGAAAAGATCACCAAAGCAGGTGGTAAGTTTGAGGTGTTGCAGTAATGTTTGAGAAGCTAGCCAACATTTTCCGCGTTCCGGACCTGCGCAAACGCATTGGGTTTACGCTTGGGTTGCTCGCCGTGTATCGGCTTGGCGGACATATTCCCACTCCTGGTGTCAACGCCGACAAGCTGCAGCAGTTTTTTGAGCAGAATCGAGGAACATTTCTCGGATTCGTAGATCTTTTCTCCGGCGGGCAGTTACGCCGTCTGACGATTTTCGCCCTCGGCATCATGCCGTACATCACGGCATCGATTATTTTGCAGTTGTTGACCGTAGTTTACGAGCCGCTGGCGAAACTGCAAAAAGAAGGCGAACTGGGACGCAAGAAGATCACCCAGTGGACGCGCTACCTGACGTTTGGTCTGAGCGCGGTGCAATCGTTTGGGATCGCCATTGGACTTGAAAAAGCCGGAGACTTCGTCGTGAACCCCGGCTGGGGCTTCCGCTTGATGACTATGCTGACGCTGACCACGGGCAGCGTATTCATCATGTGGCTGGGCGAGCAGATTACCGAGCGCGGCGTCGGCAACGGCATGTCCCTGTTGATCTTTGCCGGCATTGTGGTCGGCCTGCCGCGCGGTGTGGCTGATCTTATCGACAAGATAAAGACTGATGCCTGGGGCGCATTCACCGCGCCAGCGATGATCCTGCTGATTGCCCTGATGATCGTCATTGTGGCGTTCATCGTTTATGTGGAACGCAGCGAGCGGCGCATTCCAGTGCAATATGCAAAACGAGTGGTCGGCCGCAAAGTGATGGGAGGGCAATCCACACACTTGCCACTGCGGGTGAACGCTGGCGGCGTGATGCCGGTAATTTTTGCGTCTTCAATTTTGACGCTTCCGCAGACTGTGGGCTACGGACTGCGGAACAATCGCTACTTCGGTGAGATGATCCACGCGCTTGGTTGGGGCGAACCGCTGTACACATTTCTCTACGCGGTCGGGATCATCTTTTTTGCATACTTCTACGTTTCCATTGTCTTCAACCCTAATGAAGTTGCGGACAACATGCGCAAGTACGGAGGCTTCATTCCCGGCATCCGTCCCGGCAAGCGCACTGCCGATCACATCAATGAAATTCTGACGCGGATCACGCTGGTGGGAGCGCTGTACCTAATCATCATCTCGTTTATTCCGGAGTGGATGATCACCGGCATCCACCTGAATCATTTGCCCGGGGCAGTTGGAGCCTTCTTTGAGCGACTGCCAACCTGGGTGACGAACGGTTTAGGCGTGAATTTTTACTTTGGTGGAACGTCATTGCTGATCGTCGTCGGCGTCGCCATGGACACGGTGACGCAAATCGAGGCGCAGCTCATCATGCGCCACTATGACGGATTTACGCCACGCAGCGGACGCATTCGCGGCCGCCGCAACTGGTCATGAAACGATGAACGTCACGCTTCGAAAATCGCGAACGGAGCTTCTGCTCGGAACTCGAGCTGACCGGATAAGGGCTGGAATCGGGGCGTGATGGGGGCCGGTTCGACGATGGAGCGAATTGCGCGCGGCATCGGGCCCATCATCCTGTTGGGTTCGCCGGGTGCCGGCAAGGGGACGCAAGCCAAGCGAATCGCGGAACGCTACGGCATTCCGCAGATCTCCACTGGAGATATTCTCCGGGAGCACGTGCAGCGCGGCACCGAGCTGGGCGCTCAGGCGAAGGACGTCATGGCTCGCGGCGATCTTGTTCCTGACGAGCTGATGTATGGCATGATGGCCTGGCGTTTGCGCCAGGTGGATTGCGAGCGCGGCTTCATTCTGGATGGATTTCCCCGCACTCCGGCCCAGGCCGGATGGCTGGACGCGTTCTTGGAGCACGAGTTCTTTGAAAACCAGCACCGTGGGCAGTGTCTGCCGATTGTGATCCGGATTGATGTCGACTATAATCAATTACTGCGCCGTCTCACCGGACGCCGTTCCTGTCCTGTCTGCGGAAGGATCTACAACATCTATTCCCAGCCACCCCGCGTCGCCGACGCCTGCGATGTTGACGGTTCCAGGCTGGTGATCCGCAATGATGACCGCGAAGAAGTCATACGGGAACGCCTGACTGCTTACGAGCTTCAGACCAGACCTGTGGCTGAGTACTACGAGTGCAAGGGACGCCTGGTTTCGGTCAATGGCGACCTCCCGGTGGATGAAGTGACGGCGCAAATCGTGCGCCTGATTGAAAATCACCGCGTGGATGCGGCGGACGGCAGTTAAGCATGGCGATTGTTTGTAAATCTGCGGCGGAAATTGACAAGATGCGGCGGAGCGGCCGCGTTGTCCGGGAAGTGCTTGATGAGGTGCGCACCCTGGTAAAGCCGGGCATGACCACGATGGATCTGGAGCTCACGGCTGAGCGAAAGATCAAAGAATTAGGCGCGAAGCCCGCGTTCAAGGGTTATTACGATTATCCCTGCGTACTTTGTACTTCGATTAACGAAGAAATCGTACACGGAATTCCGTCGGAAAAGCGGGCGCTGAAGGCCGGAGACATTGTTTCGATTGATTGTGGTGTGGTGCTCGATGGCTATTACGGTGACGCCGCGATTACCGTCCCCGTAAATGGCTCGCTTACGCCGGAGCTGACTAAGCTGCTCGAGGTAACTGAGAAAGCGCTTTACTGCGGCATTGAGGCGGCGCGGATCGGCAATGCCGTCGGCGATGTAGGCGCGGCAGTGCAGGAATTGGTTGAAGCGAATGGCTTCAGCGTGGTTCGAGAGTTCGTAGGTCACGGCATTGGGACCAAGCTGCACGAGGAACCGCAGGTTCCCAACTTCGGGACTCGTGGTCACGGAGCGCGGCTGCGCGATGGTATGGTGTTGGCAATCGAGCCGATGGTGAATTCCGGCAAGCCAGGAACGCGCGTGCTCGACGATAAGTGGACCGCGGTGACTGCTGATGGCAGCTACAGCGCGCATTTTGAACACTGCGTCGCGGTAACGAAAGATGGTCCGGTTATTTTGACTCAGTGATTCGTGGCTAGATGTACCAAAAGCTAACCACTGGCCACTAACCACTAACAACTAGGAGCTAATGAGCAAAGAAGACGCGATTGAAGTCATGGCAACGGTTCTTGAGCCGCTGCCCAATGCCATGTTCCGGGTGGAACTCGAAAACAAGCACCAGGTTCTGGCGCACGTTTCCGGCAAGATGCGAAAGAATTTCATTCGTATTCTTCCGGGAGACAAAGTCGCGGTCGAGCTCTCGCCCTACGACCTGAATCGCGGGCGAATCGTATATCGATATAAATGAATCAATATCCTGGCCTTTGCCTGATCGAAATGCGGCAAAACAACGACTAACGACCAAGGACTGGTTTCATGAAAGTCAGGGCATCGGTTAAGAAAATTTGCGATAAATGCAAGATTATCCACCGCAAAGGTGTGGTGCGGGTGATCTGCACCAATTCAAAGCATAAGCAACGTCAAGGATAAGAAATATGGCTCGAATTGCAGGCGTCGATCTTCCGCGTCAGAAGCGCGTGCATATTGCGCTCACGTACATTTATGGAATCGGCAATCCGCGCTCGGCGCGCATTCTCGGTGAGGCGAAAGTCGACCCGATGAAGAAAGTCCAGGATTTGGGCGAGGATGAAGTCAACCGTATCCGCCAGGTAATTGAAGGTGAAGGCATGGTGGAAGGCGATCTGCGCAAGGAAGTTTCGATGAACATCAAGCGGCTCATCGAAATCGGTTCTTATCGCGGCTATCGCCATCGCCGAAACCTGCCGGTTCGCGGGCAGCGGACGCATACGAACGCTCGCACCCGTAAAGGACCGCGCAAGGGCACAGTGGCGACCAAGAAGAAAGCGACGTCCAAGACGTAAAATCAGCCCTTGGCTCTTAGCTGTTAGCCGTTAGCTTTAGAGCGGCTGGTTCAAGCTTAAGCGCTAACGGCTAAGAGCTAAAGGCTACTATGGCAAAACCAGCAGCAGGAGCTGGCGCCGGAGCGGCGCCGGAGAAAAAAGGCAAGAAGAAGACGTTTAAGAAGAAGGAGCGCAAGCACGTTCCGCACGGCGTGGTGCACATTCAAGCCTCTTTCAATAACACCATTGTGACCGTTTGCGATCAGGCGGGGAATGTGCTCTCCTGGAAGAGCTCCGGCTCGCTTGGATTCCGCGGTTCGCGCAAAGGCACGCCATTCGCGGCGCAGCAGGCGGCTATGAACGCCGCCAATATGGCCCGTGACCACGGGGTGCGCAGCGTCGAAGTGCGCGTGAGTGGGCCCGGTTCAGGACGAGAGTCGGCGATTCGCGCTCTCTCAGCTGCTGGGATTGAGGTTCGCTCAATTCGCGATGCAACGCCGATTCCGCATAACGGCTGCCGTCCGCCGAAGCGCAGAAGAGTGTGAACAAGACAATTTTTTAAATGTTCAAATTTTGAAATTTTCATTCAATCGGGAAGAAAGGTTCGCCAAACCCGTAAACCGATTGAGTCCCGAGCGAAGCGAAGGTTCTGCTCGGAAGAAGGAGAAGAAACTTGGCACGTTACAAAGATGCAGTTTGCCGTCTCTGCCGCCGCGAGGGCATGAAGCTGTTCCTCAAAGGCGCGAAATGCTTCAGCGATAAATGTCCCGTCGAGAAGCGCAACTTTGCTCCCGGACAGCACGGGAAAGACCGCAAGGCTAAAGTCGTAGGCTATGGCTTGCAATTGCGCGAGAAGCAGAAAACTAAACGGATTTATTTCACGCAGGAAGGCCAGTTCCGCAATTATTTCGAGAAGGCGGCGCGCACCAAAGGTGTGACTGGCGCCATGCTGTTGCAGCAGCTCGAGCGGCGACTGGACAGCGTGGTGTATCGGCTCGGCTTTGGGATGTCCCGCCGGCAGGCGCGCCAACTGGTACGACATGGTCATGTCGCGGTGGATGGACGGAAAGTAAATATTCCGTCTTACGAAGTAAGCGTGGGCGAGGAAATCGCGATTCGCGAAAACAGCCGCAAGCTGCCGATTCTGGAGCAGGCGAAGGAATTCGCCAGTCACCAGAACGCGCCCACTTGGCTGGAAATTGATCGCGACAACTACAAGGGACGCGTACTGGCGCTGCCCAAACGTGAAGATATTCCACTGCCGGTGAACGAGCAGTTGATTGTTGAGTTGTATAGCAAATAGTCGTTTGTCGCTAGTCGATAGCCGTTGGTTGTTGGTCAAGATAAAAAGTAAACCTCGAGAGACTAAGGACTAACGACCACAGACCAACGACACATTTTAACGGTCCAATATTTCGAGCCAGATCAGCCTTCACGAGACGCTTGACCGGAATCGGGCCGGCTCCGGGATGTCTCAGTTGAGCCCCATGGCCGAAGAGGAGAATACATAATGCTTTGGAAAGGTTTTCAGAAACCAAAACGCCTGGCGGTCGATACTTCGACCTTAACCGATAAGTTCGGAATTTTCTGGGCACAGCCGTTTGAGCGCGGATTCGGCACCACCATCGGCAACGCGCTTCGCCGGGTGCTGCTCAGTTCAATCGAAGGCGCAGCCATTACTGCGGTGAAAATCGAAGGCGTCCTGCACGAATTTCAATCAATCCCGGGAGTCGTTGAAGACGCAACTGACATCATCCTGAACCTGAAGCAGATTCCATTCAAGTTGAGCGGCGATGCTCCGAAGGCGATCTACCTGCGTGCCGATACTCCGGGCGTTGTCACCTCGGGCATGATCGAGGCCGATGCTGACGTCGAAGTGCTCGATAAGGATGTGTACATCGCGACCGTCAGCGAAGGCGGCAAACTGGACATGGAGATGCGGCTGAAGAGGGGCCGCGGCTATGTTTCAGCGGATAAGAACTTCGATGACGACCTAGGCATCGGATTTATTCCCATCGATTCCGTCCACTCGCCGGTGCGCAAATGCAACTACACGGTAGAAGCGGCGCGCCTGGGCCAGATCACCGATTATGACAAGCTGACTCTCGAAGTGTGGACCAACGGCTCCATTCCTCCTGCCGACGCTATTGGTTTGTCGGCGAAGCTGCTGAAGGATCACATGAACATCTTCATCAATTTCGAGGAAGATATCGAGACTGCGATATCTACGGAAGACCGCAAGCCGGAGATCAAGAATGAAAATCTGAATCGCTCGGTCGAAGAGCTGGAGCTTTCGGTGCGCAGCTACAACTGCTTGAAGAATGCGAATATTCAGAGCATCGGCGAGTTGGTGCAGAAGACTGAAGCCGAAATGCTGAAGACCAAGAACTTCGGGCGCAAATCGCTGAACGAAATCAAAGAGATATTGTCCTCGATGGGGCTGAGCCTGGGTATGAAGATCGACGAGCACGGCAACGCCGTGCCGGGACCAACTTCGAACCAGATTCTGCCGGCTTCGGCTTACGGCCCGGACGATAACTACTAGGAAAGTGGCTGGTGGCTAGTCGATAGTGACTAGCCCGCTGATCACTAGCTTGGCCGTGTGGGGACGGAGCTTCGCTCCGTCCGGCGGGCGAAGGCCCCGCCTCCACATGAGCAGAGACAACTGGGGTTCACATGCGTCACAAAGTAGCAGGATGGAAATTAGGCCGCACTACCTCGCACCGCCGCTCATTGCTGCGGAATATGGCGACTTCGCTGATTCTCGAAGAGCGCATCGAAACCACTGTCCCCAAGGCGAAAGCGCTTCGCCCACAAGTCGAGAAGATGATCACTCTCGGCAAGAAGGGCGATCTCTCCGCTCGTCGCCAGGCTGCGGCTTATCTCATGACCCGCGAAGCTGTGAACAAGCTGTTCGACACCATTGGCCCTCGCTTCGGCGACCGCGAGGGTGGCTTCCTCCGCATTGTTCGCGTCGGATGGCAAAAGGGCGACGGCGCTGAAAAGGCGTTCATCGAACTGCTGGGCAGCGAGAAGTTGCAGGAAGAAAAGCGCCAAAAGCGCGCCGAGACCCGCGCCAAACGTACTGCCGAAGCCAAAAAGGCAATGGAAGAAGCAGAGGCGCAGGCAGCTCCAGGCGAACCCGCCGAAGACAGCGAGAAGAAAGAGTAGCTTGGCCTTTGGCCCGTAGGATTTGCTTTGCGTCCTTTGCGAATCCTTGGCGTTCTTCGCGGTTATGTTCTTTTTTTACCGTAAAGGTCGCAGGGAATTATCTCCCGAAGGCGTACCGATTTTCGGTGCGCCTTTCTTGTACTGGCAGTACATGTCCGTTCGCGTCTATCTGCCGTAATCTTGTGCTCGCTCTCCATCACGATAAACTGGCGCGAGAATGGGCTTTTCGCGCACACAAATCGCCATTGCCGCATGCGCGGGCGTCTTACTGCTGCTGATTTTTTTCGGCTACTTGCTATGGCTGAATAATCAAGGGCCAGTGCTGGCGCGATCGGAA
Organism: Acidobacteriota bacterium; assembly: GCA_003225455.1. Lineage (GTDB taxonomy): Bacteria > Acidobacteriota > Terriglobia > Terriglobales > Acidobacteriaceae > QIAB01. The sequence goes on from QIAB01000019.1 coordinate 13,514, forward strand.
GAGCGCGATCCCCTTTCTGGCATACCCAATTCCATCACGCTGAATCCCCTTCGTGACCGCGCTTCCGAGCGGGAAGCAGAGAAGTTCATACGCGCCATGAGTGAGGACCATTGCCAGGAAGAACTGGCCAGCTGGGAGAAGGATTATCGCAAGAAATACGCAGCCTTCATCTGCGATTCTGAAGCGAAGCATCCCCTCATCTCCTGGCGAATTGCGGAGTGGGAAGACACGCCGCCGCTCCGCATCCTGCGCTATCGCGGCAAGCGCTCAACGGGTCCAGGCCAGCACCAGACCTACATGGAATTGCTATCTGTCACTCTGGAAAACCGTGATGGCGAGTGGGCGGTCACGAAGTATGACGCTATCTACTAGAAGCCATCTCATAAATCGGTTTTGAAAGGGCATGGCTTCAGCCGTGCCGCTCAGAGCCGCCAAAAATGCGGGCTTCAGCCCCTGAGGGACAGCTGATTTTACTAGGCCGAATGCTTCATCCAGATTGGCTTCGTATCTCTGCTTGAATCACACCGGGCGGTCTGCGATCCCAGGAAGATAACCATAGAAATATGACGACTTGCGCGATAAGCGATGCGAAGCTATCCAGCAGGACGTCATGTAGCGCCCCAGTGCGCGACGGCACATAAGTTTGGTGCCATTCGTCGAGGCTGGCGACCAGCGTGGCCATAAAAAAAGCAATACTCGCCCATTGAAGCGACCAGCGAGACAGGGTCGCACCGCGCAACGTTGCCCGCCAGGCCCGGAACAGGAGCAGGCTCAACATAAAATACCCGGCAAAATGGCCAGCCTTGCGGATGTAGAAATGCCAGACCAGAAATCGGGCCGGGTCCATGCCCATCAAGAAATGCAGAATCGGATAAAGAAATCTGCTGGTGTTGTAGGCGGAAGCCAGATCGGTGGATTCGCCGGCGATCAAGAACAGCCAGAGACCGGCGGCGATCCAGGTCTTCAGTATCTGCTTTTGTGCGGAGTTCAAGCGGGAGAGCCGGGAATGGAATATTGTAGTGATCCGCCGCTGCTGTCCGAACGCGTAAATCCACGAAGGGCACGAAGGTACACGAAGCGAAGCGAGTTGGTGTTATTCCACGGCATAGTTCGGCGCCTCGCGGGTGATCATGACATCGTGCACGTGGCTCTCGCGTAATCCCGCGCCGCTGATCCGGACGAAGCGAGTCTTCTGCAACAACTCAGGAATGGTCGCGCAACCGCAGTAGCCCATGCCGGATTTCAACCCGCCGACCATCTGGTGGACGATCATGGCCACAGAACCGCGATAGGGAACGCGCCCTTCAATCCCCTCCGGCACGAGCTTGGCGAGCCGATTCGAGTCATCGCCCATAACCGACATGGCGGTGGAAGCATCGCCATCGCTGTTCTGGAAGTAACGTTCGCTGGACCCAGCTGCCATCGCGCCTAATGATCCCATGCCGCGATAAGACTTGAAACTTCGTCCTTGATAGAGGATGAGNNNNGGTTCCGGCAAACAAAGATCCGATCATCACTGCGCTGGCCCCGGCGGCCAGAGCCTTCGTGATATCGCCGGAATACTTTATTCCGCCATCGGCGATAACCGGGATGTGAGCATCTTTGGTGGCCCGGTAGGTTTCGGCGATGGCCGTAATCTGCGGCACGCCCGCTCCGGTAACAACGCGGGTAGTGCAGATGGAGCCTGGGCCGATCCCGACTTTGACTCCATCAACCCCAGCGCGGGCTAATTCACAGGCCCCGTCGAAGGTCGCGACATTGCCGGCGATCAACTCGACTTCGGGAAGTTTGGATTTGATCGTATCGACTGCTTCGAGCACCCGCGTGGAGTGGCCGTGCGCGCTATCGACGGCCAGCAGGTCCACTTTGCATTTGACCAACTCCTGCGCGCGCTCCAGGAAATCTCCGGTAGCGCCGATGGCGGCAGCAACCCGCAGGCGCCCGTGCGAATCCTTCGCTGCGTTGGGATACTTCAATTTCTTCTGAATATCTTTTACGGTGATCAGCCCCTTGAGATTGTAATTCTCATCTACAACCAGCAATTTTTCTACGCGATGCTCGTGGAGAATGTCTTCAGCCTGCTCGAGGGTAGTTCCGACCGGAACAGTGATGAGATTTTCTTTGGTCATCACCTTGGCGATCGGGATATCGAAGCGAGTTTCGAAGCGCAGATCGCGGTTGGTGAGAATTCCTACAAGCTTCCCATTCTTTGTGATCGGCACGCCGGAAATTTTGTATTTGCGCATGACTTCGAGCGCGTCTGAGACCTTGGCATCTGGCGACATGGTAACCGGATCGACAATCATGCCGCTCTCCGAACGCTTTACCTTGTCGACTTCGTTTGCCTGCTGCTCAATGCTCAAATTGCGGTGAATGATCCCCAACCCTCCCTGTTGGGCAATGCCAATGGCCATGTGAGACTCGGTCACCGTGTCCATGGCGGCGCTGATGATGGGGATGTTCAGTCGGATATTGCGCGTCAGTTGTGTCTGAGTATTCGCCTGCGTCGGAACCACGTCGGAGTGAGCCGGGAGCAGTAATACGTCGTCGAAGGTGAGAGCCTCAGGCACAGGAAAATGAATCATAGTTTTCTCGCGGGAATAAGTTCCCATTCTAGAGAGGGTTGCTGGTTGAGGCAAATAGATTGCCATGCGGCGAGAAAAATACTAATGTTGCTCCGCGCTTCTTGGGGATCAGGAGGAGGCTTTATGACCCATTTCATTCAGCGCCGCTGGTTGTGTCTATCTCTCGTTGTGATCGCGGGACTTCTCGCTGGTGGATGGTTTCAGGTTCCGCAGCAATCTGCTTCGGAGGTGCCGGCTCCGACCATCCGGGTTACCACGCATCTGGTGTTGATCGATGCCGTGGTCACGGACAAGCAAGGCAATCCGATCGCCGGCCTGCATCCGGAGGACTTCGTGGTGGAGGAAAACGGCAAGACGCAGAAGGTTGCTACGTTCTCCGGGCCAGTACAGAGCGCATCCGGATCAGCGTCACTGCCGCCAGGTATCTACTCGAATCGGTCGCAGTATCGCTCGCCGGGCGGGCCAGTGACAGTAATGTTGCTCGATGCGATCAATACTCCTTTCTCGGATCAGGCCTATGCTCGTCGGCAAATGCTGAGTTTTGTGCAGGACCAATACAAGCCGGACCAGCGCATGGCCGTTTTTACTCTCACCGGCTCGTTGAACGTTTTGCAGGACTTCACAAGTGATCCGCAGATTTTGTATGCGGCCTTGCAGCGCTTCCGGCCGCGGCCGCTAGAGTTCGCCAGCGCAGGACGAGCCACGAGGAGCGTGGCCACTGGAGATGCCACCAGCGCATCAACTGTGGCCAGCCTCGATGCCAGCACCGCCCCTGCGACGGATACATCGGGGTTGGGACCCGGGGCAATGCAGTTGATCGCCGTCGCGCAAGCCGCGGCTCAGACCTTTGAAGCCGCCCAAGTCGCATACGCGCAGGAGCAGAGGACCGTGCTGACACTGCACGCGTTGAATAGCCTGGGACGAATCCTGGGTGGACTTCCAGGACGCAAGAATATCATCTGGGTGACCGGAAATCTTCCTTTTTCGCTCATTCCTGAGAACCGAAACATGACCAATGCCGAATTGGAAGAAAACTTGCCAAGTCTGCAGGTACGCAGCGTGGAGCAACATTCAGCTGGGAATTACGCCGCCACTTTCCGGCAAGCGCACGCGGATGAGATTCGCGAGACTGCTGCTCGACTGGCGAGCGCGCAGGTGGCGGTATATCCGGTCGACGCGCGCGGCTTGTCTATTTCGACTTCTATCGACTCCCAGGAGACGATGAGAGAGATGGCACGCGAGACGGGCGGCCGTGCTTACGTCAATCAGAACGAAATCAAGTATGGTGTGGAGCGCGCGTTTAAAGATGAAGCAGCCACTTACACGCTGGGATACTATCCTGAAAACAAGAAGTGGGACGGCAAATATCGCGCGATCAAAGTTAAAGTGAAGCGGGACGGGGTTGAAACCCAGAACCGGCGCGGCTACTTCGCCATCGATCCCACCCAGATGAAGGGATACAGCCCGGAGCAGGAGGTCGCCTCGGCGCTACGCGATGTAGTTCCGGCAACTCTGGTGGGCTTTACCGCGAGGGTGCGTCCATCGTCTGCCAACTCCACTCCGGGTAAGGTCGGGGTAGATTTCCTCGTCGACGCAAACACCCTCTCAGCCGAAGATACCTCCGGCGGCAAAAGGCTGAATGTGGCTTTCTATGCCACCGTGTTTTCGCCCCAAGGGTAGATGCTTGCTGAACGCAGTCAGAAAGTAGACCAGTCCTTTAAGAGTGACATTTATCAGCAAATCGTTGCAAAAGGCTTAATGCTGCATATGGATATCGATCCGCAACCTGGCAACAATCGGTTGCGGCTGGCGGTGCAGGATAACAAGACTGGGTTGGTGGGGACGATCGATGCCCCTGTGAGCCAGTAAACTAAGGCGCGGTTTACTGGAACAAACCTTATTGGCAGCGTCCCGGATTCACACGACCGCGAAGGCTGCAAGAACGCCGCTGAAATTCTGCAAGTGATAGCGCACTGTCTAATCGACGGTCAGTGGCGCGGAGACGCTGCCGATTTTGCCGCTTAGGTTATCGCGCATCAAAAAGCGCACCGTGTACTGACCGGAAGGCAATTCAAGATAGTTGTTGTACACGAGCCCTCCGGCTTTAATTTTTGCCAGCGTTTCAGGAGTGGGCGTCCCCTGAATATTTTGCGAAACGGTGTCCGCGGTGACGCCATTCTTGATAGCCAAAGCAACAAACTCGACGCTGAAACGGGTTTTCTCACCCTGCTCTATCGTCATGTTGTCCGGAGGTAGAGTGACGCCAAACGCGATTTTTTTCTTATCGCCATCTGGGCTGGCACCACGCCAACGAATAGTTAGTCCCATTCCGGTGCTGTCAAAAGGAGACGCCAGAGCGTTTTCAATCTCTATTTTCTTGCTGGTCTCAGGATTGACGGTCGCGTTGGTGACAAAAAATCCGTTACGAGACCGGACTTCGGTATGCGACGTGTGCACCTTTACCTTGAGTTGCCGCCATCCCGGCTTGTCATTTTTCGTATCGAGATAGTAGCCGAGCAGGTAATAGGACGAGGAATCATCAGCAGCGCGCTTGAAACTCCCAACTAGATCGTTACTGTTGTAAAGCGCTCGCCCACCCGTCATTTCGGCAAAGTCCCGCAAAGTGTCAATCTTAGAGTTCTGGAGCCAACTACGAGCAGCAAGACTGCGCGCGAACGCGGGGCCGCTGACATTGCGTGGGCTATAAGTTATGTCTGCGGTAGGAGAATAGTTCATCAACCCGCGAACGTCGACTGGATAGACAGCAATTTCCGCGTCATTCAAATTTTGCATGGCGCGTTCGTACAAAACTGACAGATAACCGCCGGGAACGGCCGCAGGCGAATCGATGTAAAAAGGAAATCCGCCGGTCGCCCAGATAAGACTTTTCCTGCCAGAAATACCCGAGAGCGACGCGGCAATATTGATGAAGGCGCGCATGGTGATTTCAATGGCGCGATCCTGCTGCATCCGAGCGATAGCGGCATCGCCATGGACAATGAAATCCTGCAGAGAAGACTCTGCATTTGCCAGCGCTGCTTGTGGATCGCTGGCGCCAGAATTGAAATCGGCCACGGGAGCGAGAGAATCGGAAGCGGCTGCCGCTGCTTCCACATCGACATCTGTTCCTTGCAACGCCGGCAGCTCGCCATTTACTTTCTTTAGGGCTTGAATCAGAGCATTGGGATCGGAAGTCAGGCTGTGCAGAACTTTCAAGCCGCGGCCAGTGATCGCGACTAGGCTGATCGCCTGTCCAGGATCAAGGTTCTCCGCAAGATACTTGACCAATTGTTTACGACCATACGCCTGATCGACAAACGGAGTATTGATTGTATCCAAAGCAACAACTGTGACTAGGTGCGGCCCTTGCGAGGTTGCAGCCAGGTTGCTGAACTCGCCGCTCTTTGGGGCAGGCGCAGTGAGCGGCATGCGCGTGGGCTCGATCTCTTCAAAAGTTTGAATCTTCTGCTCCTTTCCGTTCTCAAGAACCTGAAAATCGGCGCGGGTGAGGCCGCGCACATGTTCGCCGGACTTGTTTGTGACAACAGCAGGTACCTGCACTAGAACAGTTTCAGTACGGAATTCAACACGGCCTTCTTCATCGGCGTGATGCATGAGTGCGCGTGTGGGAAATGGCACGTTGGGTGTAGAGGGCGAGGAAGGACCCAATGATCTACCTGTTGAGCGACTCGGTGTGGGTCGGCCGCCTGTTGTTCTTTGGGCAAGAAGGAAAGTAGAATTCAAAGCCAGGAATCCGCCAAACACAACTAGCCAACCAACGCGCATTGCGGTACCCCTTGACGCTGGGCGCGCATTATATCCCGATTCATGGCCGTCAACGGTTTGTCTTTTAGGTGCGAGCGGCGTATATTTGTAACTGGAAACTGTTGTGTAGTACCAGGATTGGCGAAACACACCAGTGGGCGCAAGCCCACTTTTTAGTTTCAGCCGGTTTCATAACCCAAGCCATAACGTAAGTTACTGGTTACATGGCATTTGAGGTCGAGCGGGTGCGCGAGATTGCGGAGCGCGTCGCCGCCTCCAGTGGGTTGGAGGTGGTGGAAGTGGAGTTGCGTGGTGGAGGCAAGGCTCGCATGCTCCGAATCGTGATCGACAAGCCGGCAGGCGTCACGCATGAAGATTGCGCGAACCTCAGCCGGGAAGTGGGTACGATTCTGGATGTTGAGGATGCTGTCCCGGGCGGCTCTTACACGCTGGAGGTTTCCTCTCCCGGACTGGACCGAAAGCTGGTTCGTCCGGCGGATTACGAACGCTTTATCGGAAGCCGGGTGAAATTGACAACGCGCAATCCGGTGGATGGAAATCGCTTTTTTGAAGGAAAGCTGGAGAGCTTTCAGGAAGGCCGTTTGACGCTCGATCTGAGTGCGGCGCGCAAGAAATTTCGTACGAATAATGGCGCGCAGCGGCTGGAGATTGAGTTGGCCAACGTGGAGAAGGCGAATCTGGTGCCGGAATTTGAAATGTAGCTATTAGTTCTTAGCCTTTAGAGTCTGTGTGAGAACTCAATTTCGGATTGCCTGGGTGGAATAAAACCGCCAGAATCCAGCCGCGAAGCGGCGACCGAAAAAAAGCCGAGGGCGCAAGAGGCTGTTACGAAACCCCGCCGCAATGCTGAGCGATGGGACAAGACCTACACACTCTTTAGCAGTCGGCTCGAAACTAAGCCGGCTTGAGCTAAGAGCCAAGAGCTCCCAGCTAAGAGCTGGGCCGGACCTGAGAACTGGGAACTGATTTTTATGGCAAGCGAGCTTTACAACACCATCGACGCCCTGAGTAAAGAAAAGGGTATTGATCCGCAGATTGTAGTCAGCGCGGTGGAAGACGCCATTGTTGTCGCCACGCGCAAATACTATAAGACACAGGAAAACCTTCGCGCTGAGTTGGACAAGGAGACCGGCAAGATCAATGCTTTTGCGGTGAAGTCGATTGTGGAGTCGCCCGAGCAGATTGAGGATCCGCAACTGCAGGTCACGGTGGACGATGCTCGCAAGGTTGACCCTGGTGCGGAGATCGGCGGTGAGCTGAAAATTCCCAAAGTGACTGAGGGAATTTTGGGACGCATCGCCGCGCAGCTCGCGAAGCAAGTCATATTTCAGAAAGTGCGCGAGGCCGAGCGCGATACCGTCTACAACGAGTACATCGGACGCGTCGGCGAGATTGTGAACGCCACGGTGAAGCGCATTGAAGGCCCGGATGTGATCTTTGATATTGGCAAAGCCGAAGCGCGCATGCCGCGCAAGGAGCAGTCGCGACTGGAGTCGTTCGCCATGGCGGAACGCCTTCGTGTGGTGATCGCGCGTGTGGAGAAGGCTTCGAAGGGCCCCGCTGTCGTGGTTTCTCGGGCAGCGCCGGAATTGGTACAGCATCTCTTTCAGACGGAGGTTCCGGAAATTTATGACGGGACTGTCGTCATTCGCGCAATCGCGCGGGAAGCTGGCGAGCGGACGAAGATCGCCGTCATGTCCAAAGACAAAGACGTGGATGCAGTCGGCGCCTGCGTCGGCATGAAGGGCATGCGGGTGCAGTCGATCATCCGCGAATTGCGCGGCGAGAAGATCGACATCATCGAGTATCACGAAGATCCGGTGACGTTTGCTGAAAAGGCGCTGCAGCCAGCGAAAGTGAGCCGCGTCACGGTTCTGGATGGGACTGGAAAACATCTCGAAGTCGTGGTCGATGACAGTCAGCTCTCTCTTGCAATCGGTAAGAAGGGGCAGAACGTGCGCCTGGCCGCGAAGCTGCTCGGCTGGAAGATCGACATTAAGAGCGAGGAAGAGAAGCGGCAGGAAGTGGAGCAGCAAATGTCGGCTCTGGTGGGAGGGACGGCGACCCCGCTGGAGAATGTGCCGGGACTGGGTGAGGGCCTGGTTGAAAAGTTGAATGCGGCCGGGGTGACCACCGTGGAAGCGCTGGCAGACATGACGCCGGAGCAGCTTGAGGCTATCGAGGGCATCGGCCCCAAGACGGTGGAAAAAATCAGCCTGGCGGTAAATAATTACTTTTCAGCATTGGAAAGTGGCGAGGCTGCCGCCGCGGAAGCAGGCGCCGCTGAGGCACCGGCAGAAGAGGGCGCTGCTGAGGTTGCTACAGAAGGAGCCCCGACCGAGGCTCCTGCAGAAGATCAGCAGGCCCCAGCAGAGGAAACGGCGGTAGAATCCGGCGAAACTGCTGAAGCAACATCAGAAGAAGAGCCGGCGGCGGAAGTTTCGACCGAGAACTCGCCGGCAGAAAATTCCGGAGAGGAACAGACTCCCTCCAGGGAAAATCAAGAGTGAACTCGCACTCACAGTGCGCAATTAAAACTGATACCGTGAGGTTGATATGAAGACTTAGCGGGACAGTCCGGAGGAAATAAAGGGCGGATGAGCAAGATTCGAATCAACGATCTGGCTAGAGAACTGGAAGTCAAGAGCAAAACAATTCTCGATACACTTCCAGAGATTGGAGTCACAGAGAAGAAGACGCATTCCAGTTCTCTTGAGGACCACGAAGCGGAAAAGGTGCGCGCATATTTGCGCGCAGGAAGCGAAGCTTCAGTAAGCAGCAAGCCTGCGCGTCCCAGCCGCGATGGCGACGAGATCAAGACCAAGATCGATCTTTCTCATATTTCCAAGCCGGGCGATGTGCTGAAGGCGATCATCAGCAAACAGCAGCCCGCGCCTGCCGCTCCTGCGCGCCCCGCTCCTCCGCGACAGGCCCCAGTTGAAACAAAACCTGCGGCTCCAGTCATACCAGTAGCCAAAGCTTCAGCGCCACCGGCTGCAGCGCCGGCTCCTCCGAAATTGGTGGTACCCGCCACCGGACCAAGGCCGACTTTTACAGTCCCCGTGCCGCCAAGCGCACCGCAGGCTCCGGCCGCTTCGACTAGCACTCCGCCGAGACCGGCAGCACCGCCTCCACCTCCCGCCGATTCGACAGCGGCAGCGCAGGCACAGCCGCAAGCTCCGGCTGCGAGCAGACGACCGGCAGCTCCGGCGGCTCCACAAGTGCCTCAGCCACGAATGATCGTGCCGCAGACCGGACCACGTCCGGTTTACAAGGCCCCGATTCGGCCGGCAGGCTCCTCCGGAGCTCCGGCAAGACCAGCGCCGGGACGTCCGGTGCCAGGACAGCCGATATTTCAACGCCCGCGACCGGCTGCTTCATCTCCGCGTTCCCCTTCATTGCGGCCAGGAGAGCGGCGGCCAATGCATCCCACGCGGCAGTCGCCGACTGGCACGCGTCCGCTCGGAGTCGGTCCAGGCCTGCCGCCACCGGGATCCGCGCGGCCGGGCAGCCGTCCGGGTGGGCCTTCGCGCCGGCCGGGTCAGCGGTATATTCCGCGCGGGATAAAAGAAGGCCCGATGAAGGGCTTCGTACCGCCGCCGCGGCTCACGGTTTCGAACGAACCGCTGCCCATCACCCGCAACATCACCATCACCGAGGGTATCAGCGTCAAGGACCTGGCCGAGAAGCTGGGCATTCGCGCCAAGGATTTGATTGCGCGGCTGCTCGGTCGCGGAGTGTTTGCCACCATCAACCAGACTCTCGACGCTGAGCTGGCCAGCGAGATGTCGCGATTTTTCGGAGCGGACACGAACGTGATCAGCTTTGAAGAACAGGCGCAGAAGGATATCGCTGAATCGGCTACGGGTGAAGAAGGCGCAGCGGCTGAAGGCGGGCCGCGTCCGCCGGTGGTCACCATCATGGGCCACGTCGATCATGGAAAAACGACACTGCTCGATGCCATTCGATCAACCAATGTTGCCGGAGGAGAAGCGGGCGGAATTACGCAGCATATTGGCGCCTACAAGGTAACGATACTGGATAATCAATCGCCCGCTTACGGACGCCAGATTGTGTTCCTGGACACGCCCGGTCACGAAGCGTTCACCCGCATGCGCTCGCGGGGCGCGAAAGCTACAGATATTGTTGTGCTGGTCGTTGCTGCCGACGACGGTGTGATGCCGCAGACCGTTGAGGCCATCGATCACGCGCACGCTGCCGAGGTTCCCATCATTGTTGCGGTAAATAAAATTGATAAGCCGGATGCTCTGCCCGATCGGGTGAAGAAGCAGCTCGCGGATCGCGGGCTGATGCCGGAAGATTGGGGCGGCACCACCGTATTCGTCGATGTATCCGCGAAGCAGAAGACGAACCTCAATCTACTGATGGAGATGATCTGTCTGGTTGCGGATCTGCAAGAGCTTAAGGCTAATCCTGATCGACCGGCAACAGGCGTGGTGCTCGAAGCCAAGCTGGACCGCGGACGCGGACCGGTTGCGACCGTGCTCGTTCAAAACGGGACGCTCCGTGCCGGCGACAACTTCGTTGTCGGCAACGTGTACGGAAAAGTTCGCGCCATGTTCGACGATCGTGGGGCACAGCTTGAAGAAGCGCCGCCTTCGACTCCGGTGGAAATCCTCGGCATGGAAGGACTGCCGCAGGCGGGGGATCAATTTGTGGTCGTTGCCGATCGCGATAAGGCGCGCGGCATTTCCGATTATCGTGAGCAGAAAGCACGCGAAGCTACTTTGGCCAAGAGTTCCCGCGTATCGCTGGAGGGCCTGGCTGAACAGATGAAGATCGCCGGCACCAAGGAATTGAACATCATTTTGAAAGGTGATGTGCAGGGTTCGGTTGAGGTGCTGAGCGACGTGTTGGCGAAACTATCGAACGACAAAGTCCGTCTGAAGGTGCTGCGCACCGGCGTGGGCGCGATCACAGAGAGCGACGTGCTGCTGGCTTCCGCCTCGAACGCGATCATCATCGGGTTTAACGTTCGTCCGGAGCGCAAGGCGCAGGAACTCGCGGAGCAGGAGAAAGTCGATATCCGGTTGCACTCGATCATTTACGAATTGCAGGACGAAATCAAGCGCGCCATGACGGGGCTTCTCGAACCGACGATCAAGGAAACCTACCAAGGCCGGGCCGAGGTGCTGGAGACGTTCCGCATCCCGAAAGTGGGGACTGTGGCTGGCTGCCGCGTGAGCGATGGCCTGATCAAGCGCGATTCTGATGTGCGCCTGTTGCGCGATAACGTCGTTGTGTTCAAGGGCAAGGTGGGCTCGCTTCGGCGATTCAAAGATGATGCCAGCGAAGTGCGCAACGGCATGGAGTGCGGTATTGCTATCGCCAACTACGGCGATGTGAAGGTCGGAGACGTCATCGAGGCCTTCGTGACTGAGAGAATCGCGGCGGAAGTGATGGCTTAAGTACAGCCGTCAGTTTTCAGCCGGTTCGTTGACGACGGACGGCCGGCGACAGAATGATTGCTTTTCTCACCCTCGAACTGCGCATCGAACATGCGCAGTCTCTCAAAGATAAGCGTCAGGTGGTGCGCAGTCTAAAGGACAGGCTGCGTGTGCAGTTTAATGTTGCTGTCGCTGAGCTCGATTCAAACGGGTTGTGGAATCGCGCTACGCTCGGCGTGGTCAGCGTCTCTGATTCGCGAGATTATCTGGACGGATTGATGAAAAATGTCGAGCGGCAAGCCCTGCGAATCGCGAATAATCGCGGAGCCGACGTTGCCGATTCGTCCGTGGAATTCCTGTGATATCGAGAGTGCCGGATTTCGCTCGGCTGGATAGTCGATGGGTGGCAGGAACTTCAGCGTCGTCATTACTCTGAGGTTACCACACGCTATTACATTCGCAAGATCGAAGCTTTTGCTCGACATTTTCAGTGCTCTCCGATCGCTTGGGCCGGCATATTCGGGAGTACCAAGCCTACCTCTTCACGAAAACGGAAGTTGTCGCCCGGTTCAGTGACGAACCATCTGTGCCCGCGTTTTTTCTACATCCGCCCTGGAGCATTGCCGAGACTCCCTATCCCAAGAAGGCACATCGCCTGCCCACGATTCTCAGTCAGGAAGAAGTGGCGTAGCTCATCAATGCGGCTTGCACTCCTTTTCATCGAACTCTCCTCCTGGCCCCTCTACGCCACCGGCATTCGGGACGCCGAGTTGACTCGCCTGAGGATCAGCGACCGTCAATAGCGAGCGCATGGTGATTCACATCCAAGGCGGCAAGGGTCGCCCAAGACCGCGACGTGATGCTCAGCCCCGTCCTGCTCGACGAACTCCGCGCACAATGGCAACGGTAACAAGCCACTCGTTCACCGCGGATGATCGTCGCGCAATCGGGGAGCACAATCCACGACTTGGTGATCGACACCGGCTTCGCGGCTACAGCCGAAGGAGAGCGGGTTAAAGCTCCCATGGACTAGGTTTCCTGAAAAGGCGATCCACTCTCTATAGGGGGGATACCTCCAATTCTCCCCGTCTCGTTCTCCTTGTCAATCTTCCCCGGGGCAAAACCAACAGATGCTCGCGACTTATTGCACCAATTTGGTACGAGGCCACGTGTTCGCGCATCGTCCGCAAACAAGAAGTAATTCGGTTCCTTCCTGTTCGCCCGCCACTCGGGATCTGAACTACTTGCGAACTGGGCAAGCTCAGCGCCTTGTTCATGAAAGGACTACGGGAGTTGCCAGTCCAACGCGTAGATTTCGTAAGTGCTGATGTCTCGCAGCGCCAGCGGAGAATCATCAGGAGCCAGGCCGGTCCAAATGCCGAGGCTGTCCGACCCCGTTGGCCGCTTCACATCTTTCAAGCTGGCCACGCGTTCCAGCTTGCGATCTTTGACTTGCACGCGATAGAACGCCGGCTCACCTTCGGCCGTAGAGTCGAAGTACACATATTTTCCGTCATGCGACCATCCTGGATGTTCCGCCGTCGTTTGGGTTAGCTCTGTCCATTTCTGGGCTTTCACGTCAAACAGCATGAGATGGTCCATATTAGAAAGAGCGGCAATGTAGTTGTCATCCGGCGAGAGGCTGGGATACCACTTGCCTTCAGAACCATGCAAGGTCGTGCGTTGGTTGGTCTTCAAATTCAGCTGGTAGATGGCGTTCCCAGGATTTCCCGCCCAGTTGCCAAAAAACAACGAATTGCCATCCCGCGACCAGTTGGGATAAAACTCGGTGTTTTCGCCTTTGGTCACTTCTTTGGGGGCTCCGCCATCCGCCGATACGATATAAATGTGCATGGTTTTGCCAGGCATGGAGGCAGCGAATGCAATCTGCTTCCCATTGGGTGACCATTGGGGCGCACCAGTGATCATGGTGGAAGAAGTCAGCTGAAGGCGCTCCGTCCCATCCACTTTGCTGCGCCATAGAGTTACGTCCGGGAAAGTAGCATACGCGACCCACTGCCCATCTTTCGAAAAACCTAAATTAATCGCGGATATTCCTGAAAGATAGGGTAAGTACTGCTGTGACCTAGTATCGAACCGTACGAGTTCGCCCAGGGGAGCTCCTTGAATCGCAAAGAGCTTCTTGCCGTCCCGGCTCGGCAGAGCACCGAACATGTTGCTGGGACCCGCGGTCAACTGTATTGGTTCCGCGTTGCGCCTGCGTAGAAATCCACTCTTTTCCCGAATGGCCCAAAGGGTAGTTGTGTTGGGAACGCGATCTGACTGAAAGACAAAGTAATTCCCGTCCGGGGTCCAGTTGCCGCCGAATTCTTGCGGCGGATTGCTCCACCCAGGCAGCAAGGGGCGCAAGCCGGTCCCGTCAGAGCCGACTTCCCACAGTGACTGCGAATCGATTTTCAAATCCCCCACTGTGAACCGCAATACCTTCCCGTCGGGCGACCAGCGTAGCCAATTTGCTGCGCCTGTTAAAGTCACGAGCTTGCGAGAGTCGCTACCGTCGGGCTTTGCCAGGAACAGTTCGTTTCCGCTGGCATAGACGATTTGTTGTCCATTCGCCGACCAGCTGGCAGCATGGCCGAGAATGTCTCCCACACGTCGTGGCAAGCCTGCGGGCAGTGGCAAAATATAAATAGGCACTTCGTTTGCCGGAGTGATTTGCAAAATCAGAAGCTCGGACCCATTGGGCGAGATGTCAGCGAGTAGAACCTCATGGAAATGCGAGGAAACGGCCACCGTTTCCCCGCCCGAGGCGGAGACCTCCGCAATTGTCCATCCGTTCTTCTGGAAATACAGGCGCGTACCATCTGTCAGCAAAGGAGGGTACTTCCGCTCCCTATCGTGGGTGAGAGGCGTGTAGCCGAGCACTTTCGGTGCCGGCAGTGGCGCTCGAAACCATAACGCTAGCGCCACAATCCCGGCCGCAAGCAGACCCAGCAGGACGAGCCACCGTAGTCGCGGCCACCGATGCAACTCGGCAGCTCCACCGCTGGCCACCGCAATGGACGAGTGCGAAGCGGTTTGCCGGTTGAGTCGCTTCAGGTCGGCACGCATCTCGGCTGCGCTCTGGTAGCGCATATCGCGATCTTTTTCGAGCGCCTTGTCAATGACTCGCACCAGTTCCGCCGGCAACTTCGAATTCAAACTGGTGGGCAAGACCGGCGCCTCCGCGAGGATCGCATGGAAGACCACGGCCGAAGTGCTTCCCAAGAATGGCCGGTTGCCCGTCGCCATCTCATACAGAACTGCTCCAAAGGAAAACAGATCCGAGCGCGCATCTACCTCTTCACCACGCGCCTGTTCTGGAGACATGTAGGCGATGGTACCGACGGTCGCACCCGCACTCGTGAGCTGTTCCTCAGCCATGCTGGCAGTGGGCATAGTTAGGGAGTCTTGGGCGATCTTTCTGAGCGTCTTCTTGGCCAACCCGAAATCTAGAATCTTGGCCTCACCACGGCTGGTGATGAAGATGTTTCCCGGCTTGATGTCGCGATGGGTGATGCCTTTGCTATGAGCCGCATCGAGCGCATCAGCGATTTGCGCAGCGAGCTCAAGCAGAGCGTCCGTGGGCAAAGGCTTTCCACCGATTCGGGTGTGCAGTGTCTGGCCTTCGAGCAGCTCCATGGAGAAGAAATGCCCGCGCTCATCGATTTCGTTGATGTGGCAAATGTTGGGATGATTCAGTGAAGACGCAGCGCGGGCCTCACGTTTGAACCGTTCGACTGACTGAGGATCTCTGTTATCGCCCGGCAGGAACTTGAGAGCGACCTGGCAACCCAGGTGAATGTCCTCCGCCCGATAAACAACCCCCATGCCTCCCCGACCCAACTTCTCCAGCACCCGGAAATGCGAAATGGTCGTACCCAACAGAAGGTCGGCTTGGGATATAGCAGAACCATCGTTGGCCATCAGCCGGGCCGCCACCTCGAAGGCCGGGGCCTCGATGAACTCCTCCGCGGACGCTTCATGCGTCAGGAGTGATTCCACTTCACGCCGAAGTTGCTCATCTCTGCCACAGGCGTCTTGCAGAAACCCAGCACGCTGCTCGGGCGCAACTTGCAGCGAGGCGTGACACAACTCCTCAACTCTACGCCAGCGTTCAGGATCCATGGCGCGTGCCCCCGCTGAGATCACGCAAGAGCCACAGCTTGGCCAGTTTCCAGTCCCGCATCACGGTCTCGTTGGACACCTTGAGCACTTGAGCAGTTTCCTTGACGTCGAGGCCACCAAAGAATCGCAGTTCCACCACGCGACTTTTTCTCTCGTCAACTAGAGCGAGTCTCTTCAACGCGTCATCCAGCTCCACCAGATTACGATCTGGCTGGGAAGAGAATACGAGCGCCTCGTTCAATGGCAAATGATGCATGCCACCGCCTCGCTTTTGATAGCGACGAGAGCGGGCGAAGTCTGTCAGAATCCGCCGCATCAGTTGAGCACATATGGCAAAGAAATGTGCGCGGTTCTGCCAGTCGATCGCTTTAACATCAATCAGCCGCAGGTAAACTTCATTGATGAGCGCTGTGGCTTGAAGAGTGTGTCCGGATCTTTCCCCGACCATATAACGTCGCGCTGCCCGATGCAATTCGTGATATACCAGCGGCGTGAGTCTCGCTAGAGACTCTTCGTTTCCCGCGCTCCAGGCCCGGAGCAGGGCAGTAAGCTCATGCGATTGAGGCGCCTCCATACAAACCTCTTAAATCCTCCGGATAGGCCTCGTTGCGGAGCGTATCACATTCGGTAGGGTTTCCACACCTAGTTAGTTTTGACAATATAGCCACTCTCCTTTGCAGTTTTTCATGACATTTCCCGCTTTATAGAACGCAGCCGGTTCTTTCGATTGCGAGCACGCGCGACCGGCGTTTGCATTCTCAAAAAAAAAGGGGAGGTTATATGAAGAGCCAAGGTTACATTCTGCACAAGATGATCCTAGGAATGTTGTTGGTGCTGGCGGTTGGCACGGGACATGCCCAATATGAGGGCCAGGTCCTCAAGGTGACGATCCCGTTCACCTTCAACGTAGGGAGACAGACGTTTCCAGCAGGACAATACAGTCTTAGGCCGTTGCTCCAGAACACAATTTCGCTTCGCAACCAGGCGGGCCAGTTCCTGACCAACATCGGGACCAATTCCGTCGAATCCCGTGAAGCGCCGACCACAATGAAACTGGTCTTCAACGGGTACGGAGGGCATTATTTCCTAACCCAGATCTGGCAAGCGGGGGACAGCATCGGACGGGAAGTAGTCAGATCGCCGGTCGAAATTGAAATGGCGACGAAGCACCCAAATGGGCAGCAGATTGCGCTGCTCGTAGTCCATCGCTGAGGCCAGAAAGAGGCGCAGTGCTTTGGCGCACTGGACTGCCCATACTTGGGGGTAAGCCACGGCTCGGAACCTAAAGATCCTCTCTTTCGGGTTCCGGTCGTGGCAGCCTCTTTGATCCCGAATCCCCTATTACTTCTGCAGATCCACTCGTCTTGGAGGTCGTCTGAGTCGTAGTAGATGGGAAATACACATGGTAGAGTTCGGTCGGCCTCCACGCCGCGCCTCGCCCTGGGGCCGCCGTGCCTGAAGCTCTAGGCAGGAGGAGCCATGAGTAAGTCGACGCTCCGCGGCACTTGTATTCTGGCATTGATCACTTTCGCCCTGCCCGCCTCTTCCCAGGTGCAGAACGGCGAATTCACCGGCCTGATTACTGACCCGTCCGGCGCCGTGGTCAACCAGGCACGAGTGCTGATCCACAATCTGGGGACAGGGTACACACTGGAGGTACACAGCAACGAGGACGGAGTCTACACGGGCCGAGAACTGATCGTGGGGCAATACCAGATCTCGGTGGAAATGCCAAACTTTAAAACTACCACAAGCGGCGCGCTGATGCTAAACGCAGGCACGGTCGTGCGTGCCGACTTCCGCCTGGAAGTGGGAGCGCCGGACCAGACCATCGAAGTGAGCGACGCCGCTGTGGCAGT
>QIAB01000020.1 GCA_003225455.1 Acidobacteriota bacterium
GGATACGATACGGCTCACTTCCTGGCGCCCGATCATGATCTTGGCTTTCCGGAAGGGAACACCTCATCTACAGCGAACGCGGATATTGCTGCTCTGGTAGTTGCGTGCCATCGGCACGGCATCCGCTTTTTTGTGGACATGGTGATGGCGTTCGGCCGCGTGGAGCCGTACCAGACCATTGATTTCGACAATTTCTGCATCGAGGATGCCAAGGACCACCCGGACGACCCCGATGCCCTGACCTCCGGTCGTGCCGACGGACATCAGGATATCCGCGACGGTTTCGGCAGCACACTCTTCCGCTATACGCGCGGGCTGCGCGCACCGGCATATGACCCAGTCTCGGGACAGAATATCGTGACGGTGCCCGCGCGTCAGCATATGTACTCGTACCTGACGCGCTGGATGCGCGACATCCGAATCGACGGCATAAGGATGGACAGCGTTGAGAACGTCGCGAACTGGGACTTCATCCGCGATTTCAAGAATCGCGCGCGCGATCTCTGGAAAGAGCGGTGGGCGGCGCAGGCGTTGGGCGACGGTGCGGATGCGCGCTTTCTCGTCGTCGGGGAAGAGCTGTCCGAGCCAATGGCATTGCTTACGCAAGGCAGGCTCGACGGGTTATGGAATGACAAGTTCCGGGCGCTGATCCGCGCCGCGCTGATCGGCCTGACAGAAGACGGATTAAGTTTCGAGGAAACTGTGCGCAGGGCGATCGACTGTCGCGCGCTTTCTTTTAGTCAAGGCGCTCAGGCGATCAACTATTTGACCTCGCATGATGTAGAGGGGTTCCGACGAGAGCGGCTGTTCAATTTCTTCAACAATTCGGGCGTTACGGATATCGAACGGCGAGTGAAGCTGGCGTTTGCCTGTCTCCTGACGGCTGTGGGTATCCCAATGATCCTTGCAGGCGAAGAGTTCGCGGACCAGCATGACCGCTTCGACAGCCAAGGCCACGTCACCCAGGATGGCGGCAAACAAGTAGATCCGGTCGACTTCAGCCGGCTACAGGATGATTGGAGACAGCGGATTTTCGAGCACGTCGCGCGGCTGGTAAAGGCCCGCACTGAGATCCCCGCATTATCAGTGGACGACACCACCTTCATCCACACCGATTTCAACGACGGCAAGCGCGTGCTGGTCTGGCGGAGAGGCAACAATACGCAGGCGCCGGTGATCGTGGTCGCGAATTTCTCGGATTTCGTGAGCGATGGCGGCCTTGCAGGCGAGTACCGTGTTCCGAACTGGCCGGCGACACCGCCGGGAAAACGCTGGCGCGAAATCACGCAAGACCGGCTGGTCGCACCTGAATTTGTCGGCCGCGAGCCGCTGTTTTCATGGGAAGCCAAGGTGTATACGTTGGTTTGAGAGGTTGGGGTATTGTTCCGGACCGGCCGGACGGCTCAGGCACCTGAGCCGCTGACGCCGCGTAGCCGCTGTGCTCGCCCGGGATAGCACTGCGTGATCTTCATAAGCGATTTGATCAGGTTGTGGCAGACTGCCGGGCTATCTTAGCCTTACTCGTACGATATTCGAGTACGCGGACTCACCGTTGGCGTTCACGGCACGGACACGGTAAGCGAACGCCTGACCTCTCTTCACACCGGATTCGGTGTATTCAGTCGCAGTTGCCGGTAATCTCGCGATCCGATCCCATGGCCCTTGTTCCTGCACCCCATCTCCGATCTGGCGTTCCACGATAACCGCGGTTGGATCTCCGCCGTGGACTTGCCAGGTTAACTTCGCAGCCTTGCCCGCGACAAACATGTTAAGCGAACTGGGCGCTTCCGGCAGCACCGGCCAGTCGAAGTAATTCTCGTCCGTGACGGCCAGGATGCTGTCCTTTACGGGCAGCAGGTCCAGGGTATCAGTCGTACCCCGCTTCCATTCAACAGGCTTGATCTCCCCGGAAACGATATCCACCAGCACGGGATGAACGATGCCGCTGTTCTTCAGTGACATGGTGGCATAGAGCGGCGGGAACACATTGCTTGGCTGACTGTGTGCCGCGAGCCAGTAGGCGACAATCGTCTTGCCGTTGCGGTTGCGGAACCCATACCCCATGAACGGAAAACCGGTGTGGCGGCGCAGGGCCGGAAGCTCGGGACTGTCGATTTCAATCGAGGGATCGAAGCTCGTGTCCGAAAAGAGCGCGTTCGTGTTTTGCAGGGCGTAGAAGACCGGTCTTGGGGTCCAATCGGACTCATGATTCGTAACCCCGTGGATGAGGCCGAAATCATCGTACTCATTGCCATCGGTCCCAGCGGCAAGCAGCCAAACGAAAGTCTTGACACCGGCCGCCAGGTTATATATGAACCCGCGCGGCACGTACTTCGCCTGCACTGATTCGTCCGAGCCCGTCCATGACGGAATCGAGTTGAACTCATCGTCGAAGAAGGGAACATCCGGCTTGATCCCGGGATAATGGGTCACAAGCTCGCGCAGTTGCCGCGGAGATTCGTTCAGATAAGCCCCGTAATCCATGGCTTCCGGATTCAGGTTCTGCCCCCGTATCCGGGATAGGTGTGGTAGGCGTAGACATCGATTCCCGAGGCGCATTTGCACGTTTCGAACGCCCGCCGGGTGAAATCACGCGTTGGATCCGCCTGACCGCCGTAGATTACCTTGGCTTGCGGATCCGTCTTGTGCACGGTGTCGACAAATGGAGCCAGAAGTTTGCCGTACTGCTCGGGATTTCCCCATGAATTCCAATACCCGATGTCCTGCTCATTCCATAAGGCCCAATAGTGGATGCGGTCGCGGAAGTGATTCACCATCCAGGCGGCGTAGCGGTTGAATGCAGCGATTTGCTCGGGAGTGACAGGGGGCCCAGTAGATGGAGTACAAGCTGCGATCATCATTATGGAAGGATCCTGGCTCGGGAGTGCTCGTCTCCGGCAACTTCCCGCTGGGCGAGGTGTACATGACGTTTCCATAAAGGAGCTGAACCTGGATATTGACGCCGTTGTCGAGCAACGAATTTACCGCATCTTCCAGTTCCGGCGAGGAGGCGTACACACCGCGCCTTTGTTCGATCCAGTCCCAGCTAGTGCGATCTGAACTGTTCTCATATTGACCAATGCGAACCCACTTGAAACCGGCGTCGAACATGCGTGTCCACCACCACTGGTTCCACGGCAAATAGGGATCGCGCGGCAGGTCGGAATTGATGCCGAATCCATCCTGGATTTGCGACGAGCGTTTGGGAGGGACGTGGTCCGGCACAAGCCTCTTGCTCTGAGCGAAGCACGGAAGCGCGGTGATGAACATGAGTGCGACTGCCAAGCAAGCTTTATTCATATCAGGTAGCGATCCAAGGAATTCTAAACAAGGCGGCTGCGGCGTGCTGCAATCGGCATAACACTATGGTCGCAGACGGGGTCACGGGCGGGAGTCTTACCGACCTACTGCTGCGCCACTCCCTTCACGACAAGCGAAAAAGGGAGATCCTCTCCCGACGCAAGCTTAAGGGAAGCAGAAAAAATCCAGTGATCCTGGTCATCCTTGGAAACAGCAGGTCCGGCGCCACCTGGCGCTACGAGACTCAAAGGCCCCGGATGCTTTGTTCCTGTTGCAGTCCGGCTAAGAGCAACAAGATCCTGGAATTTGAAAGTGGCGGTGGGATCGGTATCGGATGCGGCAGGAACAATGAGCAGAAAATCACGGTTGGGCGAGACGCCAAGATGGTTGCCGTCGTTGGGAATCAGCGCATAGCGAAGGGTATAAAAGCCAGCGGGAATCGCCTGGCCGCGAAAATCACTGCCAGCTTTTGGAAAATGCACTACGCCAACCAGTGCAGACTCGCCAAGCTGCGTGTAAATCACGTCTTGAGAATCCTTCTTCGGTTGGGCGGGCACGTTCTTGCGCAGCCACAGCTCGCAGGCGGGCATGCCGTCATCGAGCAAAATGCGATATCCCTTAGCTTCAAGTGTCTGGCGAACGGCGTCAGGAACACTCGTGTCGGTCAACGGCCCCAGGTTCTCGATCTTGCCATTCTGGGCGGTGCAGATCAGCGAAAGCACCAGGACGCCGATCATCGAGAACGCGCTCTTCCGCACCCTTGTGCTCTCTCCTTAAATTATCGAGCAAAAGTACCCACAAAGGCGCTCCGCTTACCGTGGAGATCCCAGGAAGTCCCTAGCCCCGGCCCGCTGTAGGAATCCGTTAGGGCGACCGCTGGCATTGAATGCGCTAACTGGGTGAGCGGCGGATAATAGGTCTCTTCGTTTCCGCAAAGATGGTCTTTGTCGCCGATCGAGCGCGTCTGCACGGTCGCAAACCTGCCAGCGCGAAGCATGGCGGCGCCGTGATGTTCCGCATTGACTACCAACTCCATCTGCACAGGTAAGACTTGCTCGACGTTATTCAGCAGCTCGCCGCCCATGTGTTTGGCGAAATTCACCAATGCGGCGCGCTGCTGCGGACTGGCTTGGTCGTCGACCAGCAGCACCGCCTTTGCCGGATAGGGATTCTCATAAGGATCTCCAAGCGTGCCCTTCGTCCGCACCGCTGCGGCTATAGTTAGTCCTTCCAGCGGCACACCGTCCCAGCCTCCGCCCTGCACATGCCAGGCAAGGATTGCTTCATTCCCTACCAAATTGACCTCGCCGTTGGCGAAGCATTGGCCGGTGTACACATCGGCGCTGCGGGTCTCAAGATAGTCGCCGCGAATTTGCTGAGCGGCTGCGGAGAGACAGAGTGACAGCGCAAGTAGTGCTATATCAATCGAGAAGTGATGACGCATACCAAGACTCCTTACCAAGATTCGATGCTCATATTATCGCCCTAGAACCAAGCAGGACCCACCTAACCACATTTACCCGTGCCATGGCAGGCGCGGGTTTTGGAATTGCACTTACCGGGTTCGGCCAACTCGCCATCTGGGCCAATGCAGGTCTGGGTGTGAATGCACCAGAACAGGCCGTCGTTCGAGCGAGGCACAGTCGGGTCCGGCTCGGAAAGAATGAACTGTCCCTTCCAGCGCAGCGCCGGACAGAGGTCCGGATGATTGGTGTTGAAGCGATCGGCTTCGCTGATCATGCGGCACCTCCTGACGCGGCTCTTAAAATGGCGCGTTTTACCGCAACCCGCGCAAGTTGCACTTTGTAAGCATTGTGGTTGAGCGGCTTGGCATTTTTCAGCGCCGCCTCGGCAGCTCTTTGGCCCGTAGCTTCATTGACCGGCTGTCCAGTCAAGGCCTGTTCTGCCTCGGCAGAAGCCCAGGGCACCGGGGCAACGTATCCCATGACTACCCGTGCCGACCGCGCATTCGAGCCGTTCATCTTCAATGCGACAGCAGCGACAGCGAGCGGCCAATCAAAGGCTTCCTTCTGGCGGATTTCATAGTGCGCGGCTTTCACATCTGGCACGGGTGGAATAACGACTTCAGTGACGATCTCATTCGGGCGTAGATCGTGTTCTCGATCACTTTCGGTTTTTGGAATGACGAAGAATTTCTCCAGCGGCAGCTCGCGCTTCCCTCTCGGTCCTTCCAGACGGATCTTGGAACCGTAGGCAATGAGGATTGGCACGATGGTCGACGGGCTGACGAATTTGGCGGGACCCTCGTTACCCAGGATCGCGTGATAGCGGTTCTCTCCGTCCGCGACCAGCTCTTTGCCACTCTCGTCTTTCGGCAGCAGCCCTAGTCCGTTGCGGAAATACCAGCAGCGCGGACGCTGGCACAGATTGCCGCCAATCGTCGCCATGTTGCGAATCTGCGGGCTCGCAACCTCCATCACGGCTTCGGCCAGAGCCGGGTAATGGGCTCTTACGTCTGCATAGTCCGCCAAATCGCCGAGAGTCGTTAGTGCACCGATGCGCAATCCCTGCGCGCTGGAAGACACGCCGTGCAGATCTTTGATCTCTTTAATATTCACCAGCCGCTTGGGAGTGATCACATCGTCTTTCATCAGCGCGAGCAAATCGGTTCCGCCCGCGAGAATTTCTGTGTTACCCCAGGCGGCTCCCAGCAAGCTGACAGCCTGCGCTCTGCTGTTTGGGCTGACGTATTCAAATGCTCTCATCAGGCACCTGCCTTCTGTCCCAGTGCGGCCAAGACGCGATCGGGCGTGAGCGGAAGAAACGGCACGCGCACACCAATGGCGTTCGCGACCGCGTTCGAGATTGCCGCACCCGGCGAAATCACCGGCGGTTCGCCGAGTCCGATTACGCCGCGCTCGTCATAGCCTTTGCCGGTCATCATATGAACGACTAGCTCAGGAATGTCGTTTAATCCAGCCAGCCGATAAAACTGCATATCTGCATTGAGCATGCGCCCAGTGCCGGGGTCCATCACTTTCTCCTCAAAAAGTGCGTAGCTGATCCCCATGATCAATGCGCCATAGCACTGGCTCTCAGCAGTCTTGAGGTTCACGACCAATCCGCAGTCTTGAACCGCGACCATCTTCTTCACTTTTACGATTCCGGTTTCGGTGTCTACCTCTACCTCAGCCATCTGTACGCCGCCGACCCCGCTGTTGGTAAGATCGGGCGGCTTGCTTCTGTCAGGATTCTTTCCGCGTACGGTTAGCGGCATTGCTCCCAACTTCGAGCAGGCTTCTTTCCAACTCAGAGATTTGCTTGAATCACCTTTTATGCGAACCGTGCCATTCACGCACTCCAACTGATCGGGCTGCGCATTAAGCGCGGGCGCGACCTTCGCGAACAGCGCATCGCGTGCATCGACAGCAGCGCGGCGCGTCGAAGAGCTGACGCCGCCGATGGTCGTCGAACCGCCGGAACCGCCCGACGGCGGGTAATTCGTGTCGCCAATCTGAAGATTGATCGCATCCAGCGGGATTCCCAAAGTGTCGGCGGCGACCATGAGTATGCAGGTACGAGTTCCGGTGCCAAGGTCTTGTGAACCCAGTTTGAGATCGACAGAACCATCGGGATGGATCGTGAGATCGCAGTCGCTGCTGTGGCCGCGCCCGCCCCAGGTGTGGAAGGAAACACCCACGCCGCGTGCCATACCGCCAGATTGGCTCTGCCCGCCTGGATGCCACTTCTGTTTCCAGCCCATCAGGTCGGACGCAATGGCCAGCTCCTCGCGGTAAATATCCTGACGCGGCTTCGTGATGTCGAGATTCTTGCCGAAAAATTCGACCGGATCCATGTTCAGCTTGGCCGCGAGGTCATCCAGGGCGCACATAGTAATGACCGCTGCTTGAGGATGGTTCGGCGCCCGCCAGGCTCGTGCCGGACCAATATTGTTGCGGATGGCAGTGTGTTGCTTGCGCTGGTTGGGAATTGTGAATACGTACGGGATGGGCGGCATGCCGCCGCCACCGGGACCTCCTGTTCCCCACGAGTCCGATTGCCAGGCAACAATGGTGCCATCCTTTTTCGCACCCACTTTCACGCGTGCATAAGCGGATGGCCGCGCGCCAGCGACTTTCAGTTCTGAATCGCGCTCCAGCATGATGCGAATTGGCTTGCCACCAGCTTTCCTTGAGAGTTCAGCGGTATAAATTCCCCAGCGATCAGGAGAGAACTTGCTGCCAAAACCTCCGCCGATGTGATCTTGATGAACACGAATGTTGGTGGCTGGAATCTTCAGCGGTTCCGCCATTTGTCCAGGAATGCCGGAAACGTTTTGCGTGGAAATGTGGGTGAACAGGTGATCCTGATCTGTCCATTCAGAAATCGATCCGTGACTCTCCAGGCAGCAATGCGTGATCACGGGAATCCCATAAACGCCTTCGGAAACGACCTCCGCGTCAGCGAAACCTTTGTCAGGATCGCCTAAAGTCTGCGCTGCTGCTTTTTGATAATTCGATTTCGTTTGCGTGCCCGCTCCGGGGTGAACCGTGGCCGCGCGAATGGCGTCGAGAACTGCGTCCGTTGCCCCATCCGACTTCAGCATCTTGAGTATTTCTTCGGTTGGTTTCGCCGTGATTCCGTATTGCTGGATTTGGCTGACCATCTGCTGGCTGGGGACTTGGTTATCCAGCATGTCATCAATGTCATCCATGCTGAGCGGTCCTTGCTCTTGCGCCGCGCCCTGAGGAGGCTCAGCATCGCTGACCAAGTATGGGAGTTGCTGATAGGTGACCTTAACTGCGCGGATGGCATCTTCCGCCGTGGGTTCGTCGACCGCCGCGACCGCGACAATGTCATCTCCTGCCCAGTGGATATTCGCTCCCGGCCCCTGCACGATATGGACGGCTTTCACTCCCGGCATCTTCTCCGCCGCGCTGGTATCGATGCTGACGACCTTTGCGTGCGCATACGGACAGCGCAGCACTTTCCCGTAGAGCATGCCGGGGCGATGCACGTCATACGTGTACTTCGCCTGGCCGGAGACTTTGACGGGTGAATCAACGCGCGTGATGCGCTTGCCGATGAGCGTGCGGTGTTCGGCATCGGGCCATGCGTAATCCGTCATAACTCAGGCTCCTTTCTCCGCCATCTGCGCGATGACTCGCTGAATGCCGTGGTAGGTGCCGCAGCGGCAGAGATTTCCACTCAGCCCACGGCGGACATCTTCAGCCGAGGGCCGCGGGTGCTTGTCGAGGAATGCCTTGCAGGCGACGACAAATCCAGGAGTACAGAAGCCGCATTGCGAAGCGTCGTCCTCGACGAATGATTGCTGCACCGGGTGCAGTTTGCCATCTTGCGTAAGAGCCTCGACCGTGGTGATCGCCTTATGCTGTGCCTCAATCGCCAGCGCCGAGCAGGCGTAGACGGGTTTGTCATCCATCAACACAGTGCACGCGCCGCATTCGGCACGATCGCAGACTCGCTTCGCGCCCGTGAGTTCAAATTGATCGCGAAGAGCATCGAGCAAGGTCACGCGCGGTTCCAGACTCGCCTTGTAGTTCTTGCCGTTGATAGTGAATCCCATCGGGACTTTGCCCGGCCCGTGAACCGGCACCTCCTCGCCAGCAGCCATCACCATCCTGGGGCTAGCGACTAACGGCACTGCGACCGAAATCCCAGAAATTTTGAGAAAATCGCGCCGGCTGACGCCTGAGCTGTCTGGTTGGTCTTTGGAATCCTTCGGATTCGGATCATCATTCCGCATGCGCTGCCTCCAGATCACTGAAAGTTGTTGGGCAGATAGCCCTGCTCATGCCACTTCCATCCGAACTGCGACCTGCTGGTTTAGACGTAAAATTTTCGCATTCGATACTAATAACGTTTCATCTTGACCGCAAGCCGAGCGACTTCAAGGCCTCCTCCACCCTTATATAATTCATCCCTCCAAAAAGTGTATTGAAGGACTGTTCATGGGCTACCCTCTTCTGGATCTCACAAACAAGACTGCAGTTGTGATCGGCGGAACGAGCGGTATCGGTCTCGCTCTTACTAAAGCGTTGGCGCAAGCGGGAGCGAATGTTGTTCCCACCAGCCGCCGGAGCGAACAGGTGCGCTCTGCAGTGGTGGAAGTGCAGGCGCTGGGCCGGCGGTCGCTGGCACAAATATGCGATGTCACAGATGAGGGCACCCTCACGCAGCTCTTGGATGCAGTTTGTGCGGAATTCGGGGGCGTGCAAATCCTCGTAAACTGCGCCGGCCGCACCAAACGCTCGCCAACCCTCGGCGTACCCGAGTCAGAATGGCAAGCAATCATGGAAACGAACCTGAACGGGACCTTGCGCGCATGCCGAGTTTTCGGACGCCACATGGTTGAGCGGCGCTACGGGCGCATTATTAATATCGCTTCGCTGGCTTCTTTTGTTGCGCTATACGAAGTTGCTGCTTACTGCCGCAGTTGGCGCACTAACCAAATCCTTGGCGATCGAGTGGGCAAAGTCGGGCGTTTGCGTTAACGCGATCGTTCCAGGCGTATTTCGAACAGATTTGAACGCTGCCTTGCTGGATGGAACAGAGCGTGGGCGCGAATTTCTGCTGCGTACTCCAATGGGACGGTTCGGACAGCTCAATGAGCTTGGCGGCGCAGCCGTGTTTCTGGCTTCCGACGCTGCCAGCTTCATAACCGGGCATTTGCTGATTGTAGACGGAGGGTTTTTGGCAAGCGGAGTCAATCAATAAATTTCTCCGACAGAACTGGTAACCGGAACATTCGGCGAAGATATGCGCTCCCGCGCTTGCTTCACAATCGCAAGAAACTTACGCGCCTTTTCGACGATGATCTCTGGCTTGCCAGACTTGAGCGCGTCAGACTGCACCAATTCGCTACCGATGCCCAAAGCTGCGGCGCCGGCTTCGATAAACTCAGCCGCGGTGTTCAGGTTGACGCCGCCGGTGGGCACTAGCGGAATTTGTGGCAGTGGGCCTTTGAGGGCCTTGATGTACTTCGCTCCGCCTACCTGGCCGCAAGGGAAGATCTTGACGAAATCTGATCCCGCGTTCCAGGCGTTGATCACCNNNACGCTCCCGCCATCATCAATATTCCCTCACGTACCGCAAATTCAACTGTCTGAACATCCAAGCCCGGACTGACCAGAAACTGGGCGCCAGCCTTCACACAGCGTCGTGCCATCTCAATATCAAGCACCGTCCCCGCTCCAATGAGCACCTCCGAAGGGCTGCTCTTTTTCAGTTCGCGAATCACGTCGACAGCGCCGGGCACCGTCATCGTCACTTCAACGATTGGGATGCCCCCTTCGCAGACTGCCTCCGCAGCGATCATGGCCTGCCGGGGCGAAGAGGCGCGCACGACCGGAATTACGCCAATTTCCGCTATTCGATCGCGAACCTTCTGCTTATCCATTTGCGGTCCTTTTTCCTTGCATGCTTCAACGTGCGATGCGCGCGCCGACTCCCTCCATCACTTGTATGACTTCTTTCAATGTCACCATGCTGGTATCTCCCGGGGTGGTCATGGCGAGCGCTCCGTGAGCGGCGCCGCATTCAACCGCCCACTGCGGGTCCTTCCCAGCCAGAAAGCCATAGATCAGACCGGAAGCAAACGAGTCTCCGCCTCCGACGCGATCGAAGATTTCAAGATTTTCGCGATTTTTCGGCTGGTAAAACTTGCCATCGCAATAGCAGATCGCTCCCCAATCGTTCAGGGTGGCGGTTTTTGCTTTGCGGAGTGTGGTGGCAACCACCTGGAACGGATAATCCTTCACAACTTTGCTAATCATATGCTTGAACGCATCTACTTCGAGCTGGGAATGATGCTCATCAAGCCCAGGGACCTGGTATCCGAGTGCGGCGGAAAAGTCCTCTTCATTACCCAGCATTACATTCACATACGGTGCGACGCGGCGATTGACTTCCTGTGCCTGCTGCTTGCCGCCGGCGGATTTCCATAAGGACGGGCGATAATTTAGGTCGTAGGAGATGATCGTGCCGTGGTGCTTTGCAGACTGCACGGCCTCCAACACAACTTCAGGAGTGGTCGTCGAAAGCGCCGAGAAAATACCCCCGGTGTGGAACCAGCGAGCGCCATGCTTTCCAAAGATTTCGTCCCAATTGATATCGCCAGGCTTGAGTTGCGATACCGCGGTGTGCCCACGATCGTAAGATCCAACCGCCGCGCGCACGCCGAAGCCGCGCTCGGTAAAATTGAGGCCGTTGCGGACGGTGTGGCCGACGCCGTCGTGCTCAACCCACCGCACCAGAGACTGATCAACGCCGCCCTGATAAATCAGATCTTGAAGCAAGCGGCCAACTGGATCAGCGGCAAAGGCAGTGACTATCGCGGTATCCATGCCGAAGCAGCGCTTCAGTCCGCGTGCCACGTTGTATTCGCCGCCGCCCTCACACACTTCAAACGTTCGTGCCGTTGAGATACGCCGTTCGCCTGGATCGAACCGGAGCATGACTTCGCCCAGGCTGACCAGGTCCCAGCGGCAATCCTGCTTCGGCTTAATCGCCAGTCCCATGCATCTCCTCTAAGCTGCTGCCGAAATTCTTGAATATAGCAATTCACAATAACATTTTGGCGCTGAATTCATTTTGCTATCTTGGCAGACGTTCTAATTACAATCGCAGCATGCTCTCGCACATTACTTTTACCCCTATAGGTTTCGTTCACAGCCCGATTCGCGAGCCACTCGATGATGTTTGGGGAGAAGTAATTTCGCGGATTGAGCCACCGCATGCCAGATTCGGAAATCTATTTTGGCGTGCGCCGGCTGCGTGGGCGTGCGGAGTGGCCCGAGGTAGGCATTTTCGCTCAGCGGGGGAAGAACCGGCCTAATCGGATTGGGGTCACGGTTTGCCGCTTGCTCTCGGTCAATGACCTGACTATCGAAGTAAAAGGTCTTGATGCCGGCATATTCGCTTATCTCGGTGTTATCGAGGGCGATTACCTCAACCAGCGTGTAAACAGCGAGCGCACAAATTTCACATTTCCAGCCAGCCGGGACGGGGACGAGATGTTCGACGACGTCACGCTTGACGGTATCCGCACACCCGCACTGGCCTGCGTCACGGATGATCTGCAGCCGTTCCTGCAGGAAATTAACAACGAGAAACTCGCCCCGATAACGAATTACATCACGTCAGAGGGACCCCAGTACCCCTCACTCGTTACATGGATGATTTTATCGACCGCATTCCGCCCGTGCCAAAGGTCTTGCGCTTGAAGGTCAGTCGAGGGATTGGCATACTCATCCGGGGCTAAACATAGTGGCGGCCAATTAATGGCTTGTGCCCGGAATTAATATAGATTTCATTCAACAGAAACAATCCCGCAACATTCAAGGTTCAAGCTCTCCCAAGGGTAATGAAGCAACTTTGATGGATCTTGATGTCCGGTCACGTTCTCTCCCGAATGGGCTCTTACGAAACATCCAAAGAACTCAATGCGGACATTCCGCTGATCTTTGTAGTTGAGGATGATACAGATATTGCCCGCTTAATTTGCCATCACCTCAACACCGCAGGCTATGCCACACGCCGGTTTGCCGGATCCGCCACGGTTGTCGATGAGGCAAAGAAAACCCCACCGGCATTGTTCTTGCTGGACATCATGATCCCAGGAAGCGATGGGTTCGAGCTTTGCCGCCAAATACGACAAAACAAACTGCTAGCCGGGGCGTACATTATTTTTCTTACGGCCAAGGCAGGCGAAGTGGACCGGGTTCGCGGCCTGGAATTAGGTGGCGACGACTACATCACCAAGCCTTTTAGCATACGAGAGCTACTGGCGAGAGTACGCGCGGTGTTGCGCAGCGGCGACGGAGGGTCAGAACCGCGCCCCTCCCAATTCGGCGACATCGAGATCGACGTTTCTTCGATGACGGTCCGGGTAAGTGGGACGCTGATATCCACGACCTTACGTGAGTTTTCCCTGCTCGATTATCTGGCGCGCCATTCGTCGCGCGTTTTTACCCGCGATCAGCTTCTGGATGCGGTTTGGAGCCCGGGCGCATTTGTCACTCAGCGTTCGGTGGACGTATACGTCCGGAGGCTGCGGGAAAAGATTGAGGCGGATCCCGACAACCCCCGTTATCTGAAAACTGTGCGGGGGATTGGTTATCGCTTTGATATCCCGAAGTAGCGGTTAGGGAAATCGCAGGCGTCATGCTTGCGCCTGTCTGCGTTTCTGTTCGTGACGAACGCTGCGGCCTTCGATCAGGTGAACCAGTTCTTCGGAAAGATTCTTGGCATGATCTCCAGCGCGTTCAAACGCCTGGGCAACGAATAGAAGGTTGGTGCTGTGTTCACGGTGACGGCGGTTGCCGATTTCGAGATGGCGGCGAAACACTGCGGCGCAAGCCTGGTCGATACGGGCATCGGTACGCAGCACCCAGTGGGCGTTTTGCAAGTCACGTTCGATGAAACCCTGGTGAATGCGTTCCAGCATTTGCTCAAGAACGCTCGACATTTCCAGTAAATCGAAGGTGTCGTTTCGCGATACAGCGCTTCTGATTTCATGCAACCGCTTTACTGCCGACCAAAGCAGGTCACCTATCCGTTCCAGATCGATAATGAACTTCAGGCACGCGAGCAGCTCCCGAGCTTGCGCTTCGCTGACCTGGGTGATAGCGCTGGTCATCCTTTCGTCTACATCGCGCTCTATCCGGTCTAACTCTTTTTCACAGTCTTTGACGGCAAGATAGGCCATCTTCGAAGAGTCCCGCACGAACTCGCGCACGTTGAATGCGGAGTCCTTGGCGACCAAACAAGCCTGACGGATCAGGCGGCTCAGTTCTTCGGTGGAATCAGTCGCCCTCAATACGTTTCGCTTCATTGACGCTATTAAACCGCCGCTATTTCGTTTAGGCCGTTCGCGGACCAAGCGTTGCTTAGCGCAGGTGCAAGCGCTGGGCACAGGGCAATACGCCGCTCACCCGCACTTTCCAAACCGTCGAGAGCAATGGTCGTTCCACAGGCACGTTGTCAAATCAAAATTTTCCTGCCGGCAGTCCCTCCGCGGTGGCCTATTACCTCGTTGACTCGGGACACGGCTTTTTCGTGGAACGGATTCCCTGGAGCTGTCTTTCGGATACTTCGCAACACGAACTTCCGTCTGCTCCGGCTGTCCATAATTCCTCCATAACGCGACAGCCTACATAATGGGCGATCTAGAATGTCATACCACAATAGATCTATATTGGAGCTGAACAAATGAAGGCGCGATCGCTTGCCATGAAGATCGTTGTCGCAGCGCTGGCTCTGCTTAGTGCCGCCGCGTAAGTGGAACAAAATCGGGGCTTTTAGCCCTGAGGCGGCCAATGAGACTTTTCCCGCAGCCTGCAGCACCCCTACTGCGGCGTTCCTTCGAACAACGGATATAACTGATCGCCGATGACGCGATAAATACTGAACGCTCGTCCTGCGTCGGAGATTTGGCGGAACAGCAGTTCACCACGCCCATCGCCATCCGCGTCCACGGCGTCGATCAATTCCATGCGTTGCCGAACGTCGAGATGCTGCGAATCAGTTACATTGGAGAAAGCCTTGTGCAGATCTCCATTTAAATCTTCGCGTGCGACCAATGTAACGAAATATTCGCGCTCAGCACGTCGTGGCATGTGGGCAGAGGTGGTCAGTACTAGCACCGGCTCATTGCTGCTAGAGAGATCGAAGATGCGAAGCTGCGGATCTTTGAACGTGGGCTGCTCCCGCGAGATGGTAGACCGTTGCGTTCGTGCCGGGGCAATCGTTTCGCCGGCCAGTTGGCGATCGCGACTTCGCACTTCGTCAGCCGCGAGTGCCAGAATTTTCTTTCGGAATTGCTGTTCCTCCTCTGGCTTAGTGCTGAATGTGTAGCTGCTGGGCTCAGGACCATCAGCATCGGAGATTGCTGGGATGAGCTGAACTGATCCGGTTTTTGCGCTGGCTGCCGCGGATTTAGCAGACGGACTCGCGATTGTCGAACTGCCGCCAGGCTTGGCCGGTCTGGCCTCGGTTGACGGTTTCCCGCGCTTCAACAGCGGGCGGTTAGGATCTTCTTCTTCAGTTTGTACAGGAACAGGCGGAGCCGAAGCCGCAGCAGGAGCGGGAGTAGCCGGCGGAGTCGACGGCTTCGTAGTCTCAGTTGCGGCCGGTTTGTCTGAGCCGGAACGCCGCAGGACAGGAGGACGATCAACCTCAGCCTCTGCCGGTTTAGTCTGGCGTGCTTCTTTCTTCGCCGCAGCGGCCGCAAGTTGCTCGGCTGACTTCCAGGTTCCTTCTCCAACCCAGTTCGCTCCTGCGTGCGCCGCTCCGGTAATCGTAAACAGCCCTTGAGAGACTCCGCTTTTCACCGCTTCGTAAACCGTACCACCCTCGAGCGCCATCGGAACCGGCGCGGCTTTGTATGCGCTGGCATCATAAAACTTGCCGTCGTACATGATTGTGATCGGAATCAGATGAGCCTTGCCATTTGCTGCAAGCTCAAGCAGTCCGAGCGCACGTGGTCCTTTGTCCGCAGCACCTCGACGGCTGGATTGAGCTGGCAGAACCGGGGCGATTGCCAGCGCCAGGCCGGCGATGATGACGGCTCGCCACACCGTGCTGTATAACTTTGGGCTGTAAGGAGCATCTGTCATGAATATTAATGATAAAGCGCCGGAGTTTACTTTGCCCGATGAGAATGGAAAGAACGTCTCCCTGAAAGATTTTCGCGGCAAGACGGTGGTGCTGTTTTTCTTCCCCAAAGCCGATACTCCGGGTTGAACCATCGAAGCGTGCGGGTTCCGCGACGCATACAAGAAGCTGCAAAAAACTAGGGCGGTAATCCTCGGGATATCTGCCGACCCTTCCTCGCGTCAGAAAAAATTCCAAGAAAAATATGATCTTCCTTACACCTTGCTCGCCGATTCAGATAAAAAAGTCTGCGAGGCCTTCGGCGTGATCAAAGAGAAGAACATGTATGGAAAGAAAGTGAAGGGGATTGCCCGGACGACGTTCGTAATCGGCCCGGACGGCCGCATCGTTCACGTTTTCGAAAACGTGCAAGCCCAAGGCCACGCGCAAGAAGTTCTGGAATATCTGAAAAGCGCGGCTTAAGCTGAAGTCGATGGAGGACGGGCGTCCTCGCCCGTCCTGCCTAGGTCAGTTGCGCGATGTTCAGTCTGATTACTTTACTGATGCTGCCGTAGTGGTGGTGAAGGTCAGAGTCGACTCAGAGTGGACCACAGCTTCTTGTTTACCCGTTGCTGCCGCAACTCCGGTGCCAGCCCCTGCTCCGACGGCGGTTCCGATCAGTGCTCCTTTGCCTCCACCTGCCAATCCACCGATCAGCGCGCCCGCTGCCGCTCCGCCACCAATCTTCGTCAGGTTGCTCTTGGTGTGGCTCTTGCCTTTGGCGTGGAATGCTGTGGTTGAAACCGGCACACTTTGGCCGTTCACTTCAACAGAAGTCAGCCGTTGCGACAGCTATCCTGGATCGTGCATCCGTCCGCTGGACTTTGCATAAGTTACTTTGCCGTGCGCAGGTGCGCCGGCGCTAGCGATCGTCTTTCCGTTTACGACTAGATCGCGAGCCAGGGTTGCGTCAAACCTCTCTCCTGACCTCGCAGTTCCTGAATTAATTCCTGACCCCATCCGCACCGTGACTTTAGTCCCAGCAGGGATGGTTTGCGCCACGGCCACTGCCGCCATCAGCAGCAATACCGAGGCGATCCTGAGCGATTTCCCGAGCATGAATCCTCCTTAAATGTTTGTTGTCACGAATCAAAATGGCGTGCTACACCAAATGAGTGGCGATTGCAGGGGATAGTACTTCGCAGGTAACCAGATTGAAAGGCACCAAAGTACAACCGAAGATTGACCGACGGTTACCCCGGGAATTTTATGCGCGTGATCCGCGCGAGGTAAGCCGGGATTTACTGGGCAAAGTTCTATTACGGAGTGACGATACAGGGCTGCGCATGGGGAGAATCGTGGAACTTGAGGCTTATCTCGGAGAAGACGATCCCGCAGCCCACGCGGCCGCGGGAAAAACGTTGCGCAACGCCGTTCTGTTCGGGCCGCCGGGGCACTCGTACGTTTATTTCATTTACGGAAATCATTACTGCTTTAACGTCTCATGCCTGCCGGACGGAATCGCAGGAGGAGTCCTGTTCCGCGCACTGGAGCCGCTAATTGGAATTGCAGAGATGGCGAGAGCACGTGGGCTCTCCGACAATGGAAACCTACGCCTGCTGACGAGCGGCCCGGGAAGGATGGCCGAGGCATTCGGGATTACGCGCGAGCGGGACAACGGCAAAGATGTGACCAGCACGAAATCGGATTTATGGATTGCCGATGACAGCTATCGACCCACGCAGATTGTGACCACGACGAGAATTGGCATCACCAAAGCGGCGAAGTTGCCGCTGCGATTTCTGATTGCGGGAAATCCGTTTGTCTCCGGGCCAAGAACGACCACGTAGGGGCGGGTGCCCTCACCCGCCCAGCCGAGCGAAGCTCGGCAGTTTTAATCAAGAAATCCACACGTGGGGACAGCCGCCCAAGCTTGCCCTGAGCGCAGTCGAAGGGGCTGTCCAGCCGAGCGAAGCTCGGCAGTTTTCATGTGAGATTCAGCACTACGTTATCGATCAATCGCGTGGTGCCGACGAATGCAGCAATCGCAACCAGAGCGTTGTGAGGCGGCCGAGCAACGCTCGGCTGGACAGCCCCTTCGACTGCGCTCAGGGCAAGCTTGGGCGGCTGTCCCCACGTGGTTTGTGGTATTGGTTCAAGATTGTCCGGATCGACGATTTCCAGGTAATCCAACCGTACTCCCGATTCTTGCGAGATGATTCGCTTTCCAGCACAGATCAGCATTTGCGGGTTTCCTTCCCCGCGATGAAACAACTCCTCGATCTCCAGAAGCGCGCGATGCAAAGCCAAAGCGGACCGGCGCTGCTGCGGATCCAGATACGCATTGCGTGAGCTCATGGCCAGACCATCAGGCTCTCTCACAATCGGGCAGCCGACGACCTTGACGGGAAAATTCAGATCGCGCACCAGACGGCGAATGATTGCGAGCTGCGCGGCATCTTTCTGGCCGAAAAAAGCCAGATCCGGTTCCACAACGTTGAACAGTTTTGCTACGACCGTCGTCACACCACGAAAATGTCCGGGACGCGACCTGCCACAGAGTTTGTCACTTAGCCCCTCCACGGTCACCCATGTCACGGTGCCATCCGGATACATCTCTTCAACGGACGGCGCGAACACCAGATCAACTCCCTCTTTCTCAAGCAATCCACAATCGCGATCAAAGCCGCGTGGATATTTACTGAAGTCTTCGTTGGGACCGAACTGAGTGGGATTCACAAAAATAGACACAGCAACAACCTTGCTTTGCTCTCGGGCCGCGCGCACCAGGGAAAGATGGCCCTCGTGCAGCGCGCCCATGGTGGGAACCAAGCCAAGCCGTTGGTCAGCACGTTTCGCAGCGCGGCACGCGGAGCGCATCTCTTCAATCGACTTGAAGATTTTCATCGTCCATTGTTCGGCCTGGATGAAGCCCGCTTAGCGCCGCATGCCGCGCTTGCGCTCCATGAGTGTCTCCAGCGCTGCCTTTGTTTCTTTTGGCAGGTGATACGACTCCGCGTCAGAAGGATATTGCCCCGAGAGCACATCCGCCCGAAATGTCTGCACGGCATGAGTGATTTCGGCGGCAGCATCGCCGTAGCGGCGGACAAACTTTGCCGGAGCAGCAAACGTCAGGTTCAGAATGTCATGGAAGACAAGCACCTGGCCGTCGCAATCCGGGCCGGCGCCAATACCGATGGTTGGAGTCTCAACTTCGGCAGTGATCATGGCTGCAACTTCTCTCGGAATGCCTTCGAGATAAATGCAAGCCACTCCTGTACGGTCGAGCGCCACTGCATCGCGCATGAGCTGTTCAACTGCGTTGAGCGTTTTCCCTTGCACCTTAAATCCGCCCATTACATTGACAGACTGGGGTGTGAGTCCAATGTGGCCGGCGACCGGAATCTCGGCGTCAATAATTCGGCGAATCAGGTCAGCTCGTTTCTCGCCGCCCTCGATCTTAACCGCTTCAGCGCCGGCTTCCTTCACGAAGCGAGCAGCGTTGCGGACAGCCTCGTCAGGCGTTGTGTGGTACGAGCCATAAGGCATGTCGGCGATCAGAAGCGCGTGCTTGACGCCGCGCCGCACCGCCTTCGTATGGTGCAGCATCTCTTCGATCGTGACCGAAAGCGTGTTCTCGTATCCAAGCATCGTCTGTGCCAACGAATCGCCGACCAGAACTATGTCAATCGCCGCTTCATCGACCAGGCGCGCGCTCGAGTAGTCGTATGCAGTCAGACAAGTGATCGGTTCGTGCCGAAGTTTCTTTTCTTTGAGAGAAGCGACAGTAATTTTCTGGCGAGGTTCGCCAATCGGGGTGAGACTCACGACGTCCTCCAGTGCCCCCCCGCCGCAGCAGATAGAGCCTGTACGTATTCAAGTCTATACCACCCCAGGGGGACAGCGGGGATTCGGCCTGTAAGACGATCGTGACGGTCTTACACCGTGGTAAGATATATAGATGCCGACATACCGCACCGTCATCAGTTCCAAAGGCCAGGTGGTCATTCCGGCCGAGTTACGTGAACATTTCGGTCTACAGAAAGGCACTCCTGCCACCTGGAGCGAAGAGCACGGTCGTCTGATATTGACTCCGATTACCGAACTTCAACTGGACGAGATCATGGGCTTTCTCAAGCCGGAACCTGGCGCGCCATCTATGTTTGAGGAAGCCTTCCTGGAGCGAGAGCGCGAGCGCAAACGAGAGAAGCAATGACACCAGCGTTCTCTCGTGGAAGTGGGAGGCGATACGTGCTCGATGCTAACGCGCTAATCGGCTTTTTGGAAGGCCGACGCGGTGCCGCGGAAAAAATTCGCCATCTATTGGGGGAGGCCTTGCGACAAGACGTACCACTTCTGATGTCTGCGGTAAATTGGGGTGAAGTCTTTTACATCGCTTGGAGACGCCACGGCGAGGCGAAGGCACATGAAGCTGAAATGAAGTTACAGCAACTGCCGATCGCTGTGATCGGGGTGGATCGCGAACGTGCCACACGTGCCGCCACCCTCAAACAGAAGCATGGATTAGGTTATGCTGATGCATTTGCCGCCGAGCTTGCGATTGAGCGCGGCGCATGGCTGGTCACCGCTGATCCGGAATTTTCAAGAATCGGAAAAGGCTTGTCCGTCTATTCGCTGCCGCGGCATGAGAAATAGTGGTTCAGTGACGAGAAGGCTGGCTCTAAGTCGATGTTCCAGTACACGGCGCTCCCTAATATCCAATTTTCTACCGCCCACGTCCTCCGAAAAGCTCCCGTTACGTGCTGGCCGCTTCCTGGCTTCCCAGTGGCAAGAAGTATTGCGTTCCCTTTATCGGCGCCGACACTTTCCTTAGCAGCTCCTGCAGATCTTCGTTCCGCTCCACGAAGTCGATGTCTGACGTGTTCACGATCAATAGGTCCGACGAAGTGTAGTGAAAAAAGAAATGCTCGTAGGCCTTGATCACTTCTTCCAGATAATCCTCGTTGATCGCCTTCTCGCCCGGCGCGTTCTTTTTTCTTAAGCGCTTTTTCAGCACCTCTGGCGTAGCTTGCAAATAAATTACGAGGTCGGGCGTGGGAAGCTGCTCGCGGAAGTAGTTGTAGTAGCGGTTGTAGGTGTCGAGCTCCACGTCGCTGAGGTTGAGGCAAGCGAAGAGCTTATCTTTTTCGAAGATGAAGTCGCTGACGATAGTCCTTTGCGAGCGCGGCCCGAGATCAAGCGCACGGAGTTGCTCGAAGCGGCGGATGAGAAATGCGAACTGCGCCTGGAATCCGGCGCCGGACTCGCCATCATAGAAGGGGCGCAAAAACGGATTCTCGTCGGGCTCCATGACGCGCTGGGCGTTGAGACGCTCCGCCAGAATCCGCGCCAGCGTGCTCTTGCCGACTCGTATCGGTCCCTCTACTGCGATGTAACGGGGCAGCTCGAAAAGATTCGCCATGGTCGAGGAGAGAGAAGCTCGCATGGCAGCATAACTTGGTTTTCGGCTCCGAGCAATTGCGGAGAAAGTTAACCCCCATTTCCGATTGCGAATTTAGGATTGAAGATTGAACGGTTCAGTCTGCCCTGCCAGCTACAATCGTTCCATGCTCGGCCTCGCTCTCAGCGCCGCTGTAGCAGCAGCCGGATATCAGGCGATGGCCCCAACGGCCCAATGGTATGGCCGGACTTTCGCGCGGTCACGGCGAGAATCGAAGCAACTGGCGCTCACCTACGACGACGGCCCCAATGACCCGCATACGTTGCGGCTCTTGGAGGTCCTTGCCAAGCAAAATGTACGCGCCACATTTTTCCTGATCGGACGCTACGTTCGCCAGCAACCCGAGATCGTGCGTCAGTTGATACGTGCCGGCCATGTGATCGGCAATCACACGTTCACGCATCCTTTGCTGATTTTCAAAACCTCGCGGCAGATCGAAGCAGAGCTGATGGAATGCCAGCGCGTCCTCTCCGATGCCGTGGGGTTAGAAGCAAAGCTTTTCCGGCCTCCTTTTGGCGGAAGGCGGCCAACCGTAATGCGAGTCGCGCGCAGACTGGGACTCCAGCCCGTGATGTGGAACATCACCGGCCATGACTGGAATGCGCCGCCGGCGGACCAGATCGAACGTAGAGTGACCAGCCGAATACGTGGAGGTGATGTGATCCTCCTGCATGATGGCGGGCATCGCGCCTTTGGAGCCGACCGGGCACAAACCGTCATTGCTACTGATCGCCTGCTTTCCCGCCATAAGTCTGAGGGGTATGAATTCGTGACGATTCCGGAGATGATGTCGCGGAGCACGCGCAAGGGCTAGGCCGCGTCATCCGGAGCCGGAATCCACAATTGCCTGATTCTCGTTTTCAGCTTACTATCCGGCCAGTGGCTACTCTCAAAAATGTTCCTGATCTGAAGCAGCGGCTGGTGTCGGCAGCGCCGGTCGAGGACGATTCGTCATTTGAGCTGAAGCTGCGGCCGCAGCGCCTGGCAGAATTCATCGGGCAAGCCAAAGTCAAAGAGAATCTGGCGGTCGCCATCGAAGCCGCGCGCTCCCGCGGCGAAGCACTGGATCATGTGCTGCTGTACGGTCCGCCTGGGTTGGGGAAGACTACTCTGGCGACCATCATCGCCAATGAACTGGGCGTGGTGTTTCAGCAGACCTCAGGTCCGACGTTGCAAATCAAGGGCGATTTAACCGCGATTCTCACGAATGTTCGCGACAAGCAGGTTCTGTTCATTGATGAGGTTCACCGGCTACAGCCAGCGCTGGAAGAAATTCTTTACTCAGCGCTCGAAGACTACAAACTGGACATCATCATCGGCCAGGGTCCGGCGGCGCGCACGCATACCATGGACGTGAAGCCCTTCACATTCGTTGGAGCAACTACGCGAGCAGGTTTGCTGTCTTCGCCGCTGCGCTCGCGCTTCGGAATTGTGCTGCGGCTGGATTTCTATAGCCATGAGGATTTGCGCATTATCGTGGAGCGCTCGGCAGATATCTTGTTAGTTGAAATTGACGATGCCGGCGCACTCGAGATTGCCAGCCGTTCGCGCGGTACGCCGCGCATTGCCAATCGTTTGCTGCGCCGGGTGCGAGATTACGCGCAAGTACGCGGCGAGGGAAAGATCGACTTGCCCACGGCACAGGCGGCATTGCAGATGCTTGAAGTTGATCGCCACGGATTCGACGAAATCGACCGCAAACTGCTGCTGACCATCATCGAAAAATATCAGGGTGGCCCAGTCGGCGTGAATACGCTGGCTGCGGCTCTAGCTGAAGAACCAGACGCAATCGAAGAAATCTATGAGCCATTCTTGATTCAGATTGGATTCTTGAACCGCACCCCGCGTGGACGCGTTGCGACGCAGTTGGCTTACGAACATTTCGGCATCACCCCGAACCGGCGGCAGAGCCTGCTGTTCTGAATCATTCGGCTAAGCGGGGCCAGCCGTTCATTTATGTAGTTTGGTCATTCGCCGTCGAATCCAGTCCACCAACTCTGCCTCCGCCACTGCCGATTTTCTGACAATACACCCTGATTCACGGCCGGTTCGAGTCCCTCTTCGCTCCATGTCGCGGCGTTCGCAATGGCAAAAACTCCTGGTCTAAGCCCTGTAACTGTTCAGCCGGACCGGAAGCCCTCAAGTCACACCAAATGATCGCAACCGAACTGAACAGCTACCGGGATTGTTGTGGTCAGGTACTTTAAGCTGCTGCCGTGGCTCCTTGAACGGCCTTCGCGGCTTTACGGATCACATCGATCACCAAGTCGGGATGCGAGAGCATAGGGACGTGGCTGCTGGCGACCTCAGTCGTGGTGGCGCCCATGCGCTTCGCCAGGAACTTTTGCAGATCAGGGTGTACGGCGTGGTCGTTTGTGGCCCGGATATACCAGCTCGGCTTGGACTTCCAGGCGACACCATCGAGCTTCTTCGTGAATAGATCCGCGGCCGGCGGGTAGTGAGTGGCCCAGACGACCTTCTGCTCCTCCTCAGGCAGGTCTCCGGCGAAATGCTTGACACCTTCCGCAAGCATCCAGATGCGTCCGTCCGCGGCTTCGATGTGTTTGAAGATTTCGGTGGGGTACTGGTTTAGCTGGCTCTCCACCGTTTCGCCGGCGTCCGGAGCGACTGCGGCGATGTAGACCAACCCCGCAACCCTCTCGTCGGTTCCCGCGGCTGTGATGACGGCTCCCCCATAAGAGTGCCCGACGAGGATAGCTGGGCTGCTGACCCGTGCCAGAGTGCGTTTTACCATGGCGACGTCGCCGGCCCACGTGTCGAGGCCGTACTGCGCGGCTAACACCTCGTGCCCTTCCGCCTGAAGCGTGGGGATCAACTTGTTAAAGCACGAGCCATCGGCCCAGATCCCGTGACAGAAGACGATGCTAGGTTTCGTTTCTGTAGATTGCGATTTCATGTTTGTTCTCCTTTTTATTTGAAATTGAATGACCTGAAAATGTCTGTTGATTGGAAGTGCGTGATCGTAAGCCCGTCGCGGCTTTGAAAGCTCGCTATGGTTCCGGCCTATTTCTTGCCGGCAACAGCACCCAGCACCGGCATCCGAGCGAGTCGTAATAGCTTCCACCGCCTCGACATCTTCAACGGCCAAGTCATAGCCGTTGAGCCGAAGGAAGAGGCCAATGGCCGGAAGACCGGCGCGTTTATTGCCATGATCCAGCGCGGCTGTTTCACTTGGCGAGCGCGCGAAATGCGGCACGATGCTTTGCCATGAACTCCCGGCCTTTCGCGAGTTGTTCCTCAACATTCGGATCGTACGGGGTTAGCAAGTAACCTTCAGGCGTTTCCACGGCGAATAGCGTGTCATCCTTCTTGACTTTCATGCGGACCAACATTTCCTCCGGCAGAAGGACACCTGTAGAGGTTCCCACCGCGCGGAGTTTGAGCTT
Organism: Acidobacteriota bacterium; assembly: GCA_003225455.1. Lineage (GTDB taxonomy): Bacteria > Acidobacteriota > Terriglobia > Terriglobales > Acidobacteriaceae > QIAB01. The sequence continues at coordinate 24,745 of QIAB01000020.1, forward strand.
CATATTCCCCATCCTATATATACATATAAATTATAATGCACGGGCGTGAAGGGGATCATCAGGAGTGGTCAGTTTGAGGGTGATGATGAAAAGCCGGGGCATAAGAAAGACATCTTTGCGCTTTGCGAGTCCTTTGTGAGCTTTGAGGTTAAAGCTCTTAACCGCAAAGGCCGCGGGAGCATACGCCAAGAGCGCAAAGTAACCCCACCACGGATCATTGCGGTTCGATTGCTGGAATCACTGGGGCACGCCGCCAGGTTCTCAAATTAACGGCATAGAGCGCGATGCAAAACAGATTGGCAGGAATGAATCCCAACTGCGAAGTTCTCATGCCGATAATGCAAATGATTGCGCTGTTGACCGTGGCCACCACCCATCCTTCCCAGCATCTTCGGCCAATCAGAATAGTCGAACAGATTGTCAGCAGGCAAGACAAGTAATCAAGCCGGAACACGCGAAGCCTCCCGTCGTTACTGCTATTTTCGGCAAGGCTTCGCGCCCACCCAAGTGATCGGGATCACATCGCGATGACCTTCGTAACTGCTTGAAGACTACGATCCACTTTAGAAATGAAA
>QIAB01000038.1:0-2438 GCA_003225455.1 Acidobacteriota bacterium
AATCCCGTGCTCATCAGTCCGGCAATGGCAGTGGCGCAGCGCATGGACCTGAAAAGCGAAGATGTTGTCGAACTGGAGCTCAACGGCAGGAAAGTCGAAGCTGCAGTCTGGATTCAAGCCGGACATCCTGACAATTCGATCACTGCTTTTCTCGGCTACGGACGTCGCCGCTCCGGTCGCGCCGGAACTGGGGCCGGCTTTGACATGTATCAGATTCGTCCGAGCGCGACTCCTTGGTTTGCAAATGGCGTGAACATCCGCAAAACCGGCGGTACTTATGTATTGGCGTCAACTCAGGGATATCAATCGATAGAAACTCCCAATGGCGCCGAGCGTCCTCTGATTCAAGCTGCAACGCTCGACGAATATCACCGCGAGCCGAACTTCGCCAAAGAAGAAGAGCCACCGAAGGAGCTGACGCTCTATCCCGGCTTCGACTACGCGAAGCAGCCCTACGCCTGGGGCATGGCGATTGACCTGAATGCTTGCGTTGGTTGCAACAATTGCATCATCGCCTGCCAATCGGAGAACAATATCGCTATCGTCGGCAAAGAGCAGGTGAATCGCGGACGCCACATGCACTGGCTGCGCGTCGATACGTACTACCAGGGCGACCGCGCCAATCCGAAAGCGCACTTCCAGCCGGTGCCATGCATGCACTGTGAAAACGCGCCATGTGAACTGGTATGCCCAGTCGGTGCCACGGTTCACAGCACCGAAGGTCTGAACGACATGGTCTACAACCGCTGCGTGGGAACACGGTATTGTTCGAACAATTGCCCATACAAAGTCCGTCGTTTCAATTTTCTGTTATTCCAGGACTGGGACACGCCGCAATACAAGATGATGCGCAATCCGGATGTCAGCGTGCGCAGCCGCGGAGTGATGGAAAAATGCACCTACTGTGTGCAGCGCATCAGCGAGCATCGGATCGATTCCGAGCGCGAAAATCGCAAAATTGAAGATGGCGAATTGCAGACCGCCTGCCAGCAGTCCTGCCCGGCGAATGCAATTATCTTTGGCAACATTAATGATCCGAACAGTCAGGTTTCCAAGCTCAAGGCCAAGCAGCGCAATTATGGGCTCCTCGCAGAATTAAACACGCGTCCACGAACTACGTATCTGGCCGAAATTCGCAACCCCAACCCGGAACTGGAAAGCTGATCGAGCATGGATGATCGCGCACAAGACGTGATGAATAAGCAAGCGCCGGTTATAGAGCCGGGATACACGTTTGGCACAGTCACGGACAAGATCAGCTCGATCGTCCTGACTCGCCCGACATCGAACGGTTGGTTTCTCGGTTTCGGCATCGCGTTTCTCGTCACCATGGGGCTGCTGTACGCGGTTGGTTATCTGTTCGTGCGCGGCGTCGGAATTTGGGGCGTAAACATCCCGGTCGGATGGGGATTTGCGATCGTTAACTTCGTTTGGTGGATTGGAATTGGCCATGCCGGAACGCTGATTTCTGCCATTCTTCTTTTACTGCGGCAATCGTGGCGGAATTCAATCAACCGCTTCGCCGAGGCCATGACATTGTTCGCGGTAGCTTGCGCCGGCATGTTTCCGGTGCTCCACCTTGGACGTCCTTGGCTTGCGTATTGGCTTTTTCCATACCCCAACACAATGAGCGTGTGGCCGCAATTCCGCAGCCCGCTGGTGTGGGATGTCTTCGCAGTCTCGACGTACGCGACTATTTCCCTGCTGTTTTGGTTCATCGGATTAATTCCAGACCTGGCCACTCTGCGCGACCGCTCAGAAAATCGCGCGGCGCAGATCATCTACGGCATGTTGGCCATGGGATGGCGGGGGTCGGCGCAGCACTGGGCGCGTTATGAAATGGCATATCTGCTCTTAGCCGGATTGGCAACGCCACTGGTGCTTTCTGTTCACACTGTAGTCAGTTTTGACTTTGCGATCGGCATCGTTCCTGGATGGCACACGACGATTTTCCCACCCTACTTTGTCGCCGGCGCAATCTATTCCGGGTTTGCAATGGTGCTGATGCTGGCCATTCCCATCCGCAAGTTTTACGGCCTTGAAGATTTCATCACCGATCGCCATCTGAACAACTCGGCGAAAGTCATGCTTGCCACTGGGTTGATCGTCGCCTACGGCTATGGGATCGAAGCCTTCATGGGCTGGTACAGCGGCAATCGCACGGATGCATTTTTACTCTGGAACCGTTTGCACGGTCCTTACGCATTTTTCTATTACCTGCTATTGACATGCAATATCGCGATCCCGCAGGTGCTTTGGATCAAGAAAGTACGAACCCACCCGGGATGGCTGTTCCTGATTTCCGGCGTCATCCTGATGGGCATGTGGCTGGAGCGCTTCATTATCGTGGTCGTTAGTCTGCATCGCGACTTCCTGACTTCCTCCTGGGGCATGTATTACCCGACGCGCTGGGATTGGATGACGTACATCGGCACGAT
>QIAB01000038.1:2472-38160 GCA_003225455.1 Acidobacteriota bacterium
TTTTGAGATGCGCACGCTTTTGCCGGAAGCCGAGGTTAAAGCCGAATGAAGCGCACTCAGATTTATGGAATGATGGCGGAGTTCGACACGCCGGATTCGATTGTGCACGCGGCGCGACTCACCCATGCGGCGGGCTATCGGAGAATCGACGCCTACAGCCCGTTTCCGATTGAGGCGCTGGCTGAGGCGATGGACTTTCATGCGAGCGGCGTGCCACTCGTAGTTTTAATTGGAGGAATTCTCGGCGGCCTTTCTGGATTCTTCTTGCAATACTGGATTCACGTCATCCATTACCCGATCAACGTCGGCGGGCGGCCGCTGAATTCGTGGCCGGCATTCATCGTGGTCACGTTTGAGATGACAATTCTGTTTGCCGGCATTTTTGCGGTGTTCGGCATGTTGGCCCTGAACGGTCTGCCCATGCCTTATCATCCCGTGTTCAACGTGCCGCGATTTGCGTTTGCCACAAAAGACAGATTCTTTCTCATCATTTTTTCTTCAGATCCGAAATATGATCCGGCGGAAACACGCAGATTTCTCGAGGGAATGAATCCGCGCTCGATTGCGGAGGTGCCGAGTTGAGGTGCCTTCTACAAATCGTCGGTCGCCATGTCATCCCGAGTGAGGCGTCTAGTGCGTCTCTCAAACTGCAGATGGCTCGCCCCTTGAATGCTTTCGCACTGGCCCTCCTGATGATTTCTCTGGGTTGTCGCCAGGACATGCAGGACCAACCTCGCTTCAAGCCCCTGCGCGAAAGCGATTTTTATGCTGACCTGCGCTCCGCCCGCCCTCCGGTCGAGGGGACGGTCGCGCGCGGACAATTGCATGAGGACGCTTATTTCTACAGCGGCAGAATCGGAAACAACCCGGGCGATTACATGCCGTTTCCGGTTACGCAAAACGTTCTGGTTCGTGGGCAGGAGCGGTACAACATTCACTGTGCACCCTGCCATTCACGCTTGGGTGAGGGAAACGGCATGATCGTGCAGCGCGGATTCCGGCATCCGCCTTCGTTTCACACCGACCGCCTGCGCAAGGCGCCTCTGGGTTATTTCTTCGATGTTATGACCAACGGCTTCGGAGCCATGCCGGACTACGCTTCGCAAATTGCGCCCGACGACCGCTGGCGCATTGTGGCCTACATTCGCGCGCTGCAGCTGAGCCAGGCAGCAACCATGGCTGACGTTCCGGAAGGGCAGAACGTGCCATCGGCGCCGCCACGGTTCCGAGAGCCCGGATCGGGGGCGACACTGCCAGAAATCGAACCTCCCTCCAACAAGATTGAGGAACGCAAATGAGCGCGGCGCCGGCAAACAATCTTGATCTAATGCCGCCGCCCGTCGTGCGAACCATCGGGCGACGTTCTTTGATCATTGGTGGGGTTGCGACCGTGATTGCGATCATTGGAGCTGTTTTTCAGCCCACGGTATTTTTCCGCGGTTACCTCCTGAGCTTCATGGCTTGGCTCGGAGTGTGCCTCGGATCAATGGTGATCCTCATGCTTCGCCATCTCACCAAAGGCGGATGGGGCATGATCATCCGTCGCATTCTAGGCGCGGCCATGCGCACGTTGCCGCTGCTTGCGCTGTTTTTTATTCCCTTGCTATTTTCGTTGCGTCTGCTTTATCGATGGGCACAGCCGCTCGGCGACATCGCAGACAAAAATCTGCGCCAGCATCTAGAGAACATCACACATTCCTATCTCAACGTGCACGGATTCGTTATTCGGGCGATTCTTTATTTTGCGATTTGGGGCATCCTCATTTTTCTTCTGACAAAGTGGTCGAAGGAGCAGAACTCTCCGCCGGTACGCGACAACAGCGCGCGATTCAAGGCGTTGAGCGGGCCCGGCATTATTCTTTATGCATTCACCATCTCGTTCGCCGCGATTGACTGGACAATGTCGCTCGATCCAAGTTGGATTTCAACTATTTATCCGCTCATCATTCTTATTGGTGAAGTTTTGTCGGCGCTCTGTTTTGCGGTAGTGATTGAACGAATCCTTTTTCGCTATCGACCGATGTCAGAGCTGCTCAAGCCCGAATATGTCCACGACCATGGCAAGTTCATGCTGACGTTCATCATGGTATGGGCGTATTTTTCGTTTTCGCAGTGGCTGATCATCTGGGCGGGCAATTTGCCGGAAGAAATTACTTGGTACACCAAGCGGCTGAACGGGGGCTGGGGCTGGATTGGCTTGTTTCTGGTGCTCTTTCATTTTGCCGTGCCGTTCGCAATTTTGCTTTCAAGGCGGTTGAAGCGCGATGTGACCAAGTTAGTCTGGGTGGCGATCTGGCTGATGCTGATGCGCTACCTCGACCTTTTCTGGATCATCGAACCGAATTTCTCGAAAACAATCACTGTCACCTGGGCGGACATTCTCGTACCGGTCGCCATGGGTGGATTGTGGCTGGCGTATTTCTGCCGCAATCTCGCATCCATGCCACTGGTGCCCGCATATGACGTATTCGCAACGGAAGTATTGCAACCGGCGCACGAGAAGATTTAGCGATGGCGGAAGAACTGCAAAGCAATCAACGTCACGAGAACGCTGGATTCGAGCGCGAAGACATGGGCGCGCGCAATGTGTACGCGTTCCTGATCGCGCTGGCGCTCATTGGCGTGTTGGTGCATTTCGTGGTCAAGGGCATGTACGGTTTCATGGACTCTTACGATAAGGCGCATCAGCCGCCGGCGAGCCCACTCGCCACCGCGACGGAGACCGCGAAGCCTCCGCAAGCGAGTATTCCGGAAAAATTTCCCTTGCCGCGGCTCGAAACCAACGAGCGCCTGGAGATTAAAGATTTCCGTACACAGGAAGAGCAGAGTTTGAATAGCTACGGCTGGGTGGATCAGCCGAACGGTGTGGTGCGCATTCCGATTGAAAGGGCGATGCAGTTACTGGCGGAGCGGGGATTGCCGACGCGGCCACAGGTGGGCACAGTGCCACCTTCGCCGGTGAATGTAGCCAAGGAAGCGGCAGAGAGGTCGGACACGAGCAGGAAGCAACGAACGAAGGAATGACTTCGTTCGGTGAGAATCGGGAAAGGGTGGATTCCTCGCGGGCTTCAAACCCGCTCGGGATGATAAAAGGAAAGGACGTATCGGCACGACTGAAGTCATGCCCTTCCCAAAACCGGACCTGATGAGAGTTTTCCGCAACGTCTGAGCATGCCCTTCGGGGCACAGACCAATGGGGAATTAGATTTGCAACGATTATTTGTCAATTCGATTTCCGCAATTGTGCTGATCCTCTGCACAACTCTGTCAGGGTTCGGCCAACGGATGACGCAGGGCGTGCTTTCTCCTCCCGCGAACGTTCGTCCGCCGGGATTGAAGAACGTCGGTATCGAGCAGCGCTTGAACGAGCAGATTCCACCGCAACTGGTTTTTCGTGACGAGGCTGGGACGCCCGTCCGCCTTGCCGATTACTTTGGCAGAAGGCCAATGATCCTGAATCTGGTCTACTACCAGTGCCCAATGCTTTGTGGCGAAGTGCTCAGCGGACTGGAGAGCGCGCTGCGAGTAATGAAATTCAACGTCGGCAAAGAATTCGACGTGCTGACAATCAGCTTTGACCCGCGCGAAACCCCGGAGATGGCCGCCAAAAAGAAAGCGGAATTCCTAAAACGCTATCGTCGTCCTGACGCCGATCAAGGCTGGCATTTTCTCACTGGGCCGAAGGAATCGATTGGTGCGCTGACAAAAGCCGCCGGATTTCAGTACGAGTACATCGACAAGACCGGCCAGTTTGCGCACGCGACGGCCATTCTGGTGCTCACGCCAGGAGGCAAGATTTCGCAATACTACTATGGAGTGGAATTTGCAGCGAAAGACTTGCGGCTCGGGTTGATTCAAGCTTCCGGAAACAAAATTGGCACAGTGGTGGATCAGGTTTTGCTGTACTGCTATCACTATGATCCCGCGACGGGGGAGTATGGAGCGATTGTCAGCCGTATTCTGCAATTAGCAGGTGCGGTGACAATCATCATTATGGGAGTGTTTCTGACAGTAATGATCCGGGTGGGATCTAACCGGCAGTTACCAGGGTAGGCGGGCGGGACGCCCGCCGGACAGCCGGCCAGAGGCCGGCGCTACAAAAAGCTGGCGCTACAAGTTATGTTCGACAATTTTCCATTATGGCCAGTGCGGGCATCGACCACGGCGGGCAGCGTCGACGCGCTTTACATTTTTCTGGTGGCGCTCTCACTGTTCATGAGTGTGGGCATTTTCACGATGATCTGCATCTTCGCGCTGCGCTACCGGCGGCGCAAGGGGCTTGAAGCTGAACAGATCGAAGGCTCAACGCTTTTGGAGCTTACCTGGTCGGCGATTCCGTTAGTAATCTTTCTGTTCATTTTTGCCTGGGGGGCGGTGATTTATTTCAAAGAGCGCACAGCGCCGCGGGGAGCGACGCAAATCTACGTCGTTGCCAAGCAATGGATGTGGAAGCTGCAGCACGAAGAAGGCCAGCGTGAGATCAACGAGCTGCACGTGCCTGTGGGACGCGACGTCGAGATGATCATGACATCGCAGGATGTGATTCACAGCTTTTACGTTCCGGCATTTCGGATCAAACAGGATGTGCTGCCTGGCCGCTACACGACCCTGTGGTTTCGTCCGACGCGTTCCGGCACGTATCAACTGTTCTGCGCCGAGTACTGTGGAACCTAGCATTCCGGCATGATCGGCCAGATTGTTGTGTTGGAGCCGGCGCAATATGAATCCTGGTTGAGTGGGGGATTGGCATCAGGATCGCTGGCCTCGAGCGGACAAAGTATTTTTCAGCAGCTTGGCTGCGCAACCTGCCATCGCTCGGATACGCAGGGGCGCGGACCGAATCTGATTGGCTTATTTGGGAAGCCGGTCCAACTGGAAGACGGGCGCGCTGTGACGGCAGACGAGAATTACATTCGCGAATCGATTTTGAATCCGTCGGCAAAAATCGTCTCCGGATTTAAACCGATCATGCCGGTCTTCCAAGGATTGGTGAGCGAAGAGCAATTGAATGCTTTGATTGCGTACATCAAGTCCCTGAACCAGCCGCCGGCGGGAGCGGCCGGAACTCCGTCCCTGATTTCGCCGGGCACAAAACCGCAGCAGTCGAAGGAATAGTTATGGCAACCGCCGCATTCAGCCACGAGCGCGAGCACTATCTGAACAAGGAATACGGAATCCGCTCCTGGCTGCTCACCACCGATCACAAACGCATCGCGCTGCTGTACCTGGTCTCAATTACGTTCTTCTTTTTTATCGGAGGCTTTCTCGCGCTGCTCATCCGGCTGGAGCTGCTCACTCCGGCCGGCGATCTGGTTCAGGCAGATACCTACAACAAGCTGTTCACTATGCACGGCCAGATCATGATTTTCTTTTTCCTAATCCCCTCGATTCCGGCCGTGCTGGGGAATTTTTTAGTTCCGTTGATGATCGGAGCCAAGGATCTGGCGTTCCCGCGTATCAATTTGCTCAGCTGGTACCTGTACATGTGCGGCGGCATTCTGATGTTGCACACGCTGCTGACCGGCGGCGTCGATACCGGCTGGACATTCTATACGCCTTTCAGTACTGCTTTTAGCGATACCAAGGTGATTGAAGCCGGCGTGGCCATTTTCATAAACGGCTTCTCCTCGATTCTCACGGGACTGAATTTCGTAGTCACCATCCACCGCATGCGCGCGCCCGGGATGACCTTCTCGCGGCTACCGCTGTTTCTGTGGTCGCATTACGCCACTAGCATCATCTTTCTGCTGGGAACGCCGGTGTTGGCCATCACGCTGCTGCTGGTGGTTTTCGAGCGCGCTTTCAATCTGGGAATTTTTGATCCCAATCGTGGCGGCGATCCGCTGCTATTTCAGCATCTGTTCTGGTTCTATTCGCATCCTGCGGTTTACATCATGATCCTGCCGTCGATGGGGGTGGTAAGCGAGATCGTTCCCTGTTTCTCCCGCAAGCGGATTTTTGGTTACAGCTTTGTGGCCATGGCGAGCATTGGTATTGCGGTGATCGGATTTCTGGTCTGGGCGCACCACATGTTTGTCGCAGGAATGTCGCTGTACGCTGCGTTGATTTTTTCGTTCCTGAGTTATCTGGTCGCGGTCCCCTCGGCAATCAAAGTTTTCAATTGGACCGCCACCATGTACAAAGGCTCAATTTCGTTCTCCACGCCCATGCTGTATGCGTTCGGCTTCATCGGATTATTCACGATGGGAGGACTGACTGGCCTGTTTCTGGCAGCGTTGGGTGTTGATGTCCACGTCACCGATACCTATTTCGTGATCGCCCACTTCCACTACATCATGGTGGGTGGCGCAGTGATGGGATATCTGGGTGGAATGCATTTCTGGTGGCCAAAAATTTCTGGCCGCATGTATCCGGAGGGGTGGGGACGCCTGGCCGCGCTGATTGTGTTTATTGGATTCAATCTCACATTCTTCCCACAATTCATTCTTGGTTATCTCGGGATGCCGCGCAGATATTGGCAGTATCCGCCGGAGTTCCAGGTGCTGAACGTGCTCTCGACCGCCGGTTCCACCATTCTTGCCGTCGGATATTTGCTGCCGATGGTTTACTTCCTCTGGTCAATGCGCTACGGCAAGATTGCCGATGATAATCCGTGGAACGCTACCGGATTGGAGTGGCGGACTGCTTCTCCTCCCCCGACCTACAACTTTGAGGAGACACCGCTAGTCACGTGGGAAGCTTACGAGTACGACAAAATGACCCTGCCAGCCGAGGTGACGCTTGAGCGATAGCTCAGTCGCGGTTGAACACACTCCCGAACTGCGGCACCACTTTGCCGACATGGAGCAGCAACGCAACGCCGCTTCCCTCGGCATGTGGTTATTCCTGGGAACGGAGATCATGTTTTTTGGTGGGATGTTTTGCGCCTACCTGATCTACCGGTTGGCTTACTACAACGAATTCGCGGTGGCGAGCCGAACGTTGAGCCTTCCGATTGGAACCATAAACACTGCTGTACTGATCTGCAGCAGCTTGACTGTTGCGCTCTCGGTGCGCGCGGCGCAGTTGGGAAAACAAAAATTGGTCATTGTGCTACTGGTTTTGACCCTGCTATTCGGTCTCGCGTTTCTAGGTATCAAGGGCTACGAGTGGCGCGAAAAATTTGTGGAGCATCACATACCAGGATCGTCATTCAGTTTCGACGAGGCCATGCCGGGGCATCCGGAAGCCAAGATCGATCCCCGGCACGCGCAGATTTTCTTCTCGCTCTATTTTGCGATGACGGGCATGCACGCGCTGCACATGATTATCGGGGTCGGGATTTTCGCCGTGCTGATTCTTATGGCGTGGCGCGGCCGCTTCACGCCGGAGTATCACACGCCGGTTGAGATTGGCGGATTGTATTGGCACTTCGTGGATATCGTGTGGATTTATCTTTTCCCGTTGCTGTACTTGATTGACAGGCATAAGTGAACACAGAGGAACGAATCAACAGGAAACGAAAGAGCTGAACATGGCTGAGCACATTCTTTCCAGCAAGTTGTATTGGGCGATCTGGGCCATTCTGATCTGTCTGACGGTGGTGACGGCTTTAGTCGCACGGGTTGATCTGGGATGGTTCAATCCAGTCGCGGCGCTCCTGATCGCCACCGGCAAGGCAACGATCGTTGTGCTTTTCTTCATGCACGTAAAGTACACCAGCGAGAAGCTCACCACGATGGTGATCGTCTCTGCGCTTTTCTGGCTACTGATTCTGCTTGCTCTCAGTCTCGCGGATTACTCGACCCGCCCGATAAGCTAGAACCACATTTAGAATTGTCATTCCGAGTGAAGCGAGGAATCTGCTTTTGTCCGGCTCCCCTATAAAATCGCTGGCAAATTTCTCCGAACTCGCCCAAGCAGCTAAAACCAGTAGCGTGGATTCGGTTGGGCTCGAATCGGCATTGCGGCGAAACCTTCGCGGCGAAGTACGCTTCGACGCTGGCAGCCGCGCGCTTTACGCCACCGACGGATCGAACTATCGTCAGGTTCCAATCGGAGTGGTTCTGCCACGCACAGCCGACGACGTCGTTGCGGCGATTGCAATCTCGCGCCAGTTCAATGCTCCAGTTCTCTGCCGAGGCGGAGGAACCTCGCTCGCTGGGCAATGCTGCAATGTGGCCGTGGTGCTGGATTTCTCCAAATATATGGCGGAAATTTTGGTGATCGATCCATCGCGCCGCATTGCCCGCGTGCAGCCCGGCGTTATTCTCGATCGTCTTCGAAACGCCGCTGAGAAGCACCACTTGACCTTCGCTCCTGATCCGGCCACCCACGATCACTGCACACTGGGCGGAATGATTGGCAACAACTCATGCGGCGTGCACTCGATCATGGCGGGCAAAACCGATGACAACATCGAGGAGCTCGACATTTTGACCTACGACGGCGTGCGGATGAAAGTTGGGGCCACCAGCGATGAGGAACTGGAAAGAGTCATTCGTGAAGGCGGCCGGCGAGGCCAAATTTACGCCGGCCTGAAATCGTTGCGAGATAAATATGGAGATTTGGTTCGGCAGCGCTATCCGAGTATTCCGCGGCGGGTTTCCGGATACAACTTGAATTTTCTTCTTCCGGAAAATGGCTTTCAGGTAGCGAAGGCGCTGGTGGGATCCGAAGGGACTTGCGTTACGGTGCTTGAGGCGACCTGCCGCTTGGTCGAAAGTCCGCCGGCACGGGTTCTGCTGGTCATCGCTTACCCCGATGTCTACCAATGTGCTGATCACGTTCCAGAAGTTATGGCGCACAAGCCGATCGGCCTGGAAGGGATCGACGATCTTCTGGTTCAGGCCACTCGCCGTAAAGGAATTAACTCAGAGGGATTGGCGCTGCTCCCCGAAGGCGGCGGCTGGCTTTTTGCGGAGTTCGGCGGCGATACTCCAGCCGAAGCCGAAGCCCAGGCGCATAGCTTGATGGATGCGCTGGGTGGAAGCCCAAATCCGCCGCAGATGCGGCTTTTCACCGATAGCCGCCACGTAAGGCATGTGTGGGAAATTCGCGAATCGAGTCTAGGTGTGCTCGCTTACGTGCCGGGCCAGCCGTTTGCCTGGGAGGGTTGGGAAGACTCCGCCGTCGCGCCAGAGAAACTTGGTCAGTATCTGCGCGACTTGCGCAAGCTGATGCAGGCCTACAGCTATCGCGGCAGCCTTTACGGACACTTTGGGCATGGCTGCGTCCATAACCGGACGAACTTTGATTTTGAGACCAAAGAGGGTATCGCCCGTTACCGAAAGTACGTCGAGGAAGCCGCTGATCTGGTGGTCAGCTATGGCGGCTCGCTTTCCGGTGAACATGGCGATGGGCAATCTCGCGGCGAGCTACTTCCCAAAATGTTTGGGCCGGAACTGGTGCAGGCATTTCGCGAGTTCAAAGCAATCTGGGATCCCGAATGGAAGATGAATCCCGGCAAGCTGGTTGAGCCGTATCGGCTCGACGAGAACCTACGGCTCGGGGCGGATTATCGGCCGTGGCAACCGCAAACCGCCTTTCAGTTTCCTCAGGATCATGGCAGCCTTGCCCGCGCCACTCAGCGATGTGTAGGAGTGGGGAAGTGCCGGCGTTACGAAGGCGGGGTGATGTGTCCCAGCTTTCGCGTGACGCGCGAAGAGGAGCACTCCACCCGCGGGCGCGCACACCTGCTCTGGGAGATGACCAAAGGCGAAGTCGTTCGGGATGGATGGCAAAGCAAAGAGGTAAAAGAATCTCTTGATCTGTGTCTTTCCTGCAAAGGCTGCAAAAGCGATTGCCCGGTAGGTGTGGATCTGGCGACATATAAGGCCGAGTTTCTCTCCCATTACTACGAAGGCCGGGTGCGGTCCCGCAGTGCGTATGCGTTTGGGAATATAGATATCTGGGCGCGAGTGGCTTCAGTGGCACCGGGGCTGGTGAACCTGGCAACCCAGTTTCCGATTGCTCGCGATCTCGCCAAGCTGGTGGCCGGGATGCCGAGGCAGAGGACTATTCCGAAATTTGCTTCGCAGACATTTCGGGAATGGTTCAGCTATCGAGTGTGGGAAAGGAAGTCCATGTGGGGACGGGGCTCCATGTGGGAACGGGGCTCCGCCCCGTCCAGGCGGGTCGAAGACCCGCCTCCACACCAGCCTGCACAACAGCAAAACGAGGTTATCCTTTGGCCCGACACCTTCAATAACTATTTCCACCCTCATACAGCCCAAGCCGCAGTAGAGGTGCTTGAAGCTGCCGGATTTCGCGTAACGATTCCGCGGTCTACCCTCTGCTGCGGACGGCCGCTGTATGACTTCGGCATGCTGGAAAGAGCGAAGAAGCTGCTGCTGCGAATACTTAATTCGCTTAGGCATGAAATCGATCGCGGGGTGCCAATTGTAGTGCTCGAACCGAGCTGTGCCTCGGTTTTTCGGGATGAGCTCCTCAACCTTTTCCGCAACGACTCCCGCGCGCAGCGGCTCTCGCGGCAAACGTTTCTGCTGAGCGAATTTTTGGAGCGCAAAGCTAAGCACTTTCATTTGCCCAGGCTTCCTCGCAAGGCCCTGGTTCATGGGCACTGTCACCACAAATCGATCATGAAGATGACCGACGAAGAAGCCGTTTTGAAAAAGATGGGCATTGATTTCTATGCGCCGGCGCCGGGATGTTGCGGCATGGCGGGCTCCTTCGGCTTCGAAAAAGATAAATACGACGTTTCCATCGCCATCGGCGAGCTGGAGCTTCTGCCCGCAGTCCGCAAAGCCCCACCCGACCACCTGATTATCGCCGACGGCTTTAGCTGCCGGGAACAGATTGGCCAATGTACTGGCAGGGAAGCGCTGCATCTTGCGGAGGTAATTCAGCTTGCGCTGCAAGGCGCAAGCGCTTCATAGCTTGGAAACGTGCTTTCTCACGACGCGATCAATGAGCTGCTGAGTAGGGCGACATGATTGCCTGATCAGGTCCACCGTAATTGACGTTTACGGACAAAACGATAGGGCTACACCGCTATCGTGGCCCGTGCGGCCGCAGCGTAGGGGTCGTACTGTGCATCAGGGTAGAAGCTGCCTCGAAAGAGCGCGGGCTGCAAAGAGACAGCACACCTCTGTACGTGCACCGCATCAATAAAAGTGTGCGGCACCGAGGGATCACCCCAGTCTCCACCCCAAATCAACCGATGATCATGAGCAAGTTTTCCCAGGAAAGAGAAGTCTCCCTTCCAGGAAGGCTCACCCGCAACAACCTTGACCAGATCACAGGCCAAGCCATAATGATGGACTCCGACCACGCGCAGCTTTGAGGCCCCCTGATTGAAGAGTTCCTGCTGCCTTGCTTGGCTTCGGTACGTTTCGAATATCATTAACTCGATTCCAAGGGCGCGGGCGTCGTCCAAAATGTTTGCGATTGCAGAGCGGGTGACCGGTTCGATCAGATTCGGATCACCCACACGACTCACGCTATTGAACCGCGCGTCATTCTTGATCATATCTTCATAGAAGCTGGGCATGTTTACCTCCTGAATAGATAGCGGACACTTCGGGAAATCGCGTCCTGCGGACAAACGGGTCAATCGAAACGAGGCCAGCGCCGGGACGACGACAGAGGGCAAATCCAGAAGAGCCTACTTCAGGACTCTATGGCGATCTTAAGAATGAGGTCAAGAACCGATTGAGCTTTAAACGAAGTGATTTAAAATCAATAAGTTATGTATTTGTACTTGGCAGTCTCTCCACAACCCGCCCTTAATCTGGGACAATATACGAGCCGGGCTTCTAAGCCCACCTTGTCAACCCATTGCCCGGCAGGTAAGACCCATGGCTCGGGAACTAGAAAACGCCCTCATAGTGCCCGATACCTCTATGCAGATCGAGGCTGAGACATCGGCCCAAGCTGCCTTGCACGGCTCGGTGCTGGTGCTGATCCAGTTCGATGTCTGCGAAGAGATTAGGCTCGACCGGCTCCGCGAGATCTTCAGCGCCCGCACTTTAGAGCAGCCCAGCTTTAAGCATCCGGCGCCAGGTTATGTCCGTTACCAGCGGCCGCCAGTGGTCGAGCCGCTTGAACCTTTGATCCTGGAGAGTGGTGAACACCTGCAGGGCCAGATCAAGTATTATGACTATGGCGTGCTGAGCGTTGTGTTCGAGCTTCCTTTCTCTGGGGATTGGGACACTATCATCCGGCTGGGCAGCCGTTGGGTGTGGGAGGTGGATTTCGAACGCCACGCAGCGCGAATCGCCCGGCAGCGGCTGGAACGGGCAGCCCCGGCTTTGGTCAAGCCCTATGCCAACTGGCTGAGCGAAGACTACTTTATCTTCCATCTGCGTGAAATTGCCGGTTCCCCGTCGGCTGCTGAGCTGGTTTCTACGGAAGGGGCGCGCATAGCTCAAATCGTCCGCGGCGAGACGGCGCAATTATCTGACGGCGAGCGCAATGAGATCCTGCAGTCTCGAATTTCATACTATCCGAATGATTTAGCTGTAATCGGCTGGAACGCCGCGTTTCTCTACGACAGCGAAATCGGTGCGGAGACCGCTATTCAGCTTCTTGAATATGCCAATTCACAGTTGCTGGAATTTCGCCACTACGACGAACTGCTCACGCGGGAGCTGGAGGGCGTCTATGCCTCGCTCGACAAGGGTACCGGGATGCTGGCGCGGTGGCGCCTGGCTCGGGCCGCAACCAAGCTGCACACCGTGTTTCTCGATGTGACCGAGCTTACTGAGCACGCCGACAATGCCATTAAGTTCCTGAGCGACATGTTTTCCGCCCGGTTATACAAGCTGGCTGCTGCCAAGGTCGGCGTGCCCGATTACAAAAACCTGGTCACCCAGAAGCTACAGACTGCCGAGGAGCTTTACCGCTTCATGGTGGAGCAGTTCAACCAAAGCCGTGCGTTCGCGCTGGAATTGATGGTGGTGATTATTCTGATCATCGAGCTTCTGTTTCTCTTCCGCGGGCATGGGATGTAACTGAGAACTGGCAGTACCGTCCGTCGATGGGCACCCCCGAATCCTGAAATTGCAACTGGTCTCATGAATGTTCACGGTGGGAGGGTATAGATCCCTCAGAGTGTGCGTGAGAACCTATGTCGTCCCTCCGGGACTCACTTCACTTTCCCGCATCCACCCGGCACTCACGTGCCGGGGTATCACATTCCGCCCCCTTCGGGGCTTGGATCCGATGGTTCGATTCCACATGGCTCCCCAAAAAACAGTTCTCACGCACACACTAAAGCCCTCACTGATTTCGCGCGACTCGCGCGGCGCTAAAAAGCGCCGCTCTACCACAGCCGTACCCTTCCCAACACCATTTATGAGACCAGTTCTACAAACCGGGAACGGGAAACTTGCTACACTACTCCCATCTATGGCAGATAACAGCCGTTCGCGCACCTGGCTTTGGATCATCATTGGAGGAGGAGCTTTCTTCCTCTTCGTGCTGGCAGTCTTCACGCTCGTCTACCTGACGCTGCACGCTGGCGGAGAGCGGGGGGCACTTAGCAGCTTCGGCGACAAGATCGGTGTTGTCGATCTTGAAGGCGTCATTATCGACCCCAGCACGGTGGTGCAGCAGCTCAAAAAATTCGGCGACGATGATTCCATCAAGGCGATCATTCTGCACGTGAACTCGCCCGGCGGAGGGGTGGCAGCTTCGGAAGAGATTTACCGGGAAGTTAAGCGCATCCGCGACGAAAAGAAGAAGCGGATCGTCTCTTCGATCGAGACTGTGGGCGCGAGCGGCGCATATTACGTCTCTTCTGCGACTAACAAGATCTATGCCGATAGTGGCAGCATCGTTGGTTCGATCGGAGTAATCGCCGAATGGGTGAACTACGGCGACCTGCTGCACTGGGCCAAGCTGAAGGACATCACCATGAAAGCCGGCGAGTTCAAAGATACGGGCTCGCCCGTGCGCGATTTGACCCCGGCTGAGCGCGAATATTTGCAATCGCTGATTGACAACATGCACACGCAGTTCATCCGCGCCGTGGCCGACGGACGAAAGGCGAAGTTCGACGATATTAAGGGAATTGCGAACGGCAAGGTCTGGACGGGTGAGCAAGCCTTAAGCATGAAGCTCATAGACCAGATAGCTGACTTCGAAGCCGCCGTCCAGGACACCGCCAAATCAGTCGGCATTTCAGGAAAGCCCGTGGTGGTACACCCGGAAAAGGAGCGCAAGACATTGCTCGATCTACTGTTCGGCGACGTTTCCGAATGGCTCCCCAGCCGCGAGAAGCTGCTCGATCAGCACACCGGGTTTTACTATCTTTGGAAGTAGGCGTATTTCGAAGAATGGATGTCAGGACGAGCTGTAGTCTGTCCAGCATGCATTGCTAGCCCCGCTAATTTCCCTTGTGTTCCGCCATCCTCGAATCGGACTTGCATAAAACCCCTGAAATTTGAGAAGGTTATGCAGTCCAAAAGGGCCTGCCGAGTGTCGCGAATGGGATTCATCGGCTGGTTGGCCAACAATTACAAACGCTGATAACGACGTTTTTGACGGAGGCGTATGACTAAAGCCGATCTGATCGATGAAGTCTCCCGGCTGGCAGAATTGACGCGCAAAGACAGTGAGGTGATTGTTGAAACCATTTTTGACAGTATCGTGCGCTCGCTGCGCGTAGGCGACAAGATCGAGATTCGCGGCTTCGGAAGCTTCCGCACGCGCCAGCGCAAGCCTCGTGTAGGTCGCAACCCCAAGACAGGAGATCGCGTGGAGGTGCCGGCAAAGAAAATCCCATTCTTCAAGCCGAGCAAAGAATTGAAAGATCTGGTAAATACGGGCGCTCCCCCGGCGCCTGCGCAGGCTCAGGCAACGCCTCCTGCGCCGCAGTAAAAGTGGCCTGAGTTGCAGCTCCCAAAATCGAACCGGGTCAGTTAACTACGTTTGAAATCCGCACGATCCGTGCAGGTACCGTGGAGCACAGCCAGGTCTTACTCTTGCTACTTTTTTCAAAATATTGCATCAAGTATAAAGGTGAATTCCAGTTCATCAATCATGAATCGCATTCTTTTCATATTCTTACTTTCGTGGTTTTGGCTGACCGGCATTGCTGCTGGCCAGAACCCGGTATTGATCGCCTCAGGTCCGTCGCTCGATGGTGCGCCGCGATTGTTGCTGCCTTCAGGCGATGGCGGAGCCGTAGCGCTCTTTGCCGGCTCGGATCGTCACCCATCTGCTTTCATGGCACCGGTGGCGCCCGACCTGGCTCTGGAGACATACCAGCGCCACGCCGAGCAACAGGCCGCAGCGTTGGCCGAATACTCGTCGACGACGCTGATTCGTGCCGAGCTTCCCGACACTTCGCAGCACGGGGAATATGAACTGCGCCGTCATTACACCGCGCCGCACACACTGGTGTTCAAAGCGCTACGCTTCACCGGCGATGGTTTCGTGAAGAGCAACGTAATTACTCGGCTGTTGCAGTCGGAAGTCAATCACGTGCAGAACGATGACGGCTCTCTCACGGCAATCAGTCCGGCGAACTACAAATTCTCGTACAAAGGGACGAGAGAAGTGGAAGGCCGACTGCTGCATGTCTACCAGTTAAAGCCGCGCAAGAAACGCGTTAGCCTGTTCAAAGGCCACATTTATCTGGACGCCTACAGCGGCAGCCTGGTGCGCGCCGAGGGCAGGGCGGTGAAATCGCCTTCTTTCTTTATCAAAAGAATTGAGTTCGCGCAGGACTACTCTGACTTTGGCGCGTTCACTTTTCCGGTGCACGTCCACTCCGAAGCACGCACCCGCATCATCGGCCGCGCCGTGGTGGACATCGAGCACAGCGACTACGAGCCGGTAGCGGCCAGCGTGCAAGCCACGGCCTCGCGTCCAGCGCTCTGAATCACAGGCTTTTCCGGTCGACAATCGGCAATTTAAAATCGACAATTGCTGTTTGCACCCCGCGCTCGAACATCTGGCTCATCGCCCATGGCCGCTTCCTTCCGGGCCGTGGGTGATGGCGCAGACATGGCATGATCTGCTCTTCGCACACTGGCCGGTTGACGCTGGCGCTCTGCGATCGCTTGTCCCGCGCGAACTCAGGCTCGACACTTTTGACGGTCGCTGCTGGGTTGGTGTCGCGCCGTTCCACATGAGCCACATCCATGCGCATGGCTTGCCGCCGTTGCCGGGGCTTTCGCGGTTTCCTGAATTAAACGTCCGCACATATGTGACCCTGGATGGAAAGCCAGGCGTCTACTTCTTCAGCCTGGATGCAGCAAATCGCGCGGCAGTGTGGGCGGCGCGGAGCTTTTATCGTCTGCCATACTTCTATGCCAGCATGTCGGTCGAAGGGCGGGACACCTGGATCAATTATGATTCGCGCCGCTGTGCCGGAAAAGCCGAGTTTCGCGGACGCTATCGCGCAGTCAGCGATGTTCTTCTACGCGAAAAAGGGTCGCTCGAGAACTGGCTGACTGAGCGGTACTGCCTATACACCGTAGCAAACGGCAAAATCTATCGCGCCGAGATTCACCACCAGCAATGGCCGTTGCAAGACGCCGAAACGGAAATTAATGTGAACACCATGGCTTCAGCCGCCGGCATCACACTGCCGCAATCCCCTCCTTTGCTGCACTTCGCACGCAAGCTGGAAGTGTTGATTTGGGGTCTACGTGAGCTGAAATCCTAATTGTGCAAGCATTCAGCATTCAGCACTCAGTCTGTGGGCTTGTTGAGCTCTGGCCCGAACGGACTGAATGTTGAAGGTTGAGTGCTGACTGTTTTCCAGCAGCTCTCGAGTTTTGTTGCGAGGTACCCTGCCTTGCCATATTCTGCACTTCGACTATGCCGCAAAGTCCCGAACAGCTATTGCTGGTACTGTTCACCATCTTCGTAAGCGCCAAAGTGGTGGGAGAAGTGTTCGAGCGGCTGAGCCTTCCCTCCGTGCTGGGCGAAATTCTTGCCGGCATTGGTCTCGGACCGTATGCGCTGGGCTGGATCACGCCAACCGACACGATTCACTCCGTGGCTGAAATCGGCGCCATTTTCGTGCTCTTCAGCGCGGGCCTGGAAACCAGCCCACGCGATCTGATTGGCGTAGGCCGTAAATCGCTGCTGGTTGCGGCCGCAGGAGTCGTGGTTCCGTTCATTTTGGGCTTCGCCTATATGAAAGCGCGCGGCGACGTGACCAGTGAAGCTGTTTTCGTCGGCGCTGCGATGGTGGCCACGAGCGTCGGCATCACGGCCCGTGTGCTCGGCGATATGCGCGTGCTCTCTACTCGTACTGCCAAGCTTATCCTTGCCGCCGCAGTTTTCGATGACATCCTCGGGATGGTATTGCTGGCTGTCGTTGCTGGTCTTGCCTCGGGAAGACTGGAATGGCTGCATCTGGGAATCCTGATCGGTGAAGCTGTAGCGTTCGCGCTGTTCATGATTTTCGTCGCGCCGCGCCTGGTACGCCGCATCGAGCCCCAGATGGCACGGCTGTCGACGCAGAACGCTTCACTCATTGTGGCTCTTGCGATTTGCCTGCTGCTCTCATGGCTGGCGGCAAAGATTGGGATTGCCGCCATTATTGGCGCGTTCTTCGCTGGCCTGATGTTCG
Organism: Acidobacteriota bacterium; assembly: GCA_003225455.1. Taxonomy (GTDB): domain Bacteria; phylum Acidobacteriota; class Terriglobia; order Terriglobales; family Acidobacteriaceae; genus QIAB01. Next base: position 19,967 of record QIAB01000038.1, read on the forward strand.
CCGACTACGCCCCGCAATGGAACCTGCTGCCTCGCGTGGCCGGAATCACTGAATTTCTTGCGCCCTATTTCTTCTTCGCCATTGGCGCGCGGCTGAATATTCAACTCTTCAGCGGCAATGTCATGGTTGCGGCAATCATGATTTCGCTGCTGGCAATCATTTCCAAGGTGATCGGCTGCGGATTGCCGGTTCTGAATGAGGGCTGGCCTACGGTGTTCCGCGTGGGTATCGGAATGATGCCTCGAGGCGAAGTAGCCTTGATCGTCGCTTTGGTGGGATTGCAATCACAAATCGTGACGCAAGCGACTTACGCCATCGTAGTATTCATGACAGGAATTACCACTCTGCTCGCTCCGCCGCTTTTGCGTTATCTGTTCCGCGGCGAGATACCGCAGGACGCGGAAAGTTCTGAAGTCGCGGCTGTCCAGTTATAATTCCCGCTTTCTGGTGCAAGGAGAATTTCATGTCCCTTTCCGGACGTGTAGCGCTGGTCACCGGCGCGTCGCAAGGGATCGGCAAAGCCTGTGCCCTTAAATTATCCGAGCACAGCGCGACCGTGGCGCTGGCCGCGCGTAATCAGGAAAAGTTAAACGAACTGGTGGCAAAGATTAACGGGATGGGCGGGAAAGCGGCCGCATTTCCGATGGATGTCGCCGACGAGGAACAAGTCAAGAATACCTGCAAGGCCATTATCACTGAATTCGGCAAGATCGACATCCTGGTCAACAACGCCGGCATTACGCGCGATCAGCTTGTCATGCGCATGAAGCGCGCGGATTGGGACGTTGTGCTCAACACGAATTTAACTTCCGCATATCTCTGCATCCAACAGGTCGTAAGTTCCATGGTGCGGCAGCGCTGGGGAAGGATTATCAACATAACATCTGTATTTGGTCAGATAGGGCAAAGCGGACAGGCAAATTATGCTTCTTCTAAAGCAGGACTGATTGGCCTTACCATGGCCATTGCCCGCGAAGTTGCATCGCGAAATATAACCTGTAACGCTGTAGCGCCTGGATTCATCGAAACCGCCATGACCGCCGCGCTGCCGGAGAATATCAAGCAGGAAGGGCTAAAAATGATACCGCTAGGCCGCGTAGGTGCTGCGGAAGATGTTGCTAATGCGGTGGCGTTCCTTGCTTCCGAAGAAGCTTCCTACATTACGGGTCATGTGCTTAATGTGAATGGGGGGATGCTCATGGGGTAGCGCACGCCATGCCTCGGCTGACAATAGCACCCGCAAAAACACCTGCGCAGATTGCGCAAGCCCGCGAACTCTTTCTCGAATATGCAAACTCGCTCGGCTTCAGCCTGTGCTTCCAGAATTTCGATAAAGAACTGGCCGAGCTTCCGGGCGACTACGAGCCACCTGATGGCCGCTTGCTGCTCGCTCTATATGAAGAAGAACTGGCGGGATGTGTAGCTCTTCATAAGCTGGATGGAGAAATCTGCGAGATGAAGCGTCTTTATCTTAGGCCTAAATTCCGAGGCAAAGGGTTGGGGCGGGCGCTGGCAGAAGAGGTGATCAGCGAAGCTCGCCAGATTGGCTACAAACGAATGCGCCTCGACACGGTTGAACCGGTGATGAAGGACGCAGTTGCCATGTACCGCCGCTTGGGATTCAGAGAAATCACGCCGTATCGCCCGAATCCCATGCACGGTACGCTGTACATGGAACTTGAGTTATGACATTGGCGCCGACTGTCGGGCGGAGCCCCCGCCATACTTGAGGTTATTATGAAGACTCTTCCGATTCTCATGCTCTGCTTCGCGCTTTCTTCCTTTGGAGCCACCGCCAAATCCGTTTCCTACAAAAGCGGTGACGAAACTGTCCAAGCGCTGCTCTACGCGCCTGAGGGCAAAGGCCCGTTCCCCGGCATCATTGTGATCCACGAATACTGGGGGCTGAACGATTGGGTCAAGGAACAAGCTTCCAAGCTCGCCGATCAAGGTTACGTGGCGCTGGCGATAGATCTCTATCGCGGTAAAGTTGCGACCACACCGGATGAAGCTCACGAGATTATGCGCGGCGTTCCCGAAGACCGGGCTAAGCGCGACTTACACGCTGCTTTCGAATTTCTCAAATCGCAATCCAGCGTGAAGAAAGACCGCATCGGCGCTATTGGATGGTGCATGGGCGGGGGCTATTCGCTTGACGTTGCGCTGCAAGAGCCCACTCTGGCAGCAGACGTGATCAACTACGGCCACCTGGCGGTGGACGCCGACGCGTTGAAAAAGATCAATGCGCCAATTCTGGGGATCTTCGGCGGAAAAGACCGTGGCATTCCCGTTGAAGACGTGAAGAAATTCGAGCAGCAGCTAAAGCAGATGGGAAAGAAAGTGGAAATCGTTATCTATCCCGACGCTGGGCACGCCTTCGAAAATCCCAATAATAAAGACGGCTACCGTGCCGATGACGCCGCCGACGCCTGGAAGCGGACGGTCGATTTCCTAAAGCGAACACTGAAGTAGTGCGCGAAGCTGACGTGAGGTGCTCCCTTAGCGGATCCATCGCGCCTAATAAATGAACCTCTTTCGCTATGAGAAAATCTAACTAGCTGGTGAATTCACCTTCTAAACCCGCGACGAAACCTGGGTTCAGCGCCGAAAGGCTGCGCACAATCATCCCGGAAGTTTGGGAGCTCATGCGTCCACGCCGAGGTCTGCTCGCACTCGGCTTCTTGCTTATGGCCATCAACCGCGTTTCCGGTCTGGTGCTTCCTTATTCGACCAAATTCCTCATCGACACCGTAATCGCCAAACACCACGCCGAGCGGTTGCGACCATTAGTTTTGCTGGTTCTTTGCGCAACCATCATCCAGGGAATTACTTCGTTCTCGCTGACGCAGTTGCTATCAAAAGCGGCGCAGCGGCTGATTGCCGAGCTGCGGCAAAAAGTGCAGGTGCATATCTCGCGCCTTCCCGTGGCTTTTTACGATTCGAACAAGACCGGCACGCTGGTCTCGCGGATCATGAGTGACGTGGAAGGAGTGCGGAACCTACTGGGGACGGGCCTGGTGGAGCTTGCCGGTGGCCTGCTTACGTCGGGCATCGCTATGGTGGTACTGTTTCGGATCAGCCCGCTGATGACGGTGATTGCGTTCAGCTTCCTGCTTTGCTTTGGGCTTGCGCTGAAGAAAGCTTTTGGCACCATCCGTCCGATTTTTCGTGAGCGCAGCAAAATTAATGCCGAGGTGACGGGGCGCCTGGCGGAGTCGCTCGGAGGCGTGCGTGTAATCAAGGGCTACCATGCCGAGGAGCGTGAAGAGGCGGTGTTCGCCTCTGGAGTGCGGCGGCTGCTTGATAACGTGATGCGCACGCTTACCGCGACGTCTGTTATGAGCCTTTCCGCCAGCCTGCTGCTTGGCGTGGTTGGCGCGGTGATTATGTATGTCGGCGCGCGGCAGATCATGGCGGGCACGCTGACCATCGGCGGATTCTTTACTTACACACTGTTCCTCGGCTTCCTGGTTGCGCCCATCATGCAGATGGTCGCCATTGGCACTCAGCTTACCGAGGCTCTTGCCGGCCTGGAGCGTACCCGGGAGATTTTGCACGAGCGTCCGGAAGATCAGGATCCGAAACGAACCGTGCTGCTAAAAGATGTGTACGGCAATATTGATTTCTCTCATGTGAGCTTCAGCTACGATGGCAGCCGCACAGTGCTGAAAGATGTCTCGTTCCACGCTGAGCCGGGGACAGTGACCGCGCTCGTTGGTTCTTCGGGATCGGGCAAATCGACGATCATCGGCTTGATTTCGGCATTTCACACGCCTTCGGAAGGCGAGGTTGTAGTAGATGGCGTCGATCTGAGCACGATTCGGCTGGATTCCTATCGCACGCGGCTTGGGGTTGTGTTGCAGGAATCGTTTCTATTTGACGGAACCATCCGCGAAAATGTGGCCTTCTCGCGTCCGGAGTCGAGCGAAGAAGAAATCATGCGCGCCTGCCGGATTGCGCGCGTGGACGAGTTCGCCGAGAGCTTTCCCGACAAGTACGCCACGGTTGTCGGCGAGCGCGGCGTAAAACTTTCCGGCGGGCAGAGGCAGCGCATCTCAATTGCGCGCGCCATTCTCGCCGAGCCGCGAATCCTAATTCTCGATGAAGCCACATCCAGCCTGGATTCGGAATCGGAAGCAATGATCCAGCACGGGCTTTCATATCTGATGCAGGGCCGGACGACGTTCGTCATCGCACACCGGCTTTCCACGATCCGCCGCGCCGACCAGATTCTAGTCGTGGAGCAAGGAGAGATCGTGGAGCGAGGAACGCACGAGCAGCTGTACGCCGCCGAGGGACGCTATTACGATCTCTATACCCGGCAGCAGGGACTGGAGCAGAATTTATTTCTCGCGCCGGGTGAAGGAGACGCCGTGGTCGCGCCCGCCGAAGAAAATGATCGTGTAAAAAATGGCGACTCGGACATTCAACCCGCAGACGCGCTGCGGCTGATAAGAGATGTGCGGTAGGGGCTCCCTAGCGGGTATTGCCCTTCAAACCTCTGGTTATTCCTAATGTCCATAAGAAAATGCAAACTCCATATCGCCACTCCAACCTGCAAAGACCGCTAGCCCCGGTCTTTTCCTAATTACCTTAGTACTCCTCTTTGCGCGTCATCGGTACTCTTTGCGGCCGCACCGAACACTTGGACAATATCACCTTAAGTCCCAGTCCGCCCTGCAACCTTTTGTGAGAGCGGTGGAGGGTCTTAGAACTGGACACGAATGATCGAAGATCTCGACAGAACGAATCGCACCTTCGCCGGGCTGTGGTCTAAGAAAGCACAGCAAATGGTGCGCATCATTGCAACCATGGTGGTCTCTTTGGCGCTCCTCGGGCTGTCGAGGTACGTGTTCCACTCTGAACTTGCTCTAGGCGAGATCGTATTATTCGCGGTTTCAGTGTGGGCCCTGGCTTTGGCGCTTGATCGATCGAAGACCCCAAAAGTGGTCGCCCCAACTGACTTGCCTCAATCCGGAAAGCTCCTGGAGCAATCGCAGAAAATGGAAGCCATTGGGCGCCTCGCCGGGGGAGTGGCGCATGATTTCAACAACCTGCTGGCAGTGATTATCGGCTACAGCGACTTACTATTGGAAAGTCTCGGCTCGTCTGATCAAAATCGCGCGAAGGTTGAGCAGATCAAACAAGCCGCGAATAGCGCCGCTTCGCTGACGCGCCAGCTCTTGACGTTTAGCCGCCAGCAAGTTATTCAGCCGGTTGTCCTGGACATCAACCAGATCGTAGGCAACACAGAGAAGATGCTCCGGCGACTAATTAAGGAGAACATCGAGTTCACGGTAGTGCTGGACCGCAACCTCGATCGTGTAACGGCAGATCCGGGGCAGATCGAGCAAATAGTCCTAAACCTGGTGGTCAATGCGCGCGACGCAATGCCGAATGGCGGCAAGCTGCGCATCCAGACGAGAAACGCGCGTCTGGAAGGAGACTCCGCTCAGACCGGGACGCCTGTACCGGGCGGCCGCTTCGTCCTGCTGGAGGTGACCGACACGGGAACTGGTATGGACCAGCAAACCCAAGCGCATATCTTCGAACCATTCTTCACCACGAAGGCGGTGGGCGAAGGAAGTGGTTTGGGGCTGGCGACGGTCTACGCAATCGTGAAGCACAGCAATGGCCATATCGAGGTGCAAAGCACATTGGGGCGGGGCTCGTCATTCAAGATCTATCTTCCTGCTACCGTGCAAGCGGACGCGGATCGCGAGTCCAGCATAGATACGGCTAGACCTGCTTTTTTGGGTGCGACGGTCCTGGTGGTCGAAGATGCACGAGCGCTTCGTGATGTGATTTGTGAAGCTTTGAGCACGTCTGGCTGTACCGTGATATCCGCGCGAGATGGTCAGGAAGCTTTACGTATAATCAACGAACGGAAAAGCGCGATCGATCTGCTGCTGACCGATGTGATTATGCCCGGGATGAACGGCCAAGCTTTGGCCAAGGAAGTCCGGTCGCTACGGCCTGACACGAAAATACTCTACATGACCGGCTACAGCGGGGAGTTTATCCGAGCGGACATGTTGACCTCCGGCGTGTCGTTCATCCAGAAGCCCTTCACATCGGCCGACCTCGAAGGCAAGATTGGAAAGATGCTGGCCGACAAACGCCGTGAAAATTCGCCAGACGCAGCTTCCTCGCCAAACTCTCCGACCGCTCCAAAGGCGTTGGCAGCGCGGACATCGGGATGAGAGTGTACACGTTGGGGCAATCGGCCGGTTCGGAATCACACCTGTCACACGCCGATGTCTTCATTCCATAGCGTGGGATTACGTCGTATGAACTCCTGCATAAGCCGGATACATTCCTCGTTTTGAAGGACCTCAACCAACACGCCGCGGGAGCGGAGGAGTTCCTCTTCTCCCATGAAGGTGCGGTTCTCGCCGACGATGACGCGGCGAATTCCGTACAACAAGATGGCGCCGGAGCACATAGCGCAGGGTGAGAGCGTTGTATAGAGAACGCAGTCTCGGTAGATCGAGGCGGCCTGACGGCCGGCGTTCTCGAGGGCATCCATTTCGCCGTGTAGGATGGCGCTAAGCTTCTGCACGCGGCGATTGTGGCCGCGCCCGAGAATGGTATCGCGGTGGACAATCACCGATCCGATAGGAATGCCGCCTTCCCTGAGTCCTTGTTGCGCCTCTTGAATCGCCTCTTGGAGAAACGGGTCAGTCGAAGTCATTTGGGATTGCTCCTTTTGGCCGCTGGCAGCAGGACACACGCAAAGCAGCATACCGCAAACTGTTTCCTTGCCGAGAATTGTGTTTGTTGAACCTCTTCTCTCAGGGTCCTAAGCAAGGTCCGTGACCTGGACTTCACAAGAATCCAAGGGCCCCACAGTCGAAAATCCCCGATCCACAGCTTTCGAAGTGACTTAGGCAGACAAACCCGGATCTTTTTGTTTCGAGTGTAGTCGGCGTATGATGCAGGACACTCACTCATGCCGTTCAGGAGGACACCGATGAAACGCACAGCCACATTCGGCTGCCTTTTTTTCTCCGTATTCACACTGGCTCTGTGGGCGCAGGCCCCACCTCAAATGCCCAAGCCCGGTCCCGAGCATCAGCGACTCCACTACTTTGTCGGCGACTGGGAAACCAAAACTGAAGCAAAGCCAAGCCCGTTTGGCCCAGGCGGCAACATTACCGCAAAAGACCATAACGCGATGCTTGGGGATTTCTTTGTCCTGTTTCACTCGGATAGCACCGGTCCGATGGGACAACAGAAGACCGTCGCCGTCATGGGCTACGATCCCAAGGAGAAGGTTTATACGTACGACGGCTTCACCACGTCGGGAGAGCGCAACAAAGCAAAAGGCACCGTCTCGGGAAACGCCTGGGTGTGGACATTCAGCGGCGAAGAGCAAGGTAAACCATTCAAAGGACGATTCAATCTGACGGAGGATTCGCCTACTGCATATACCTTCAATGAGGAGATGTCTATCGACGGAGGGCCTTGGACCAAGCTCGAAGAAGGCAAAGCCACCAAGATGAAATAGGATCGATGGATGGCGAACTAACAGCAAAAACGTGGCGGGCTGCCCCAGTCCATGTAGGCATCCAAAGGTGGCCCAGCCAGCCATCGAATCACTGGTCGGTTAGCAGCGGTCGCAAATCATTCCGTCCGGAAGACCGGAACTCATCTTGCTCCTGCTGTTACTCGTCTGACGATTCCTGATTCCCATTGCTGCCGGATACGGCTTCCAATCGGAATTGACCGCCGAGAATCTTGGCCAGCGAATTTAAATCTTTGGCGAGGGCGTGCCGCCAACGTCCCACGGAATCCTGCGCCAGGTCTTCCATGGTTTGACCGAAAGATAGAAGAGTTCCTGCGACCTCAGTCTTCAGCAACTCGGAAACCGAGGTTTCGATTCCTTTCTGGGTACTCTTTAACCGTCCGCATGCTTCGCCGAGTTGCTTTTCGAGTTCCTTGGCGTTGCGCGTTCCCAGCTCTTTGAGAACCACATCCAGAGCGCTCTCCAGTTGAGTGCGCGCGCCGGATATGATGTCGCTGCCCATTCGCACCAGGCGGGCGTCCAGATCTGACTCAAGGCGGCGGGCAGATTCGTCCAGCTTGGTTATGCGGCTGGCGAGATCGGCGGTTTGCGCATGCAGCCGCGTTGCTTCTGACGCGACCTCAACGTGGACTTTCTGCATTTCGCGGCGATACGCTTCGTGCTCCTCGCCCAAGCGCTGTTGCATAGCTCGCAAGAACTCCTCGCTCCGACGCTCCAGGCGGATTCCCGCTTCCAATGCCTGGTGCTGAAGGCGCTCCGCTCCAGAGTGAACATGTTGTTGCACCTCACCCGCGATCTGCTCTGAGAGGCCCTGCGCGCGTTGCTCAACCATTTGCAGTTCTTGCCCCAAATGCTCGCGGAACTGATTCTGTGCCTCACGTATTTTCTTTGCAATTTCCTCTTTCGCCGCCGCAAATACTTGTTCCGACTGCTGACGGGTTTGCTGCAGGACCTGTGCGCCAAGATCCTCGCGCAAGCGTACCCACAACTTTTCCTCGACCTCCGGGGGAATATGCGTCAGAGAAATGTCAAATTGACTGCGCTTGGGTTGTGCTTGTGCCAGCTTCTGCCGGAGTTTTACCACCTCCGCTTGCAACGGCGCAACCAGTTCGCTGACCATGGTTCTCAACTCGCCGTTGGCAGGCGGTGCTTTGCGCACGCGCTTCTGTTCGGTCGACGAGGATATCTCCGGCAATCGTGCCCAATCTTCAGGACACCTTTCCAAGCCCCAGAAATTATCCGGCTCATCCAGCATCGCGCCCAGCTTCCAGCCCTGCTGACCAGAGTCCATGGGTTGGCAGTCCACAATGTGGGCCATCGTCCAGCGCCCTTCTTTGCTTTGAAATTGCACGGGAGCACCGGGTTCCAGTTTCGCAGAGGAGCGGATGGCGCAACCATGTGCGTTGACCACCAACGTCTCACAGACTTCGGAGAAGTCAGAGTCCGGCTCCATGCTGGTGACGAGTATCGGGAGGGCGAGCGGCAGCCTCGAGCTGCGCCGCAGGTCGGGTAAGTTTGGAGCGTGCATGGTTATCCTTTTGCGAAGCGCGCGCGGCTCGGGCAGTGGCCAGGGCCGAGTCTCCGGTAAGTTAACTCTAAGTTGGCTCTAATGCTTGACCCAAGAGTGTCTTTCTCTGTGTGCGAATGGGCAGTGCCCTGCGGTAATCACGGAGGAACTTGATCAGTCTTGTCAACGCGCAATTGTCATGCGCGATGAATCGACCGAACGTAGTAGTGGTGGCTTGGCCAATTTTCCTGGTTCGCGGGCAATGAGTCGGGTAATGAGACCCAGCACTGGCCATCAACCTACATCGAATGAACCAGAGAGTTAGGGCGGATTGTGAGTTCTTGGAGTAGGTTGAGATCACACGCAAACGCAGAGGACGCAAACAAAGATGACGACACCATGGTTAAGCCGACTTTTGGAAAGTTTTTGCCAGCATCGCTTCTCGTGGCCGCACACGGGCGTTCGTGGTCAGGATTACCAGGTATGCCTCATCTGTGGAGCGGCCTACGAATATGACTGGACCACCATGCGGCGCACCCGCCGCTTGGCGGCGCCAGCAAGCTCAGGCTACGATGCGCCCGGAAAACAGTCCGCGGCCAATAGCTGAGGGACGTAGTCGATCCATTCGGCGCTGGTGATTTCTACGGGCAAGCCTCGCCCGGATTTTAAGAAATTCTCGATGTTCGCTACTGCGCATTACACTTTCGGTTCATTGACAATCGCTTGCTGATCGGGTCAGAATCAGCGTCCATTGGGCTGTTTCGGGCCTCGCACTTCGGTAATCCACCTTGGTTGCACGGTCATAGCCTGTTGGAAAAATCATCATGGAGGCGTTTCAATGCGAGGTTCCAGGTTATCGGTATTTCTGGGAATGCTCGGTTTGGTTATGGCGTCGCTGACTCTATTGGCGCAAAAGCCCGAGCCGCCGATGAGAGGCATTCACTGGGCACGAGGACATCAGCCACAGGCGGCCCAGGCCAATCCTGACATGACGTGGCACGGCGGCAACATCCTGACCAGCACCCAAACGGCGGCTATCTTTTGGGGCACGAATTGGGGCAATTCGAGTTTCGTCTCTGACAAAATCACCGGCTTGGATTCCTGGTACAACGGAGTCAGTGGCAGCACGTACGGCGCCACCTCGGATGAGTACACCGGCCCCAACGGTACTCAAGTCGGGGATACGATCGGCTATCAGGGACATCACGTCGACCTCTCATCTGCGCCAAGGCATGCTCCCCAGACTTCGGCTGTTCTCGCGGAAGTTTGTAAGGTAATTCCGCAATCGCAACTGGTCAGCAACGGTTTTTATGCGGTTTATGTGGACAAGCCTCGCGGGCACGCAAATTATTGTGCATGGCATAGTGCCGGGTCGTGCAGCGGCAAGCAGGTGCAGTTTGCGTTCTTCTTCAATCTCGATGGCGACCCCGGCTGCGATCCCCAGTCTACGGTGACATCCGAATCCCAGGGGTTAGCTGCACTGGCCAACGTTACGGGACACGAGCTTTCGGAAGCGCGGTCTGACCCGCAACTGAATGCCTGGTACGATTCTTCGGGAGCGGAGAATGCAGACAAGTGCGCGTGGACCTTCGGCGGTCCGTACGTGACCCTCTCCAACAATACGAAGTGGAAAATTCAAGGCAACTGGTCGAACTACGCCTACGACAACAATCTTGGATATCCCAATTCCAGCGGCCAGAACGGCTGTGTGGACGGCACCAACGTCCCCGGACCGTACACGCGCTAATACGCCGGTGAATGGCTCACCTGTTGCGCGGACAGGTGAGCCTCTCCTCTTCAAGCAGCCCTGACGACTCAAGGAGCCAGGAGCACCTTCGTTTGCACCCCATAGGCCCGATAGTTCGAATAGGCATGCCGGTCTCGAGAGGTCAGACCATTGACATCGGATGTGACCACTACTTCGCGGGGCAGCCACAAAGGTGAGGTAACGCCGGCCACTTGTGTTTCCCCGAAATGAACCTCGGCCGTCAAGCTTCGGAGCTGAACGTCTGGCAAAGGTGACAAAAGGTCCGTCCGCAAGCGAACGATTCGGAAGTCGGATGCATCAACCCACGCTACGCCTTGGTGGAAAATCGGAACGGACCTTCCCTCGAACCGAACTTCTCCTGGCGTTCGAACAAACCCGGGTTTTTGAGAAAATGCCAAAACCAAGGTCTTGTGCCGATCAATCTTCTGCTGTCCGAGGTAACGGAACGTGGACTCTGCCCGGTTTGATGGATAAAAAAGCACCCACATATACGCGAAACCGTGGGCCAGGGGAGAAGCCCCAGCATTCCCCATGCGCGCTTGCGTGCTGGCCGACGTTCCCGCGCTCAGAGCGTCATCAGGTTGCGGCACGTTGCTCTGCAAGTCCACTCGATATTCCTCAAGCGTTACCGCGTCCTTGCCCCGGTGAGACAAGAATCAGGTACGAGAATTTCCGCCGCATTGCCTTGCTGCTTCCTTGCGATTCCGCTACCTCCTCCTGCGAAATGAGATTAGGTACTCTCTGGAAGAGATCTACAGTCTTGGATCCAATCTTGTCTAGAAGAGCGGTCAATTCCTCCTGGTTCTGAGAACCTTGGAGCCCCTGCAGTTCGGGGACCATTTCCCGGAGTTCCGCAATAGGGCAGTCGACAAACGACTTCGCGTTCACGTAGACCGCATTCTGGCCGGTGTCGCTCTCTCGCGGGCTCCCGCTGGGGCTCTTCGCTTCTTCGTGTGGAGACAGGACTAGGGGATTTACCGCGGTTGCTCGCGGATTTTTCGGTTGCCCAAGAGCTGTCGACCGCTCAAATCGGGCGTCGTCGACCGGAGAGTTGATTTCCACCTCTCGCAGCGTGGTCGTGGTCTCGGACCTTTCTGTTCTTTGGATGACCTTGAAGGGAAGCTTGACTCCGCCGACCTCATGGTAGTCGGAGTAAAACCGTTCCACACTGAATCGACCACCAGATTTCCAACCTACCAGCAAGTACGTCTGGGCATCAAAGTAGAAGGTCTCGTCCCACGGGGATGCGGGACTCCGTATCTGTACCGCAAGCGCCATTTGGCCCCCGACTTTCTTAGATCCTTTCAGTTGAATCCTGGTGTTCTGTTTGAGCAGAAGGACCGGTAGTGGCTCATATCCGTTTTCGCAAGCGTACTCGCTTCCTGGCTTCGGTTTGAACTCCCGCCAGCCGGCATAGACACTGAAATACCACGCCACTTTGCCGTCACAGCCGTGCATTCCCACGATTTTGTTTTCGATGCGCAGCACGGCGAACCGACGGTTGGGTGACTTGAAATAGAATTCGAAGATACCTTGTTGTTTCCTTAACGTCGGCGGATGGAAAGCCGGGACGAAGTCTGTCAGGTTCCCGGTTACGTCACCTTTTTCGACGAATGTCGTCATCGACGAGAATCTGTCCGATCCTCCGATGGCTTCCAGGTATCTGGCGATGATTTGATCCGCAGTGAGCGGATTTTGTTGTCCGAACGCCGGCGTTTGTCCGCAGAGGAGCAACGCTGCGAACCAGGTTGCCACGGAAAACCATCTCGGACAGAACACGTTCCCCCCGCAACTCGGTGTATCAAACATTCGGATGGTACACCCGGATAATTGGGAGGGCAATTTTTGCCATGCCGGGAGTCATAGAAGGGGCTCACGCGCCAGAGTTGCCATGAGATTACTCCTCCAAGCCCAGAGTGTATCGATCTAGGGACGAGTACAGTCCTTGTTCTCTATCAGGCTGCCGAAAAAGTCGGGATTGAGGCGAGTCGCCGCCCTCAGGGGCTAAAGAGTGTGCGTGAGAACTCGTGTCGTCCCTCCTAAAGGGACTCACTTCACTTTCCCACATCCACCCGGCTTCACGTGCCGGGCTATCACATTCCGCCCCTACGGGGCTGGGATCCGATGGTTCGATTCCACATGGTTCCCCAAAAAATCAGTTCTCACGCACACATTAAAGCCCTCCCTGATTTTGTGCGACTTACGCGGCGCTAAAGCGCCGCTCTACCACAGCGCAGCAGGCTTTCGTAAGTTTTTCCGCAGCCTTCTATCTATGGCTATCCAAGAGTATACTTCCCCGCTATAGCGGAGGGTCTTATGCCATCTTCCCAACTGATCGGCTCAGTAGCTTCCTTATGGCGGTATCCAGTGAAATCGATGATGGGCGAAGAGTTGAACGCGGCCGAGGTCACGAAGTTCGGGCTGCTCGGAGATCGCGCTTATGCCGTGGTGGATGTGGAGACGGGCAAGGTTGCGAGCGCCAAGAATCCGAAGAAGTGGCCCAATCTTTTCAGTTTTCGGGCTGCGTACATCGAGCCGCCCCGGCTAGGCGAGGAGATCCCGCCCATTCGCATCACCCTGCCCGACGGTACCCTGGTGCGGAGTGACGATGCTGATGTTGACAGCACTCTGTCGCGGGCGCTGGGAAGGGCGGTGAAACTTTCCCGCAGTACAGCAAAGCCCAGCCTGGAAGAATATTGGCCGAATATTGAGGGCCTGACGCACAGAGATGCCATAACCGACGAGCCGCTTCCGGAGGGAACCTTCTTCGATGTCGCAGTAGTGCACGTTCTTTCCACCAGCACGATTGACGTGCTGCGCGCGGTTTATCCGGAGGGGCGCTTCGAAGTGCGGCGCTTCCGCCCGAACGTTGTCTTGCAGCCGGATTCAAAGCGAGATGACTTTATTGAAAACCAGTGGTCGGGTGATGCGCTGGCCATGGGCAGCGAGGTTTGGCTGAATGTTACCGGACCCTGTCTGCGCTGCGTGATGACAACTCTAGCGCAAGGCGATCTGCCGCAGGATATCGGAATTTTGAAAACGGCGGTGAAGCACAATCAGGGCGGCGTGGGCGCTTATGCGTCAGTCGCAAAGGCAGGCAGCATACGCCGCGGCGATGTGGTTAAATCCGAGCCGGCGATTAGCGCGGTAGCCAGTTAGGTTTGCCTCACGCATACTCAGCCGAGCCAACTCCACATCAGACCAAGGCTCGCGGCTGAGACTACGACGGTTGTAATCCACCCGAGAATGTTTATGGCCCTGCCATTGACCCGGTCTCCCATGATTCTTCGATTGTTGGTGATTAACATAATGATGATCATGAGCGGCGGAGCCAAGAGTCCCATAATTACGGCGGCGAAGAATAATGCGCTGATGGGGTTGATCCCAGAAAACCCGATGGCTACAGCGACGCAGGTCGAGAGCGCAATCACGGCATAGAATTCTGGAGCATGTCCCGGCTTATGAACCAAGCCATGCCGCCAGCCAAAGGTTTCGGCCAGCGCGTACCCGGCTCCGGTAGTAAGTACAGGTACCGCGAGAATTCCCACCCCCACAACTCCCGCTGCGAACAGCAGACTGGCGGCATTGCCGGCCAGCGGACGCAATGCCTCAGCCGCAGCGCCAGCTGAGTCGACGCTGACGTGCCCAGTTTTGAACAGCGTGGCCGCGGTACACAGAATGATGAAATACATCATGAGGCTGGAAAAGAACATGCCAATGGCGGCACCCATGGCGGCAAAGCGGAGTTCCTGTTTCGCTGCGCCGGCACGTCGCTCGGGATGATGATGCCCATTGGCAGTCTTCTCCTCAACACTCTGGCTGGATTGCCAGAAGAACAGATATGGCGACATCGTCGTTCCTACAACCGCGACCAGCATCGCAAGATGGCTGCTATCAAGATGAAGGTCAGGAATGAATGTCCCACGAATAACTTCCGCCAGAGCCGGTTTGGCAAGGAACGCGGCGCCGACGTAGGACAGCAGCGCCAGCGCCAGCCATTTAAAAATTCTCTGAAGCATCGCATACGATCCCCAGGTTTGCAGGCCAAGGATCAGGCCGGTCACTCCTAGAATCATCACGGTCAAGGGCACGGGGATTATCAAGCGGATGGATGCAGCAATGGCTCCGAGATCCGCCGCCGCCTCGATGATGTTTGCGATCACCAGGCAGATCACCACCGGATAGAGCAGCCGAGGTGAATAGTAGCGCCGGAGCACGCCCGCAATCCCCATTCCGCTGACCATGCCAAGTTTTGAGCACAGAAACATGCTCGCCGCCATCATGGGGAAAACCAGCGGCGCCATCCACAGAGCAGAAAAGCCGAAGGCCGCTCCGGCTTTGGCATAAGTGCCGATAGCGCTGGGATCATCGTTGGCCGCGCCAGTGATTAGGCCAGGGCCGAGCAGACGGAGCACCGATTTGAGCCGATTCGATTGCCGGCCCGCCTGGGCCTCGCGCCTAGTCGGTCGAGTGTCTGTGATGATCGTTTGCTGTAGCGTGTCTTCGTTCACGATCTGCCCGCGGCCGCTTGTGGTTTGCTGACGATGCCCCGAGGGTTTATCAGCGTCAGGGCGAGTCCGAATTCGTGACTCGTGTAGATGCGGATCCTGAGCAGCAGGTTTGTCACGAAAGGTAAAAACGAAGCGGGAAATCTAATTTATTCGAATGAAAAAATCGAGTTAAAGAGTTTCAATTCTTCGGCTCAAAAATATCTTTCAGCCTCGAACTGATTGGGTACTCGGAGACTCGCCAGGTCAAATTCTCTTGAAGGCTTTCTGGATATCCTTCAGCGAATAACGCAGAACTACCGGCCTGCCGTGTGGACATGACATAGGGCATTCGGTTTTGGCGAGCTCGGCAATCAGCCATTCCATTTTGTTCTGCTCGAGTGCCATATTGACCTTGATAGCGGCGTGACAGGCGATGGACGCGGCGATGCGGGCGCGTAGTTTATCGACATTTAACGCCTGCTCTTCGCGCGTGAGCTGGTCGAGCAATTCGTCAAGCATGCTCTCAATTTGGGGGGCTTCGATTCCGGCGGGGGCGATCTTTACCGCAATGCTGCGGGCCCCGAAAGGTTCCACTTCAAATCCGTTGGCAGCCAGCTCGTCAGAAATTTCAGTGAGCACGGCCTGCTGCGCGGGAGTGAGATCAACGATCAGAGGCATCAGCAGGCGCTGACTTTCCACTTTCTCCAAGGCGCGCTGCCTGAGGATCCGCTCGAAGAGCACGCGCTCGTGGGCGACGTGCTGATCGATAATCCACAGTCCCTCGTGATTCACGGCGAGAATGAAGGACTCGCGAATTTGGCCGAGCGGTTTGAGCGAGGCGAGAGAGGGCACAAGATCGCTGGGCGGCTCCGGCTCGATTGACAAAGCAGGGGTGCAGCCGTCCATGGGAACGGTTTGCGCTGGAATACGAGCCAGAGCTACCGCGGCATTGGCCTCGACCGTGATGGTTTCGTTTCCGAAGTGTAGCCGCTCGGTAGCAGGCGGCAGAACCGGCGGTTGCAGCGCGAATCCCGCGGGCGCAGCGGGAGCGTAAAGAGAGCGCCATGCAGCAATGTCCACCATGGTGGCGCGTGCTCCCGGCGTCAGCGATGGGCTAGCCGTGGGATGCGCATCAATTTCTTTGGTGAATTGCGGCACCGGGCGGGCTTTCATCAGCGCGGCGCGAACTGAATCACGCACGAAGTCGTGAACGACGGTCTGCTGGCGAAATCGAACTTCGGTCTTAGAGGGATGAACATTGACATCGACTTCAGCGCTGGGCAACTCCAGAAACAGGAGCACCACCGGAAATACCGACGGCGGAATGATGTTACGGTAGGCTTCAGTAAGGGCATGCTGGATGAGACGGTCGCGGATAAGGCGTCCGTTGACGAAGACGTAAATCGAATTGCGATTGAGCTTTTGGATCTCGGGCTTGGATATGAAACCGTGAGCGCGGAGGTCGCCGAACGACTTCTCTTGCTCCTGGACGGAATCTTCGGGGGCGCTCGCGTCACCTGTTTCCTGCTCTCTTCTCCAAGGTGGCGGTTGCGGCAAGCCAACCCGCTCGAGCGGCTGCAGCGCGGCGACTGGAATCAGTTGATCCAGAACGTCTTTGCCAAAGATCTGGTAGACGCGTTGGGCGCGATCGCTTACGGGCGGGGCAACCAGAACGGCATTGGTGGCGGAATGCAGCTCGAAGTGCTTATCGGGATGGGCCAGCGCATAGTGGGTCACCAGCGACGCGATATGTGAAAGTTCGGTGGCCTCGGCTTTCAGAAATTTCTTCCGCGCAGGCGTATTAAAGAAGAGATCGCGCACCGTGATGGAAGTGCCCGGGGGCACACCGGCTTCTTCTACGCGGAAAATCTTGCCGCCGTTAATCTCAAGAAGGGTTCCAGAGGGTTCTTCGGGAGCGCGCGTTTCAAGTCTCAGGCGCGAAACCGAAGCGATCGAGGGCAGCGCCTCTCCGCGGAACCCCAGGGTTGCCACCGTGAGTAAGTCCTCGGCATTTTTGATTTTTGAAGTGGCGTGGCGCTCGAAGGCGAGCAGGGCGTCGTCGCGAGTCATACCACAGCCGTCGTCGGTAATTTGAATAAGCTTCCTACCGCCTGCCTCGACCTGGATGCGGATGCGTGTAGATCCGGCATCGAGGGAATTTTCCAGAAGCTCCTTAACTACAGAAGCTGGACGCTCCACCACCTCGCCGGCGGCGATCTTGTTGGCGACGTGCTCAGGAAGGACGTGGATGCGGCCCATGTCAGTTTTGGCCTTCAGTCTCTGCGCGCAACTTGTGCTCTCCAGTTTGGTCTGCGAATCAGCAGTTCTCAGTTCTCAGTTGAATGAAAGTCGATGGCGACGGTGGTTTCCACGCGCACCGGCTTGCCATTTACGCGGAATGGCTGAAAACGCCACCACTTCACGGCGTCAATGGCGGCGGCAGTCAGGATTTGAGGACCGCTGAGGGGGCGAACGTCGGCCACCGTGCCATTAGTAGCGATAACCGCATCCAGCACCACCACGTCTCCCAAGCCGCGCGCATTCGCAGACACGTTCGCAGGAAGGGTGGGATCGACCTTATGAATTGCGAGCCGATCGACCATTTCTGCGGGCAGCCGAATGGGACCGTCGGTCGAATCTCGGTCAAGCTGGCGTGCGGCTGGCGATTCCTTAAGTGCTGTCGGTGATTCCAATTCCTGCCACGCGCGACGCCAATGCCACCATCCCAAGGCGGCGGCGAGGACGAGGCTGAGTGCTGTGGCGCTGATCACTGTGCCAGAGAGGTGAGGTCTGCGCGAGGAGCGTTGGTTATCCACTGCTTTCAGCTTCTGCTCGGCACTGGATTTCGGCGCCGAGCGAGCTTGAGTTTTGTGCTCCGTAATTTTCGGAACTGATGTGGCC
>QIAB01000038.1:38200-81746 GCA_003225455.1 Acidobacteriota bacterium
CCAGGCCGCAGCGCAATTGAGCTTGATGGCGGACCACGGCCTTTGCTTGCACCGCGGAGCTGAGGTTGGGCAGACGGAATTCAATGCCGACTGGATCCCCAAGGTGGAGTTCTCCTGCCAAAATCAGGGCCAGGCCGCCTTCACCAACATCGAGGGAACGGCCGGGAATGCTGTCAGGAACGCCGGAGCGCAGCACGGTGACGTCCACAGGAATGGCAAGCGGAAAGCGTGGATTGCGGCGAGCAATGAGCTCTTTGCCAGCCAACTGCGCAGCCGCGCTCATGCTTGATGGTTCCTTTGCATAAAGACACCTCGATCCCGCCTTCGGCTGGAGGGGCTGGAAGGGAGAGCTATTTTTTGTTTTCGAGGGCTTGTGGAGGAGTATAGCACCCGGCCGTCAAGCCAAAAGATTACGAAGGGCGCGGGTGAGGCTATAATGAAGCAAAATGAAGGTCCGCAGTTTCATCGTCTTAATCCTCGGCTTGGGACTCATTGTAAGTTGTGGTCTGGCCCAGGACGATCTGCCTGCCGCACCCTCGGCGGTGCAGGAGCAAAAGAAGCCAAAGAGTTCCGTACCCGCCGGTCAAGCACAGCCTGACACTCCAAGCCCGCAACAGCAGTCAAAAGCCGAGCCCAAACCAGCGGATGTCAGCTCGACCTCCCCCAAGTCACCCGGGCCAACGGCGGAAGAGGATGCCACCACCATTCGCGTTCCGGTCAATGAAGTCAATGTGATTTTCACGGTCACCGATAAGCACGGCCGCTACGTCAAGGATTTGAAGAAGAACGATTTCAACGTGGTTGATGACAGCAAGCCGGCGGCGGAGATACGCAGCTTCCACAATGAGACCGACTTGCCGCTGCAAGTGGGATTGCTGATCGATGCCAGCAACTCGGTACGTGACCGTTTCAAATTTGAGCAAGAATCGGCGATCGAGTTTCTCAATCAGACGGTGCGGCCTAGATACGACCGGGCGTTCGTGGTCGGTTTTGATGTGACTCCCGAGGTCACGCAGGATTTCACCGACAATACAGAGGCCCTCTCGCGGGGCGTGCGTGCACTCAAAGCCGGCGGGGGAACGGCGATGTACGACGCTTTGTATTTTGCCTGCCGTGACAAGCTGCTCAAAGCGCAGCGCGGCGGGCCAACGCGGCGCGCCATCATTCTGCTGAGCGACGGCGACGACAATCAGAGTCACGTCACACGCGAAGAAGCAATCGAAATGGCGCAGCGGGCTGAGGTCATCGTTTATACCATCAGCACCAACGTGACCGGCGCGCGCGGGCGCGGAGACAAAGTCTTGGAACGAATCGCCGAGGCGACTGGCGGGCGTCCTTTCTTCCCCTTCCAGATCAATGATGTGGCGAACGCTTTCCTTGAAATTCAAGATGAACTGCGCAGCCAGTATGCCCTTTCCTACAAGCCTGCCGATTTCCACCTGGATGGGCGCTATCATACGATCGAAATCCTGGCGCAAAATCATAAGGGCTTGCGGGTCCGCAGCCGCCGCGGCTATTACGCGCCCGCGCAATAGCATGGCTGGTTATTCCGGTACGCCCCTCGCTAAAAAACTTGGTATCAAGCCAAACTACCGCGTCGCTTTCGCCGATATTCCGGCGGAAGTCGAGGCGGAGTTGCAGGACGCCCTTAGCGCCTGTGACCTGGCGAAAGATGGGCGTTTCGACTTCATCATGATTTTTACCAAGCAGCGGGCGGAGTTGAAGAGACAGTTTTCCCGTCTTGCAAAGCAACTTACGCCGGCGGGAATGTTGTGGATCAGTTGGCCTAAGAAAATTTCCGGAGTGGCGACCGATCTCGATGAGAATGAGGTGCGCAGGATTGGGCTGGATGCCGGACTCGTGGACATCAAGGTGTGCGCCGTCAACAACGTGTGGTCGGGCTTGAAATTCGTTATTCCAGTGAAAGACCGGGCCAAGAAGGGAAGATAATCCGCGCCATGCGCTCGGTGGTTCGGTCGCTATTTCTTTTTCTGTTCCTTTGCTGCGTTTCTGGCAGTTCGTTCCTGGAGCGCCAGCGTAACCACGCGCAGCATGTCATCCCAAGGAGCGGGCTTGCCGGTCCAGATTTCAAACTGACGGGCAGCTTGATGGACGAACATCTCGATTCCGGGAATGACCTGCGCGCCCCGCGCTTTGGCGAACTTCATCAGGCGAGTTTCAACCGGGTCATAAATCATGTCGAATACATAGCGCGCCTGTATTTCATTCTCATGCAGTGGAGATTCGCGGGTGTTCCCCATGCCAACGGGAGTGGCGTTGATAATGACGTCAAAGGTGTGCTTTTTCAGGTCGGCGCGCTTGACCATGCGTGCCCGCGCCGAGCGCGCCAGTTTCTGCGCCGGGCCGGCGGTGCGATTCAAAATGTAAACTTCTGCTCCGCGCTCTTTCAGCCCGTACACTGCCGCCCGCGCCGCCCCACCCGCCCCTAAGACCAGAATCTTTGATTTATCCAGCGTAATGCGCTGCTCCAGCGGGCGCACCACGCCCGCGCTATCGGTGTTGAATCCATAGAGCTTTCCATCTTGCGCCCGCACTACGGTGTTGCACGCGCCAATCTTGGTGGTGTGCGAGTCGGTGTTATCGAGAAATCTTACAATTGCCTGTTTGTACGGCATAGTGATGGAGAGGCCATGAATCGGAATGTCGCGCACGCAAGCCAGCAGGTCTTTCAAAGTTTTGGCGTGCAGGGCGAGGAATACTCCGTTGACATTTTCGCGCCGCAACGCGGCGTTCATGATCACGGGAGAAAGCGAGTGGGAAACTGGATCTCCTGCAACACCGTATACCCGCGTGGCGGCATCCACCTGCTCGATGCGATAAGTGCTGCGTAAATCCTGAGCCGTAACCTGGCCCGGGGCAGTCTTCTCATCCGGGCTGATGGCACCGAATGTGAACACGCTGCCCGCGCGTACTCCGAGGACGCGGCTTATGATGCCCTGCTCCCCCATGCACAAGCCGATCAGAGAATGCCGGTCACTTTGCTTTTCCAGGAACTTCATCATGGTGACGTTGTCGTAGAGAGTGGTGGCGGTGCCTACGATTTTGTAGAAATCGGCCGGGAAAGCGGCCATCTTGGCGAGCGTTCGCTCGAGGTTCTTAGTAGCGCGAAAATCGTGAAAGGAGATAATTAATGCCGCTTTGGCTCGAAGGCGCTGCAATTGCCCGGGCTTGCATTTTGAGGCGCTTTGCAGTTCGAGATCGAGCAACTGACATCCTGCCGAGGCGGCCTTGCTCAGGATCTCCAATTGAGTGGCGAGCGACCCGCGAAACTTGCCGCCGCTGACTATGCGCCGGCAGGTGCCGATCGCCACTATCTGGGGATGGTATTCGGTAAAACGCTTGATCTTGGGAAGGGCTTGCGCGGGATGGGAGAGGTAATCTAACCTGAACTCCAGAAAGGTGTTATCCCGCACGAGGGCTTCTGCTTTATCCACCAGGTCGGTGGCATCGGACCCGGTTACGGGCACACAAACCCGTGGTAACCGTGAAGGAATAAGACGAGAAATAAAGCTTGAGGCTCCGGTCATCGCCTTGAGTAGGTCGGCGCGATATTACAGGCGTGTAATTGCAGATGCAACAACGGATTACAATAATTGCGCCAGCCACAAACTTTTTAGCGTAGCCAGCAATAACACCAGCGTAACCTTGACCCGTCCTATCTCTGTTGTTACCTTCCGGGTGAAAGCCTTTATTTTCCAGCCTTAATAGGGAAAAGGCCTGCGCTTGCGGCCCGCTCCCGGAGGTAACATGAAGAAAATAGGACTGTTGCTCCTGCTGTGCCTGGCGGTTGCCGCAGCTGCCCAACAGGCGGACTCGACGCCGGCCGACCAATCTACTCCTGAGGGAACGGTATCGACTTCGGTGAGCTTTCCGGTAGAGCGAGTGCAAACCCCCACGACTTCCGATCTGTACTGCGCCGGCTTCGTAAACAAGCAGGTACTGCCCAACTCGAATTTCGTGCTTGGCGGTCTCCACAGCCCAAATACGACCAAGTTCGCCGACAACGATCTGATTTATTTGGCAGGACGCGGCTATCAGGCCGGCCAGCAATACACCATCGTCCGTGAGCTTCGAGACGCGAACCGCTACGAAATATTTGCCGGCCAGCACGCTATGCTCGCGGCTATGGGCCAGCCGTACGCTGAGCTGGCGCGAGTGCGAATCATCGATACGCGAAGCAAATCCGCGATTGCCCATGTCGAATTCAGTTGCGAGCCGGTGGACCCCGGTGACATTGCAATACCTTTCGCCGAGAAGCAGCCAGTCGTGTTCCATCCTCCTTTGCGTTTCGATCGCTTTGCTCCATCAAATGGAAAAACCAGCGGCCGCATTGTGCTGGGCAAGGATTTTGACTCGGAACTGGGAACAGGCAAGAAGGTCTACATTAACGTCGGCACAAACCAGGGAATTAAAGTGGGTGACTACTTCCGCGCGGTTCGCTCCTACACTGCGGATCTGAACGATCCAGTCGATACGCTTTCCTTCAAAGCATCAACGGTGGAAGACACCCAGAATCGTGAGCCGAACATCGAGCCACGCATGCTGACCAAGAGCGGGAAGGGGCCCACCATCCGCGTCGCCGATTACCCGCGCCGCGCGGTTGGCGAAATAGTAGTGATCGGCACAACGCCGACAACGGCCACTGGTATGATCGTGTTCGCGCTTGAAGATCTGCACCTCGGCGATGGTGTAGAGCTCGACCAGCAGCAATAAGTTTTTCGCGACAGGAAGCACTCCGAACAGGGGAGGTGAAAGCCTCCCCATTTTTTTCGGTTGTGAGCAGAATTCGTCACGGCTTCGCGGTAACGACCGCGCCGCTGGCCTTCAGTGCCCGAGATGGTAAGGGTGACCCTTCAAAATCGTGAAGGCACGGTAAAGCTGTTCCAGCAGTACCAAGCGCGCTAACTCATGCGCCAGCGTCATCTTTCCTAATGACAAGACTAAGTTTGCCGTGCGGCGGGCTTGGTCGCTGAAACCGTCGGCCGGACCGACCGCAAACAGCAATGGCAGGGGATTGCGTGCCTGGTGCTCGTTGAACCATCCCGCGAGCTCTTCGGAAGAGAGCTGTTTTCCCTTGCCATCCAGGACCACCAGCGTGTGCGGGCGAGCTCCACGCGCGCAGAACTTCAGCAGCGCGGTCTCATCTTTCAGAGCCACGCCCTCTACGTCGGCGTAGCGGCGCAAGCGTTTCAGGTATTCGTCAGTGAGGGTCTGAATGGCTGGTTCTTTGGTTTTACCGATCCAGGCTATCGTAAGTTTCACGCGGAGATTTAACCACAGACCGCGGAGGCACACAGAGAAACCGGCACGCGATTTTGGACGCCTTTAACCGCAGAGAACGCAAAAGGCTCGCGGAGAAGGCTGAGGATTACAGTGCCTAGGCCAGCTTTCTTCTTTTTGTGCGCGCCGTCGCGCGCCTTCTTCCGCGTGCGGTCAGCTCACGAGGTTCCAACCGCTTGGCCGACTTCCATAGCCGTTCGAGATCGTAGTATCGGCGCGCTTTCTCAGAGAACACGTGGACAACAAAATCTACGTAATCCAGCAAGACCCACTCCGCCTGCTTGTAGCCTTCGACGTGGGTTGGGCGGAGGCCGGCTTTGTGCAGCCGTTCCTCAACTTCGTCAGAAATAGCTTGAATCTGCCGCGGATTGGTGCCGCTGCACACGACGAAATAGTCAGTAAATGCGCCGGAGTCTTTTTCAAGTTCCAGCACAGTGATTTCTTCCGCCTTCTTTTCCTGGCAGGCGCTGATGGCTTCGGTGACTTGGCGCTGGAGGTCGGTTTTTTTCATTCAGTCGTTGGTCTTTTGTCGCTGCTTGTTAGTCAGGTGGTCGCTCGCGGAACATTCGTCGACAGTAGTGAATCGTCGGCCCAATCCCATTGTAGCCGAGGAGCCAGCCTAAGCCGACTGTTGGAAAATCGCCGTGTTTGGCCAACGACCAAACGCTACCGAGCGGTGGCTTAATACAATCCCATTTTCTTGATGTATTCCTCGACTCGCGGATCTACAAATTTCTTTAGCGGCTTCTTGGCGGATGCAGCCTGGCGGATGGCAGTGGCTGAGATTGGCTGATGTACGTTGTCCAGGAGGTGCACTGTCGCGCCGCTCAGCACCAGATCTCCCTTGGCGGGCTGTTTGGAAAACGGTTTGGTCACCGCTGCTGCTGGACGCAGTTTTTCGGGTAGCGCGTTGGCGACATCGGCCAGCGAATAGCCCGGGCGGCTGGCAACGATGAACTCGCATTCCCGGAGCAGCGCCTCGGGTTCATGCCAGGTCGCGATCTCATCGAAGGCGTCGATGCCAATGAGAAAAAACAGCCGGTCAGCTTTTCTCAACGATTGCTTGATCCGTCGGACTGTATCGATGCTGTAATTGGCTGGCGCAGCGTGCTCACCCGACCGCGATTTGGCGGTTGTATTGATTCCGACGACGCCCGGCGCCTCCAATAAAGAAGGCACGAAACTCTTCTCGCCCATAGTAGCCAGCACCACCATGGCATAGCGGTGAACGAACGGGGCGACAGGTTCGCGCTGTTTGTGGGGAGGGATGTTGGCAGGCACGAAGTAGATCCGGCCTAGCTCGAATTTCTCTTTTGCGGCACTCGCCAGCGCGATATGGCCGATGTGGATGGGGTCAAACGTTCCGCCAAGAAGACCGATGTTCATGAGCACTCTTTGGGAAAGCTTCGGTAGTTTCTTGTTTTCCGCCTTGTAATGCAAGTTTTGAGGGCAATGATCGGAGTTTCATCAGGAATCCCGGTTGCCTCGGGTAACCAACTCCAAGGTGCAATGCCTGGAACGCCACAAAGCCATGCACTCTCGTAACACTCGCGGCTTTCCCGTTATGGGATACGCTGGCCTCGTATGCGATTGAAACTCCCCCTTCTTCGCACACGCATTGCTCCCGCGCGCGCGCCCATCTTGCGGTACGGCGTCGCTCTCCTCAGTATTACCCTGGCGCTGATTCCAGCTTTGCTGCTATCGGATGTTGTCGAGAGCCGGCTGGTGGTGTTTGCGGTCGCAATCATGGTCAGCGCCTGGTACGGAGGTTGGAAGCCCGGGCTGGTTGCGACATCGTTCGCGCTAACCGTCAGCGCTTATTTTTCTCTCGCCGGCACCCACTCTGCGTCGGAATATCGCAAGGCGATCATACATCTGGCGCTGTTTGTGTTTGTGGCGCTGCTGATTTGTTCGTTCAATGCTGCCCTGCGCTCTGCCCAGGAAGGCCTGCGCCGCTCCGAAACCAATTTCCGCTCACTAGTAACGAACGCGCCTTATGGCATCTGCCGTTGCGATTCGCAAGGCGCACTGTTGAGCGTGAACCCGGCGCTGGTGAGCATTCTTGGATACGAGTCTGCCTCTGAACTTGCCGGCCGCAACCTGGCGAATCTCTACGCCGATTCGCAGCATTGGTTCACGCTGGCGGATCGTCTCAAATCGCTGCGGAAGTTTGAAGGATTGATTGCCGAATTGCAGTGCAAGGATGGAAGCACGGTTACGGTTCGCCTCTCCGGCCGCGCCATACGCGGCGAGAAAGATGCCATCTTCTTCGATTTATTTGCAGAAGATGTCACGGAACACAGGAAACTCGAGCAGCAACTGCGGCAAGCCCAAAAGATGGAGGCGGTGGGCAGGCTTGCCGGTGGGATCGCTCACGACTTCAACAATCTGCTGATGGTGATTTCCGGATACTCCGAGTTTCTGCTGGAGCGCATTGGGCCTGACGCTACACTACGCGGGCCAGCCCGGGAGATCGCCAGTGCAGCCGAGCGGGCCACTTCGCTGACCCGCCAACTGCTGGCCTTCAGCCGTAAGCAGATGCTTGCTCCCAAGGTGCTCGACCTCAATAGCATCGTTACCGAAAACCTGAATATGCTGAACCGGGTGATTGGCGAGGACATTGAGCTGGTGATGATCCCTGGCGCTGAACTTGGCGCCGTGAAGGCTGATCCCGGCCAGATCGAACAGGTCATCATGAATTTGGCTGTGAACGCGCGTGATGCCATGCCCCAGGGCGGCAAGCTCACCATTGAGACCGCAAACGTCGTGCTCGACGAAAGCTACGCGCGGCTGCATGCCCCGCTCGAACCCGGTGAGTACGTGATGCTTGCCATCAGCGACACTGGCGCCGGCATGGACGCCGAGACACAAACTCACATTTTCGAGCCGTTCTTCACTACCAAGGGAACCAAGGGCACCGGCCTCGGCCTCTCGACCGTCTATGGAATCATTAAGCAAAGTGAAGGCTCCATTTGGGTCTACAGCGAGCCGGGCAAGGGATCGACATTCAAGATTTATTTGCCTCGCGTCAACGCGGCCGTAGCAGCGCTCGCGGCTCAACCTGTGGTTGCACCTGCGAAATCCGGGAAGGCTCACGAAACTATTTTGGTTGTGGAGGACGAATCCAAGCTCCGCCGCTTGGCGCGTCTCGCACTGCAAGATGAGGGCTATAACGTGCTCGAAGCCTCGGACGGCGCCGCCGCTATTCGGGCCGCCAACAGTTACCCCGGCCCCATTCACCTGCTCTTGACCGACGTGGTCATGCCAGTAATGAACGGGCGCGAGCTGGCGCAACGTATTTCCGCGCTTCGCCCCGAATCTCGAGTGCTGTACATGTCCGGGTACACGGAGAACGTCATCGGCCACAACGGCATGCTGGAAGAAGGTGTCAACCTGCTCCAGAAGCCTTTTACCCTCCCGGCTCTGAAGGCCAGAGTCCGCGAGGTGCTCGACGCACCACTCCCTCAGGAGGTCCAAATGGCTCGTTTTGCTCGCGAATCTCAGTTGCCGCGGCGGGAGAAATTTACTTCTCCCTTCCGTGCCCAGCGTTTCAATCTTCATCTACCGCTGAAGTACCGCATCCTCGGCGAGGACGATTGGCGCGATGGAACTACGGAGAATATCAGCCGCTCCGGATTGTTATTCCAAGCCGAAGAAACGGTAGCTCCCAACGCACAGCTCGAGATCAATCTTGTCCTGCCGGCGGAGATCGCAGGATTGTCGGCAGCAGAAGTGGTGTGCCGC
The DNA here is from genome assembly GCA_003225455.1 of Acidobacteriota bacterium. Lineage (GTDB taxonomy): Bacteria > Acidobacteriota > Terriglobia > Terriglobales > Acidobacteriaceae > QIAB01. The sequence continues at coordinate 47,246 of QIAB01000038.1, forward strand.
GGCGAGGTGGTGCGAACAGTGAAACCCGAATCTTCTACCGTGAACCCAGCGCTGGCAGCAAAGATACTGCAATATCATTTCCAGCACGGATCGCATGTGCCGGAAGCGTAAAGCCTCGCTGCTAGTTCTCAGTTGCCAGTTTTCAGTTCCCGGTAACGCCTTGTTCGGCTTCTTGCGCCGCTGGCTGGCGCCGGAGTTCTTTCACTCTCTCTGCCATCGCGTACTTCAACTCTTCGATGCCTTTGCCGGTTACCGCTGAGACGGGAAACAATTCGTATCCCTCCTTCTTGCAGTACCGCTTCAGCTTCGCCAGCTTGTCTTTGTTGGCCACGTCGATCTTTGAAGCGACCATGATCATCGGCTTCTCGTCCAGCTTTGCTCCAAAGCTAGCCAGCTCGCCCATGATCACCTCGACGTCTTTCACCGGGTCGGGTCGTCCGCTGGCGTCTGAAACGTCGACCAAATGCACCAGCAGGCGCGTGCGCTCAATGTGACGAAGAAACTGAGTGCCCAGACCGGCGCCGCTATGGGCGCCCTCGATCAGGCCGGGGATATCTGCCACAACGAAACTCTTCTCGTCAGGAGGCTGGCCGGCCATAACCACGCCGAGGTTCGGCTCCAAAGTGGTAAACGGATAATCAGCAATTTTGGGCCGCGCGGCTGAGATGCGTGAGATCAGAGTGGACTTGCCAACGTTGGGGTATCCGACCAGGCCCACGTCAGCGAGGAGTTTCAGTTCCAGGCGGTAAACGCGCTCCTCCCCCGGACGGCCGTCTTCGTGCTCACGAGGAGCCTGGTGGGTTGAAGTGGCAAACCGCGCGTTACCGCGCCCACCTCGGCCGCCGCGAGCGACTACGATGCGCTCATCGGCATGAGAGAAGTCGTGAATTTTCTCGCCACTTTCATCGTCGTAGAGGATCGTTCCAACCGGAACTTTAAGTATGATGTCTTCGCCCTCACGGCCGGTCTTGTTCGCGCCTTCGCCGTGACGTCCGCGCTGCGCTTTGTATTCGGGATTGAAGCGGAAGTGGACTAGCGTGTTATGGCGTTCGCTGGATTCCATGTAGATGTCGCCGCCCTTGCCGCCATCGCCTCCGGATGGTCCGCCACGTGGAACGTATTTTTCCCGCCTAAAAGCCATGCAGCCATTGCCGCCGTCGCCAGCTTTAACGCGAATTTTGGCTTCGTCGATGAACATAGTTTTTAGCGATCAGACTGTAAACTGTCAGGCAAATCCTCAAATGTGAAGGCTGATAGCTGACAGCTGAAGGCCTAAATAAAAAAGCCCCAACCCGAAGGCGAGGCTGTGTGGCGCGGACACTCTTGTCCGCGCGAACCGGGCAGTCTCTACTTCGCTTCCATCGGCTCGATCATCACGAACTTGCCCATGGAGCCTTTGTTCATGAATTTGATCCGGCCGGAGATTTTGGCGAAGAGCGTGTCGTCTTTGCCGCGGCCGACGTTGAGGCCCGGTTTCACCCGGGTGCCCCGCTGCCGCACGATGATAGTGCCGCCGGGAACGACTTGCCCCCCGAATGCCTTGAAGCCCAGCCGCTGTGAATTCGAGTCGCGTCCGTTGCGTGAACTGCCTAATCCCTTTTTATGTGCCATGACCTATGTCTCAGTTTCTAATCTTAGAAGCCAGTAGCTTCGAGCGGCGAGGGCGAGGACGCCCTCGCGACAGTCGGCGAGACGCCGGCGCTACTTTTTCTTCTTCGATGTCGATTTTTTTGCTGCCGGTTTTTTCGGTGCTGCTTTCTTCTTCGCCGGAGCCTTCGCTGCTTTGGCCTCCGCTTTCGGGGCGATCTCCACGGGCTCTTCTGCGGCTTTCACTTGCTTGGGCTTCGCTTCTTTTTTCGTGGGCTCGGGAGCGGTGAACTTCTGGCCATCAAACGCGATCTCAGTAATGCGAACCGCAGTGAACGGCTGACGATGGCCGGCAATCTTTTTGTACTGCTTTTTGCGTTTGTAGTGGAACACGAGAATCTTGTCACCACGCCCCTGCTCAACCACCTCGCCGACAACTCGCGCCTCTGACTGCGGACGTCCAATTTGCCCTTCGCCGCCGGAAACCGCCAGCACATCGCTGAACTCGATCGTCTTGTCTGCGCCGTTTCCCTGGCTCTCGACACGAATCACATCGCCAGGCGCGACCCGGTACTGTTTTCCCCCGGTGCGGATGACCGCGTACATAGGCATGCCTCCGTGGTTACCGGCCGTGTTGTGCGATCCGGTAAACCTGCTGATTTCCTTATGCTTGCTGTGTTCCGCGTCGGCGCTTTCAGCAACGATTGCGGACGGCCCCAGAACGGAGCCGCGAGTACAGGCAAACTGAATTATTCTAACGTGCGCTCTGGAACAGCGTCAAACTGAAGCCGTAGTCGTTGGTGTGCTTTGCGTTTGCATAGTTCTGTGCGACAATCTGTCGCCGAATCGGAGGAAACTCAATGCAGAAGCGCGTCTTCACCGTCTTAGTTTGCATAGTCGCCATGAGTCTCTCAGGATTTGCAGCCCAAAAGAAATCCACCCGGAAATCGGCAGCTGGCCCCGCTCCCGACAAAGCGTACATGCAGAAGATCTGGGATGGCTGGGGCACTCTCGATACCGCCAATACCGCACAATTCTATGCCCAGGGACCGCACGTATTTTTTGACATCGCGCCGCTCAAGTACGACAGTTGGGACGAGTATCAGAGCGGAGTGAAGAAAGTGCTTGCGGGCTACAAGTCAGCCAAATTCACCGTCAATGACGATGCCCAAGTCCATTCTGCAGGAAACTCTTACTGGGCCACGTCCACCGTGAAGGAAGATGCGACTCTGAAAAATAGCAAACGGGAATTGGCTACCTGGCGCTGGACGGTTGTTTTTGAGAATCAGGATGGCAAGTGGCTGATCGTACACGAGCATGTCTCTGCGCCCGCGCAGTAGAAATTCGGGAGCCGGGTCTGCTGGGCGGGCCATATGCCCGCAAATCTCGACTCTTTGTCGCAAACTCCAGCATTCGAATCAGTACGCCACCGCGAAGAAATACGCTGTCATACCGGCGCCTACTAATATCACGAACCAGCGTACCCAGGCCTGCGGCAGCCGCAAGGCATAATGCGCGCCGAAGTATCCTCCGACGACCGCTCCCGCAATCATGATCACAGCCTGAGGCCAAGAGATGGCCCGCCGCAGAATGAACACGAGCACGGCAATGCCATTGATCGCGCTGCCGAGTACGCTTTTGAGCGCATTCATGGAGTGAATATCCGTCATGCCGATTGCGGCCAGCATGGCCAGATTCACGATTCCAACGCCGCCGCCGAAGTATCCTCCATAGATCGCAACCAGCAATTCGAAAATTGAGGCGCTAACGATTGCTCCGGCGCCAGCTTCGCGTCCCAAGGCAGATGGCCGCCCGCCGGAAAGTCGGTTGCCAAATAGAAACAGCACCGTCGCGCCGAGCATCAGCCACGGCAGTATGCGCATGAAGGTGTGGGCGGGAGTCTTCAATAACAGAGCCGCACCCGCTACGCCGCCGAGCAAGCTGGTCGCAATGAGCGGAACCATCACACGCCTGGGCACGTCCAGACGGTTGCGATAGGCGCCGCCACTGGCGGTCACGCCTGCCCAGAGGGCCAACGTATTCGTCGCGTTCGCCGGGATTGGCGGAACGCCGGTGAAGAGCAGCGCGGGAAAGGAGATGAAGCTGCCGCCTCCGGCGACCGCGTTCAGCGCTCCGCCCAGAATACCGGCAAAAAATAAGAAGAGGCCTTGATGGAGAATCAAGAATAAAGGTGTATCACAGAACCTGCCCTCTTCGACTTAGCCGCCGGGATCACCTCAATGACGTGCATTACGGACCATACAAAGAGTCGGCTCCAGTGACCATCATCCCTCTGGCTCGTCTGATTATCAGAGGAGACCCTTATGTTTCGAGCTCCGTTATGGGCTTTATGCGCGCTATGGTTCAGCACCTGGGTGGCGCTTGCTCAGCAAACGCCGAGGCCCTGTTCAGAACCCGAGCAAAAGCAGTTTGAGTTTTGGGTTGGAGAATGGGATCTCATCTGGCCTGGAGATAAAGCGGGCGAAACCGGCCATGGCACGAATATCATCAGGCGAGTTTTAGACGGCTGTATTGTTGAAGAGACCTTCTCCGGCGGCGATTCGATGCATCTTCGTGGCCGCAGCGTTTCGGTGTTCGATGTTCGAGCGCGAAGGTGGAAGCAGACATGGGTAGACAACGAAGGTGGCTATCTGGATTTTGTCGGCGAGTTCAAAGATGGCCAAATGATCCTGGCCTGTGAAGCGAGGTCTCCGGATGGTTCTAAAGTTCTGCAGCGCATGGTCTGGAAAAACGTCAGCCCTAAAGAGCTCGACTGGAGCTGGGAAAGATCGTCTGACGGCGGCAAGACTTGGCAAGTGCTGTGGCCGATCCACTACAGGCGTAAGAGCTAAGTAAGCCAGAAGGAAGAACGTGATTTCGTGGCGAGGTGGAGGTGCGGCAGAAACAGCCGCACCTCCCACTCCGATTAGGACGCTACTGGCAGCTGGCGAAGCTCAGGGCGGCCGCTGTTGTGGGGTTTCCAGCAGTTACCGAGAGCGTCGCAATCGCATCCGTCAAGCTGGTCTGCATGCTCGACGGACTGCAATCCGGCTGTCCCGCTGACCCCGGGATGAACGCGCTCGCGCCTACGGTGTAGTCCACCTCCCCTGAAGCCGGAGCTGCGGGCGTCTGGTTTCCACCAGAGTTGAAGCCTCCGATGCTTGGGTTAGCCGCGGGAACCGCAAGCGTATAGCTCGCGCAGTCTGTGCTCGCGGGGCAACTCGCGCCGGCCGCAGTGGTCAGTGTAGCAGTCGCAGCCGACTGCTGGGCTAGAGGAACCGTGATGAACATGCTGTTGCCAATCGACTGCAGTGCGGATACTGAGAGGTCCGCGATAGTGCCTGTGCTTCCCGTACTCGTCGTGATCTGGCCACTGATCGAAGCCGGCAGCCCCGCAGGTGTGAGTGGAACCGTGCCCAGCGAGTCGCCTGCTTTCACGCCGGTAATCGCTGTGGCCGCATAGGTGTTTCCCGAACCATCGATCGCAACGGCGACCAGGTTATACGTGCCATCCGCAACCGGACAGAAAACGAAACTTCCGTTCGAGGCCGGGACGGCTTGCATCAGCACGGCGCCATCTGCCTGCTCGAGCGCGACAATAGTATTGCCGCCAACAACCGGTAGCTGGGTTGAGCCATCGATAATTGTTCCGCTGATAGAACTTGATGCCGACTGCAGCGAGACTTCGCCCGCATGCAGCACCGGCTTCAGGCGATACTGTCCGTTGCCTTGCACTACCACGGAAGCACAGGCGTCGAAATCTATATTCAAATCTTTGGTCTGTCCCGAGCCGACGGTGAAGCTTCCGCCCGCAATTTGCCCGGATGGGATCTTGATTCCGGTCTGCGACTCCGACGAAAGCTGCAACGGCTGAGGCGTATTGGAAGGATCGCTGGTCAGCATCAGGCAGTTAGCGACGTTGCCGCACTTATTGTTATTTACGCTGGCAGTGTTGGGCGCCAATATTACGCGAATCTGCTCGTAGGTCCCGGGATCAATTTCGGCCGAGCCCAACATGGCGAGGAAGCACTGGTTCGCAACTCCGAGCAGATCTACTTGCACCGGATTGCCCTTCAAGCCCGGCGCAAGGTCGATCCATCCGGCATCGCTGGCCGAGGCGCTTGCACTCTTGTGAATCAGCACGTCGCTTACAGTCACGTAGACGTGCCGGTATGGGCCCTGTGGTGCCGCGCAGGTGGGCGGATCACTTATGCTGGTGTTAACCGTGCCAGGCTTGCTTCCGCCACTGCAACTTAGTAGAAAAATTGCCACGGCGATGATCGCGACCAGTAACCCGATACATGTGCGCAGACGCATTACTCCTCCTGAAATTCGGATTAGACCCCTAATCTTGCATGATTGGAGTTGATCGCACAGGTTACTTACGTTCACCAGAAGGGTCATTCCCGGCGCTTGGTTCTAATTGACAACATCAACAAACATTGAGGCTTAAGCGGAGAAGCGGAGTATCAAGAGGGGTAAACTAGCCCTGAATGAGAAAACGAGAGAAAAGACACAACCAACCGCTGCAAGCAGAAAGCTATGAAGACGGTGAAGCCTCGATTTTCTGTACGTGAATGGTATTGCTTTGCTTCTCCAGGCTGCCGGTTACCTTTACGCTTCTGCCCTCGTAGCGTCTGGCCTCAGTCTGGTCGTCAAGCTTGTACTTGAGATCTCCAGCTCGAAGAAAATACCCACCATTCTCGTGAACCACGGTCCCCATAAACGGGCGGATTTTGCCACTGGAAGCCGGCGCACTTGATTCACCTTCACTCGGCTTCTGGCCTTCATCCGGAGGCCGCTTGGCGCCGGGAGTAGCCGGCGATGATGGCGCCTGGGCGGTGGGATCCTGCGGTTGCGCTGGAGCGGTCTGAGCAAAGGATGCTGACGTCAAAGCCATTGCGAACGCCACAATCGCGCACACACTGATACATGCTTTCATAAGTGAGGTCCTCCCTTGGCGACGAAGCGTACGCGCGAAGGGCGGGCGTTACGCGCCGTAGGTACCGCTGGCCGGTTCCGATTCCTTGGAGAAGCGCTCACGGACCCGGTCACCATAGTACTCGGCCTTGCCGGCGATGTTTCTACGAGTCTCCTCGCCGCTGGCCGGCGCAAAAAGCATGCCGACACCCACGCCGATACCAACGCCGATCAGCAGCGCCGCTGCAGTGCTGATCCCGCTATGATCTTCTCCGGTAAGCACATCGCTAGCCCGACTGACGCGATCGGAAGCGGTGTCATAGGTGTCGCGCGCCCGGGAGCGAACGGTATCAACTGTATCTGACAGACGATCCCGCATTGAATCAAGCAGATACAGCCCAGCGCCCAGCAGTACGTCAGTAAGAATCTTCTCTTTTCGCAGCTTCATTCCTAAACTCCTTCATCAATATATTTGCAGCTTACGGAGATGCAGAAACACGATAAGGCGTTGGTGCGATTTCCACAAGAACCCGGAATAAGCCCGCAAGATTTCTGAGATCCGGCAGCAGAGTAGTGGGTCGCACTTTACTAAACTGCGCCACAATGGCATCCAGGCTCGATTGAAAATCAGCAGCACTGGTGGCAATGATCTTCGCCCCGAATGCCGCGGTAACCTTCTCTTGCAATGAGGGGAGTCATGATTAGAGCCGCCGATGGGTCGGCCCACCACCAGCCCAGGGCTGCATTCAGCACCAAGCCGCTCAGAAGAATGGCCGATAAGTAGCTGCAGAATTCGGTTTGCTTGGCATCAGCGGTCATTGCCGCGCTTTCGAGGTCTTGACCGACCCGCCTCTTTGCCGCGGATAAGAGTGGCATTAGCATCAGGGTCACGACAGCGAGAATGATTCCGGCAATGCTGTGCTCCGGTGCTTTCCTTTTCAGCAGGCCGGTAATTGATTCAAAGGCGATGTATGCTGCCAGCGCGAGGAAAGAAACACCAACGATTTTGAGGCTCAGGTGTTCATTTCGCTCTCTTCGGGATAGGTCGTCGACGGACATTCGCCACAGTAGAGTCGCTCCCGAGATCACTTCTATGAAGCTATCCAACCCGAAACCCACAAGCGAAATGCTTCCGGCCACGGCTCCGGCGGCGACGGCGACCACTCCTTCAAGCGTATTCCACGCAATCGTGAAATATTCAAGCCGTTTCCCGCGCTGGGCCATCAATCGCCTGTCGAGCGCTGCTTCCGGCATGGACGAAGAATAGCACGTGAGCACCGGAGGCCAGGTTTCTGCCAGTACCACGATCGGCGCGAGTATGAACAGCGTGACTGGTCACATGACCCTGACTGTCCAGTCTCTTCTGACAAACCATTCGCGTGCTTTTCGCTTGGCGTGTAGAAGTTACGGACAAAAAGGCCCGGCTCCATCTGGCGCCGGGCTGAGGGTCTGATGCTGCGGCCGAATCTATGGCGCTGGCTCGCCCGTGGAAGAATCCAAGATCAGAATATCTGTCCGCGGTTTTGCCAAATTCAACATGTTGTTAAAGGTGCCAGCAAACTGATCGGACGACTTCGTTCCGATTCGTCCCAGGGCGAAGTCGTCTTCAATGAAGCGGAGGATTGAACTCTACTCTGGTCGGTGAGAGCGTTATCCACGAAGTTTGCCTTGGCGAATGGCGAGATCAGAAGCAATGGCAAGCGAGGTCCATAGCCGCAGCGGCCAGGGATTCCGCCGGTGTTGGTGGTACCGCAGTGGCCCACGCCGCTAAGCGCATCTTGGCTGCTGACGGATTGACGCAAGATCGGGCTCATCTGATGGTCGTACCAGCCATCTGAGTCGTCATAGGCGATGATCACGGCGGTGCTGCTCCACTCCGGACGCTGTTGGAGAGCGTTCAGCGTGCTGACGATGAACTCCTGCTCATCCAGGGGCGAAGAATAGCCGGCGTGGCCATCCTGCGAACGCTTGGCTTTGAGGAAGCTGACGGCCGGCATGTTGCCAGCGCTTACAGCATTCATGAAGTCGGTCAAGTCGTATTGATGATTTGCCTGGTCGGTTTTTCCGATCATCGCTACTGAGGTCGGCGGCAAGTGATGCGGATTGGCGGTCGACTTGTAATACTGAAGGGCTCGTGATGTGCGCTGTAATCCTTCTGCAATGTGCCACCCAGGTTTGTGGTCGCGGCGGCGCAAACCGCGGGAGAGGTTGCCGTCGCCGGGGTTGTGGGAGTAAAGCCACCCTCAAACCATCCCCAGGTCACGCCTTTGGCGTTCATGAGATCTCCAACGTTGGTACCTGTCATCGCAATCTGTTCGGGGCTGCCGCAATCGTCGTAGAAAGGATCTGGATCGCCGATGACCGTAGTCGCTACCACGTCGCCAGAGATATCTCCGGTGGTATGCGCTAAGTCCACCGTGCCCGTGTTTCCAGAAACCAAGTCGAGGACGCCGGGCGTAGAAGGCCCAAATCCGGTGTTGTAGGAATTGTCGCTCATTGCGTAATGCTGGGCGTAGTTCCAGAGCGCTGTGACCGTATTGCCATCGTAGTAGCCCATCACCAGCTTGGCGCCAAAACCATAATCGGGACACCCGGGACCACCGACTCCGAGGAACTGGACGAATTTATCCATCAGGCCATTGTCGAAGGCCTGCTGCTCCGGCATGTAATCGTGATTCTGATCGCAGGTGTAATTCTGCGAGCGATCCAACCGGAACGGATTGCGTAAGTTGGTATTGTGCGTAAGCAGCCCGGGGTTCAGTCCGTTGACGCTCGGCGTATTTGCCAAGGCATGGAAGGCTGGCTCACTCGCTGGGTTGAGAGCTCTGGGATAGCTTCCGAAATAGTGATCGAAAGATACGTTCTCCTGGAAGATGACCACTATGTGCTTGACGGGGGTGGTGGCGCTCTGCGCCTGCGCGGGCAGGAGCGAAGCGGCCAGCAGGGTCGAGAAAGCAATCAGCGCAGCCAACATTTTTTCGGCAATACTTCTGTTGAACATTGGTTTTCCTCCGCGGCTAGAAAAGAATTGTAGGACCGGGCCTCGCACCGCAAGATCCGGCTTGATTGGGGCGGTTTTCGGTCTGCCTTTGCCCCGGTGGAAAAGTCGCTCAGGGCAGAGTAGGCGGGAAATATTTCTGAATTGTTTCAGTTTGGTTAATAGTCTATGAATTTGGGGCAGCAGAGCTATGGGAGAGCCCGGAGATGTGAGAAACGGACTACAGTGCCGGTGTGGTTCGTGCAGCTATTGCCGTTCCATGTCTTCATCCAGGGTGAGCTTTCCGCTTTTTTCTACGGTGATCACACGATGGATGTCCTTGTATCCTGACATGGTAATGTCGATCACATAGTTTCCTGGATTCAAATAAAACTGCAGCGGCGAGGGTTTATCGAGCACGCGGTTGTTCACGGCAACCTGCGCGCCCTTCGGCTGAGTCTTGACATTCACGGTTCCCATGCCGGCCGTATCTCCACCGCCGAACAGCTTTTTGAATTTGCCACCGCCAATCTTGATTTCATCAGTTGTGCCCAGAGGCTTCAGCGCTGGAGCAAAACGAAATGACTGACCGGCTTGCAAGTTCGCAGTGGTGCTCTCTTCCAGATAACCTTGCTTCTTCAACAGAAGGGTGTGCACGCCGGGTTTATCAACCGAAATCTGTACGGGCGTGAGGCGACCCGTGTTTTTGCCGTCGAGGAAAACTGCCGCTCCCGCAGGATCGCTGTTCAGCACTGCTGTCGCGCCTGCCAAGGCCAATTGCACGACCAGGAATGACTTGCTATTCGACGCAACTTCAATTGTGCGGGTTTCGAGTGAATAGCCCGGCTTGGTGATGCTCACCGAGTGCTGGCCTGGCGAGAGACCCGGGATGTTAAACGGTGTCACCCAACTGGGATCGGTGCGTCCGTCCACCCGCACGGCCGCGCCTTCCGGTGTGGAGTTGATGGTCAACTGACCTGGAATCACGGCGGGCGCTGTGGGCATTGGCGCCTTCTGCTTCCGCTTACGGCTATCTCTTTGAGCGACCGAAACTGACGGCTCAGCTGAAATTTCTTCTGGCGCCGCGGTTACCGCGGCAGGCCGACTTACCGGCACACTAGGAGAGGCTGCTGGTTGCGCCGGCTTCGGCTGAGCTTCCGGAACCGTTGCGCCAAAATGCGAAGAGCTGCTTTCGGAATTCTGCAAATAAATATGAAGCGCGATCCCGGCGATCACGAGCAGAATCACTCCAGCCGCAGTGGCGATTGAGTATCCAAACAGTCTGGGCGGTGTTTTCTTTATTTCCGTGACTGCTTTCTTCGCAACCTGCCGCGGCTGCACCCTGGGTTTCTGCGGAGCGGCGCTTTTTGGCGTGGCTGCTCTCGATTGCTCAATTTGCTCAGGCTGTTCGGTCGCGGCGAGTGGTGGTGCAACAACCACCTCTTTCAGCGGTGGCAATTCCGAAACATCCGAGAAACTTGGCCTCTTTGCTGCCGGGCCTCGCGCATCGTCCATCATTGGGTCGACCGGCAAGGCTCGTCGCATATCCTCCTCTGTGGCTGGAAAGGCTGACATGCTTGGGCCGGGTTCTCTTAATCCCTGCACGTAGCCGCTCGCGCGGAGGCTGGCGGTTTGTGCCGCTGCATCGTTTGGTGTTGCTCTGTTCTTCTCCTGAACCGGACCTGCACCCGGCCAGCCTGCAGCCGCCGCTGCGCTGCGCACCTTTGCCGTGGAAGTATCCTCTGCATTGTTCATCCTCGGCTGCGCGATCTTCTTCGTGGTCGCTTGGGGATGGGTTTCGTTGCAATTCTCCAAATCGTGAAGCAGTTCCTGCCCGCTCTGATAGCGCTGGTCGGGCGCTTTGGCAAGCGCTTTCATAATAAGTTTGGCGAGGGGAGAATTGACCTTGCGATTCAGCTGATCCGGCGGCGGCGGACTCACTTCCGTGATCTGCTTGCATAGCTCATCGCCATTGTTTCCGGCGAATGGCTTCATCTCTGTAACCATCTCGTAGAGAATTGACCCCAGGCTGAACAAATTGGAGCGGCCATCGAGCGGCTCTCCACGAACCTGCTCAGGAGACATGTAGTACAAAATCTCCGGCACTCTTCCCGGATCCTGGCAGGCGAACGTGCTCATGGTTGAAACGCCGAAGTCCAGAGTCTTTACTGTACCGTCCCAACTCACCATGATCTTGGCCGGCTCCAGACTCCAATGGACGGCGCCGTGTACGCGGGCGTGGTCCAGACCCTGGCACGTTTGGCGGGCGATATCCTGCAAATCCCAAATCGAAAATCCTTCTCTTCGCACCAGCATCGTGCCCACGCTGTTGCCCTGCACATACTCCATCCAGGCGCACAGCTGGCCATCGATTTCTGCTATGCCGTAGAGCTGAGCGATATTGGGGCTATTAAGAGGCCTTGCGTTTTCGGATTCTTGCAGAACGCGCTGTACCAAGGCGGCGGATTGCTCTCCGAAAGTTTGCATGCGCAAGGTCTTCAGCACGACCGTACGTCCACTGTCTGGATCATTGACCTTGTAAACGGATCCCAGCGCCGACTGGGTAATCTCGCTCAGTATCTCGAAACGCCCGATTTGGTTCGACATTGCTTCCTTGCCCCGTTTACGGACGGGACCGCCTCCTCGCACGAAGACGAACGTTGTGCGCCTTGGAGAGGATGGATCAAGGATAGCCCGAACGACTCATCCCTCGTGAGTTACCGAAGTACCTGAGGGCTTCTAACAAAACAGACTCCATCACGCGACGACCGCAAAGGAGCGCGACATCGACAGGTCAACAAGCCGAAGGCGAAGCACGGGTTAGGTCTCGAGCGACAACTCAAGCTGTGATTACGGAGTACAAGTTCTCGCTGTGTCAACGCCTACGCCACACTTCGTCCCCGGACTCTTCGCCGGCTGCCCGACAGGACACTCCAAGGGGTCGAATCTCGTGGTGCATGCCCCACCGAGCCAGCGCAATAACCGGTTAATTCTCCGCATCGAGTGCTGCCACATTGATAAACGCAATGGCCAGTCAGGGTGCTAGAGACCGTGAACGTTCCCGCACTGGTCGCCCTGCCTCCCGGAGTGGTAATGGCGATCTTACCTGTCACTGCGCCACTGGGTACGATTGCGGTCACCTTGCTGTCGGAATTCACAGTGAAGCTAGCTTTCACGCCGCCAAAGGTCACTTTGGTTGTCTGCTTGAGACTGACGCCCGTGATGGTCACTGAAGTTCCTGCTGAGCCGGTCGTGGGCGAGAAACCCGTAATCTGCGGAATGACGCGGAATAGCTTGTTGCTCTTCAACGTGCCGCTTGAAGTCGTCACCGTCACAAGACCAGTACCTGCGCCGCTGGGAACGGTAGCCGTCAAAAAAGTGCCCGATACCACCGTACGGCTTGCGGTAGTTCCGCTGAAGGACACGGTGGTTGTCGATGTGAAGCCTTGTCCCAAGAACTCAATCGTGGCTGCAACTTTGCCCGAGTAGGGGAGCAGGCTGACGAAGGGCGGCAGACTTTCGTTCAGGCTGAAGAATACGCCCTGACCCAAGCTGCCGCCGGCATTCGTGTCTCCATACAGTATGCCATTCGTATGCTGCACTAATGTGACCTGGGGATGACAGCCGTCCCGAATTGGGGGAATGTTTGAGAAGGCGTGGAGTGTTGAGAACGTTCCGCCAGGAAGAGTGATGCGGAAAATCGTGCCACAGCCGAAACCTGGGATAGACAGCGAAGTTGTGCCGTAAAGGTTCCCATCGCTTGCCTGTACCAGACCGCCGATCGGCTGAGTGCCATCACCATTTCCCGCAAAGACATGGAGCACGCTGAGTTTGCCCGCGGGTGTGATTTTGAACACGACTCCTTGATTAGTAGAGACGCCATTGATGACGCCGCCACCAACTGTGGTCCCATAGAAGTTGCCGTCGCTTGCCTGAATCAAGGGAGCAATCGGATTTGTACCCGTCGCGGAACCCGTCGCGCCAAGCGGCGCGAAATCGAACAGCGGCAGGAACTGTTTCAACGGTGTGACCCTAAAAACTGTGCCGGCATTGCTAGAGAGGAGAATTCTGCGGTTCCGTAGAAGTTGCCATCGGTTCCTTGTACTAGAGGAGCCTGAGGATAGGATCCGTCAGTAGAATCAATAAAATTGTGGAGGACCGTGAATCCGAGCGAGGGCGTGATCTTGTAGACAGTACCAAAACCTCCACTGCCCCCCTGCCTCGTGGTTCCGTAGAAGTTGCCGTCTATGCCTTGGATCGGGGGGGCCGAGGGAAATTCGCCGTCCGTACTCGTAAAGGTGTGCAAGGGAGTCAGAGTGCCGCCCGGTGTTACCTTGAAAATGGTCCCGTCTTGTCCTCCACTTCCAGAAGGGCCGTTCAATGGCGCGGTGCCATAGAAGTTGCCGTCAGTGCCTAAAGTAAGGCCGCTTCGGGAAAAGGCGCTTCCGGTCGAGCAATTGATGATTTTCAGCGCTCCGGTAGTAGGCGTGATCCTGAACACCTGCCCGCCGACGTTGGTGCATCCGGTGTTTTGTCCCTGGGGCGCCGTGCTGTATAAATTGCCGTCGCGGCCTTGGGCTATGACGCCGGGCCACGTCGGGTTCAATGGGTCTGTTCGGAGTCCGAAGTTGTAAAGGACTGAAAACTGCGCCTGTGCGACAGTTGTTACAGCGACGAGCAGCACTACGTGAATGAGAATCAAAATTCTGGACTTCACAGTCTCCTCCCAAGTGAAGTTGCGTGCCGAGACGCGAACCGATGGATACGCTTGCTTTGGGGCCGAATAGCCTTGGAGAGCGAAGGAAGGTCGCTGAGCAACGCGAGATGTTGAGGAGCGGCTGGTCTCCCAACCCGGTGCACATTATGCTCCCGCAGTAGCCATACTTTCAAGCGGTATCTTGTTGTCTATCCAGACATGAGAAACCCCTCTCGGATGAGGGCCGAATCATGCGTTGGCGGCAGAGGAGGTTTTGTTACAGGCTCTAAGGAAAAGTGCCGCGAGATCGGATTAACTTACAAATCGTCCCGAATCTCGGTTGTCGAGGTAAGCCAATTCTGCAGAAGCTGCGTTACCTTTGCGCCTTCCGGCTTGCGACGCACGGCATCCAGCACGGTAAATTGTGCCGACATACCGCGTCCGCGAAAACCCACCCAGTACGGGACGTAAATCTCTCCTGGAATCAGGTCAGCGGAAATCCGCAGGTCGCGAACCCGAAAAAATCCGGTACTGAAAACGAGCCGCCGCACTTTTCCCAGCAAAAGCTCCCGTGATCGCTGCTCATCGAAACTTGCCGTGATGCGATTGCGTGTCTCCAGGTAGATGATTTCGGACGGTCCAGGTAACTGCTCGAAGTGATACAGATCGAGCGAGCCACTAACCGCATCCAGGCCGAACACGCGTTGATCGAGTTTGCCACGGCTGGAAATTTCGACGTGAAAAAGCTGGAAGGGAATGTAGAAGTCTGCTACAGAACGGATGGGCCCGAAAACCAGCAGCGCCCGCATGGAATTGAATACGCCGCGAGAAAATTCTTCTACCGCCGCCTCCCGGCTGACATTCGGTCGCAGACTACGGATGCGCGGCATCTACCGGAAATGAATCCAGAGCCCAATCACCGTCGCCACCAATGCCAAGCTAAACACAATGTTGATTCGGTGCTCGAGCGCTGTTTCTGCGGGAGGCTTGTAGGTTGCCGATGGGGTCACGGGCGTGACGTCCATCTTTTCATCGACAGTCGCAAATGTAAGCCCAGCTAATTTCCTGCGCTCCGGCGCTGGCGTCATCAGGCTCACCCCAATCAGCACCGCGCAGCAGATTACAAACATTAGGATGGCATAGTGAAGAAAATTCATATCAACCAAACCGCGGAGGAACGCGTTGTCAAATGCGCGCCCGCCGGCAGCGCGGTCCATCAGTTCAAAGATGAAGCGAACTGCGCCCAACACGAAACCCGTCAGCAACGACGTGATCGCCCCTTGCGCATTCAGCCGAGACCACAGGATCCCCAGAATAAAACAGGCCGCAATCGGCGGGCTGATGTAGCCCTGAACACTCTGAAGGTAAATATAAAGTTGGCTGCTAATCAGATGAATAAACGGCACCCATGCCAACCCCAGAATGACCATGACTCCGGTCATCACCCGCCCAAAGGTTACTAACTGCCTTTCGGAGGCGTCCGGCTTGATCTTCTTATAGAAATCCAGCGTCACAAGAGTGGATGCCGAGTTGAATACCGAACTCATCGCTCCCATCAGCGCGGCCAGCAGTGCGGCAATCATCACGCCGACCAAGCCGGTAGGAAGCAGATTAATGATCATGGTGGGGTAGGCAATATCGCCGTTTAATACCTCGCCGTTTGGACCGAATTTGAATAAGTCGCGATAGAGCGCGACGGCAATCAGCCCCGGCAGAACCAGCATGAAGACCGGCAGAATTTTCAGGAATCCAGCAAAAATAGTTGCCGCTTTGGCGTGGCCTTCGTCTTTCGCGGAGAGAACACGCTGCACGATCACCTGATCGGTGCACCAGTACCAAATCCCCAGGATGGGTGCGCCGAAAAAGATTCCAGTCCAGGGGAAATCGGGATTGTCAACCGGCTTGATCATGTGGAAGTAGCTGGCGGGAACGGCAGCGCGTAGCCCGGCAAAACCTCCGACGCGATGTAGGCCAATCGCGGTCAGAATTACCGCGCCGGCGATCAGGATCAGCGTCTGCACCAGATCGGTATAGATGACCGCAGCCAGTCCGCCGGCGATGGTATAAATTCCCGTCGCGACGACTAGAATCACGGCGGCGGTAAGTGGACTCCATCCGACCACGCGCTCCAGAACAATCGCCGCTGCGTACAAGTGCACAGAAATCTTGGTGAATACATAAGCCAAAATCGAAATTGCCGCCAGATAAACTGCGCAGGAACGGCTAAAGCGCCGCTCCAGAAATTCCGGCATGGTGAAAACGTTCGAGCGCAAATAAAAGGGAACGAATACCCACCCCAGGATCAGCAGAATCAAACAGGCCAGCCACTCGAAATGGCCAACGGCTAAGCCTGAAGTTGCCCCAGATCCCGCCAGCCCGATGAAATGCTCCGTTGAAATGTTGGAGACGAATAGCGACGCGCCGATGGCAAACCACCCCACATTGCGGCTGGCCAAAAAATAATCGGTCGAGGTGCGTTCCTTGCGCGCGAAGTAGAATCCGATGGCAAAGATCACCACGAAATAGACGGCAATGACAGCGATGTCAACCCCGGTCAGGGCCTTGTGCGTGAGATGCACCGCAGTCTGGACCATAGCCCCCCTATCGACCGCCCAATGTGCGCTGCAAATTCGATTCGGCAGACTGTATCTTACTTGTCGCGTTTCACGCAATGCAGAACTGGGAACAAGATCTGGGAACTGGGATTAGGGGAATTGCGGAGCCGGCCGCCCTGATTTTCTGCGTAACCAATCGGCCCGTTGGGCGTTATTTCTATAGAAGGTGGCAATTGTCGATTCGCATATGGTTTCCGATGGCGGTCCCTCAAGCATCTCGGCTAATCCGTTTTGTGCAATCGAAGACATGGCCCGACAACGTCTAGGAATCTGTTGTCGAAAGATGACTCTATCGTCTATGCTGAATGGAACTTTAGGTGCCCCTTAGTCGTATTCTGCAAGGTAACTGACTCGAATACGATCCGTCTAAATATCCCGGAGTTCTAAGAATGACCCTGGCTCGCTTTGTCAGCAAAAACGCGTTTCGCAATAAGCGCCGCAGTGTTCTGACAGTGCTGAGCATCGCGTTTTCTTTGCTGCTGCTGACGCTGATGATGACGATCTGGCGGGCTTTCTATTTGGACGAGGGCAGCGCCGAGTCGGCGCAGCGGTTGGTAGTGCGCCATCGGGTATCGTTAACGTTCAGCCTTCCTGCCTATTACCGCGAAAAAATTCGTTCGCTGCCCGGCGTAGTCGCGGTGGTCCCCGTCTCCTGGTTTGGAGGGATCTATAAAGATCAAAAACCGGAGAACTTTTTTGCTCAATTCGGCACCGATCCCGAAGAATTTTTCAAGGTATTCCGGGACGTGGCGATACCAGCCGATCAGGTTACAGCGTGGCAGCGTGATCGCCAAGGCGTGATCGTGGACGACACACTCGCTAATAAATATGGTTGGAAGCTTGGGGACAGGATCATTCTACAAGGAACAATTTACCCCGTCAATCCTGAGCTGAACATCCGAGGTATTTTTCACGCCGTTCCAGATGATAAATCGGTCTATTTCAATGCAAAGTATGTCGAAGAGGCAGTGCCGTGGTTCAAAGGGAAGGCCGGCACTTTCAGCATCCTCGCGGCTTCGCCGGCGGACGTAAGCAAGGTTTCCAGCGCCATAGATGATATGTTCCGCAACTCGCCGCAACCGACCAAGGCAGAAAGCGAAAAGGCGTTTGGGCTGGAGTTCGTGGCTATGATGGGGAACGTCAAGGCATTCATTCTTAGCATTTGTATGGCAGTGGTCTTCGCCATATTGCTGGTGTCGGCAAATACCATGGCCATGTCGATTCGCGAACGGACCCGCGAAGTCGCAGTGCTCAAGACTCTAGGCTTCACTCGTCAGACGGTTCTCGGTCTGTTTATTGGAGAGGCAATGGCACTGGCTCTGGCCGGCGGCCTGATTGGAACGGCTTTCGGATATCTGTTGGTTTACGCTCTCACCCACTCACCGCAGTTCTTCAGCTTCTTTAACATGAAGGTGACCCTCGGCATTTGGTTATCGGCGATGGTGGCTTCCGGATTTGTGGGATTTTTGAGCGCCTTCATTCCTTCCTATCATGCTTCACAGGTCAATATCGTGGATGGGTTGCGACATATCGGATAAATGGTATGACCCTCAGCAGCTTTGTGGTAAAAAACGCGTTTCGTAATAAGCGCCGGAGTGCTCTCACCGTGCTGAGCATCGGTTTTTCCCTGCTCCTGCTCACGCTGATGATGACCATCTGGCGCACGTTCTACATCGATCAAGGAGCGCCGGATTCTGCCAAACGGCTGATGACGCGCCACCGGGTGTCGCTGACGTTCTTTCTCCCCAGCTATTACCGTGAGAAGATTCGCGCTCTTCCTGGTGTGGTCTACGTCGCGCCAATGACCTGGTTCGGCGGCCGCTACAAGGATGACAAACCGGAAAATTTCTTTGCGCAATTTGCCACTGACCCTGAGGAGTATCTCAAGGTCGCGGCTGACAAGAATGTGCCGGCCGACCAGGCTCAGGCGTGGATCCGCGATCGCGCTGGCGCTATGGTGGATGTGGAGTTAGCCAAGAAATACGGCTGGAAGATCGGTGACCACGTCACCCTGCAAGGAACCATTTTCCCGGTGAACCCCGAGCTGACGATTCGCGCCATTTATACCATGACCCCGGCGAACAAGAGTTTCTATTTCCACGCTAAATACCTGGAAGAGGCAGTGTCCTGGTACAAAGGACAGACCGGCTTCTTCTTTACGCGAGTTGCCTCGCCGGGCGACATCGCGCCGACATCGCATACGATCGACGACATGTTCCGCAACTCACCCCAGCCCACGAAAACCGAGAGCGAAAAAGCGTTTCAGCTTTCGTTCATTGCGATGCTTGGTAACGTCAAGGCTTTTATCTTGAGCATCTGCGCGGCGGTGGTGTTCGCGATTCTCCTGGTGGCTGCAAATACTATGGCGATGTCCATCCGCGAGCGCACACGCGAGGTCGCCATGCTTAAGACACTCGGATTTACCCGCGCCAGCGTGCTCTCGTTGTTCGTGGGCGAAGGCGTCGCGCTTTCTGTAGCGGGTGGGCTGCTGGGGGTTGCGATCGCCGCCTTGCTTACCAGGGTTATCGCTCATTCGCCATATGCGACCGGTATTTTGTTTGGCTTCAGAGTGTCTCTGGCAACGATGGGAATTGCGGTTGTAATTGCAGCTTTCGTGGGATTTCTCAGCGCCTATTTCCCGGCTTATAACGCCTCACGGTTGAACATTGTGGAGGGACTGCGTCACATCGGCTGAACCGAAGGGATCGAAATATGGCCATACCGCTCAGCTACAACATCCGGAACTTGAGATTACGCAAGGGCCTGACGATCATGACAGCGCTGGGCATCGCGCTCACCGTGACCACCGCGATTTTCATCATGGCCCTGCTTGCTGGCCTGAAGCGTGCGTTTGTCACCAGTGGCGATTCCCAGAACGTGCTGGTTCTGCGCAAAGGGTCGGAGGCTGAACTCTCGGGTGGTTTTGATGCTGCCAACTTCCCGGTGTTGAAGAATCTGCCGGGTATTGCTAAGGATAGCCACGGTGAGCCGATGGCTTCAGGCGAATGGGTGGTAGTAATTGTGCTTCCACGCAAGGACGGCACCGGAGAAGTCAACGTCACAGTCCGGGGCATGATGCCGGACGGTCTCGAACTGCGCCCCAAAGTAAAGTTGGTCGAGGGCCGCTGGTTCACGCCGGGGCAGCGCGAGGTAGTGGTCAGTGAATCCATCCACAAACGTTTTTCGAATGCGAATGTAGGAGATACTTTGGCCTTCGGCAAGGGGCCATGGCAAGTCGTAGGGGTCTTCGATGCTGGCGGTTCCGCTTACGACTCTGAGATCTGGGGCGATGTCAACCAGATGGCGACAGATTTCGACCGCCAGGGTGGCTTCTCCTCAGCGTACCTGCGGGCGGCAGATCCGGTTTCCGCGCAATCGTTGAAGAATCGTGTGGGCGATGACCAGCGCTTGAAGCTCGAAGGCATGCTGGAGACGGAATATTACGCGAAGCAAACTTCGTCGGGCGCGCCGATCAGGATTATCGGTTGGATCGTGGCGGTCATTATGGCCATCGGTTCGAGCTTTGCCGCTATGAATACGATGTACGCCGCGGTCGCGTACCGAGGACGCGAAATTGCCACTCTGCGGGTGATCGGATTTTCGAAACCAAGCATCCTGACGTCATTTGTCCTCGAATCGTTGCTGCTGTCGCTGCTGGGCGCGCTGGTCGGCATCGTATTGATGCTGCCCTTCAATGGCATGACCACCGGGACCTCCAACGCTGTGACGTTCAGCGAAATTGTTTTCAGCCTGCGGATGACGATGCCGGTGGTTATTACCGCGGTCGCATTTGCCTTAATTATGGGATTGTTCGGCGGCATAGCGCCCGCGTGGCACGCGGCTCGCCGCGACATTATTGCGGCATTGCGGGATTAGCAAGCTACACGTAGGGGCGGGTGTCCTCACCCGCCCGGCCGAGATTTAACGAACTGAACGTATGCCACTCGATACGAAACATCACGATCTGCAAAGCCTGCGCATTGACCGTTCGGCCAAGAGCAGCGAAGGCGAACCGGCGCCCTGGGCCAAGCGCTACATCATCATTGGCATCTCGGTTGTGGTGCTGTTGAGCATTTCTGCCCTGATGTACCGCCTGTTCGCGTCCGATGCTCCAGAAGTCGAGATCGCTCGCGCCGCCGCCGAGAACAGCGATATTGGCGGCATCGTTCTTTCGGCTAGCGGCTACGTCGTTGCCCATCACAAGATCAACGTGAACTCCAAGGTGACGGGGCGCGTGAAATGGATAGGCGTAGAAAAAGGGGACAAAGTTAAAGAAGGCCAGGTCGTGGTCCGCTTGGAAGATGACGAGTTCCGCGCGCAGTACCAGCAGGCACACGGAGCCGCCGAAAATGCGAGGGCGTATTACCAGGAACTGCTGCACGGCTCGCGTCCAGAAGAGATAGCGCAGGCCGAGCACAATCTGGCCGAAGCCCGCGCCACGGCGGCAAATGACAAAATCATTCTGGATCGCACGCGCAATCTGACCAACCAGGGCGTGCTTTCGCAGCAGGCGCTCGACGATGCCACAGCTAGGTTTGAAGCGGACCAGCAGCGGGTGAATTCACTCGAAAAAACCTTCCAGCTTTCGAAAATTGGGCCTCGAGCGGAGGAAATCGCCCGCGCCAAGGGCGCAATGATTCAGGCCGAAGGCCAGGAGGCATACGCCAAGTCGTTATTGGATGCAACGCTGATCAAAGCGCCGGTGACAGGAACCATCCTTGAGCGCACGGCCGAAAAAGGCGAGTTGGTCACTTCGCAGTTCGCCAGCCAGGCGGAAGGCGGCCCGCAGGGCGAAGTCGTGGCGTTGGCCGACCTCAGTGACATTCAGGTCGAGCTCGACATCGCGCAAGATGATTTCGCCAAACTTGGTCCCAAGCAGAAAGGTGTGGTCACGCTTGACGCCTTTCCCGATCGCAAGTACGACGGCGTGATCGCCGAAATTTCGCCGCAGGCTAATCGCCAAAAGGCGACGGTGCAGGTGAAAGTACAGATTCTGAATCCTGACGAGTACCTGCGCCCAGAGATGA
The DNA here is from genome assembly GCA_003225455.1 of Acidobacteriota bacterium. GTDB lineage: Bacteria > Acidobacteriota > Terriglobia > Terriglobales > Acidobacteriaceae > QIAB01. The sequence continues at coordinate 69,068 of QIAB01000038.1, forward strand.
ATTCCACGGTCAAGTTTCTGGCCGAAGAGGGAAAAAAGGGAGGCTCCCAGCCGTCCGGAGTCTTTGTGCCTACCACTGCGGTTCGGGATCATGATGGAAAGAAGATCGTCTTCATCGCATTTAACGGCAAAGCGCTCAGGCGGGAAGTCCGCGTTATCTCGCAGCGCAGCGGAGGCCTTCTGGTCCAGGGGTTAAACGGCGGCGAGGACGTCATCACCTCCGGCCCGCAAGATTTGAAAGATGGAAACAAAATAAAAATTAAGGGACAGTCATGAGCACTGCTATTGCTACTAACGTCGCTACGCAAACCAAAGTTGTTCAGGCACGCAACGTCAGCAAGGTTTTCAAGCGCGATGCCTTCGAGGTGAAGGCGCTCGAAGATGTTTCCATCGAAATCTCAGGCGGCGAGTTCCTCGCGCTCATGGGGCCATCCGGCTCCGGCAAGACAACTTTGTTAAACATGATTGCCGCCATCGACCGCCCGACATCGGGCGAATTGCTGGTTCTAAACGAAAATATTTTCCGCTTCAATGATGCGCAGTCGGCGTGCTGGCGCAATGAGCACATCGGCTACGTTTTTCAGACGTTCAATCTGATTCCGGTGCTCACGGCGTTTGAGAATGTCGAGCTTCCTTTGCTGCTGACCAAGCTCAACGCGCAGCAGCGTCGGGATCACGTCATGACTGCGCTGAAGCTCGTGGGACTCGAAGACCGGGCGGATCATCTACCGAAGCAGCTCTCCGGCGGACAGGAGCAGCGGGTTGCCATTGCACGCGCTATCGTTAGCGACCCAACGTTGTTGCTCGCAGACGAGCCCACTGGCGATCTCGACAGCCACTCCGCAACCGAGATTTTGGAAATTTTGAAGCGCTTGAACGAGGACTTTCGCAAGACGATTGTGATGGTGACTCACGATCCGCACGCCGCCTCTTACGCCCACGTGACGCGGCATCTGGAAAAGGGCATGCTGCTGCCGGCATGACGGTGGTGCGGTGCCCTGCGCCTCTTACCTCCGGTCGATATCCAACATAATTGGAGCGAACAAGTGCCCGGTAGATGGGTAGATCTCCATTTCTCCTCTCTGCTACATGGATTTGAAGACGAAGCTGAGTTCCTTGGTTTCGTTGGCGCCAATCGTGATCGTCTGGGTGGTTGTGCCCAGTTTCTCGTGCCAGGCTTTGATCGTGTAGGTGCCGGGCGGTAGATTGGGCAGTTCAAAGCTGCCATTTTCCTTGGTCACCATGAAGTATGGATGCTTGAAAACAGCGATATAGCCTCGCATCCAGGGATGAATATTGCACTTCACCGGGATAGCCACCTCCTCCCGGGCAAAGGCTTCCTCAACCTTGGCGCCAGGAGGCTCAGCCTTGTTCCACTCTCGGTTGTTGGCCGGTGTGGGATGAATGTTGTGCGCAGTTGGGTCGTCATTAACCACATCCAAGGGCTGGTTTGCACGAACTACCAGAACATGGGGGCTATATTGACAGCCCTTCTGTTCAATGACAACGGGCTGCTTGGGCGGGTCGAAGGTTCGATCACCCAGCCCATCTGCGACAAAGACAACCACATTTTGTAGTCCACCGTTGGGATCAGTCACGACCTCCCGAGAAAGAACCGGCGAAGGATGCTGCTTCGCGCAGCTCGGGTCAGCCGACATGCTGATGGCCTTAGGGGCAGGCACCGTCCCTGCGAATTTGACTACACCCTTGATTAAGGCTGCACCGGCGATCGTAGGCGACGCGGTGAGTCCTGCCCCTTTTACTAGCGAGCCGGAATCGCCAACCACTAAAGTTAGGACAATTATAAGAAGCCAGTTCTTAAGTTTCATATTGCACCTCGGATGACATGATTTATTCAGTGAGCGAAGTCGCGCGCAAAAGCTACTCGACATGACCAATGCGGGCCGCGGGCGCCGTTCGGCTTGCCAGAGACTCGTTGTACCCTCGCTGATACCCTGCCGTGAAAGAGGCTCGGTCCTCGGCAGTTACCCACCGGGCGGTCGCAATGGTGGGTTGGAAGCCACGTTCGGAAGCAAGTCTTCCTAGGTACAACCCGTCCCGAAATGCGCCATCCGTGATTTGCTTCACGTTGTCCTGCGCACCTGTAACATTGGGAGAACGATTGCCCTGGAACACTGATGCAGCTGCCACGCCGACCACGATCGCTAATGCCAAGAAGAGTCCCTTCATTTTTCCCCCTGATTTTTTTTAAATTGATGTTGTCGATGAGACGAGCGTAGGGGAGATGGAATGTGACCGTGTCATTCACTGGTCACGTGACGGTCAAATGTTCGTCAAATTCACGGTGTCCCGTGATTGACGATTCAAGTCATTTCGCGTCTTGTTCTGGCGCTGAAGACTAGTGTGAGTGATTCGGATTCTGTGGCAAAGATTTCCACAAAACCACATCCGTGTCCTCAGCTTTGTGACCACGCGGCCTTCGATTGCTTTCAGTTTCGTGGTTCCTAATGTAACCAAGCCACCCCAGCCATTCCCACCGTCGTTTGCGCAATGGGCGTATGATCTAGGCATGGACAACAAGTACATTTCGGAGCGGGTGAGCAGCATCAGGCAGGAAATTAATGAATTGCGGAGCTTAAACGAGAAGTACTGGGCACGCAGCGAACACGCGATAGTGGAAAAAGCAGCCTACCAGAATCGTGAGCTTCGTCTCACGCAGATCAAGCAGGAATTAGCCATCATGTTGAAGGGCTATGCATAGACCGCTTCAAAGCGGCTCCTCACACGCGAAACCGATTTGCCCTGTTTCCCTGGAAGTAGAAAAGGCGGCCGAGTTGGCCGCCTTCTCCACGTATGCGCTGAAGTTACGCAGGCCGGACGTTCTCAGCCTGCCAGCCCTTCGGTCCCTTGGTGACATCGAACTGCACCGTCTGGCCCTCCTGCAGGCTACGGAAGCCGCCCGCCTGGATTGCTGAAAAATGCACGAATACGTCTTCGCCGCTCTGACGGCTGATAAAGCCGTAGCCTTTGGCGTCATTGAACCACTTTACTGTTCCTGTTTCCATGTTTGTACTGTTTTACCTTTCGAAATTTTCTACGTTTGAAGGAATTCGGAGGTACTGCTGTGCAGGGGACTAGCTGTTTAAGCAAGAGCTGCTCATGACCGATTCGGTCTAACGCATCTTTGATACTACGCCACAATCGCAATAAGAGCAAGCAGCGGTCGACGGTCGGACTACTGCTTTGGAAATGACAGCGTGACGGCGGACTTGTACTGGTTCTGGGCCTTTGTTTTCGGGGAAGCCTTGCTGCCGCAGATCGGAGTGGTGGATGCAGCCGCGTTTTGGCTCTGCGTGGATTCGCTTGGCGGTGTGCAGGCTGGCTCTCCCCCGTGCACTGACACGATGAGGGAGCTGCCGGTCGGAGTCCCTGCGCGGACGGTTCCGGAAGTAGCCTGAGCATTCAATTTTTCACTTGGCTGCGATACTCGCGTTTACAGCTGCGCGGGCGCGAGTTGCTGCATGCGTCCGGCAAGCTGGCTGCTCCCCCGGTTTAATGTGCGGCCCAGCACCGACCCAGCCTTCACTGTGGAGGCACTCGAGTGGGCATTGGCCAAGGTGGCTTCTGCGGCGGCCTGAGCGTTCGCAGAAAGAGAAAAGATTCCGATAAAAGCGGTGAGTCCGAGCAGTGTGCGCGGATTCATCGGCCACCCCCTTCCGCGTCTCGGGAAGCGTAACCCTAAGCTGCCGGCGGGTCAATGGCAAACCGTACCGCCGGACGCGGGCTGGGGGCTGCCATCGGCCTAATTACAAGCAAAAAACGCGGACGTGATACAGAAAAATCGGCCGACGATGCTCATTGCCACCAAAAAGTTGCATTTTCCCTCAGGCCCGATGTAAGATGCACATTGAACGCGACAGTAAGCGTTCAATCACGTCGCAGTACCGCCCTTTCTTCCACAGGTTCATAGTAACCAAAAGTATGTATGAGGTGACCAGTCCGCCTCGTTCCCGGTTCCGGAGGAGCCCCCTATGGCGTGGTACGCATATTGTATTACTGAGCAACAGACCCTAAGCAACGGTACGCGTTCCCGACGTCCTTTCCTGCTGGAAGGGATTCAAGGGGTGAACGGCGGTGCCGTTTTTGGTTATCCCAGCGGTGAATTCAGCGTTGTTGTAAGCGAGTACGAACGCAATGGCTCGCCGCTTGGGGACAAGCACGTCTTGGAGCACGCGCGCGTGGTGAGCGTGTGCTTCCGCAACGGAACTGTGCTGCCCTTTCGTTTTGGAACAATCTTCGACTCCGATGAAGCTCTACGGCAGGCAGTCCGGGCGAATCGCCGGACCTTTGGCCAGTCGGTGGCGCGCTTGAAAGGCAAAGCGGAGATGCACCTGAAGCTGATGGTGCGGGATGGGTCATTACGCGCCGCCCTGGAAAATATCGTGCTGCCGGATACAGTGGGCGGGGAATATTTGGTCAAGCTGCGGGAGAAGGCTTCCCGTGATCGCGAGCGGCAGACAAAAGCGAGGGCGCTGTCTGTCCAGGTGCATAAAATGTTCAATCCGCTTGAGGAAGAGATCAGCTGCAAGCGGGTGGATGCCAGCGGCATGCTGATTGATATTGCCCATTTGATTGAGTCGAAATCCGTCGAGAAATACCAGAACCGCTACAGCAGTGCCGCCAAGCAATTGAAGAATTGCGAAATTTCCGTTAGCGGACCCTGGCCGCCCTATCATTTTTTGCCCGGGAAGTTGAGGACGGTGGCGGGGAATTCGTAGAGCCGTTAGGAAGGCGGGCTTCGCGCGTGAGACTCGGCCCTCGTTTACCCAGGCGAGGACGCCCGCCGTGTACATGGAAGAATTGTCGGCTAACGGACACCGACAGGTCTTATCCCCCCTGCTTCAACTCCACAAGCACCTGCCGCGCAATCTCTTTTAACGTCTCGAATACCCCCGCCCCCTGAAAGGCGATAGCTTCGAGCACCGGCTCATTTTTCCGACGAAGGTCCTGAGAGAGCTTATCAATCGGTAATACATTGGGTAAGTCGCGCTTATTGAGCTGCAGGACATAGGGAATCTTCTTGAAATCGTAGCCGTGCTCTTTGAGATTGGCCATCAGATTTTCGAGCGCTTCGACGTTGGCGTCCATGCGCTCTTCCTGCGAGTCAGCCACGAAGACAATGCCATCCACGCCGCGCAAAATCAGTTTGCGGCTGGCGTCATAGAAAACCTGGCCCGGAACCGTGTACAAGTGAATGCGGGTCTTAAAGCCGCGCACCGAGCCGAGGTCCAGAGGCAGGAAGTCGAAGAACAGGGTACGCTCGGTCTCGGTTGCGAGGGAGATCATCTTGCCCTTCTGCTGCTCGGCAGTTTTCTGATAGATGTACTGCAGATTCGTGGTCTTGCCGCCCAGCCCGGCGCCATAGTAGACGATCTTGCAATTGATCTCGCGGGCGGCAAAGTTGATAAAGCTCAAGACGTTCCTCGACACGCGCGGCCAGCGTTCGGTTGCGAACGCTTCCGCATCAGAATTTTGGCTCGTTGCTGCTGGTTTTATATCACACGGTGCAGCGTTACCGGCAGGTTACTGTGGTTACTAGAAAGCGGCATTTTCGTAGGGGCAGGTGTCCTCACCTGCCCAGCCGAGCGCAGCTCGGCCACACCGGCGCTACCCACAACCAGCAATATTCCTGTGGCGATTGCGCCAGCCCCTTCCTGACAGGATTATCCAGGATATAGGCGATTTTTTCGTCCAGCTTTTCGGATAGTCGCAACACGCGATCGAATGATTCTTCTTGCCAGACTCGCCCGACCCTGCCCAGTTTACGGTTTATTAGATGTGCGGAGGTGCCTTTGATTGCCTTTGTGATCTGCGCAAGTGAGAATACCTCCAATTTTTGCAAGTCGATTTTGGGAACGAAGACCATGTGCACATGATCCGGCATGACTACCAGGGCGTTCAGGTCGATCGTCCACTGGTGCGCGCGCATAGCCGTATCCATCACGATAGAACGAGCCCAGTTGGGCAATATCCATCGCTGATGCGTGCAGAAGGTTAAGAAATGCGGCTTGTCGTCGCGCTGAAGATGAGGCAGATTACGCCGGTAGAAAAATTTTGGCACCGTATTGAATGAATTCTACCGCCGGGCTTTGCCCGGCCGCCCAGACGAGGACGTCTGGGCCTACGTATATTGTGCCGAAATGGGAAAGGCTAGCGTTTCATCTGCTCAGGGGGCTGACCCTCGATAAGAGCGAAGGCGTCGTCGAGGGCCAGCCGCGCCAGCCGCTGTTGGGGAGAGGCAACAAAGATCAAAACCAAGGCTGGGCCAGCCCCCCATCGTATTGAATGAATTCTACCGCCGGGCTTCCCCGGCAGCCCAGACGAGGACGTCTGGGCCTACGTACATTGTGCCGAAATGGGAGGGCTAGCGTTTCATCTGCTCAGCCCGACCGGATAATAACCTTCCTTGGCAACTACGGTCAGATCCGGTCTTGCCACTTTGACTTCGATCTCGCGGTGGGCACTGCTGGGGGTGGCGCGAGTTACGTATCCGAGTGTGTATTGATTGCGCGCGTCGCCGATCAATTGAGAGTACGTGCTCTCGATCGCCTGGCGCGAGAAGCCGTTGAAGATTTCGCCACCCGTAGCGTTGGCATATTTCGGAAGAATGTCGCTGTAGCCGAGTTTCGGAAGATGCAGTCTTTGCAGCCGGCCGTAGACGGGCACCGCGGAACCCTCCACCGCCACCCCGTACACCATGATGTTGTAGGAGAGCAGAACTTTGAGCGTGTCGCCATAGCTGGCGATGCTGCGCGATTCACGGCCGTCGCTGATAATGAAAACGACTTTTCGCCGAGTCCGATCGCGCCTGCTCAAATCCACCGCTGCTGCCAGAATGGCATCGTTCAGCACATGCGATTCCTTGGGTGGGGTAATGACTCGTGGCGTGCTGGGATCGATGGGAACGTTGTTTACCGTAGGTCCTTGTGGCCCCAAAGGGCCGCCCGTCACAGGGGGGCCGTTGTTGCGGCCACTGACCGTCTTCAATTCATTCAAAGTTGCGGTCAGCTGTTTGCTCGCGGCGGAGAAATCTGACACTTTGGAGACGGCGCTGCTGTAGGTATATATCGAGACCTCATCAAACTGGCTGAACGCTCCTTCCAGCGCAGGAAAGGTTTGTTTTACCTTTTCCAAAGCGACGTCGGGCAGGCCGGTATCAAAGATGACTGCGGGATCGGTAGTGAAGAAATTGAGCTTTTGCTTTTTCCCGTCTTCAAAAACGGAAAAATCCCTAGGCAGAAGTCCGTTGACGAGGCGGCCCGAACCGTCCTTCACCATGACCGGGACCAGCACTTGATTGACGTTGGTTACGATTTTGTATAGATCGTCGCTAGGCCCGCCCGGTTCCTGGGTTGCTCCGCCTTCAGGAACTGTGGTGATGTTCATCGGAGGACGGGGTGGTGGGGGTGTCTCAGAAGCGGGAGCTGGGGCATTTTCGGGAGGTGGATTTTCGCTAGGCGGCGCCTGGTTGGGCGGAGCAGGTTTGCTTTCAGGCGCAGCATTGGGGAACGGCTGAGGGGGATGGACCGCTGAGGGCGCGTCCGGAATCTCTTGTTTCTGCTCAGTTTGCTGCGCCGTTGCCGGAGGAACCAGGGAGAATGCGAGTATTGCCAGGCAGCCTACCCTCGTTTGCCTGTAGATCACTGGAAACACAACCCATCTTCCTCCCGGTAACTTTCCCTATTTCGGATGCTGAGACTTTCAATTTTGTGCATCTAATTCTTATGGAATAGACTAACAAAAACCGCAAGAGAATACCTTGATGACAAAAAGCCGTATTCTTCCTGTCTTGAGCCGAACCCTGCTGGTATCCCTCCTGGTCTCGGGGTTCCTGTTCGCGCAAGATCTCCCCACGCTTTCCCGTCCGGATCAGGACCAAAACCAGCCGAGCGAGGAGCAGCCCACGACTTCGCTGAAAGTCAACGTGAACGTCGTTCAGCTCTTTTTCAACGTTAAGGACAAAAAGGGCGGACTTATTCCAAATCTCGCGAAGAATGACTTTCAGGTGCTCGAGGATGGCAAGCCGCAGGCCGTCAAATACTTCGCGGCTGAATCCAATTTGCCTTTGACACTGGGAATTCTCATTGACGCCAGCGGTAGCCAGCAGCGCGTGCTGGAGATGGAGAAAGAAGTTGGCGGCGACTTTCTTAGCCAGATTCTGCGCGAGAAGGATCTTGCTTTTGTCATCAGTTTCGATGTGAATGTCGATCTCCTGCAGGACTTCACGAATTCAGTGCGCTCTCTGAAAACGGCACTGAACAGCGCCAGGATTAATACCGGAGGCAGCGCAGGAACCATTCCGGGACTGGGTGGCGGGCCGGTCCCATCTTCCACGATTCCCCGTGGAACGCTGCTCTACGATAGCATTTACCTCGCCGCCCACGACGAACTGGCACAGCAGGTCGGCCGTAAAGCCATGATCATCCTTACTGACGGCGAAGACCAAGGCAGCCAGTTGAAGATTCAGGACGCGGTCGAAGCGGCGCAGAAATCTGACAGCATCGTATATGTGCTGCTATGCGCTGATCGCGGCTTTTACGGCTTCGGCGGGTACTCCGGCGAAGGTCAGATGAAAAAGCTGACGCAGGAAACCGGCGGCCGCGTGATCGAAGTGGGCAACAAGATGGACAAATTGAAGCAAGCCTTCGATCAAATCGCTCAGGAACTGCGCAGCCAATACAACGTGGGCTACACACCGACAAACGCGGCCTTGGACGGCACCTTCCGAAGAATCGAAATCCACGCCAACAACAGGGATTATAAGATTCAGGCCCGCACCGGGTATTACGCCACAGCGCGAAAGGACTGAAGCCCCGCTGTTGCTCGAATCGACGCGCCTCTACCAAGTTCGGCTGTTTAGTGACGGAGCGCAAAGGAATAACCTCGGATCGCTGGAACATTAGGCGACCTTCCTCGCTTCTCGCTCGGCCCATGCATCTTTGTACAGCGCCGTGTAAGCGGCCACCATCCGCTCCAGGGAGAAATTCTCCTGCACGTACTGCCGGAGATCACGAGGATTCATTGGGTTCGTTTGCAGATTGCTGACTGCCTTCGCGAGCTGCGAGACGGAGCGGCAGACGTACCCTGAGATTCCGTCCCGCACAATCTCCGGCACAGAACCGCCGCGCAGCGCCAGCACGGGCGTGCCGCACGCCATGGCTTCGACCATCACCAAGCCGAATGGCTCGTTCCACCGGATGGGAAACAGCATCGCCATTGAGTTTCCCAGCAGCTCGTTCTTGGCATTGAGGTCGGCCAGGCCGATGTATTCGATAAAGCTGCTGTCCAGGTGTGGCCTTATCTTAGCTTCAAAATAATCGCGGTACATGGGCTGAATATCGCCCGCGATCTTCAACGGGATGCCCGCGCGTTTCGCAACCTCGATGGCCAGATGCGCCCCTTTAATGGGAGCGATTCGTCCGATGAAACTCAGGTAGGGCTGCTTGGCGTCATTCAGATGGTACTGAGAGAGATCGATGCCATGATAAATCGTGCGTAGGTGAGGCATGGTCTCCTGTCCACGCTGGAATTCACTGATGCAAACATAATGCGTTTCAGGATAGCGAGCGTAAAACTCGCTGAGTTTCGCGTCGTGAGCGCCATGCAGTGTGCAGACAGTGGGTGCATCAACAAAGCGCGAGCAGGCCAGACCCTGGGCGGACTGCAAGTGGACGAGATCGCAATTTCCAGCCGCGTCCTGGACAGCCCAGGCTGTGTGATGCAACTCCTTCAGCCAGGCGTGGTGGTCCTGCTTGATCGGCCACTGCGAGCGCTCGTAAATATGCCGGCGCTCGACCTTAACGCTCGATTCTCCGTTCGTGTAAACGACAACGTCGATCCCAGTTTTCTGAAGCCCTTCGGCTAACTGAGCGACAAAAAGCTCAGTCCCGCCGTAGTCGGCCGGGGGGACTGCGATGAACGGCGGGGCTATGAGGGCGATTTTCAATGCGGCAAGTTACTCATCAGGCACACGGGCGTTTGATGCCGGGGCGTCCAGATCGTTTGCACTTCCAATAATCAGGCTCCACAGGCTACGGCGAGATGGAGAAGTGTCAAAAAAGAACAAATGGTAAGCGGGAGAGATTGAGTTGCGGAGAGTTCTATCTGTCGGAATCTACGTCGAGCACGTCAGATCACCACTGCTTCTTTGTATTCTCCGAAAACGCGCCGCAGTGCATCAGAAATTTCGCCGACTGTGGCGCAGGCTTCGACAGCCAGGAGTATACGCGGCATTAAGTTTGTGCCGGAACGGGCGGCTTCTTCGATCGAATTCAGCGTGGCTTTCCAGGTTTGCGGATCGCGGCGGGCGCGGAGTGCCCGGACACGCTCCACTTGCTTGCGCTCTAGAGCTTCGTCGATGCGCTGAATAGGAATTGGCTTCTCTTCTTCCACGGTAAAACGGTTCATGCCAACTACGATGGCTTCGCCACGGTCCACTGCCCGCTGGTATTCGTAGGCGGCGTTTTGGATTTCCTGTTGCACGTAGCCGCGCTCGAGCGCCCGGATCATTCCACCAAGAGACTCGATCTTTTCAAGGTATGCATTAGCCCGGCTTTCGATCTCGTCGGTCAGAGTCTCTACATAATACGAACCAGCCAGCGGATCGACCGTCTGCGGCGCGCCGGACTCACAGGCGATGATCTGCTGGGTGCGCAGCGCGATGCGCGCAGCCTGCTCGGTGGGCAAGGCAAGCGCCTCATCGTATGAATTTGTATGCAGCGATTGCGTGCCGCCGAGAACCGCGGCCATAGCCTGAATCGCAGTACGAACGATATTGTTCTCCGCCTGTTGCGCGGTGAGCGTGGAGCCGGCGGTCTGGGTATGGAAGCGCAGCATCCAGGAACGAGGACTCTTAGCCCTGAAGTGCTCGCGCATAATTCCGGCCCACATACGCCGGGCAGCTCGAAACTTGGCGACCTCTTCCAAGAAATTGTTATGCGCGTTGAAGAAGAACGAAACCCGGGGGGCGAACTTGTCGACGTCAAGACCCGCGTCAATCGCCGCCTGTACATAGGCGATGCCATTGCCCAAAGTGAAGGCGACTTCCTGCACGGCGGTGGATCCCGCCTCGCGCATGTGATATCCGGAGACTGAGATTGGGTTCCACTCTGGAACGTTTTCGCTTGCCCACGAAAACATGTCGGTGATAATGCGCATCGCCTGCGCCGGCGGAAAAATGTAAGTTCCCCGCGCGATGTACTCTTTGAGCACATCGTTCTGCACAGTCCCGGAGATTTTGCGAATTTCAGCGCCCTGGCGGCGGGCAACGGCTACGTACAACGCCAGCAAGGTGGAAGCAGTGGCGTTGATGGTCATCGAGGTCGAGATCTTGGTGAGATCGATGCCCTCAAAAAGCCGCTGCATATCTTCGATCGAGTCAATCGCCACCCCGACTTTACCGACTTCGCCCAAGGCGAGTGGGCTATCGGAATCGAGGCCAATTTGCGTAGGAAGATCGAATGCGACTGACAAACCTGTCGTACCGTGCGCCAGGAGGTATTTGTAACGTTTGTTGGATTCTTCGGCACCGCCCATGCCGGCGTACTGGCGCATGGTCCAGAGCCGGCCGCGATACATGGTCGGCTGAATCCCGCGCGTGAACGGGTATTCGCCGGGATAGCCGACTCGCGTTTGGAGATCGTCGCCATCCGAGTCGTCAGGAGTGTAGAGGGGCCGAACAGGAATTTTTGACGAGGTCTGAGGATCCGCGGGTTTGGTTTTCTCAGCCATGTAGCTGAATCAAGAACTGCGAAGGTTTTCGCGTACCTTCGTATCATTTGCGGCTAAAAGGGTCATTTCTTCGTACGAACTCTCCAAAAGGAACTCACCCCGAACCAGGCAAACATCGCCGTAAATGCCACCGCAGCCACGAGTCGTCCTGATGCGCCGTGTCCAGCCTGATATTTGGCATATTCCCGGAAGAAGGCCAGAGCACCGATCCCCGATAACACTAGAAAAACAAACCCCGTAACCTCCAACCAGAGCTGGCCCAGAACGCGGACGAAGTGGGCGGCAGTAGTTCTCCCGGCATTCAGGAGCGCGCCCAGGGTGCGAGTGCGTCCGGCGTGCTGGGCGGCCACTCGGGCCAAAATGCTGAGTTTACGGGCTGTCGAGATGGTCGCCATATCCAGCGTCGATTTTACCAATGTTCGGAGGTACAATAACGCAACATAAAGGTCCTGAAACATGGGACCACGGATCGCATCTAAGTTATCGTAGGCGACCAGGGGCTGTGCGCTTTCGGAACGGCCGGCGAAGATGCCGCCGCAAATGGGGGTTATGTGGACCAGCAATTGAAGCAGCTGATGAAAGAACTAGGCGAGGCAATCAACGAGTCGCTCGCCGACTCCGATCAGATCGCCGAAGTCGTGGCCAAAATTAAAGATGGAGGCTACGACATTTTTCTGGTGCTGGAAGCCACGATTGGCGTGAGCAAGCCGGGAGAAAAATCTCCCGATAAAACCTCTATGGTCACCACGCTCAGCAGCAATCCTGAGCTCAAAGTCAGTGACCAGGATATGAAGTTCCTGAAATCTCTGCGGATCAAGATCGAAGACGACGCAGCGTGAAGAATGCTGCCTGAAAGTCTCTCCCAAAATCGTTGGGGCGAAAAGTTACGCTGGTAATGAAATTCTTAAATACCCCGAATCCCAATCTCA
>QIAB01000194.1:0-386 GCA_003225455.1 Acidobacteriota bacterium
AGATCCTTGTAATTGCAAATTTGCCAAGGTGAGATCATGTGGCAGGTCGCGATCGGTTGGCCAAATCAGATAAAGAAACTGATTGCTGGTTAGTTCTCGTCGCCAGTTTGGACCTTCATAAAGCTTGCTGACTAAGCCGTTAGGGGCGATGGCTCGAACGAAAAGATAATGCGATCCTGCTGATTCCACTGCGTAAAAATAATATTCGTCGGGGCCAAATACTCGTGAGTTCTTCGGAATTTTGTCTTCAACAAAAGCCAACAAGGGACGGGCATCGCGTTCCTGATAGGAAGCAAGCCAGACCGCGATTTTCCCGGCACGGATGAATACCAGAAGAATCGCGAGCGCTAACCAACTAACCAGAACTAGACGATGGACAGTCCGTC
>QIAB01000194.1:571-1093 GCA_003225455.1 Acidobacteriota bacterium
TTGACGTTAGAATCCCAGCGCCAAAAACTACGAACATCACCAGAATGACAAGTAGTCCTGAGAGCCGCGGGACAAGAGGTCCATCGAGAAGGTGCCAGGAACCGCGCAACATCGGGGAAACGCTAACGGTGTCACCTCGACTGAGAGCCAGAACGAAGCGTAACCAGCTCAGGGGATCTGTGCCTTGACGAATCGTCCACCAGGCCGTCGGTAGAAGCGCGCTCACGGCGGTCACAAGCCCAAGAGCCATCCAGTTCCATGTTCTGGCCACGACAATTTCAACGGCTAAGGCAATGGAGAAACCAAGGAGAAAAGGAAATGATCGGGGAGTGCTGAGAGCCGCCAAGCCGGATAAGAAACCAGCTCCGCCGGCGTACATCCATTGTGACCACGAGTTGCCCCAAGTTTGTAAGGCACATACTCCGCAGCCCAGTGCGAGAAGTTCGATGGCAACCGTAACGGTATCGATCCTTCCACTGGTGGCGCGTGCTCCCATTCCCTGGGAAAGCACCACAAACATTG
>QIAB01000194.1:1266-2654 GCA_003225455.1 Acidobacteriota bacterium
CAAGACAGTTGGTACGGCCGTCCCTCCTCGCACAACGGACAACGACGTTGAAGCAAAAAAAATCTCATCCAGCCACGGCAGCGGACTTCTGGGGAGAAAGAGCAACATGAGAACCAGGGCCGCAAAAGTAACAGCCCAGAAAATCCTTGATCTCGGAATTGGCGTCATAGTCCTTATCGTGCGTCGGAAAAACGACGCGGGAATCTCCCGAGCGCAGCAAGCAGCACGGTGCATAGGATCAAGACCACCCAGGCTTGATGCGAAACAATCAACGCGTCCCAAGACCAGTGGTGCACGATTCTCGAGGGTACTCGGCCTTTTTCCGCAAGCTGATCGAGCAGCGCCGCTCCCGGTAGCAAGAACGGAATGATGCAGGCAATAATCAGGAGAACGAGGTTTCTGTATTGCTGCTTTAGGATTAGCAAACTCCAACCGAGGGGCCAGATCAGGAGAGCGGCGTCATAGAATCTGTGGTACATCGGCAACAAACTCAGAACGACCAGAGCGCTCACTTCCAGCAATTGGCAGGATGAATCTTGCCTGATAAGCCAGAGCCAAATACCCAACAGGACAATTCCTGCTGATGCAGCGAGCCAATTCGCAAACGATACATTCCTGACCACCTGCCAAAAGAGCACTTGCAAATTGATCATGTTGTACCAAACCGGGTTGGATGTTGTGAAATCATTGATTGCGCCGGGAGCGAAGACTTTCCTGCTGTTTTCAAGGTATGTCGAGAGCCAAGGTGCGCCGCTCGCGGCCAGACGACAAATTGCGATCAAAGCCAGTGCGGCAGTCCATCCGCACGCAATAGCCGCGACATTCCAACGCCCGCGCACAAGGTAATAGATCAAAAAACACAAACCTAACTGAGGTTTTACGCAGACGGCAATCCCCAGAAGGATTCCCGCGGCCATCTGCCTTCCCCTACTTGCTGCCCAGACCGCGCCGACGCTCAGGCCCACGACGAGCACAGTCGGGTTGAGTGTCGCAAATCCGGTGTGGAAAGGTGCCAGGGCCAGGCCCATCGCGAAAAATATTTGCGTGCGAGACTCCGTCCATTTCGCGGCCGCAAGTGACGCAAACATTCCCAGGGTCAACCCAAAGGCGATCACGTTCAAAACAATCCAGACGGCGCGCGCCACTGGCCAAGGCAGCAGGGAAAGAGGGGCCAGGACGACAAAACTGGTCAAAGGATATGGTGAGGGCACACCCCGCTTGGCGATGAGGGTGCCGTCTGCGGCTTCTTGCGATACGAACCGCGGCCTCGCCAATCCCATGGGCCACTCAATTAGAAAATCAGGCATGCTATAAGGATCCAGCCCATTTACCCACAGTCTTGACTGGATGTAGAGGGATATGAAGTCGTTCCATTCAAAGTTTTTGAT
>QIAB01000194.1:2668-4361 GCA_003225455.1 Acidobacteriota bacterium
CCGAAGAGGGCCGCGCACGAGGAAATCGGCACCGGCAAGAAGCATCACAAACAACAGAAAAAGTTTTTTGCTTTTTAGGTATGACTGACCGGCGGTGGCAGGCAAATTTCGGTTGGGTAGATGCACTGTGGTGTTGGGATTTGCGTACTATAGAGCAGGGAAGACGATTGGACAATCTGTCTTCGTGAAGACGCTAAATGGCATATCAATGCCCGCAACAATATCTGGTCGGGGACCATGCGAACAAGTAAGAGTGTCCGCCATCCGCTGCGGGAAATTGTGTACCGCTTCAATGATCCAATCTGGGTTGCTGATACCGCGATTCGGACTGTTACGACCGTTTGGGACCGTTTCTCGCCCTCTACCTTTGCAGGTTTGTACCGAAAAATACGCTCTCACACTATGTGCAGCAATGCGCGGTTGCGCGCGCTGTTCCACGGGGTGGAATATGTCGTGCGGCACGATGTGGCGGGTGACCTAGTGGAGTGCGGATGTGCGCGCGGCGGGAGCGCCGTGTTAATGGCGCTGACTCCGCGTCACTTGGGAACGCATCGTCCGCTTTGGGTGTTCGATACTTTCGAAGGCCTACCCGCGCCGACTTCCAACGACCCTGATTTTGAGATCGCTGATCTCTTCACGGGGACGTGCCTCGGTGACATCGCCGAGGTCCGGCATCTCTTTGAGCGTCTCGGGGTCGCTGAGGGAGTCCATCTGGTTAAAGGATTATTTCAAAACACATTGCCCGCAGCTGAAATCCAAGAAATTGCGCTGCTGCACATCGATGGGGACTGGTATGAGAGTGTGAAGACTTGCCTCGAGAGTCTTTACGACCGGGTTACGCCGGGAGGAGTCATTCAGTTCGACGATTACGGCTACTGGCAAGGCGCGCGTAAGGCGGTCGACGAGTTCTTCGAATTTCGCGCCATCAGAGCGGATCTTCGAAGGATCGACTACTCGGGAAGGTCATTCGTGAAGCCGCTTTGTGACCATTGAATGGGGAAGTAGTTTTGCTCCGCAGGGTCGCACTTCTTCAATAGAGCGATGAAATGCAGTTGCGCTCCAAACACCCAATCCGCCGGAGGTGGATATAAGCCAAGGCGTGTGATCAGCTGTTTTGGTCGTAGTCCAATTTGCCGCCAAGCCGTTTCCCATTGTTTTTCCGTCCAATAGTTGTACGGCAGCGCGACTCCGAACCGGGAGTTGCCGACCCAATCCATAAAGCGCAAACGTTGCGATGATGCAAAGCCCTTGCGGCGATGATCCTTGATGAGCACCCATGGCGCCGCAACTCGCCACGCCTCACGTTGCAAAGTCAGGGGATCGTCAGTGTGATGCAGGACGTCGGAGAACATAACTACATCGAAAGAGCCTGCACCGAACGGAATCCGGCTACCGTCAAAAGCCTCAACTGGAATGTGCGTGTGGCTGCGGACAAGTACATCGAGTCCCTGAACGGTAATGTCGCGTCTCAAGGATTGCAACTTTGCACAGAGAAGGCCGTCACCACAGCCAACGTCAAGTAGTCGCGCTCTTTTTGGAATAAGTTCAGCGACTAGACGCGAGAGAATCTTTACTCTTCGGTTCAAGACCAGCTTGTCGTGCAACATTTCGACCGAGCTGTAGGACGGGGTGTCCAAGTTCATCCCTTCTAGACAGAGTTTTGCCAATTCTAGCTCGAACGCCAAGGCTACAG
>QIAB01000194.1:4383-4624 GCA_003225455.1 Acidobacteriota bacterium
GATATGCGTCGACACTCCCGATAGTCTGACACCAACCATGTGTGGCATCGTTGGCATCGTGGCACGAGATTCGGTTGTTGCTCCGGAGATTTTGGAGCGAGCCACACACTCGCTGGCCCATCGTGGCCCGGACGATTCAGGCACCGTCATTATCCGTGAAAGCCTGCCAGAGCCTCTGGAAGTTGGCTTGGGCAATCGTCGTCTGGCGATTCTTGATCTTTCCATGCTTGGCCATCAACCT
>QIAB01000132.1 GCA_003225455.1 Acidobacteriota bacterium
GACAAAGTTAAGTAGCTGCCGGAGAATCTTGACGGCGGGACGGCTCAAGTTTTGTGTCCGTGAGGCGATTGGCGCTTCACGGCCCTACTCCGTCCCCGCCACTCCATTCCTACAGTAAACACCCTATTTGACTCTGGCGTCATAACATAGATGATATGGCACGCTGGTGCGGATCAGGGCTGGGCCGTGAGCACCAGCAACCCTCCTTTCCATACCGAAAATGGCGGCTCAACCCTGTCTCCTTGCAGACTGTCCGTGCATTGTTCAGATGTGGAGGGCTGTCATGCTCGCTACGAATTGGCAAGAGTTATACGAGGATGCGATATTCGAAATCAATCCTGACAGACTGACAAGTTGCATAGAGGAGGCAGAGCAAGCCATCGCTCAACGAGTCCTGACGAAGGAAGTGCTTCAGAAGGCCGTGGAATCGTATAAAGCATGGTCTGTATACAAATCTGACGAATTTCCTCCAATAACTCCTAAAAATCCTTAATTACCCATCCTAATACCATCTTATGTGTCAAAATACCCCCCTTAAATGTCAAAATACCCCCTTAAATGCACACCTAATGAATATGGGGTTTGTAACCAAAAAGAGATGTTAACCACCCTATTTCTAAATATATACGGGGAAAACGGAGCAAGAAGCACAAGCATCCTTCTGCGTGGCCTTGCCGTGCGGGGAGAGATGGAGTAGGGACTCCTCCGGGTGCCCGACAAAAATAAAGTTAAGACCCCTGTCTGGTCGAGGGATTCTGGACAAGCTACTTATTCTACTGGACTTCTAGATCGAGAAATTCTCTGGTCTTTCGCTCAATCTTCGCTGTGCCTGATGGTTGCAACCAGAATGCGAGATAGCGCCTTCAAAGAATCGTCGCGATGATGCCACCGTGAGCGTGGCCGGGTGGTCCGGTATAGCGCTTAGTCAGACGAAAGCGGCAGACGAAACGGTTGCGCGCTTCGTCAAAAACAAATTTCAGCCGCATGCCGTCGCGGTTGTTCAGTCCGCAGGCGAAACAGAAATTCTTCTGCAGACGGACGTAGCGGGTATCGTGTCCCCGGTCTTTCATGAAGAGGATTGTACCGGGAGGATCGCACGCGCGAGACGCGCGCGCCTACATCGAGATCGAGGTTCCGAGTGCAATTTGCCTTAGGACAGCCGCAGGCCATCGCGCGCGACTTGCAGCGGCAGAACGCGTCCGCCATTATCGCCGATGGCGGTCGCCACGCGGCTGGCGGCGCCCTTCTCGACGAGGAAGATGACACATCCCCCACCGCCGGCGCCGCAGGCTTTTGCCCCGAGGCCCCCATTTTTCGCCGCCACTGCGATGAGCTTATCAATCAGCGGTGTGGTAATTCCTGGGGCATTCGTGCGGCGGAGTTTCCACTCTTCACGAAGCAGGCGGCCGACTTCGTTCCAATTGCCATGCATCAGCGCTTGGTGCATGGCGCGGGCGATTTCGGTGATGCGTGCAAAATTACGGTGCACGTGCTTGTCGCCGTTGATATGGGCTTTAAAAACTTCCCAATTATTAATCGCGCCGGTGTAAGCCAGCACGAAACGCGATTCGATCTCCTCCGGCATGATGGGAACCGCTTCACGGTGAATGCCATCGGCGTCCAGGTGAATCGCGCTGACGCCGCCATAGAGCGCCGGATAATAATCCTGGCAGCCGGTTGGCACTTGGATGATTTGCGCTTCGACATTCTGCGCGATCACGCGCATCTGCTCGAGCGTGAGGTTGCGGTCGGTAAAGCGGGCAAGCGCGGCGGTGGTGGCGATCATGAGCGCAGACGAACCAGAGATTCCTGCGCCGGCGGGAGATTCTGAGTCAGTCTCGATGAGCAGCCCTTCTTTGGGAGCAAAAAATTGCAGCAAGCGCGCGGCAAGTGGAAGCCGAAAGCGGCGGGTTTTTCTGAGGACTTCGAAGCTGGGGAATTCCTGATCTTTCTTTGTGTCCAGCGAACGCAGGTGGATTCGCTTGCCTTTGAGCGGAGTGACGCGGCAAGTAGTCAGAATGTTGACCGCGAAATTGAGCGTGAGCGCGCCGTGATGAAAAAGATAGAGCGGCCACAAATCAATAGTTCCACCCGCGAGGTCAGCGCGGCAAGGAGCTTGCGCAACAATAGTGGGACCGCTCGCGGCGTAGGTCACTTTGCGCATGCGATGTTTTACCACGTTGCATGGTTCGGCGCGAGATAGCTGCCGTCGGGCCTTGCGAACTGGGTCAAGGTTGCGTCTTATCGGGTTGAATTCCTTCCGCGGCAGAGAGGACCTCGGGAATCACGCTGTCAACATCAGCTTCTGTGGTGCGGTGATTCACGATGCAGGCGCGCAAGGCAAATTTACCGTGCACAGTCGCGTTGGAAAGATACACTCGGCCACGTTTGATCAGTTGCTTGAGAAGCGCCGCATTGTGGTGATTGAGATCCTCATTGTTTGCTGATTTCTGCGGGTTGTGGCGGAAGCAAACTGCGCTTAATTCGATTGGCGCCAGCAGTTCGAATTCCGGGTGGCTGGCGATTGCGGCGCCCAATCGGCTTGCGAGATCCATGTTTCGCCGGATAGCCTCACGAAAAGCCCGCATACCGTGATAGCGCAAGGAAAGCCACAGTCTCAGCGCGCGGAAGCGGCGCGAAAGTTCTATCGATTCTTCAAAAAATGCAAAGCCTTCAATTGGGTCGGTGCTTAGCGACTTTGCGTAGTCTCCGGCATGTGAGAATGCCCGCTGAGCGGCGGAGGCATCGCGATAGAGCAGACATCCGCAATCCAGCGATTGAAACAACCATTTGTGGGGATCGAGCGAGATTGAGTCGGCTGACTCAAGGCCGGCAAATTTGGCGGGAGCCGCTATCGCGGCAAGTGCGCCGTAGGCTCCATCAATGTGAAGCCACAGATTGTGACGGCGAACGATGGCAGCGATTTCCGGCAGCGGATCAATCGCCCCGGTGTTGACGGTTCCCGCAGAGGCGACGACTGAGATTGGAGTTCTCGCCGCAGCTTTGTCATCCTGAATGGCTCGTTCCAGTGCCGCGGGAACCATACGGAAATCCCGGCCAGTGGGAATCAGCCGTAGATTTTCCCATCCCATTCCCAGCAGAGCTACGCTCTTGGGAATCGACATGTGGACCTCGTCTGAGGCATAAACCACGCATTGCCGACCCGGCAGGCCTCGCTCATTTGCCGGTGCTTTTGCCTCGCGAGCCATTGCGAGGCCCATCAAATTTGCCAGCGATCCACCGCCCGTTAGGCTGCCCTGAAAACCAGCACAGCCGATCGCTTCAGCCAGCCAGCTAACGACCGTCCGTTCCAGCGTGACCGCTGCCGGCGCGGAGCGCCAGGCGGTGACGTTCTGGTTGAGTACGCTGGCCAGCAGGTCGGCGATCGCGCCTACCGGCTCTCCGGAACCAAGCACGTAGCCAAAAAAGCGGCCGTTTTGTGCCCGGCCGTGGTCAACGATGTCCCAGAGGCCTGTGAAAACTTTTGCACCCTGACCTTCCTCAGGAATGGTGGCTTGGAATAGGCCGACAGTCTGTTCGCCGGTCGTGTGTGGAAAAATCGGCCTAGAGTCCATGCTGGCGAGGTATTCCGCGGCAAGATCCGTGACTTGCGCCGCCAGACGCCGAAAGTCATCGGTTGGGATGTCAAGAAGGCTCATGGGTGCCGATTCTACATTCCCAAAGTTGTTGATGAGCTTGGCATTGACCTTAAATCTCATTGACAACAGAGTTCCTTTTACATCACACTCGGCTGCAAGCAGTTGCTGCCCTCCCAGCCGTAGTACCCAAGGTCTTGGCGCGTTTAGGGAATCAGAGGAAATGGCCGAATTGCCGCTCCCAAGTCCATCCGGTCCGGAAGGGCAGACGCCGGGCACGCCGCGCCTGGTACCCACCAACCGCCCCGGAAAGCCGGATGCTGCCGCAATCTTCAGCATGCTGCGGGAGGCTGTCGCCTCCGGCCGATTCGAAGTTGACATGATCTTAGGGGCGATCGCTGAAGCGGCGCAAACGCTGACGGCGGCCACTGGCGCGGCTGTCGCCATGCGGCGTGGCGGGGTGATGATCTGCCGCGGACGTAGCGGCATGACGGCGCCGTCGCTCGGCGCGCAACTCAGCATCAATTCTGGGATTTCGGGCGACTGCGTACGCACAGGAAAAACTTTGCGGTGTGACGATACCGAAAAAGATTATCGCGCCGATCCCGAAGTTTGCCGGCGAATGGGAATTCGGTCGATCGTGGCGGTTCCGCTGCATGGCGAGAGAGGGAGCATCGGAATCCTGCAGGTGTCTTCGAATCTTCCATCAGCATTTTCTGACGAGCATGTCGAAATTCTGGACCGGCTCGCGGGGATGGCAGATGCGACAGGATCGCGGGAAGCGCGTGCAGGATCAGCTTCGGCGAAACATGCCGATCTGTGTTCCGTACAGTCGGTTGATGAGGTGCTGTTTGGCAAAGCGATCGCCGTGGATCCTGGCAGTGTCAGGCGGCCAAGTCAGAAATTTTGGGAAGCAATCGCGGTCCTGGCGGTGCTGCTGGCTTGCGTTGTGGCATGGCGGATGTGGCCGCAGGCTGCGCCAGCGAAATCATCGGCCGAAGATCAGGACCTGAGCGTCGGAACGTTGCTGACGTGGAAGCCCAGCGCCGCGCACCCGCGCACATCGAAGAATCATAAGAAACCCTCCTCCAAACCAAACGCTAATGATTTGGCCACGGTTCAAGCGGGCTATACAGAGACGCCCGGTGGCGGTACAGCTATGTCTGTTAGGCCAGAATCCGGCAGCGAAGCGGCGGAACTCTCGGCAGCGGCCGGTTCAGCTTCCTCTCGCATTGATGCTGGTCAGAGACCCGCCACGGTGGCTCCTGCGCAGACCTCAACCAGTGTGGCCAGTGGCACGATTCTTCGAAAAGTGCAGCCGGTCTATCCAGCTCAGGCCCTTGCGCGACACCTGGAAGGCTCGGTGATGCTGCAAGCGACGATCGCCGACGATGGAAAGGTTCAGGATGTGACCGTGCTTCGCGGCGATCCGTTACTGGCGCGAGCAGCAGCCGATGCGGTTAAGCAATGGCAGTATGAACCGTTTCGCGCGGATGGGAAACCGATTCAGAAGCAGACCGAGATCACGATCGACTTCAAAGCGCAGTAATTC
This sequence comes from Acidobacteriota bacterium, assembly GCA_003225455.1. Classification (GTDB taxonomy): domain Bacteria; phylum Acidobacteriota; class Terriglobia; order Terriglobales; family Acidobacteriaceae; genus QIAB01. The sequence continues at coordinate 5,149 of QIAB01000132.1, forward strand.
AGGTTCAAGTCAAGAAAAATTCCAGCTAAGTTATTTGATATTCAGCGCGCGCCTCACGGTGCCGCGCTCTTTCTGTATCTTTTCCTGCAGGAGAGTGATGGCATAGATGAGCTGCTCCGGACGTGGCGGGCAGCCGGGAACGTACACGTCAACCGGGATTACCTGATTCACGCTTTGCACCAGCGCGTAATTATTGAAGACGCCGCCCGAGGTCGCGCACGCGCCCATCGAGATCACCCATTTGGGCTCGGGCATCTGCTCCCAAAGCTGGCGAATGACCGGGGCCATCTTATTGGCCACGCGCCCGGCGATGATGATCAGGTCGGACTGACGCGGCGAGGGACGGAACACTTCGGCGCCGAAACGGGCGATATCGAAACGCGAGGCGCCCATCGACATCATTTCGATGGCACAGCAAGCCAGGCCAAATGTCAGCGGCCAAATTGAGTTTTTCCGCATCCAGTTGACGGCGTGGTCGAGCGTCGTCAGGACGACACCCTCCGGAGTGGGATTGCCGAAAGTGAGTTCCTTGACAACTCTCTTGCCGTTTTCTGTGGTGACGTAAGAACCGAAGCTGACTCCGTTGGACATTGACTACTATTCTAAACTACCAACCGGATAACGAACGTTGGCGGAGACGGACCAACAACTGTTATTTCCGAGTTGCGCGTTAACGCCAGAAACCTCGGAATTGAGTGCGACCAGACTCCTCAGAGGCCGACCTAGCCGTTGCTATGGAACTTCCTTCCCGACCGATAACCCGTTTCACAAGGCACCGAGGCAGCTCATTTGACGTGAATCAGTCTTGAATTCCCGCAAGTCAAGGTGGGGAATTCCGTTGGTTCCAAGAGGGCTATAATCCACTTCCAAATGGCTCTGAAGGTCGGCTCGAAACTAGGCCCGTATGAGATCGTCGCGCCGCTGGGTGCCGGCGGCATGGGTGAAGTCTACCGGGCTCGTGATACGCGGCTGGAACGTACCGTGGCAATCAAAGTTCTGCCTGAGCGATTCTCCAAAGACACTGAGCTGAAGCAGCGCTTCGAGCGCGAGGCCAAGACGATCTCCTCAATCAATCATCCGCACATCTGTACCTTGTACGACGTTGGCCACCAGGATGAGATCGACTACCTAGTGATGGAATACATCGATGGCGAGTCGCTGGCTCAGCGGCTGTTGAAGGGTCCCCTGTCCACGGATCAGATGCTGAAGACCGGCGTCCAGATCGCGGACGCGCTAGACAAGGCCCACCGCAACGGCATTATTCACCGCGATCTGAAACCCGGCAACATCATGCTGACGAAGTCGGGCGCCAAGCTGCTCGATTTCGGTCTGGCGAAAGCCATTCCAGTGTTCCCGAGTTCCAGCGGCTTCTCCATGCTTGCCACAGCGGGTGCTCCCGTAACGGCACAAGGGACGATTCTCGGGACGCTGCAGTACATGGCGCCAAGGCCGAGAGGCCGATTCGCGCAGCGACATTTTCGCGCTGGGAGCTGTCCTGTACGAGATGGTGACCGGCAAGCGCGCTTTCGAAGGCAAAAGCACGATTAGCGTCGCCTCCGCCATTCTGGAAAAGGATCCGGAGCCGATCTCGAAAATCCAGCCGATGTCGCCACCCGCGTTGGAGCACGCGGTGAAGACGTGTCTGGCCAAGGAACCTGAGGAAAGATGGCAGAGTGCTGCCGATGTAGCGCGCGAGCTGCGCTGGATTTCGGAAATTGGAGCCCAGGCAGGAATTCCCGCGCCCATCTCCACCCATCGCAAGAAGCGCGATCGTGCGATCTGGATCGCCGTAGGAGTGGCCTCA
>QIAB01000195.1:0-2599 GCA_003225455.1 Acidobacteriota bacterium
TCTGCTTTTCCCCGACGACATCGCGGCTCCGAGTTTTCGAAGTCGCGTAAAGTAATTCGGCTCCTTTTGCCGATCCGGACGCCGGCAGTTTATAACATAGGATCAAGAGAATAAAGACTTACTTCTTGTGAAAGCCATTGCTCGAACTAAAATTCGATTCCCGTGAGGCAGATTAAAAAGCGGAGGACAACAATCGATAACCGCAAACACACAAACGAGAGCACTTTGCCTCAGGCTTGGAAGGCACCGAACGAGATGCCTTTGCGCCCTCCGAGATCGGGCTTCTTATAAGCGGGTAATCGCGTTAAGACTGAATCAGCCACCTGGATCCTCTTAAATCCGATCTCTCAACCTTAATTGACTTATGTTCTCGCGAATGCAGCCATGATTGAAAATATGAGCCTCACTCGGGCCACACAGTCGAATAGCACCCGCCTCGCTTCGTTGCTCGGGCAAGTTGCAGCAACGGCTCCGCCCAATGAAATATTCCGTGACATAGATGACGATTTCTGGTTCTGGGCGAACACAGAAGGTCTCCGGATCAGCGCAGAGCTTCGTCAAATACTTCCGTCATTGCCGTCAAGCGAGATACAAGTGAACTTCACGGGCGCTTCAGGGGACAAGACACTCGGTGAAGCCTTTACTGCCTACAAGTTATTCAAGCAACTATACGAACGTCAAGGTGAGCATCTCCATCCTTCCAGTTATATTTTGGATTACGGTTGCGGATGGGGGCGCGTTATTCGTTTTTTCTTAAAGGACGTCGAACCTTTAAACTTATTTGGAATCGACTGTTACGACGAAATGATTCAAATTTGCAAACAGACCAATCAATGGTGTCGATTTTTTACCGTTAATCCGCTGCCGCCTACCGTTCTGCGCGCTAATAAATTCGATCTGATTTACAGCTATTCCGTCTTTTCACATCTGTCAGAACCTGCACATCGGAAATGGCTAGACGAATTTCAACGCATCTTGAAACCGGGCGGTCTCCTTGTAGCCACGACGCGTTCACGCGATTTTATAGAACGCTGCGCCGAGCTTCGCTCGCGGAGCCGCGTTGCGGAGCATGAAGCCGGTGCCGCAAGCGCGTTCAAGGACATCGAAAGCGCATTGAATGATTATGACAACGGAAGGTACTGCTACAGCCCGGTGGGCGGCGGCGGAGTACTTGATCCCTCCTTCTTTGGCGAAACTTGCATTTCCAAAGCCTATGTAATGGAACATTGGACCCGCAACTTCAACTTCGTTGATTTTATCGACGATCGCATCGCCGTGCAGAAGGGTGGACCCACGAGCAGGAGAACTGCCTTAAGTGTGGACCAGTAAGAGTAGCTTTCGATTTAGTTTTCTCGAATCGAATGAAGCTCTCGGTGGTTATCCCTTGCTATAATGAAAGAAACACCATTGCGGCGCTGATAGAGGCAGTCAGGGCCTCGCCGATCCAGGATGTTGAGATTATAGTCGTCGATGATTTTTCGACGGATGGGACCGCTGCTTTGTTGAAAGAGACATTAGCGCATCGGGTGGACAAAATTATTTATCATCCAGAAAACTACGGTAAGGGAGCAGCTTTGAGAAGCGGGCTTCAGGCTGCGACAGGCGAACTTGTCGTGATTCAGGACGCCGACCTTGAGTACGACCCGCAGGAGTATCCAGCTTTACTGGAACCGATACTGGCGGGGAAAGCCGATGCCGTTTTTGGCTCGGGGTTCATGGGCGGTCGTCCTCACAGAGTGGTCTATTTTTTGCACATGATTGCTAATAAATGTCTGACCTTGCTTTCCAATATGCTAACCAATGTCAATCTTACCGACATGGAGACTTGCTACAAGGCGTTTAAGGCAGACGTGATTAAGAATATGCCTCTGGAAGAGAATGGGTTTGGGATCGAGCCGGAGATCACAGCCAAGCTCGCGAAAAGAGGGTATCGAATTTACGAAGTGGGGATTTCATATAGTGGTCGCACCTACGAAGAAGGGAAGAAAATTGGTTTCGAAGATGCGGTGCGCGCAATATACGCAATTCTCAAATACAATCTGACCGATTTTTAAACTCATGAAGTCTGACAGTGTATCCTACACAGGACTCGATATTCTGGACGCTTTACAGAGCGCAACGAACTACAACGCTCTGCTGAAGGACCTGGTAGTTTCAAACGCGCGAGGGGCTCGCCGGTTGCTCGACTTTGGCGCAGGCATTGGGACGTTTTCCAGATTGGTGCGCAGCGAAGGTTTTGAAGTTACCTGTGTCGAGGCGGACGAATGTCTCGCCAGCCGGCTTCAAAACGCCGGATTTGAGACATACACGGAATTGAATGGCATTGAGAATGAGTCGATGGACTTCGTATTTTCACTTAATGTTTTCGAACACATTACAGATGACTCGCGGGCGGTTGCGGAAGTTATCAAAAAAATGGCTCCCGGTGGTAAGCTTTTTATTTATGTTCCAGCGTTTGATTGTTTGTGGACGAACCTCGATAGCAAGGTCAAACATCAGCGCCGCTATACCAAAGATACCCTGGGTAATCTGGTTTCTTCTGGAGGATTGAAGCTTATCTCTATCAGATATGCCGACTCGCTTGGGTTTGTCGCCGCAC
>QIAB01000195.1:2752-3241 GCA_003225455.1 Acidobacteriota bacterium
TGTTAGAGTTTTCTCAGAAGGGTGCATGGGCGCGCATTTTGCCATGGACTGCGTTCATCTTCACGGTTGTTCTGGCGGTGATTCATTCTGCTCAAAGCATCGTCTTCTCCGGATGGCAGAATATTCCCGGGGATCTTGGTGATGCGCGGCTTGTCAATTGCATCCTCGAGCATGACTATCGATCACTCCTCGGCCGGGAACACTTTTTTTCCCCATCCCAGTTTTTCCCCATACAGGGCACGTTGGTCTACTGTGATAATCACTTCGGGACGTTTTTGTTCTATGCGCTTTTTCGTTTTAGCGGTTTATCCAGGGAGGGGGCGTTCCAAGCTTGGATCATTTTCGCCCTGAGCGCTGACACCGCATCTCTACTATTTCTACTTCGCAGGCTCGGCGTTCACAGTTTGGTCGCTTGTCCGACGGCCTTCTTTGGTACGTCATCGTCGATGCTCTTATTCAAAATGGGCCATCCTCAGGTATTGCCGTTTT
>QIAB01000133.1 GCA_003225455.1 Acidobacteriota bacterium
TCCGGTTTTCGGGCGAAGTTGGACCTGAGTCGCACGCAAAGTCCTTGTTGGTCCTAAGAGCCCTTCTGCCAGGACGAAAATTGAACTCGCCAATGAGACGACCCAGGCGACGTAGTTCCAGGTCAGTAGCTCCTTAGCTTTGCCGAGCGATTCTCGGGTCCAGACCTTCTCCCGAAAAGGCAGACCACCGCACCGGAAAAGTAAGTCAACCACGGTTTCTCCACGGTTTTCAGTCAACCAGTTCTCCGCATATTGGGTTAGCACAGAGCCACCAACATAGAGTCGCGTATTTTCTGTACCTGGCGGATACGAGAACGTAAGTCGGTTCGTATTTCTCAAGTACAATGCAAAGGCGCATATTGAAAGTAGTACCAGCACGAGAGAAGAAGCGATCCAGCCCTTTCGATGCTTGTTCACAGGGACATTTTTTGTAAGCCCTGCGATAAAGAACAGAGCGAACAAAGCCAAGAATGAAGCAAATCCGATTCCAGACGAACTCTCTTACTTCTTCCGGAGGACTCATCTTCGGCAGAAAACCCTGAAACGCAGCGAACAGAAAAGCTACTGTCTGAACCCCCCGTTTAAGAGCTGCTTTGCTCAAGGCCTTAGTTCTCTCGATTGATCGTTAAATCCACCGCTGGGAAAGTTCCTGCTTCCGGCCGGGTTACCGAAACTGATCTCTTCATTGATACGCGCTTACCCTGTGTAGTTTCAGCCGCCCAAAAAACATAACCCGCGACAGGCAATGGAAAGGACGTAGGTGAGCTGTAGGTTGGAAATGACGGTCCACACCGCTCGACAGCTTCCTCATTCATCCATACATAACACACCAAGAAACCGGAAACTTCGTGTGGTGACCGTCCCATGTCCTAACGGTTACGAGTACGTCTCCATTACCAGTTTTCAGGGCAGACACTTTGTTCTCGAGGTCGGAAAAAATCGCATGGACCTGCTCGATGTCATCCGGGGCGAGTTTTGTCTTCTCTGCCCTTGCTCCACTAAAGACAAAAACAACTTTGCTTACTTCTGCTCGGACCTGATTCAGCATCCGGCGACTTGCGGGCAGAGTCCGTCCGGTGAAAAGATGGGCGTAGTCCGCTATTCCAGTGAGATAGTTTTGTACTCGCTTGCGATCCTGCCTTGTTACGAGGCGGTCGAAATCTCGAGGTTGCAGATTGTTCAGGTCATCCTGAAGCTGAGTCTTTAACTTGGAATCAACGATCAAGGTGAATGGGACTCGTGGTGGGTGAAATTCATTATCCTCCTGCTGCAGATCAGTCAAAATCGTGGGCAGCACAAGTTTTGATCCCTCCGAGACGGACGCGGTCAACATTGCCGGATTCAGATCATAAACGAGGCTGATCGCATCGCCGTTAGGATCGATCCCGTTTTCTTCAAGCAGTCGAGAGAGTGTCTTTTGCGAGTGGACGCTAATACGTTGAGATGTAAGTCGAATATGCTCTTCGAAATATTCCTTCTGAACTGAAGAAGTTCCATTTGCCCCGGGAAGAGTTAGCTCGAAGACAGTTCCCCGGGGCGCAGAAGCACCCACGGAGCTTGAGGCGTTTCTTGAAGTCAAATAGGTGGGCAACGCGATTGTCAGAACCGGAACAAAGACCGGTTTTCACTCGCTCTCCATGACCGCATCGCCAACACGAATAGCTCCACCAATGATAATGTCCGCGCGCAAACCGCCGCGGTGAATTAATTCTTTCAGAACGCCTTTCTGAGTCATCGTCGCAAGGTATTCGCAGGGCTCACAAAGCCTCGTGCCCCGCAGGCATACTTTCCCCACAAGAAAGGTGCGCCCGACCAAGTGGTTGAGAGGAACGCCGCGCGTAGCAACGTTTCTCCGGGCGTCCCCCGGATTTAGAAAAATGCCTCTTCTCTGTAACGCCTCAATTGTCTCAATTTCAATGAGAGTGATTTCGCGGCTTACGTCTCGCGAATGGGAGTACGTGCCAATACCCAAAAAGTACCGATCTCCCTCGATTCCCTGACCGACAAGGGCATTTGCTTCTGCAAGCTGCTGCATCGGCAACGATTTGTCTGCGGCAATATGGATCGAAACAACCACGCCCTTAAACAAGACCCCTCCCGCGGATGTTTGCGGTGTGCGCCTGCCTCAGCCGATCCGCTTGCGAAACTCGTGAAATGACAGCACGAGCGCCCCTGCCGAAGCGGAGAATACCGAATAATCCAACGGAGACTTGATCCCAAAGGAGATCGCCATGGCTGCGGCAAATAACAAAAGAAGAACTGAACTTCCAAGAGCCGCCCAACGAAGCCAGATGCCTAACACGAGGGCGAGACCGAACGAGAACTCCGCAGCCGTGGCCGCCCACGCAAGAAAGGGAATCGTCCACGCGGGCATGAAGGAGTTGACTTTGGCCGTGTAGGCCACAAAACCAGCGAAATTGCCATAACCCACATTTCTGCCGGTGTAGAGCCCAAAACGATCGGCAATACCGGAAAGAAAGGAGGCTCCGAGCGCGATGCGAAGATAGAGAATTCCCCATCGCTCCCAATCGAAGCGGCCTGCAAATTTGCCGGATTGTTGCGATTCTGCTTTCCGCCCGTCCGAAGCGATATCGCTCATGGCTGCTCTCCTTCCTTGGAGGCAGACGCCACACTGAGCGGCACGTCGCGATCGCAAACGAAATAAGCGATAAATTTGGCAGGTTCCGTTTGGCTGGCATTGGCAGAAACTTCATGCACGCCGTTCGGAGACTCGTAGAAACTTTCGTTGTAGATGTTTTCTGGCTGGCCTTTCACTTTCGTGCGGAGGGAGCCTTCGAGGACGTAACCTATAACAGGACAGGGGTGACTGTGAGATGGCGAGGACTCGCCAGGTCCGTATCTAACCTCGACGAGCGTTACTTTGAGATTTTTCCCAGCCGACTTAGGAAGCGAATGCGCGAATACGATTCGATCGCGCGGGTTTTCTAGAGGTGCACTGGAGGTGGTTTGCGCCGTGGCTGTACCCAATGCCGCAAACAGCAACCAGGAAATAAGGGAACCAAAGTGCTTCGACCTTTTGAATGAATTCGTAGTTGGCCCCACGAATAGATCTCCTTCCTTCAATGAAATTCATTATGGTCACATGGTTTCGTATGCGAGTTCGTCATCCTGCTTCGCTCGATTGCATGCTCGGGATGGTCGGACCTGAATGCAGAGTTTCGCGCGAACTACTTTCCAGAGCTTGGTCCCCCTTAAACATCGACCACAGTTGTTCCCCTCGAATCCTCGTTCATCGGAAGTGAGTTGACGTGCGTTCTGGCCCCCTGCTCAAGTGTTCTGGGTTTGCGACCAGTCAATAAGGTTGTACTGTAAGAGCGTTCCGGGGCTTGCGTTTTTTTGCTCCTTCCAATGCCGCAGCCAAACGCCGGACCCCCTCGTGAATGTGCCGCGGTGAGAATGCGGCAAAGCCAAGTAACAGGCCACCACGCTTGAGTCGGCCGAAAGCGCAGGCGGACAAGGGCGACGCGTAGACATCATGGGTTTCGGCTACACGCGATGCGCCTCTGTCACTTATGCCGGGAGGAAGCCAACCAACCAGATGCATTCCTCCATCGCTCCGACTCACCTCTAGCAAACCGTTGAGGTCACGATGAACTGCTTCCACCAACGCCGATTGGCGTTCCTCGTAGAGAGAGCGCATTCTGCGAATATGACGCGCAAAATGTCCCTCGACTATAAAGTCTGCGAGGACAGCCTGGTAAGGAGTTGGGGAGTGTCCATCAAGCACGGCGCGGGCTCGTCGGAATGGCTCGACCAGATTGCCCGGCAGCACGAGGAAACCGAGTCGTAGCGAGGGTAAGATCGTCTTGCTGAAGCTGCCCATGTAAATCACTCGTCTCGCGTTGTCGAGGCCTTGCAGAGAGGGCAAAGGCCTGGCGCGATAACGATAGTCGCTGTCGTAATCGTCTTCGAGAATGAATGCGTCTTGCTGACGTGCCCACTCCAGCAGAGCGAGTCGGCGCTGCAATGTCATCGTGACGCCGAGAGGATACTGGTGAGAGGGTGTGACAAAGGCGAGTCGAATTCGCCGTCTATTGTGTCGAACGTCATTGATGTCTGCTCCTTCGTCATCAACGGGCAGAGGAATGACGCATGCACCCGCTGCACGAAAAGCAAACCGAGCACCGAGATAACCGGGGTCTTCGACGAGAACGACATCGCCGCTATCGAGCAACAACCGTGCAAGCAAATCGATGGCCTGCTGTGAGCCGCTCACAATCACAATTTGCTCAGTCTCGCAACGCACTGCGCGAGCTGTACGAACATAATCGGCAATGGCTTCTCTCAACGGCCGGTAGCCCGCTGGATCGCCATAAGTCAGTAGATCGCGCGATCCGCTTCGCCATCGTCGTGCAGCCAATGTCGACCAGATGTTTAGCGGAAATTCCGTAACATCCGGATGCCCCGATGCGAAAGGGCGGGGCCGGCCCGGCACGCTTAAAATACGCACTGGAGAGCTTGCCAAATCGCGCCCGCGTTGCGAGAGTCGAATCCCCGAATTGACGGTGCAGCGCGGTTCGCAGTGGGCGCGTACGCTAAGCAATTCGTCAGGCAAGGACGAAGCGACGCGGGTGCCGGAACCAATTCGTGCGTTCAGATAACCCTCCATTGCTAGCTGCTCGAATGCTGAAACGGCGGTGTTGCGTGACACGCCGATTTCTTGAGCGAGCACTCTGGTGGCTGGCAGCCGAGCGCCGGGCCGCAACTGTCCAGATAGGATCGCCTCGCGCAGGCTACCGTAAAGCTGCTCAACCAGCGGTTGCGGGCTGCCGCAATCGATTGCGATGCCGGCCACTGCGACATTAGGAGCACGCTTCATTGACAGGCGGCTAAATGGAGCTACCAATTATGCCAAAAATGGCTCTTGGAGAGAACCATTTTGCTTCCTACAATCAATTGCTGATATGAGCGAGATTTTCATACGGCAAGCAACTGCGCGAGATCTAAATCACATTCTGGGTCACCGCCGTTCAATGTTTGAGGCGATGGGAGAGCGAGACAGTGCCAGCCTGGACGCAATGGCAAGAGTGTCAGAGAACTATTTCCGTTCCGCACTGGAGAACGGAACGTATCGCGCCTGGTTGGCTGAAGCCAGTCAGGGACACGTTGTCGGGGGAGGAGGGGTTGTCATTTCGGCCT
>QIAB01000134.1:0-5177 GCA_003225455.1 Acidobacteriota bacterium
ACTACCCACCTCCGAGACCTCCCGGACAAGGTCCGGGTGACCCGCCCGCACCATGCCCTCGAAGGCAAGGTGCTCGAAGTGTTCGCGAAGTTGCGGCATCGAGGAAAACCGCATTTCCTCCTCGTCCTGCCTGACGGCAGCCGCTCTTACATTCCCGTTGCCTGGACCGACTATGTCGCGACGCCGCAGAGTTCTGGGGCGCCCTGCTCCACAGTCGCTTCGGCATCGGACTTGTTACGCCTGCGCCAGCGTGTTGACTGTTTGCTGCGTCGGATCGAAGCCGGTCCGACCACAAAACAAAACTCGCCAACCCAGGAGAGCCAACATGCAACGGCCGCAACTGGAGCTGTGGAGTGCAGAACCTCACCGAACTCCACCGGTCTATCAACAGCTCACGCCTCAGCAGCGGAGCAGTCTCGTCAGCCACCTGGCTCAGCTCATTCTCAAGCTGGTCCAGGCTCCTCCCTCAACGCCTCCTCCACCCTCAACGCCGACTCAAAACCATGAGTGATAATTCTAAGATTCAAGACACCCATCTGCGACGCTCTGCTTACGTGTACATCCGCCAATCCTCGCCCACGCAAGTGCTGGTGAACCGCGAGTCCACTGACCTCCAATACCAGTTGAACGAGCGGGCCGTCCAACTGGGCTGGTCGAAAACCCAAATCAAAGTTATCGATGAGGATTTGGCGCACACCGCCTCGGGCGTGATCCTTCGCCATGGCTTCGCCCAAATGACCAATGAAGTCGCGATGGGCCAGGTGGGCATCCTCCTCTGCCGCGAAGCATCGCGAGTGGCGCGCAACAACGCCGAGTGGTACCGGTTGCTGGACCTGTGCGGCGTCACCGACACTCTCATCGGCGATATCGACGGACTCTATCATCCGGGTTTGTTCAATGACCGGCTCTTGCTGGGACTCAAGGGCACCATGGCCGAAGCCGAGTTACATGTCTTGCGCATGCGTTTGAACGGAGCCATTCGCAATAAAGCCAAACGGGGAGAACTCCGGCGTGGTTTGCCGGTAGGACTGCTCTGGGGCGAAGGCGAGGGCCAAGTGATCTTCCATCCCGATCAAGCGGTCACGGGCGCGATCCGAACGGTGTTCGAGAAGTTTTCCGAGTTGAGCTCGGCTCGTCAGGTGTGGCTTTGGTTTCAATCCGAAGGTTTGTTGTTTCCGCACGAGTGTCCCAGTGGGCAGATTCTTTGGCTCAAGCCCACCTACATCGCCATCCACAACGTGTTGAGCAACCCCGTCTATGCAGGGGCGTATGCGTATGGTAAAAGCCGCTGTGAACGCTACGTCGATGAAACCGGACGCCTCCGCAAACGAGTGCGCCTTCTGCCGCAGGATCAATGGGCGGTTTTAATCCCCAATCATCACCCTGGCTTTATCGACTGGGCCACCTTTGAAATGAATCAAACGCGTTTAGCCAGCAACTGTCATCCCGGTCCTCAGGAAGCGGCGGGTGCCCTTCGGGAGGGATCCGCGCTGCTGCAAGGATTGGCCACCTGCGGCCGCTGTGGGCGCCGCTTGCGGGTCTACTACCAAGGCAAGAACTCCACGCCTGGGTATTATTGTGCCAACAGCCAAGCGTTCAACGGTCGAGGCATTTGGTGCTTGCGCGTCGGAGGAGTTCGAGTTGACAAGGCAGTGGTCGAAACTTTTCTGGACGCAATCTCTCCGGCAGGACTGGAGGCAGCTATTACCGCTCAGAGCCTCGGTGAGGCTCAAGACCAGGCCGCCCTCAAACAATTCCGACTGCAGGTCGAGCGAGCTGGTTATGAAGCGGAGCGAGCCGAGCGCCGGTACCGTGCCGTGGAGCCCGAAAACCGCTTGGTGGCTCGCACCCTCGAAACCGAATGGGAGAAAAAGCTTCACGACCAAAAAGCCGCCGAAGACGAACTGGCGCGCAAAGAACAGGAGCAGCGGCTGGAGCTCACGGACGCGCAACGCGAACAGATCCGCGCCTTGGGGAGCGATTTGAAGCGGGTTTGGGACGCGCCGACAACGACGGATCGGGATCGAAAGGAACTTCTGCGCAGTTTGCTGGAGGAAGTTAAAATCAATGTGCTGCCCGCGGAGGGCAAAGCGCATTTGGTCCTGCAATGGAAGACCACCGCCGTGTCCGAACTCGACGTGATTTGGAGAGTCCCCAGAACGGCTCCGATCCGAACTGAGGAAGAGACCATCGAGCTGATGCGCCGCTTAGCCGTGCATCATCCCGACACCGTCATTGCCGGCGTGCTCAATCGTCAAGGAAGGAAAACCGCTCGAGGTGAAAACTTCACCGCTAATCGCGTGGCCAGCCTTCGCAGCCACTGGAAAATCCCATGCTATCAAGCGCCAACCCAGCCTGCGGAAGGCGAGTTGTTCAGCGTCGAAGGCGCCGCAACGCAGTTGGGTGTTGCAGCCTCGACTCTGCTCCGTTGGCTCAATGACGGATTTATCGGAGGCGAGCAAGTCACTCCCGGCGCTCCCTGGCGTATTCGAATGACCAAAGAACTCAAAGAGTTGATCGTTCCTGAGGTGCCACCAGGTTACGTTGCCATGCCCCAAGCCATGCGCATTCTTGGGGTCTCACGTCAAACGATCATGCAACGTGTAAAGCGCGGAGAGCTCTCTGTGGTCCACGTGAGTCGTGGCAAGCAGAAGGGTTTGCGAATCCGCGTTTTGGACAATCAGCCAGAGCTTTTTGCCCAACCTTCAGCAGCAAAAGTGTAGTATGAATATGGATCCAAATATTTCGACAGGTCTGCATCCAGTACTTCGGTACGTCCGCTGCGCAGGGCGCGCACGATCTCCTCGATGGCTTGATGGGCGTTGCGTCGTGGCCGAAAACCGAAACTGCGCGGATGGAAGTCCGCCTCGAATATCGGCATCAGCACCAACGTCGCTGCCATCTCTACCACCCGGTCTTTGACGGTCGGTATCCCCAATGGCCTTTGGCCACCATCGCTTTTCGGAATGAATACCCGCAGCACCGGGCTAGGCCGATACCGCTTAGTCTTCAGTTCCTCTTGCAATGTGTCCAGCCACCGCTTCCGGCTTTCCGAGTTGACCAGGATGCCTTCAAGACTTTGCCCATCGACCCCTGGCCCCCCTTTGTTCGCAGCGACCCTTTCGAGCGCATGCTCTAAGAGGTCCCTGCGCAGGATGTCTCCGTAGAGACTCCAAAACCGATATCTCGGTTCGGCTTTGGCTTTGCGATAGAGCGTGCGTTGGAGTTTGCGAACCTTTTCTGGGCTTATTATTCCCGCTTTCGCGGTACCATCTCCCGGTCCTTTGCTCCGCTGCCACGCTTGCATACAAGCAGAGTCCCTTCCCAGGGCTTTGAGCCAGGCCCGCGTCTCCGCACCGAGGGCGTGGAGATCGACCCGGCTTGAATCCCCGCTACTATGAACTCCTCCGACTTCTGGACCGACACTCGCCCTCTGGCCAGTCCTGCTGGCTTGAGCAGCGGATTGAATCCTGGGTTGTTCCTGATTCATCGGCTCAGATCTCCCAACTTATCTGGCTCCTCTTCCTGACGTGCCTGCCACGCCGACCCCGCCGGAGACTGCAAACGCTGACGGTTATCCAGCCTGCAGACATCGGCCTTCGTCCATGCGCCAGGGACTCGGCGACTCCGGTATTTTATCATGACGAGGCTCATTCGCTGTGGTTCATCTTCATTCAGGCCCATCAGTTCTGTGTCCGGACTGCTCTCCCCTCCACGCCTCGCGGCGGGACAGGCACCGGACCGTTCCGTCGTGAACCGTCCAATTCGACGGGTGGGACTTTCACCCACGAACTCGCCAGCTTCGCTGGCTGCTGCGGCGCATCTTGATACTCCCACCGACCGCGGGACCGCGGAAAGCGGAGCGCGGGTCTGCGACCCGCAGCGGGCCGCGCGGGAACTTGCGTGTTTGGGCCTGTGGTAACGAGCACGTGCGGCCAGCCTGCTGCGGCTCACAGAGCCGCGTTCCGCGGCACGCGGGTCTGCGACCCGCTGCGCTGCGGAGGGTTCGAGGATTCTGCGGCTCGGAGATCCGCGCTCCGGTGGGAGTGTCAAGATGCGCCTCTACTCATCCGCTCGCCGCGCCCGGAAGAACTGATTTCCGGCCGATGGCGTCACGCGAATGCAGAAGACCTCGCTTGTCGGGGTCTGGGTCGTGGATTGCGGCGCGGAATACTCGCTCCAGTTTTTCAAGTCGCTCGACATTTCAAGCCACCAGGTGGCCGGTAGTTCGATCGCGAATTGACCCCCGCCGACTGCGTTGAGCGCGAGGGAGGCAGCCGCCACGGGTGGAGCGTTGACTGGCATCACCGAGGCCACGAAGAAGCGGCTCGTCGAAAGGCCGCCGCGGTCCGTAGCGGTAAGGGTGATGACGGTTTCTCCGAACTGATTCGTCAGCGGGCTCAGGCCGAGCCTGACGCGCAATCCCTGGTCCGTGACAGCAAAGTCGGACAAGCGCACGCCGCTTTGGGGAAGAAGACCCGGATGGGATGAAGCGGCCAGCACGCGCAAGCCGCTCTGCGGCGTACGGTCGTCACGAACGTAGAAGGTGATATTGGTGGTCGTGTTTTCAGGGAACGAAACGTCGCTGATCCCGAGGAGCGACGGCGGCGTGTTGCCCGGAGGGTTGACGAAGAAAGTTTGTTCCGCCGCGAACGGCCCGCCTTGAAAGCTCGCGTCCACAGCCTGCACCGACCAGTAGAGCGTCTCAACGTTGAGTTGATCGAGCGGCAATTCGAGCGACATCCACGTATTGAAACCGGCGTTGCCGGGCGCGGGGACCATTCGCACACCGTTGGTGGTGGACATCGACGCAACCACGTCGTTTCGGCCCGGGGCGGTCCCGATGCGCACGTTGTAAGTCAGCGCCGCGGTCTGGTTGCCGTCGTCCGCCTCGTTCCACAAAAGCGTGACCCGGTTGCCAGCCACGAATGCGTGCAGGCCCTCTGGCGTGTCCGGAAGAGTGTTGAGCGCGCGCGCCTGATTTCGCAGGGGAACCAGCAAGGAGCCCTGGTAGAGCAAATCCATCGCGCCATCGTCGTCGAAGTCTGCGGCTGCCGGCAACAATTGACCGCGCTCCACGGACGCGGCGAGGCCGGTGGTCGTAAACCGGCCCGTGCCGTCGTTGTGATAAATGGTCGTGTAGTTGGTCGGCTCGGCGCCGGGTTGTGGCGGAACGA
>QIAB01000134.1:5190-5659 GCA_003225455.1 Acidobacteriota bacterium
CCCAGGCCAGATTCGTGGCCGCCCGGCCGGAAAAGAACGTCGGGAAATTCAGGCGAAACGTCTCTGTGAACCGGCCCGGCGTCTGGCGCAGGACAACTAGTGTGTTCGTGACTACCGCGGAGGACGGACTCTGCACGAGCCAGAGGTCCAAAGAACCGTCGCCATCCACGTCCGCCCAGCCCGCGGCCCGAGTCATCGCTTGGGGCAGAGTCATCGCCTGGGGCAGGCTGATCTGCGCCTCCTGGAAATGGCCCGCCCCGTCATTGTGATAAAGGCGCAAAAAGGGAAGAAAGCCGACGGCCGGGCCGATCAGAATGTCCGGAGCCCCGTCATTGTCGAAATCGGCTACCGCGAGCGCCTCCCCGAATGTGTCACGGGGCACACTCAGAGGCACCCTGACAAAACCGTTTCGTCCGTCGTTGCGAATCCAGTCGGACTTGTAGTTGATCGAGCCAGGGAGAATATCCAG
>QIAB01000021.1:0-14060 GCA_003225455.1 Acidobacteriota bacterium
TGGCGCGCGAAGCCGAAATTTGTTACTCGACCGCGGCCATGGTTACCGACTATGACTGCTGGCACCCGGGACACGACTCCGTGACCGTGGACCAGGTCGTATCCGTGCTGGTGAAAAATGCCGAAAACGCCTGCGCCATGGTCCGCGAGACGGTCGCAGCGATGCCCAAAACCCGAAGCTGTAAGTGCGGATCGGCGCTGGCCCACGCCATTCAAACTGATCGAAAGGCAATTCCGGCGGCTGCGCGGAAACGGCTCGGGCTGCTGCTGGATAAATACCTGAGTGGGCCAAAGTGAGCTTGCCCTGACCGGCCAACTGTCTGCTGGCCCGCTAGTGTCCTAAGTTGCCGCTATCGAAATTAGGGAAATACCTGCTCACCCCATTCTGATTCTGCTGAACTGTGATACCTTTCGCCCTAGCCAAGGCCGCTTGGCCGGATCCAGTCAGTCGTTTGGCGTGCCGCAAAATACCTGATGCTCTTTTGCTGCCTTTATTAAGAGCGAGGACAGGAGGAAGTTAAGACGCGATGATAACGCTGATGGCGCTGGTCCTCACAAGGATCGCCAATACGTGGGTCTTTATGCGCCAGAGTTTCGTTGTCATCAGATCTTATGGACCTCTAGTCGTCCTCCCGGTCATTTCTTGTATCTTCTGTTTTCTGGTTTCGACAATCGTCCTAGCGGGGGGTGCTCTCGTTTTCGACATTCCGATCCGCACAAGTGAATTCGCTCCCCTGCCTGCACAGGTCTCCGCGAGTGCCGTGCAGCGCCTTATGCTTGAAGCAGATCTCCTGTTAGGGAGTGGCGACGGCAGCGCCCAGCGTCGCCGAGCCGAGTATGTTTGGCTGCTCCTCTTGCTGTTCTACGTGGCTAATTATTGCGTCATCGTGTATTTCAACGTTGCCTTCGCAAGCATAGTCCTTGACCGCATGGCCGGCGGACATGCGACTTTAGATGACGGTCTGCAGATCGCATGGGCCAGGAGATATTCAGTCCTTCAGTGGGCTCTTCTTGCCGCGACGGTAGGCGTTCTGCTCAAAATGATCCGTGAGCGAAGTGAAATTGAAGCTTGGATCGCAGGTGCACTTGGGTATATCTGGCGGTTAGCAACCTATTTTGTAATGCCGTTGTTAGCGTTGGAAGATGTTAGGCCAGGCGAAGCGCTCTACCGTTCAGCAGCCATCCTCAAGAGAAAATGGGGCGAAGTAATTGTGGCTGGATTCAGTTTTCCATTGCTGTTCGTTGTCTTGGCTGTGCCTGGTGTTGCGCTGATCTTCATAGCAGGATACTTGGGACAGACCTTCGGTTTTGCTGCCACCCTGCTGCTGAGTTATTGGTTGCTCCTTGCTGTCATTGTGTTTACCACGGAACGAGTGTTCTGCGTGGCTCTCTATCGGTACGCAACTGAGGACAGAGTTTCGAATGGGTTTTCCCGCACCGATCTCGCGTCCGCTTGGGAGGGTTTGGCGCCACTGCCGGCAGGACAAGCGCTTTAAGAGCGCAGCCAGGGAAAGTCCAACACCGCTGCCGCTGTGAGGAGCTAAACCAGACTGCGGTTGCCAAGTACCACCAAGTTGCGGCGCAACCTGTCCAGCGATTTAGCAACCAATTTACCGCGTGCTCGCGGACTGTCGTTTACAATCCTCACGCTTGCCAGTCTCTCATTTACTCCGTACGCGTTCCCAAATGACCCACCGCCGCTGTGACCGCGAAACTGCGCTCGTGGCCCTGCTTTCAGGCGTAATCTCAGTCGCCGCATTCTTCTACTACTTCAGCCACGGCGAGCTGCTGCTCTACGGTGATGCCGTCGCGCACATCAATATCGCGCGCCGTGTGTTCGATTCCCGCACGCCTGGATTGCTGCAACTGGGAACTGTCTGGCTGCCGCTTCCGCACCTTGTAATGATTCCGCTTTTGATCTCTGACTGGCTGTGGCGAACCGGCGTTGGCGGCTCGATTCCATCCATGATCGCGTATGTCTTCGGTGTAGTCGGAATTTTCAAGCTGACGCGAAGCGTGCTCGAAACAGAGCCCGCTCAATTCGCGCGACTTGCGCCGTGGGGTGCGGTCTTGGTCTACGCGGCCAATCCAAACTTGATTTACCTCCAGACCACAGCGATGACCGAGCCGATCTATCTCGCTCTGTTCATCTGGGCTTTAGTGTATTTCAACGATTTCCTCTGCGCGGCGAATGCCATCGAACTGCGCCGTAGCTCTCTGATTAAGTGCGCGTTGTGTCTCGCCGGAGCTTGCCTCACACGATACGACGGATGGTTCTTAGCAGGCGTCCTTTGTATTCTCGCACTCGTCACTAGACGCAGGCACGGGACGAGCAATCGCTCTCTGGCCAAGTTTGTTTTGCTCGCTGTCGCAGCGCCAACCTTGTGGCTGGCGTACAACGCGGCCATCTACCGTAATCCGCTGGAATTTGCCAACGGACCATACTCGGCAAAGGCGATCGAGCAAAAAACTTCCGCTCCGGGTGCGCCCGCCCATCCGGGAGCAGGCAACATCGTGGTTGCCGCAAGCTATTTTTTAAAGTCGGCAGAGCTGAACCTAGCAGCAGGGAACTGGGGGAGAATATGGCGGCTCTTCGCGCTTCTTGGGACAGCCGTCGCGTGCACCGCGAAATCGCATTCCCGACTCTGCAACTGCGTACCCGCGCTTCTTCTCTGGATTCCGCTGCCGTTTTACATGCTTTCAATTGCCTATGGTGGCGTCCCGATCTTTCTGCCAGTATGGTGGCCTGGCTCACACTATAACGTTCGCTATGGCCTGGAGCTGCTTCCTGCATTCGCGGTCTTCGTGCCGTTAGCGGTTATCTTTGCGATGAAGGTGGCGCGCACCCGAAATCTTCAGCTCGTGGCGGCGATTGCGCCTCTAGGCTTCATGCTCGTGAGCTATGCCTCGATTTGGCGAGACCCGATCTGCTTCCAGGAAGCCTGGGCGAATTCGCGTACACGAATTGCGTTGGAGAGGGAATTGGCGGCCTACTTGAAGGCGCTTCCCCAAGGTTCTACTCTGCTCATGTACTTGGGCGACCACGTGGGCGCGCTACAAGATGCGGGCATCCCGCTGAGGCGCGTGATCAACGAAGGCAATCATCGAGTCTGGAAACAGCCGTCCGACCCCGAAGGCTTGTGGGAGCGCGCTCTCGCTAACCCCGAACGGTATACGGATTTTGTCATCGCTTTCGAAGGCGATCCAGTTTCAGTGCAGGTGAATAAGGCTAAGATCGCTTCGCTTGCTGTGATCCACGTCCCCGGCCAGCCGCGGGCGACCATCTATCGCGCGCAGTATGGGCATTGAGAAAAGCGTTTGCACAATTCCGATAACACCGGAAGCGGGCCTGATTACCACCTTGGTCTTAACTAGAAAACTGATAAAATTGCATCATCGCCCGGAAGCGTCCATCAAGCGGGGCTATAGCTCAGCTGGGAGAGCGCATCGTTCGCAACGATGAGGTCGTCGGTTCGATCCCGACTAGCTCCACCATCTTTTCAATCACTTAACGCGCTCGTTTCGGGCAATCACGTTCCAATTCGTTGCAATACTCAGTTGATCCTTTTGCTTTGCGCCTGCTCCAGCTGGGCCTGTCGCGTTCCCCCTCGCCCCCATTCCTGAAACCAAATCCTGCGGCAGCCAGGCGTCACCGCCGATGATCCTCGGAGGCGGGGCTGGCCGAATGTGAAAACCCCGCCTTTCTCTCCTGCATCGTAAGCAGGGACATTTCTATTGTGGAGAACACGGGGACATTTCCATTGTGGTATGAAACAGGTTTGCACAATCTTGACTTCTCTTTCTGGAAAGGCGCAGAATCGGCTGACCCCGAAGCCACCCACGGAGCGTAGCTGCGGAATTAGCAGGCTACGGGCATGAATACCCATTTCACGCTCGATCGGGAATCGTTCCAGAATCTCTTGGCCAGGGCATCTCTGGCACAGGAATATTTGGACAGCCAGAAGGCGACGCCTCCAACCGTCGATCTGCCGCCTACGTCCGCCATCGGCGAGCAGCCCAAAGAAGTGATCCCTGTTGATTATATTCAGTCACTCTCCGCCATTGTCGGAGCCCAGCGGTCGATTGCGACGGACGATGTCGACGTGGATGGGGCCATGGCTCTGATCGCGGATCAGGCGCGAAATGTCGCAAACGCCAGCGGAGTCGCCATCGGTCTGCTAGAAGGAGATAATTTGGTTTACCGCGCCGGAAGTGGAGGTGCTGCCACTTACATAGGACGATATGTAAAAGCCGCGCTCTGCGTCTCACGCGCGAATGGCGAGATCCTGCGTGTCGAGAATGCCCAGACCGATATGCGGATTGAAGCCGCGATCTGCCGGCAGTTCGGCGCTAATGCCCTCCTCATCGTGCCGATTTGTCGTGGTCGGGCCGTGGTCGGAGCGATGGAGATCCTTTTTACCGACGCACACGGCTTCCAGGACCGCGAGGTGCGCACCTATCAATTGATGGCCGGATTGGTCGCCGAAGCGATATCCCATGCTGCTCAGTTTGAACCGGAACAGGCCTTGGCCGCAGAAGTGGGAAAGGAGCAAGCTCACTCGGTCGCACCCGAAGCCGAGGCGCAAGGCGGTGAGTTGTCGGTGTTCAGATGGTCGGCCGGGATAGCGGCAATGATCACGCGGGATGCCAAGCGTCTTCTCTTGCATCAGCTCCTGCATCAGCGTCGGTGGAAACCGGCAGCAGCGGTCATCGTCCTGGCCATGGCCGGC
Source organism: Acidobacteriota bacterium (assembly GCA_003225455.1). Lineage (GTDB taxonomy): Bacteria > Acidobacteriota > Terriglobia > Terriglobales > Acidobacteriaceae > QIAB01. The sequence continues at coordinate 4,730 of QIAB01000021.1, forward strand.
TGGATTGCCTACACTCATCGCGGCCCGGTTTCTCCAGTATCAACTTCTGCGCTACCGGAATCGAATGCGATTGAGCAGCAGGTGCCTTTTGCACCAGCGAAGCTGGCGGCGAACAGCACGTCCAAGCCTCAGACCGCGCCAGTTGCAACGCCAGCGAAGACGAAAGCTGCCAGAACCACGTCGCAGCGGCTTCGGGTCTGGCGCGACGTCGATTACATCGCTGAAGATGTGACCGTGCGGTATGTCACGTTAAAGCCCGCGGTCGTGCCGCAGAAGCGACCGCTGAGAAGCCCAGTGCAGCCGGAGACACGACGCATCCAGCCTCCCAAGGTAGTTCATGCCCCCGAAAAGCCGGAAATCAAGCAGATCCAACACAAAACCTGCGGGCAAGAGCATTTGGGCGTAGGGAGGCATCTTGTGTGTTGGCTTCGCAAAGTATTTCCAACACACAAACTCGCCAGCCAGAAAGAATGGCAGACGCCTGATTTCTCGTACATCGCGGAGGATCCCGTTCGGTGAGTCATCTGCGTGCATCTTCCTGGCACCACGTCTTCTTGACTACCGAACCATAGTGTCATCGGTGGTAACCCCGCCTGCCCGGATTATCCTCCGTCCGGCTATGATTGCGTATGCGCTGGAGGCGAGGGCCATCCGCAGCAACTCAACCAGTTCCGGAACGCCGCCGTTGGGCACGGCTCTCCCTTGCTATCCCCGTCTTTGTACGCGGGGTCAATGGGCAAGGTAGAGAATTCCTGGAACTCTGCACCTTGCTCAACGAGAGTGCTGGAGGAGCGCTGCTGGCGATTCGCAAACCATTGCGGCGCAGGTCGCAGGTATCGCTGGAAATGCCTTCTGCACCCGTTCTAAGGAATGTGAAATTTCGAAAAACGATACGAATGCTGCGGGCGCGCGTGATTCGGGTCACCCCTGTAGATGGCTGGAATCTGTGTGGATTACAATTTGCTCGGCCTCTCGTCTAATCAGACGAACAGCGCAATTGGAACGCGGTAATGACGCCAAGCGCCCCTGATGACTTGGTGCAGTATCGGGCGCAGTCCGAGGTTCAGGTTACGGCTAACCTTCCAACCATCCTGGAAATAAGCGCCCGTCTCCAGATCGCGCAACCGAACCTTGCTCCCCAAGTGCGCCGGTTGTCCCGAGATGATGCCAGGGTCTACTCCCGCATTCATCGTGTAAGGACTATCGGCTGCGAAGAACAACGGATCGAAGACTTAACGGGTGCACACCGGGCACAGCGCCATGTTTCTAAGCGAATGCCAATATCCAGTTGGCTTCCCGCACTTAGCACAGTGCTCCGGCTCCGCTTCTGGGTGACGGAATGAAAGCTCACTGAGTTTTGCGTCGTAGCTTGCCCGACTGAGCGGCTTGGAGAGCACCGCATAGGCGACGTTGATGTCTCTCATTTGCTTCTCCGCTTCAGCCTGCGCCTCAGACCCGCTTGCGAACTTGTCCGGATGATAAATTTTCACGAGAGTGCGGTAAGAGCGTTTGATCCGCTCCGCGCTTGCTTCTTTTGAGATACCCAGAGTTTCGTAATGCGTTTTCATGGTCTTGCGGGGCAAAAGCCCTGCTTCAGCTTAGGAAATCGTGTACCTGACCACCATGTTTCCTTGGAGGAGTGGTGCATCCGCGATGGTGCGCTCAACCCAACTCGCTGTGTCTTCCACAATCCGAACCTGGGGATTGTGATTCGGTCCAATTCCCCTGCAAAGCCGTTCCAGACACGAACAAGAGCGGGAGAAGCAGCGCAGCGCTTCATAGCTTGTCCTTTGGGTCAAAGTTTGAGTGGGGGCTTTCGCTCGTAGGCAAGCGAGAGGGGGGAACTCAATAGGCAGTCTAACTGTATCGCACTTTGGAACGGACTGCAATTATTTACTAGAGAGGTAACAATGAGCCGCCGTGAGCTGCACCGAATCAAGCTAGAGGTGGCATGTCTCCGGCTACGTCGGCCATGAGAAAAAATATAGAAGCTTTTTGGCAAAGGCCCAGGCATCGGTCCCCCACACCCGGACCCCATCCTTGGCGGACAACTCAGCTATGGGCTCAAGAAATTCGGGGAGCTTGGGGTCGGCGCTAGGGCAGTGCGCCTCTGCTAGGGTGCGTCCCCCTTTCGCGGCGCGCCTGTTATCATTCGTGCCCAGAAGAACCATGCACTGGACTCAGGTCTATGATCCGCTGGGCCACTGGTGGCTCTCTACGCTAGTAGCGGCCCTTCCCATTCTTGTGCTGTTTGGCTTGCTCGCCGGTTTAAAGATAAAGCCGCATTGGTGCGCGAGTGCTGGAGCTCTGACCGCAATCCTGGTGGCGGTTGCCTTTTTCAGGATGCCGATCGCCCTCGCTGCCATGAGCTTCGCGTACGGTGTTGCGTTTGGATTGCTAAAGATAGCGTGGATCGTGCTGGCGGCCGTCTACCTCTATGACATCTCCGTTGAAACCGGCCAATTCGAAATCATGAAGGAATCCGTTGCCGGTATCACTGCCGACCGCCGCCTGCAGGTTTTGCTGGTGGCATTTTGTTTTGGAGCATTTATTGAAGGCGCAGCCGGATTCGGTGCTCCGGTCGCCATCGCTGGCGCATTCATGATCGGACTTGGTTTCAAACCCTTTCATGCGGCTGCGTTGAACTTGATTGCTAATACCGCGCCAGTTGCTTGGGGGCGATTGGCACTCCCATCCATACGCTCGCGGCGGTTACGTCCCTTCCGGAATCAGATCTGAATGCCATGATTGGCCGAATCCTGCCTTTAACAGCCGTGATCGTGCCTTTTTGGCTGGTTCGAACGATGGTTGGTTGGCGTGAAACCTTTGAAGTGCTCCCCGCCATACTCGTAGTCGGTTTTTCCTTTGCACTGACGCAGTTCTTCTGGTCGAACCATGTGGACAGCAACTTGGTGGACATCATGGGAGGCGTGGTCTCGATTGTCACGACCATTATTTTTCTTCGTCTCTGGAGACCCCGAAAAATCTGGCGCTTTGATTACGATGAGCGAGCAGCTCCGCTTCCGCCAATCAAGGGACGAATCGCGGATCAGTTTGGGGGTGAGTGGGCCGCAGACAAATTTGACCGTTACCTCAAACCCCGATCCTACACGGCTGGCCAAGTCCTCAAGGCGTGGATGCCGTTTGGCATTCTGTCACTGTTTGTCCTTCTCTGGGGCCTTCCATCAATCAAACTGATCATGAATCAAGCCACCACGCCTGCATTTAGAGTCCGGCTGGCGGATGGAAAGCCGCGCCCCGGCCCTCCCGGCTGGGATGTGCCCTTGTTGCACAACGCGGTTTATCGCGCTGCGCCCGTGGTCGACAAGCCTACTGCGGAAAGCGCCAGGTATGACTTCAACTGGCTCTCGGCGACCGGAACCGGCTGTTTCTTTGCAGCTATCGTCGCCGGTTTATCTCTCGGTCTCAGCCCGCCTCGCTTAATCAAAGTTTTTTGGCGCACTCTGGTGCGCATGCGGTTGGCAGTAATTGCTATCTCTTTCATGTTGGGACTCGGATTCGTCACGCGCTACGCGGGACTGGATGCGGTGCTGGGATTGGCTTTCACGCGCACCGGCTGGCTCTATCCGTTCTTTGGTACGTTTCTTGGCTGGCTTGGCGTCGCCCTCACCGGCAGTGACACCTCATCCAACGCGCTGTTCGGAAGTTTGCAGCGAATTACGTCGCAGCAACTCGGCATCGATCCGGTTCTGATGTGCGCCGCCAACAGCGCCGGAGGCGTGATGGGCAAAATGGTAGATGCGCAGTCGATTACCATTGCAACCGCGGCCACGGAACAAGTCGGCAATGAAGGTATCATCTTTCGTTTTGTGATGTGGCACTCGGTTGCGCTCGGCGCAATTGTAGGAGTCATCGTCACCTTGTACGCTTACGTTTTCCGTACTTTGGTGCCCCATGGACTGACGTTTGTGAAGTAGAGCTTCTGGCCAACATTTTTATCTTGTTGGCTTGAGCACCAACCGTTTGCGTACCGCCGAGCTGGCCAGGCGATTGGCTTCAGCGTTGTGCTCACGGTGTATGTGGGAGATCGAGAAGTGCAGGGAACGAGCCAGTTTGCGGCAGATCCAATTCAGCGAGTAAAGGCGCGGGCTGCGGCACGTGTATTCGCCCTGCATCTGCCGAACGACAACTTCGGAGTCCGAGTAAACGTGCAATTTCCTGGCTTTGAGAGCAACAGCACACTGTAACGCTTCCAGCAGGGCAAGATATTCGGCGACGTTGTTGTCCTGCCTTCCAATAGGCTTGGCGATGCGGATCGTGCCGCTATTGGCACCGTCGATAATCACCCCAATGCCGGCTGGCCCGGGATTGCCCAGTGAGCCGCCGTCGACGTAGGCCACCAACGCTAACATTCAGAGTTCCGCCTTGCTCAAGATGCTTCAGTTACAAGCTCGCGTCAAGATGCATTCTATGTTCGTTTTCCACCGCACCGTCATATTTCCCATTGTGGAAGAAGCTGTGGAAAAGCAGGAACATTGAAGATGCGCGGCTGCAACATGAAGTTGCTCAATAGATTGGAGACTCCGCTTGCGGATTGTTTTTTTGTTGGATTGCACCGAAAAGGGGCGTTGACATTTCTTTAATAAACATTTAACTTGCCCCCCGTCGACGGCTGAAAGGTTTGACTCAAATTAAAATTTAGTCAGACCGAAGTAGGCTGGGTGATCCGCTCGGCAGGGCAACCTGAAGAGCGACCAGACCCGAAAAAACCGACGGACTCTGCGAGGAGCCGTTGGGGTTTGGAACTGCGAAAGCAGTGGTTACATCAAGGGCCGTGATGGTGCATGCGTCCACGTTGTTAGCTCCCTCGCAGGAGTTGGCGGCTGGAGCATAACCAATGTCACGGCCTTTTATATTTGTGCCGGCACTTCACTCCTGAAACTATCTTCTTGCGTCCGCGAGGAGAGCGATCATGATCACACGAGAACAGCGCGGCTGAACATCAAAGAGGAATCTGAGCGGCTTTCCCGCCCACGCGTCGTATCGCAGAGGGGCAAACCGGTAAGGGCGGTTGAATTCCTTCGTGTACCTTTGCGCCCTTCGTGGTTTTCCCTGGCCTGCGACGAGCGTATAACGCGCTATTCCGAAGCACTGCGTTCCGAGGGCGAGAGTTCCTAAGGCACAATCAGTGCCAAGACTCTCACCCTCAATGTCGATTCACATCTAATCGCTTGGCCCCTTTTAGTCTGTATTTTCATAGATCAAACGAGCTCAGGTTGCTCAACCCCGACGCAAACTCAGCCTCCCATACAAACTCTGACCGGCAACTGACGTCCTATATACGCGGCCATAGGGACGGCCATAGAAATGAAGCTCGTTTGTTCGTTGATTTGCGTGCTGATGACTGTCCCGCTAGCGTTCGCGCAGCAATCGTCGCATCCCGATGTGCCTACAACCGCGGTTCCATCAACCTCGCAAAGCAACCTTCCAGACGCGCCTTCGGCCTACGAACCACTCTCAGCACATCAGAAGTTCAACCTATTTCTGCATCGAACCTATTCGCCGTACACCTTCGCGTCGGCTGCCGCCGAAGCGACCTGGGGGCAAATCTGGGCCCAGTGGCCGGAATATGGTGGCGGCATGCAGGGCTGGGGCAAGCGGTTCGGCGCAACTTTGGCTGACACCGAATCCCGCCGCTTCATTCAAACTTTTCTCCTCTCCACCGTGCTGCATCAGGATCCGCGCTATTTCTATTCCCAAAAGAAAGGATTCTTTCCGCGCGGCTGGTATGCCGCTACCCGAGTCTTAGTGACCCGCGAAGACGACGGCTACAACGCCTTCAACGCTTCAGAATTTCTAGGAGCCTTGTTTACTAGCTCCTTGCAGAACGCCTACTACCCACGGCACGAGCGCAGCCTTGGCGACACAATGAATCGTTTTGGCGGTGCCTTGGGATCAGACGCTACTTCAAATATCTTGAGAGAATTCTGGCCCGACATCCGGCGCATTTTCCGCAAGCACGAGCCGGAGAGAGTCCGCAAGATCGAAGAAAAAGTCACGAGTAAAATGCCATGCTCGGTGACCTCTCCTGACCCTTCGACCTGTCAGTGAACCCGTGACAGAGTTCTTTAAGCGCCTACTCTTTCAGATCAATGTGCTGAACGCTGTTGATCGGACGATCCAGAAAACGCGCTCCCAGCCGCCGGAATTTTTCAACTGAATCTGTGGCGAAAAACTGCAGGGGCGCTAAACTGCTTTTCACGCTTCGCTTAACATCGTGCCCGAGCAAGTCTCTAACCACGTGGGCTGTCGACTCGGCTGAATCCACCACAGTCACATGCGGCTGAGCTAATCGCCGCAGCAGCGATTTGATCAAGGGATAATGCGTGCAGCCGAGCACAAGCACGTCGGCCGACTCGAATCCATCCGAAAATGCCTCACCCAGGTAAATGCGCGCCACTTGCTCAGTGACCGCATGCTCGATCCACCCTTCTTCAACTAAAGGCACAAATAACGGACAAGCCTTTTCTCTCGCCTCCACCCCGAGATTTTGCAGCGCCCTCAAATAAGCATGACTGCTGATGGTCGCTTCCGTCCCAATGACAACTGCTTTGCGCTTTCTGCTGGCTGCGGCGGCTCGCTGCGCACCCGGTTCCACTACACCCACCACGGGAATGCTCACCGACCGTGCGATCTTGTCCAAGGCCAGTGCCGTGGCTGTGTTGCAGGCCACAACCAGCATCTGTGCCCCCTGCTGATTGAGAAAGCGCGCGGCTTCGACCGCGTATTTCGTTACTGTCTCAGCCGATTTGGAGCCATAAGGCAGGCGAGCAGTGTCGCCAAAATAGAGATAATCGGCCTCAGGGATTACTTCAAGTAAAGCTTTAAGTACTGTCAGGCCACCGAAGCCGGAGTCGAAAACGCCTATAGAGAGAGACGGCACCCTTTCAAACCCACGAAAGTAGTGTACACTATTCTCGTGAAAAATGTTACGTTAAGCGCTGAGGAATCACTGATCGAGCAAGCTCGGGAGGTCGCGCGCTCCCAACGCAAAACCTTGAATTCCGCGTTCCGTGACTGGTTGCATCAATACGTGGCGCAATCCGGAAGCGTCGCGGAGTTTGACGCCTTGATGCAACGCCTCACGCACGTCCGCCCTGGTCGTCGCTTTTCTCGAGATGAATTGAATGAGCGGTAAATTTTTTCTCGATACCAATATATTTACCTATTCTTTAGAGGCGAGTCTAATTACCAAAGCGAGCAAGGCTCGTCAGCTGATTCGAGCCGCCATGGCTACTCGCCAAGGAATCGTTAGCTACCAGGTCGTACAAGAATTCTTCAACGTTGCACTCCGGCGCTTTGCCGCAAGCATGTCGTACGCGGAAGCTGAAAGTTATTTCTCAACTGTTTTCCGCCCTCTGTTGGCTGTGCATTCTTCTCCTGTTGTTTTCCTTCGAGCGCTGCAACTGACGAGCCGGGATCGGCTCTCCTGGTACGATTCGCTAATAATCGCGGCGGCCATCGAGGCGCAATGTGAAGTGCTGTACAGCGAAGATCTTCAGCACGGGCGCAAGCTCGAAGGCTTGTTGATAGAAAATCCTTTCAGGTAACGAGAAACGTATATCACCTGCCGGATTCGACTCGCGTGGCAATGTGCGTCGCATAATCAGCGGCCTTCCCGCAGCATGCTCCTGGCGGGATCGGCGCTCCATGCGGGCACGTCCGTGGATGCCCTAAAAAAGTGCAAATCTTGTCAGTAGCTTCAGGCGAGAGAATATGTTCAAACTTGCACGCCTGCTGTTCGATTTCAGATTCGCTGTCGAGAGCCAGGCTGTCAGTAAACAGCCGCTCCGCCAACCGATGCCGTCGAATGATATCTCCCGCGCGCTGCCTTCCATGTGGTGTGAGCGTGACGATCATGCTGCCATCGCCGGTCGAGCTTAGCGCAGGTTTGAGGGCGTCATGGCACGGATTCACAAACGGCTTGTGGTCATGCGCCTCAAGTGGATGTGGAGTGGTAGTGACGAATCCCATCTCTGTCATTTTTTCAATCGCTATTCCAACCGGCAATGCGCCATGAACCTCCATGCGGCCGATTTCCGCAATCTCTCCGTTTTCTGCCAAAACCCAAAGTTCTTCCAGAACTTCATCGAACTGTTCTTCATCGGCCATCGAGAAGACTTCAGAGGCCGCGATCTTGCCATGATGCAGCTCAATTCGACGGTCGGCCAGCCGTGCCACCACCGGATCATGTGTCACCATTACAATCGTTCGTCCCTGCTGGTGAAGCTGGCGTAGCAACCGCAGCACGATTTCCTCATTCACCGCATCCAGATTTCCCGTGGGCTCGTCGGCGAGAACAATTTTTGGATCGTTAATCAGAGCGCGCGCGATGCACACACGCTGCTGCTCACCGCCCGAAAGCTGCGCGGGCAGATGATCGGTGCGGCTTTTCAATCCCACTCGCTCCAGCGCCTCGCGCGCTTCCTGCTCATCGGTCATGCTGTGGAAGTACTGCGCCAACATGACGTTTTCTACGGCCGTCAGATAAGGAATTAAGTGAAATTGCTGGAAGATGAAGCCGACCTTTTCTGCTCGCACGCGATTCAGGTCCGCATTGGAAATCGTGGCGACATTCTCGCCATCAAGCCAAATTTCACCCGAAGTCGGCCGGTCCAGGCAACCAATCAAATTTACTAATGTCGATTTACCCGACCCCGAAGGCCCCATGATCGCCAGCCACTCTCCCGACTCGACATGCAGAGAAACACTGTCAAGCGCGCGAATCACTTCGCCTGCTTCGGCGCGGGCTGGGTAAAGACGGCTGACCTGGTTGAGGATCATCTCACTCGCCCCTCAAGATGTTAGCAGGCTGAAGTCGCTGAAGAAGACTTATTGGCACGATCGCCGACAGAAGCGCAACCAGAACGCTGCCAGCCAGAATCACGGGAAAGACCCCTAAACGCGGCGCAACCGACCCATGAAAATTAACTCGCCCAATCCAGGCGGCGATTCCTAGTCCTAAGGCAAAACCGAGCACGGCCCCCACTGTGCCTAGCGCAGCAGCTTCGGCAGCGAAAAAAGAATTGATCAGCGCGGCCGACGCCCCCAACGCCTTCATGATGGCGAAATCGCGTCGCCGGTCCGAAACCCAGCCGATCAAAGTTGCCAGCAAGCAAAGCGCTGCGGTCAGAATAATCAGGATCGCCGCAGCCAAAAGGGTTGACCGCATTTTGCCGAGAACCCGCGCTTCGCCTTCAATGATCTGCCGCACAGGGCGGGCTTCAATGGAAGGGAGCACGCGTTGAAGACTATGAATCGTGGCGCTTACTTGATCGATCGATCCCGAAACCGCCACTTCAATCGTTGA
>QIAB01000021.1:14085-49174 GCA_003225455.1 Acidobacteriota bacterium
TGAGCGAAATATAGACGCGGTTATCTTCCGCGGCGCCCGTCTTGACCATACCAGCGGGAGTAAGGCGAATGGTGTGTCCTTGGAAACTGAGCGTGAACGGTTTATCCTGCGGCGTCAAGACAGACGCTGCACGGACCCCGACCAGCGCTGGAATCACTGCGCCTCCCGCCTGCGGCCAGCCCGTTACCGACCACCAACTGTCCAGCTTGCGAACTTTGTCGAAATCGGTGCCGGAGACTACCACTGAACGGCCGTCGGCACTGCGTGCAACGACATAAGCGAATGGGACCGCCAGACTGCCCATCGGAATCGCGGAATTTACGATCCGCAAAGAATCAGCGGGAAGAATTTGACCTTCCCGCGCCACTGCAACTACGTTCGCGCCGTAATTGCGGAATTGTTCTCGCAGTTTTGTCTGAGTGTCCACGTACAAATTGAGCATGGCGGTTGCTGCGCTGGCGGCCACAACCATAGCGAGCAGTGCAGCGGCGGCGCGGCCCCGGCGCAATACAGCGGCACGGATCAGCATCCGCAGGAACATCGAGGTGTGCGGGGCAGTCGCTCGGCGGCGTTTCGTCAGCTCAGAGGTCATCCCTCGCCTCGCAACGCATATACCGGATCAAGTTTCACGGCACGCCGGATCGCCAGCGCGCTGCCGGCAAAAGCCACTGCTACGGCGATAGAAAGAACGATCGGAAGGAGTACCGGATCAATCGTGATCCGCGAGCCGAAAATCGACTGCCCAAGTTGCCGCGCCAGCAGTGCACCGGCAAAAAATCCAACCATCCCGCTGATCAGGGCCAGTAGAGCTGCCTCCACAAAAAAGAGCGCTGAAACAGGAACGTTCCCCGCGCCAAGCGCTTTCATCAACCCAATTTCAGTGCGCCGCTCGAAAATTGCCGTCGCCATCGCCGCAGAAACTGCCAACGCCGAAGCCAGCAGAGCGGCCAGCGTGATAAGCAACATCAATCCCTTGATTCGCGCCAGAATCGTACCCTCGTTTTGAGCGACCTGGCGAATTTGCTCAGCTTGCGAATGCGGAATAGCCTCCTGCAACTGATACGCGATTGATTGCGGATACGGCGAGCAGTACCAGCGGTCATATTCCGGACCACGCAGGCTAGCCGGATCACGCCGCGCAAACGCATCTTCCGGCTTGGTCAGCGCGCTAACGTAAATGCGCCGTACCGCGCCCGGCTTCCCCAGAACTTGCTGTGCGACAGAAAGCGGCGCGACGATCTGATCATCTTCAGCTCCCCCGGTCGAAAGAATGCCCAACACCGCATATTGACGCCCATCAATTCCGACGTGATCTCCAGTATGACTCCCAATCCTAACTGCAAGGCGTTCACCTAGCAGGACGTCCTGCGAGTTATCGTCCGGCCACGCGCCTTCAACTTTCCACCAGGGATGCGCCTTCTGAGCTCCGGTGACGAAGTTTTCCTTCCCGAACTGAAGTTGCTTGGCGAAATAAGTCCCGACCAGAGTCGTGTTTGCGCCTGCAACATCCACGTTGACCGGCAACATCGGAGCGAAGCCCACGATGTTGTTACGCCAGAACATGCCTTTGATCTTTGGCAGATCGGCTTCGTTCAAGTAAGCGCCATCGCTCGGCGGCTTCAGATTAACGCCGCCAATTTCCACGTCCAGAGAATCTTCTTGCGGGGTAACGATCAGATTCGCGCCAATGCTGCGCAGTTCGCGGTTGATTTTGTCGCCGATATCCGTGGCCACAGCGATCATTGCGGTCGCAACACACACACCCAGCGTGATAGCGATGCCGGCCAACAGCTTGCGACGCTTCTGGCGCCGAAATGATTCGTAAACTAGGCAAACGAACATGACTATTGCTTGAAATAGCGCACGCCGGCACCAAGATCGGCTTCTTTGATGATGACGGAGGTGGCCGTTTGATCAAAAGCGAGAGGAATTGGATTGCAGCCGCCCTTCGTTCCAACCGATTGGCCGTTGATGGGCGCGGCGCAATTTTTGCAGACCACCCCGTTGGGGCCTTTGTAAAAACCTACGCTGCCACAAATCTCGCAGGCGTCGAAGACAGTAGCAATTTTCCCATCCGTCTTCTGGTAAAGCCAGAAACGTATCTCAGTGCCGTTTTCCCTCGCTGAAAAACGATGCAGGTCGCCATCGGAAACCTGCGACAGCGGAATACTCGCTTGCCCATTCGCAAACGTAACCGTAGTGGCCGGCGAAAGCGTGCTCACGCTCTTCGCATAAATAAATTCGGCGGTGACCAGCAGGATGAACAAAAACGAGCTTGCGTAAACCGACGCCATCCACAACCGTTCGCGGCGCACGCTCCACAATGCTTTGCGCCTCTCTGCTCCGGCTGCCGCGACCGGAGTTGGCTCTCGCCGCTTCATCTCAAGCAGCACCATCAGCGCCGCCAACGCAAGGATCGTCACAAAGAAGAACAGGTCGTTGCGGACAATCGGGCCAATGATTGCCATCTCGCGCTTGGAGGAGGGAAGTACCTCGTTTTCCGAAAGCTCGTGCAGCCCGGAGATGACCAATTGCGCCGCTACAAAAAACAGAATCACCGTAGTCACACGAAAGAACTTCTGCAAATCGATCCTGACGCTGCCCTTCACGAACATCACGCCGAAGGCAATGGCGACAATCACCCCCAACAGCGTTCCAAGGAAGCTCAGCAACTCGGTAGAGTTAAGTGTTACCGCGCCCAGGATCAGAACCGTCTCCACGCCCTCGCGCAGTACCATCAAAAACACGAACAAGAACAACCCGAACCAAGCATCTTTCCCAGCCAGCAGGCCAACTTTGCCCTCGATCTGGCCCTTCAGCCTGCGGCCAGTCTTCATCATGAAGATAATCATGGTGACAACGAAGAACGCCGCCGCCAACATGATCCAGCCTTCAAAGATGTCCTGATTCCACTGGGTGCGAGAGAGTAGAACTGCGATTCCAATGCTTCCCGCGAAAGCCGCAACCAGCGCGGCATAGACCGGCTTACGCAGCTCGGGGCGGTTGATCTTGGCGAGATAGGCGAGAGTAATGGCGACGATCAGCGCCGCTTCGACGCCCTCGCGCAAGGTAACGATGAATGCTTGTAACACAAAATCCTCAAATTTATATTTGCAACTCAGTTGCAACTAGCCGCTTACTCTTTAGGATATCTGGGCTGGAGCAGGGCGTCAAACTTCGCAGGGTAGATTCTCAAAGTAATTGCAGAAACCGCTTGGCCCGCTCCAGGTCAGGAAACAATTTCTCTTCCGCCTGAAATTCCGCAGAATGCACACAGCGCCGGCTGCCGCGCAATCTTACCGGATGCTTCAAATGCAGCATCTCGTGATAAAGGATGTAGTCCACAGCACACCGCGGCACTCGCGGATGGTCGAAAATCCGGCTTACCACAATCGCATTGTGCGCCGGATCGTAGTGTCCCAGGCTATTCCGCGCATGATCGCGGCTCCAGGTCATCTGCGGACGCGCCATCAGCCCATGAAAGAACCGCGTATTCAGCTGGTCAAAAATAGATTCAAGATTGTAGATTCGTCCTTCGGCTGTGTCGATGCGCTTGCGTCCGCGCATCTGCCGCAGGAGATGCGCCTTCTGGCTGATGTGATGACTCGACACGTATCTTCGATATCGCGCCGCGTGCTGACGTTCAATCGGCTTGCGATACATCTTGGCAAGCAGGATGTGGGCAATCGCGTGCAGTACAGAATCGGGCGCTCCTTCGAGCAGATCAGAAAGCCGCACTAGCAGCCTTCCCTCGCGCAGCCGGATTGTATTATTGATGTTGGCGAATGCGAAGAATTGAACCGCGAGTTCAGGGATGGGCGCGCGGGGCCGCAGCTCGCGGTAACTTTCCTGGAAGATTGGGAGAAGACGCTCGCTCACGCTGCCGCTACATTAGCATTGTCTGTTCACGAAAAATATATGGAGCGGTGATTCCCGGGGCTTGCCGCCAGTCTCGCCTACTGCTTTCCCTTCTTCTTATGCTTAAATGCTTCTTCCTGTTCGGCGAGTAGCTGACGATGGTCTTGAGCGCCGTTGTCAACGGCTTCAACAGCATTCGAAAGAAGAAACTCGTAATCTTTCGTATCTTCCTTGCCCGCGGTGACTGAATCTTTGAAGGCGCGCAGCTTGGACTGAAATTCGGTGTCGCCCTCGATCACAGCCTTCAATGCCTTGCGCAGGTCCGATTTGCGTCCTTCGTAAGTATCGACGTTGTCATTCAGTTCGTCGTAGACATCGAGAAAATCTTGCAGCTTATCATGAGTTTCCTGGGCGCGTTCGGTGACCTTCGGATCGGAGCGCACTTGCTCCAGTGCCGCCACGAAAAGCTTGAGCCGGAGCTCAGGTTCCCAAGCAGTGTCACGCAGCTGATCGACTTCAACACGAGTCAGTGGATCACGGCGGCGTTGAGACCACCCCGGAACAAGGAGAAGCGCCAAGAACAGCGAAATCGCGACGACGCGGATCATTGCCTTTCCTTTTTGCCGAACATGCGCCCTAGCAACTCGGTCCGCATCTGCTCCAACTTATCCGCGGCAGCCTGTACCGGCGCCTGATCTTCATAGGCGAGACCACGCTTCAGGTCACGCAGTTTTTCCGCCATTTTTCTGAGCGCGATCTCCGTATCCTTTAACTTCTTGCCCGTGTGACTCGCGGCGTCGCTCGCCTTAGCCGAATAGGTCACTACCTCATCGACTGATTTTCGCGCCGCATCATTCTCGCCTGCTTTATACGACTTACCGGCAGCTTCGACTTCTTTGCGCGCGATTTCGATATAAAGGTGTGGCTGATCTTCAGCCCGTGCTGACTCAACACGGGCAATCAATTGCTCGAGGCTTTCATCCTTCAGCGGATAGGCCGCAAAACTGGAGACCAAAACAAAGGTAAGCAAAGCAACCAGGCTGCGCATAATTTATTTCTTCGGTTCGATGGCAATCAGACGATGACGTGCCTGCCACTCCTGATCTGGAAACTTGCCATCCGCGATTTCCAGAAAACGGTGATAATTCTCCGCCGCCTGCTTGGTGCTGCGTAGATGGTCATACGCCGTAGCGCGAAGGAAGTAACTCAGCGGCATCTCCGACGCGAATTTTGCCCGATCGTCCAACGCCTTGATCGCGAGTTGGTAATTCTTCGTCTCGTTCGCCGCGACCGCTAAGTCCCAATACGCCGGTCCCAAGTCTGGCTTGAGTTTGATCGCCGCAATCAATACTTGCTCTGCCTCCGCAAACTTTCGCTGCTCCAGCAACGCATGCCCTAAACCCTGTTGCAACTCGGCGTCATTCGGATTTGAAGCGATCAGAGCCCGATATTGTGTCTCAGCCTGATCGTATTGTTTTGCGCCACTGTAAAGATCAGCGAGATCGCGCTGCGCCGCCGCATCCTTAGAATCAAGCTTCAACGCGCTTTGCAATTCGGCGATTGCACTGTCGTTCTGGCCATCGGCAGCCAGCATGCGGCCAAGTTGCATGTGCACGCTGGCGTCGTTCGGGCGCAACGCCACTAATTGCCGCAGAACGCCCTCCGCATCGCTGAACCGATGCCCACGCATATAAAGATTGGCCAGCGCCGCCAGAGCATCACTTGATGACGGATCGATCATTCGCGCTTTCTTAAATTCCTCCTCCGCGTCAGCAAAGTGATTCTGCTTCTCAAGCAACGCGCCTGCCGCTAGGTGCGGCTCCGGATCCTTCGGCTGAAGGGGAGCCGCCTGCCGGTAAGCGTCGATGGCCTCATCAGGTTTCGTGGTTTCAATCACCTGTGCAAGCGATACCCATGCGCGGGCTCGTCCCTCGGTTTCACTTGCCGTCGGCTTCAATTTCGTGGCAGCGCGCAGAAACTGCTCCGCATCCGGTTGCCCGGCCCGCGCAAGCATCAATCCAAGGTTGAGATTTGATTCAAAGACGTCAGACTTCGCCGTAACTGACTGGCGATACGCCCCAATCGACTCGTCGCTCTTGCCCACTGCATTGTAGAGAAATCCCAGATCAAACCAGGCCGCGTAATTCTTCGGATCGCGATCCACTACCTTTTTCAACAACGGCTCGGCGGTCACGTAATCTTTTTTCTCGATCGCCGATTCCGCCTGCAAAAGCTCAGGCGGCGAAGATGGATCCTCGACTGCGATTTTGTGATGGCGCACAGCTTTGCCAGTCTGGGCGACGGAAATCCCCTGCGTAATTGCCAGGCAAAAAACCACGGCGAGGCACGGCCCACGTAGCCTCGGACGCCATCGTCCTCGGGCCGCATCACCGCTATTTCCGCCCATTGCCACGCGCTCCATTCCCATTCAACACGCGCGCCAGAAATTTCCCCGTATACGAATTCGGTAGCTTGGCTATGGCTTCCGGCGGCCCGGACCCGATCACATAGCCGCCTCTCTCGCCACCCTCTGGCCCTAAATCGATTACCCAATCCGCCGTCTTGATTACTTCCAGATTATGCTCGATCACCAGGATCGAGCCTCCTGCATCAATTAGACGGCGGAAGGCGGAGAGTAGTTTACTTACGTCATCGAAGTGCAGGCCCGTTGTCGGTTCGTCGAAGATATACAACGTGCGATTCCGCCGGCGCTGGCCGTCGCTCGGCGGGCGCCCCAAGCCGCGCGATGCAGGCTGAAGATGCGCCGCCAGCTTCATGCGCTGTGCCTCGCCGCCTGAGAGCGTGGTTGCCGACTGTCCCAGCCGCAAATATCCCAATCCCACTTCTTCCAGCACTCGCAATTTCTCACCAATTTTCGGCGCGCTGGCAAAAAAACCGAGCGCCTCTTTGACAGTCAAATTCAAAACTTCGTGAATATTCTTTCCGCGGTAGCGCACCTCCAGCACCTGCGGCTTGTACCGGGTGCCTTTGCACTCTTCGCAGATCAGCTCGACGTCGGCGAGAAACTGCATTTCCACCGTGACCGTCCCGTCGCCTTGGCACACTTCGCATCGGCCGCCCGGTACGTTGAATGAGAAATGCCCCGTCGTCAGGCCGCGTTTCTTCGCCTCCGGAAGTGAGGCAAACAGCTCACGAATTCCGTCGAACGCCTTGATGTACGTGACCGGATTCGATCTTGGCGTCCGCCCAATCGGCGACTGGTCTACGAGAATCGCTTGATCGATGAACTCCGCGCCCTCCAGTCGATCCCAGCATGGAGCGGCAGGTGCCACGCCGTTGGTTTGCTTTTTCGCCGCCGCCAACGCCTGATACAGCACATCATGCAACAGCGTCGATTTTCCCGATCCTGAAACCCCCGTGATCGCGACAATCATCCCCAGCGGAATGCTGAGATCCACATCTTTCAAATTGTGCGCGTGAGCGCCGTAGATTTTGATCTGTTGCGGTCCCGGCTTACGGCGCACAGTCGGCATCTGGATTCGCAGCTCATTGGCAAGATAGCGCCCCGTAAGTGACCCGGGATTCTTGCGAATTTCCTCATAATTTCCGACGGCGATCACTTTGCCGCCGCTCTCTCCCGCACCAGGGCCGAGATCAAGAATGCGGTCCGAGGCACGCATCACGTCGGGATCGTGCTCCACCACCAGAATCGTATTTCCCAGATCGCGGAGGTCATGAAGAATGTTGATCAGCCGATGAGTGTCCCGGCTGTGCAGGCCAATCGAAGGCTCATCGAGAACATAAAGCGTTCCCACCAGCCGTGACCCGAGCGAAGTCGCAAGTTGTATGCGCTGCGCTTCTCCGCCCGAGAGCGTCGACGACAGCCGATCCAGCGTCAGGTATTCCAAGCCGACCTCGTTCAAGAAACGCAGCCGCTCGCGAATTTCGAGAAGAAGCTTGTCTGCAATCCCAGCCTCTTGTTCCGTCAGTTGCACCTCATCAAAGAACTTGGCCGCGTCTTCCACCGTCATGCAGCAGACTTGGCAGATGTTTCTGCCGTTAATCTTTACTTGTTGTGCCTCCGTGCGCAGGCGCAATCCGTTGCAGCTCGAGCAGACTGAGTATCCGCGATACCGGCTAAGAAACACCCGCACGTGCAGCTTGTACTTTTTGCGTTCGAGATGATTAAAGAAGCCGCGGACGCCGGGAAATCGACCTTCCCCGTCGATCACAAGTCCCTGCTGCTCGGCATCCAGCTCCGCCCACGGCACATCGAGCGGCAGATCAGCCTGCTTCGCGAAACGCTTCAGTTCGGTGAAGAGCGGCTTGTATTTCGGCTTGGTCCACGGCTCGATTGCGCCTTCGTTCAGTGTTTTCGAAGGATCAGGAATCACCAAATTCAGATCGAAATCAATCGTGTTGCCGAATCCCTGGCACCGCGGGCACGCGCCATAAGGATTGTTGAAAGAGAACAGCCGCGGCTCCGGTTCTTCATACCGAATATTGCATCGTTTGCACTCGAACCGCTGCGAAAACCGCAATCGCTGCGGCAATTCGCCTTCGTGCGCAGTTTCAAAGATCACTTCGCCCGATTCGCGATAGCCGATCTCCACCGCATCAACAATCCGCGCCCGAGAATCCGATGAAACCACTAACCGATCCACCAGCAGAAAAACCGGCTCCGCAAAGTTCACATCGAGCAACGACTCCGGAGTAGAAAACTCGAAGATCTGCCCATTCTGATAAAGCCGATTGAAGCCCCGCTTGCGCAGCTCGAAAAGCCGCGCCTTGAGTTGATCGTCGACCGTAGCGCCGGCATCCTGCCGGCTGTCACGCGGGCGTCTCGCCCGCCTTCTGGAAGCCTTTTCGACGTAGGCGCGGGCATCTCGCCCAGTCTTCGATGTAGGCGCGGGCGTCTCGCCCGTGCGCAGCGGAAACAGCACGTTCAACCGCGTGCCTTCGCCTAAACCAAGCACTACCGCGGCAACTTCGTCTACGGTGTCTTTCTTCACTTCATTGCCGCATTGAAGGCAATACGTGCGCCCAATTCGCGCAAACAGAAGACGCAGGTAATCGTAGATCTCAGTTGCTGTCGCTACGGTCGATCGCGGATTGCGCGTCGTATTCTTCTGCCGGATCGCCACCGCCGGAGCGATCCCATCAATCACATCCGCATCCGGCTTTTCGATTCGCTCCAGAAATTGCCGCGCATACGCCGACAACGATTCCACATACCGCCGCTGTCCCTCGGCATAAATCGTGTCGAAAGCAAGTGAAGACTTGCCTGACCCCGAAACGCCGGTGACCACCGTCAGCGAATTGTGCGGGATTTCAAAATCAATGTTCTTGAGGTTGTGAACCCGCGCCCCGCGAACAACAATGGTTTCCGTAGACATCGAGAAAGGCCCCGCCCGTTACAGCCTTCTAAGGCCTTTGTAGGGCCTTTTCGCGCCGCCAGGCCATCAGGCGGCTTCAGAAAGGCAGGGGAATCTTCTTATTATAAAGCAGAGTGGTTTTGCTCAATTGAAGGGGATAGGGTAGTGATGCAAGTTTCGGCCACCAATTCGTCCATAACATAACTATCGTTTGATAACGCGAAGGAGCAAAGACTATATGCAAAAAATCACCCCATTCTTGTGGTTCGATGGAAAAGCTGAAGAGGCAGCGAATTTTTATACCTCCATTTTCAAGAATTCAAAGGTTGGACGCATTACTCGTTATGGTGAAGCAGGTCCCGGACCGAAGGGAACGGCAATGTCCGCGACATTCCAGCTCGAGGGACAAGAATTCATGGCCTTAAACGGCGGTCCGCAATTCAAATTCACGGAGGCCATCTCATTCTTCGTGAACTGCGAGACGCAGGAAGGAGTAGACGAGCTGTGGGAGAAGCTATCCGCGGGCGGAGAAAAAGGAAGATGTGGCTGGCTCAAAGACAAGTTTGGGCTGTCGTGGCAAATTATCCCATCTGCTTTAGGCCAGATGTTGGGCGACAAGGACCCTGAGAAATCGAAGAGAGTCATGCAGGCAATGCTTCAGATGAACAAAATTGATATTAGAGTTTTAAAGCAAGCATACGAGCAACGATAGCGGATCGCATCGCTGCCGAATCTGCTTCTTGTGAAGGGTGAGATTCCACGCATCTCAACCGCCTTCGCCCAGGGGTTTGCCGATTTCCCAATGGTGTCCGAACGGATCGAGAATTCGTCCGACGCGCCAACCATACGGCTGATCCTCGACGGGCCGTACCACGCTGGCGCCAGCCGCCACGGCCCGTTCGAAAGCGGCATCCGGATCGTCCACCACCATCACCATCCGCACTGTGCCGCCGCCCAGTGACTCAGGGCTGAAATTCAAGTGCTCCGGAGACTCGTCCGCCACCCAAAACTCGGATTTCCCCACCGCCAGCTGCGCGACCACTCCTCTACCCTCGTCGCCGATGCGGAACAATTCCCGAGCTCCAAACGCAGCTTTGTAGAACTCAACCGCCCTCGCCCCGTTTCGCACCGAGAGCATGGGCGCTATGGACGTTTTCTGTTCCTTCGAGGTCTGCGAGTCGTGCAATATTGTGCGCTCGTCAGAGACGAAGTAAGCCACTTTGCTGTGGTCAATGAAGTTCGCCTCGTCCTCGGTTGACGATTTCCATTCGGGCGATTGACGAGCCGCCAGCAGGGCCTCCACATCGTCAAACCACAGTTCTGCCATGCCATCGTAATCGGGCCGGTGTTTGTCTCCGGAGACGGTCAAGCGATGGCTTTGCACCAACTTGCGGAGCCCAGGAATCCGAGCTCCGATCGGGCCGTGGGTCTTTTCCCAATAACGAAAGAATTCCTCATCCGTCAAGCCCGCCTTCTTGGTGACACAATAAACAAGTTTGACCATGCTCACCTGCGACAAGTGATCGAGCGCACTTTTTTGAAAAAATTGTAGCTCTTGCGCGTGTGTAACCAGAGTTCGCGGCTGAAATATCTTCGGGCCGTGCTGGAGGATGATGACGAGCCAAGCGTGCTCCTGATCGCTCTGTGCCGCATTGCGAAGCGCGAGGAGGCATTGCCAAGGATTGTCAGGGCATGCTTCTCTACGCCGAACAAATTACTATGGACTTCGGAGTGCATTTGCAATGTCATTACAACACGGACGCGAGATAACTTCCGACCACGTTGAACTAATTATCGGCCGTGAATTTCCAATTAAGCGCTTCGTTTCACTCTGCAACTCACTCATATGGGCGACGAGTCGTTCGCACGGACTGGCACAAACCTCATTTACCGAACGTGTATTTGTCCGAGACAATGGTGTCGATGCCGAATGGTCGGTTGAACGACCCGGAGATTTGCCACAAGGCGCTCTTATAGGCAAAGGCTGGAATGTCTTCCAATACAAGCAACGCGATGTAACTGGGGCGGATCGTCAGCAGATCATTGCAAACCTGCGGCGGGAACTGCGGGGTGCAGCGCGTGAGGTGTTTGCAGGAACTGGCAATCGTCCCAACCATTACTCTCTGTTCCAATGTAGACCTCACGCATGATGACAAGGCGAATCTCGCCGCCGCCGTCCAAGAGGGGTTCGATCATCCCCTCGAGGTCACAATAAGGGGAGCGGCGGAAATGGCCGCAGCACTGAATCAGCCGCTGCTGCCGTCGGAGAAGCCCTCAGAGTGAGCGGTGCAAAGTTCCTCGACCAAGTGGGCGACGAGTTGGAGGCGAGGGCTAGGAATCTGTTAGGTAACAATGGACTGCAAATCATTCGGCTATTGAGCGTTATGACTGCCGTTGGAATAAACGGAGTTGTTGCTCGAGAATTACGAACCATCTGCGACATTTTCGGCGCTGTTACTCCTAACGATGTCCTCTCGAACATCAACCCATTAACAAGATCCGGTCTGATTAGGCGCGTGGGTAATTATCTCGAGGTTGTACCCCCCGTGCTTGCAAACCGCGCCGCGACGCTGGCCCTGGCTGGTCGAGAGAGGGAACTTAGCGCGTTGCTTTCAGCACTGCCTGCGGAAGGCCGTGCTCGCCTGCTACGCCGCATCCAGCAGTTGCCTGGAGAGACAATTGAGGTTTTTATTGCAGAGCTTTTTCAGCATGGGCAACTCCGGGATTTTAGGACCGCTTTGGAGGACGTTCAGCTCCTGCGTTTGCTCGCACCTGCCGCTCCGGTGGAGACGGCGAACCTGCTAGAAGTCGGGCTTTCGAACTTGTCGCGCGAGGAGCGTTTGCAGCTGAGCGCCGGTATAAGGCGCGATCTTGTCTGGACCATTGAGGAACTACTGTTTAGGGCCGAAACAAGCGCAGCCGCCATGCGTTGTCTTAGGTTGTTGGCGGAGGCGGAGACTGAGACCTACAGCAATAATGCCACCCATATTTTTGAAGAGTGCTTCTATCCGCTCCATCCTCAGTTGCCGTTAACACTGCATGACCGGCTGGTAGCGGTGCGCGAATTGGCGGCCGCTGACGCGACGAAGCAATCAAAAATGATGGCAATTAGGGCTGGCGCGAGCGCGTTTAATAACAATCGCGTGGGTTACCTGCGGCGAAGTGAGGGTTCGGAACCCTTTGATGCAGTCCCCAGAATGACATATGGGGAAATTCATGACTACCTTCAAGCCGTTCTCGATGAACTCCGGCAACTTATGAGGGATGAAGATGTTGAGGTCAACACAAAGGCTGGCGCAGCTTTCGTTCATGCTCTGGGTGAGTTCACAATTCGCGCGCGCGTAGACATAGGAATCAAGATGCTGGAGGAAATTTCGTCCCCGATCACATCCCATAGCTTACCAATCCGAGTCGAGGACTATGTGGATGCCCTACACCTTGCCCATCGAGGCCTTTCTGCCCAGCAGCCGCATTTCGACAAGGAGCTTGCACACGTTTCCAAGCTAATTGAGGCAATAGAGGTCGGTACTTTTGACACTCGGGTGCGACGTTGGGTCGGAACATGGGACTACGGGGAACAAGAATCCGACGAAAACGGGCAGCTCGCTTACCACGGCCAGCTAGAAATTCGAAAATTGGCAATGGCGGCAGCCGCCGACGCCACTGTGATCTCCGAGGACACACTTCGATGGCTGAACACGAGGGATGCAAAGAGGGCCTCCGAGTTTTTCTTCTGGTTAGGGCGATATGATGAAACGGGCCGTTGGGAGGAGCGCGTCGATCGAACTGGGGAAATGTGTGACGGCGAATTGGCCTTCGCCTGCTATTACGGCGGCCGCGGGCAGACAAGCGCGGCACGAGTTGAGGAAAAATTGGACGACTTACTGCCGTCCGGGCGAGTACGAGTTGAGGCCCTCCTTGGTGCAACCAGTTATCTTCCCGGTAGCGGCTGTGCAGTCAGAAGAATCCTAGCCCTATTGGAGCGAGGGCTTAGCCCGAAGCTAGCCGAGAGCCGCCTCATGGCCGGGGGTTGGATGAAACCTCTCGATATTGCGGAGGCGGCAACTCTGCTGAGGGCTATCGCAGGCCCAAGACTTGAGAATGCGGTCGAGGTGATTGACTTCCTTGCGATGTGGATCCACGCCGAAAAGCCTTTAGATGGTGATCTGGCAGAATTGGCTTGGCAAGCCCTGGAATCGGCGCCGAAAGGCGGAGAAGCCTGGGATTTTGATCTCGTCGCCGCAGCCCTCGCTCCCGGCGACCCGGATCGCGCATTCGCCCTACTCGAGCGACTGCTCACGCTTCCAAGCGATGTTAAGAGCTGGGAGCCACTAGACCGGCATGGCGGAAACAGATTCTGGAGCGCGCTATGGAGCGGGGATCGCCAGCGCTCGTTGGAGCTCCTATTTAACGTTGGAACATCATCTCCCCTGATGGCCTGGCGGATATCTTGGCACGTTCCGGACATCTTGAACCTTGAGGCGGATCGAGACTTTCTGCGTGAATTTGCACGAAAAGATGTGCGTAGTGGCGAGTTCGTCTCGTCTTGTTTAATGGGCGGCCGACCCGGATTTTGGCCTATTGCTCTAGATTTGCTATCGCTGTATCCAGACAACAAGATACTGCGCAGAAACATTGCCGTCGCAGCTAGCCATATGAACCAGACAATTGTGGGTCCGATGTCAGAGCACTACATCAGGTGTGCGGTAGCCGTAGAAGAAGTTCTCAATTCTGAGAACGTGCCGGGCACGACGCGACCTTTCTTGAGAGAGTTGGCAGCGAATCTCAGGAAGGAAGCGCAGAGTGAGCACCGGGATGAAGAAGACGAGTCTGTAAATTGGTGAAGTCATCGGGTGGGCGACTAGGCCGCTTTCGGTTCTACTTTAGTTTTGCCTCCTGTGCACGCTCGGACGCCCGAGACCCCTTCCATTATGCCTCGTTCGGTCACCCAACCACTTGCGACCGCTCGCCCAAATCGTGAATCTATCGATAGCAGTGCACCCGCTCTCTCTCCGGAGGACCCACATGAAGCTCAATCACCTGAACCTGACCGTCTCCAATGTTCTGGAAACGCATCGCTTCCTGGAAAAGCATTTCGGTCTGAAGGGGTACGGAACGCTGGCGCCGAGTGAAGCCATGAGTTTCCTCTCCGATGACAACGGACTGGTTCTGGCGCTATTCCGCGTGGCGAAAGGGACCGAGGTGAAGTATCCGCCGGGTTTTCACGTCGGCTTTATTCAGGAGAGCGAGGAGCAGGTCAACCAGATCAACCAACGTTTGCGGGAGGATGGGTTCAAGGTCCCCAAGCCCGCCCGACTGCACGGTTCGTGGACTTTCTACTTCCAGTCGCCGGGAGGATTCAAGATCGAAGTAGTTTGCTAGCGCGGCATCATCCTGTCGGCGTCACACGCCAGGGCAATCTAAGGAGCCGGCCAAAGACCGTCAATATGCATCGTCTTCTGACTGCTGTTCCTCATCCCGCTTCTTTCCATACCGAAATGCCATGCCGACGCCCACGGTCATGAATCCAACCGGCGGCACCAGCAAAAGCAGCACGCCGCGGTTGATCGCGCGCTGGCCTTCTTTCGTCGTACCGGCTGCGCTGCTGTAACACATTGCGCAGCCTTGCGAGAAGGCAGGCGCCGCCCAGAGCAGCAACATCAGACCCATCGTGGCCAATCGCAGCTTCATCTCGCTCCCAACGACAGAATGCGGAACGCGTCCGGAAAGAAAATACACATGAGCGACAAGCAGACCAGCAGGGAAGACATCGTCAGCCACTTCATCCGCGAGATCTCAAACTTCATATGCATAAAATAGGCGATGATCAGGCCGGCCTTCAACAGCGACAGCCCCATCAGCATGCTCAGCATCCGCACCGGTTCCATGTTCTGATAGCCAAGATAAACTTCCATGCCGGTCATCACCAGCAGCGCGCCCCATACCCAGAAAAATTGCGCTTTGCCATGATGCCGATGCTGTTCTGCCACTCCCTGCTCTAGTGCTAATTGAGTCGCATCATTCACGCTGTCAGCTCCTGATAATTCTAGTCGACATCAAGTAAACCAACGGAAAAATGAACATCCAAACCAGATCGACGAAATGCCAGTACAGCCCGGCGACTTCCACATCAGCCGAGTCATAAACCTTCGGTCTGAGCCATAGCACGATCGCGGCCACCACCGCCGAGATCAGCAATACATGCGCGCCGTAGTGAAACGGACTGTAATCCGGCGTGGCCAGCCATGCAACCAGCCATAGTCCGAGGAGCACGGGGATGAACTTCTTCCTCAACGCGATGATCCCCAGATAGATAACTCCGAGCGTCACGTGCAGCATGTGCATTCCGGTGAGGCCGAAAAACGTCGCCGGGAACTGCGGCACGGTTTCTGCCACGTTCTTGTATTCGGCGGCAGCTTCATGGCCCGGCACGGCAGGAAACATCGGAAGCGTGAGACCCTCAGCAATCAGCTTGCTCCATTCGCGCCCGTGAAGAATGACGAATGCGGTTCCGCAAGCCATCGTCGCCAGCAGCCACCAACGCTGCGCCTTCGCGTTGCCAAACACCGCCGCGCGCACTGCCAGCACCATTGTCAGCGAGCTGGTCAGCAGGAACGCCGTCATCAGCGTTGCATTGCGAATGCTCTCGGAGTGGAACGGCGTCGGCCAATTCGGCGTCGAGATGCGTCCATAACTATAGGCGAACAGTAGCGCTCCGAAGGTTAACGAATCGGAGAGCAGGAACAGCCACATCCCGATCTTCTTCGAATATGTCCCAAACAGCGATGGCTCATATACACCGGCTGCTGCCACCCCATGCTGCACCGCGACATCGGACATGTTCAGGGTCTCCTTTTAAGTAACTCTTTCAACACAAACGAATCACGAAGATATCAAGGCGCCGGATTTTTCAGTGCTCGGTGGTTTGTGCATTTGACGTTATCGTGCAAACTCCAGCAACGCGAAAATGTAGAGCCACAACAACGCCATGAAGTGCCAATACCAGACCGTTACATCTACCACAATACGGCGCGCCTCAACCGGCTTCCGCGTCAGCGAAGTAATGGCGGCATAGAGCATCGCCAACACGCCTCCGGCAAGATGAACTCCGTGAGTCGCCGTGAGCAAATAGACAAACGAACTGCTGGCGCTGGTAGCTAACGCGAATCCCCGATCCTGCAGCTCACGCCACGCCGCCCACTGCCCAAAAAGAAACCCCAGACCCAGCAGCGCCGTCAGTGGAAGCCACGGAAAATTGCGCTCCTGGCCGATCGAAACACCGGGAATGGATTCTACCGGGACTAATGCAACCCGCCGTGTGATTTGCCGCCTCGCAAATTCCGCAGTCACGCTGCTCACCAGCAACACGAGCGTGTTCACCAACAGCAACGCAGTCGGAAGATTTACCTCCATCCAGTCCCGGACATAACTACCGCTGCGTTCATCCATTACTGGCAGCCCGCGACGAACCACATACGCGCTGGTAAGCGCAACAAAAACCATCACGACCGCAACCAGAGCGATGATTGTGCCCAGCCGCGCCCGCCGCAGACGCGCACCGTAGTCGGAATAACCGTTGTCGTCCCCGCCACCACCGCCCCCATCGACCGCAGGCGGACGAATCCCGCTGCCCCCGTGCGCCAGCTTGGGATCTTTAAGCGTGATGGTTGAACTAAAAGTCGCCATGACTTGTGTGGGGCGGACACTCCTGTCCGCCAACCAGCGTTAATGTGATGGCACCGTCGCCGGATCGGTTTGCATGATGTAATCTCGCGCCGCGCCCGGCACTCCATATTCATACGGCCCGTGATACACCACCGGCGTGCGTCCGCCAAAATTGTCGTGCGGCGGCGGAGTCGCCGTCGTCCACTCCAGAGTAGTCGCCTCCCACGGATTGTCGCTCGCCTTCGGTCCCTTGAACATGCTCCAGAACAGGTTGAACAGAAACACAAGCTGGACGCCGATCGTCACGAACGCCGCATATGTCATAAAGGTTTGCAGCGGAATCAGCTTAGTTTGATAAGCCACTTCGGTGAACTGCGAGTAGCGCCGCGTCTGGCCCGCCAATCCCAGATAATGCATCGGCATGAAAATCGCATACGTGCCGGCGAGGGTGATGAAGAAATGAATTTGTCCCAACCGCTCATTCATCATTCGGCCAAACATCTTCGGGAACCAATAATACGTAGCAGCGAAGATTCCGAAGATCGCCGCAACTCCCATGATCAGATGGAAATGGCCAACCACGAAGTAAGTGTCGTGCAGGGGAATATCCAGCACCGGCTGAGCCAGGAACGGCCCACTGAGTCCGCCCGACACGAACAGCGAAACGAAGCCGATGGCGAACAGCATCGGCGTCTGCAGCCGAATGCGTCCGCCCCAAAGCGTACCGAGCCAGTTGAAAGTCTTAATAGCCGACGGCACGCCAATCGCCATCGTCATGATGGAGAACGCAAACGCCGAATAGGGGCTCATTCCGCTCATGAACATGTGGTGTCCCCACACCATGAATCCCAGAAGCCCGATGGCCATGAGGGCATAAGCCATAGCCTTATATCCGAAGATGGGTTTGCGAGAGAAGGTCGAGATCACCTGCGAGGTCACGCCCATTCCGGGCAGAATTGCGATGTAAACCTCAGGGTGCCCAAAGAACCAGAACAGGTGCTGCCACAGCAATGGCGAGCCGCCTTTGTGGCCCATCACCTGCCCGTTCACAACCACCAGCGGCACATAGAAGCTTGTACCCAGATTGCGATCGAGCAATAGGAGAATCCCAGCCGACAGCAGCACGCCGAACGCCAGCAGCCCAAGAATCGCGGTGATGAACCACGACCAGCACGTGAGCGGCATGCGCATCAGCGTCATGCCTTTTGCCCGCAGATCCAAAGTTGTAGTGATGAAATTCAGTGCGCCCATCAGCGACGCGATGCAAAACAGCGCAATGCTAGCCACCCATAAATCCGCGCCGAGTTGCTCGCCCGGCCCGGAGTTGGGCAACGCACTCAGCGGAGCATAGCCAGTCCAGCCGTGCAGCGGCGCACCGCCAGTTACAAAGAACGCTGCAATAATCGTGACGAACGCGATGAACGTGGTCCAGAACGAAAGCATATTCAGGACCGGAAACGCCATATCTGGCGCGCCAACCTGAATCGGCAAAAAATAATTTCCGAATCCCCCCTGCGGCGCCGTCGTCAGCACAAAAAACACCATGATGGTGCCATGCATCGTGAGCAGGCTCAGGTAAGTCTCAGGCTTGATCTCCCCAACCAGCGGCAGCGAAACCTGAGGCCAGATGAGGTGAATCCGCATCAGCAGCGATAAAAACATTCCGACAAATACTGCCGTCAGCGCCAGGAAGTAATACTGAAGTCCGATCACTTTGTGATCGAGACTGAAAATATACTTGCGAATAAAGCCCTGAGGAGCAGCGTGCGCGTGAATTGAAGCCGTAGTCGCCATTACTGTTTATCTGCCTCCCGTTGCGCTAACCATCTGTCGAAATCTTCCTGGCTTACTACTTTCACCATCCCGTGCATCTTGTAGTGACCCAAGCCGCAAAGCTCAGCGCAAGCAATTTCATAATCGCCAACTTCTGTGGGCGTGAAATGCATACGGATGGCTAGACCAGGAACTGCATCCTGCTTAAAACGGAAGCTCGGCACAAAAAAGCTGTGGATCACATCAACCGCGCGCAGCGTCAGATCAACTTCGCGATTAACTGGCAAAAACATCGTGCCCGCGACGATATCGTCCTTCGCGGCAGGATCTGACGTATTCAATCCTATGGCAGCCTCGTTCCCCGACGAAGGATCGATCAGCTTGGGATCAGTCTGTCCAAATTTCCCGTCCGCGCCTGGATAGCGGAAGTACCACGCAAACTGCATTCCGGTGACCTCCACCGGAACTGAGCCAGCCTTCGCAGGCTCAAACCGCTCATGCGCCCAAACGTTGCTGCCCATCAAGTTGAGACCTATAAAAAGGATGGCCGTGAGCGCGGTCCACAAAATCTCGAGCGTCGTATTGCCGTGAGAGTACCGCACCGGTCCCGATGACGGCCGCGCGCGGTACTTCCAAACCAGGTAACCCAGCGAAACCTGGGCCACAACGAACACAATGCCCATCAATACAAACGTAAGGGCAAATTGGTGGTCAATCCACGGCGCCGAGGTCGAAACTCCACGGGGAAGCCACCAGGTTTTCGCAGCGAAGAAGTAGGTGCTGAAGAATGTTATCAGCCAGATAAGTACGAGGATAGCCAAGCCCATCTACCAGACCTCCAGGGGTCGTGGATTCGCACACCGCAGCCCAAAGCAAACTTGCGGATGGCCAAAAAGTCTATCACATTCTCGATTGACGATTTCCAATTGCCGATTGGCATTGGGTGCGCGGTGCCAAAAGTGGCAACGGGAACTCTGCGTCGTTATGCAGTTTCGCTTCTCACCGTCTCCCCTGTTGGATTCATCCCGAAGCCCCCGCACTTTCACCGCCTGGGGCGAGAGATCTCGCGCCACACACCAAATCGCCGCCTAAGTAGAACTACTTAGTCATGCTAAGAGAAAAATCTGAATTTCCTCCCCGCTGCGCTGTGCGTTCATGTACTTCCGACTGTAAAAGAAATGTCATCTGCTCTGTTTTTGCTTGAGCGTAAGTAGAAGCACAGTTAGACTCCGGCCACTTTCCTTCGCGGAATTTGTTTTCAAAAACTTGCTGGAGACTTCTGATGAAGAAGTGCGTGCTGTATTTCCTACTTGCGTCTTGTGCTACGTCCGCGTTTGCGGGCG
Organism: Acidobacteriota bacterium; assembly: GCA_003225455.1. GTDB lineage: Bacteria > Acidobacteriota > Terriglobia > Terriglobales > Acidobacteriaceae > QIAB01. Next base: position 34,061 of record QIAB01000021.1, read on the forward strand.
TGAGTATTTATTCACCCACCAGCGGTTCCACCCATTCATCTCCCGTGCACTTCGCAGCATCAGGATCGTCTCCTGCTTGCTCCAAAGGCATCGGCGGGATGGGTATCTTCACCGCGCCTTACAAACTTGCCTACAAAGTTGGCGGATCAAAAATCGATACATATTTGAGTCTCAGCAATGGCACCTATAACGCTGTCGTCCAACAGTGGGACAACTGTGGCTGGTCAGCGACTAAAGCGGTCACAATCACCGTCGGGAGTGGCGTTCCCAGTGGAACAAGTGCAGGAGCCTTCACCAATCTCCAGAGTGATTCCCACTGGAATGGCTATACCCTGATGCCGCCCTCTTACAATATCTGCGGCTCCTGCACGCCGAGCGGCCCGGCAATCACTTATTCAACTCAGCAGGGAATCTCATCGCCCTCTTTGAGCGGCAGATCGATGAAATTCAGCATCGGCGGCACCATGCAGTTTGGCGATGTTTTATGGAACCAGAAATTTACCAGCCGGCTGCCGGATCCAAAGGCGGTTGGCAACTACCACGACTTCACATACGACGTCTATTTCTACGGGACCGATCTGGAGAAATCTCAGGCGCTGGAATTCGACATCAATCAGTTTGTCGGAGGGAAGTCCTTCATCTGGGGACATGAGTGCCGTATTGCCAGCGGTCACGAATGGGACACGTGGAACAACGTCACCATGCATTGGGTGAAGAGCGGAATTCCATGCAAGCCCAAAAGCAACGCCTGGAATCACCTGACCATTCACGTGCAGCGGACGTCAGACAATCACTTGTACTTCAAGGCGATCACGTTGAACGGCTACACCGCCTCGACCGGCCGTTACGACAGCCCGACTGCGACTTCCTGGTACGGCATGACCATCAATTACCAGATGGATGGCAATCAGTATCAGCAGTCGTACTCGGTGTATCTGGACAAGTTGAATTTTTACTACAAGTGATTCTCTCTCTCACATCATGGGGCACATCCTCGGGTGTGCCCTCCTTTTTTCGGGAAAATCCCCCATCCCCCGCTCCGGAAGCTCACGTTAGACCACCCAAACAGGGCTATAATCATCTCAACCAGCGGCCCCGGGGTGTTCCATGAAGCCACGTCATTTTGCGGTTCTCCTTTTTTCTTCTGCTTTGCTAATCGTGGCTGTGGCCAGCGCTGGCGACCAAAAATCAGCTCCACACATCTCCAAGCAAACCCGCATGGATTTGATCCGGGCATTCAATGCTGAGTTGGTCTACATTCGTTCGCCGTTTCCCATGGGGAAAAAGGGGTTGACTCTCAAAGACGGCAAGCTTTCGCCAGGCGGCGGCGAACTTGAGCAGATGATCGCCATGTGGGGGCCGGCGGCAAAACCGGGCGATCAGGCTCGCATTAGTGAAATTATCATTAAAGACAAGAGCATTCATTTCGAGATCAACGGCGGGCCGGTCAAGAAGCAGAAGTGGTATCAGCGCATCCAGGTCGGCGGCAGTGGCGGCATGACTTCCGTTGCTCCTAGCGATCCCAATGCGAATCCCCGAGGCTCTTACGTCGATTTGGTGTTCGATAGGTATGTTCCTGAGTTAGGCCCACAACAATTAAAGGATCTTCTTCGCCCCGTATTCGACTTCAACGCGAAGTCCGCTGTGGAATCCCGCCTAAGGTCCGTGAGGCGATCAAGAGCCATCATGTGCTGGTCGGCATGAATCGCGAGATGGTGATGACTTCCAAAGGACGCGCCCCGAAGAAAACACGCGAAAAAGACGGTGACACCGAATATGAGGAGTGGATCTACGGTGAACCTCCGCAGGATGTAGATTTCGTGCGCTTCGTCGGCGACGAAGTCGTGCGCGTCGAGACCATGAAAGTCGGTGGCGAGAAGGTTGTGCGTAACGAGAAAGAAGTTGATATCGAGAAGCCGACGGTTGCGAAGACTTCCTCAGAGCCAGAGGTCCGCCCGCCGGGCGCACCCAGCCTTAGACGTCCGGGGGAGGAGCCTGACCCCGCCTCTCCTGCGAGCAAGCCAGCCAGCGACCCAGCTCCCATGCCGCGTCCGACCGACCCCGATCCTGGTAGCCAGAGGCCGGTACCGAACTAAATTTTGTCGCGCCCCGTTTGAGTAGCCCCGGCATCATGCCGACTGTGGCGAGGGTGTCCCGCCCTCGCGCTCTCCACTAGCACATCCCCCGGCACTACTTGGCTGGAAGATCGCGCTGGGACAGATCAATCCCACTGTCGGAGACTTCTCCGCCAACGCAGCCAGGATCGTCGATTTTGCGCACCGCGCGCAAGCTGCCGGGGCTGGTCTGATCCTCTTTCCCGAGCTGTCGGTGTGCGGCTACCCTCCACGCGATCTAGTCGAGCGCTCGTCGTTCGTCGCACACAATCGCGAAACCGCAGAGAGAATCGCTGCCGAGACTCCTGGCATCGCCGTCATCTGCGGCCTCGTCACCCCCGCTCAGGCTGAAACCGGAAAATCAGTTATGAATTCCGCCGCGCTGCTCAAGGACGGTAAGCTGGCATTTCTGCAATCCAAAATGCTGCTGCCCACCTACGACGTTTTCGACGAGATGCGCAATTTCGCCCCGGCAAAGAGCCAGGTTCTATTCCCATTTTGCGGCAAGCAAATGGCGCTTACGATTTGTGAAGATGCCTGGAACGACAAGCACTTCTGGAATAAGCGGCTTTATACCTTCGATCCCGTGGAAGCCCTGGTTCAAGCCGGCGGTAATTTCGTGCTGAACATTTCCGCATCTCCGTTCTGGCTCGGCAAGCGCGAATTTCGCCGCAACATGCTGGCGACGATCGCCAAGAATTACAAAGTGCCGGTCGTAATGGTGAATCAAGTAGGTGGCAACGACAGCCTGGTCTTCGATGGCTCGAGCGTGGTGCTGAATCCGGCCGGAGAAGTAATCGCGCAGGGAAAGTCTTTTGAAGAGGACATCGTTTATTTCGACTCCGACCAGCTCACCGGCGAAATTCACGAGCAAGTCGCAGGTGAAGAAGCCAGCGCCTATGCTGCGCTCGTGCTCGGTACGCGCGACTACGTGCGCAAATGCGGATTCCAGCAGGTAATTATCGGCCTGAGCGGAGGCATCGATTCGGCGCTCACTGCCTGCATTGCAGTCGACGCGCTCGGCCGTGAAAATGTGCTCGCTGTGGGTATGCCCGGCCCTTACTCTTCGCAAGGCTCAATCGACGACGCTCGCACGCTCGCAACAAATCTCGGGATCCGTTTTGAACTGCTCTGCATCACGGAAATTTTCGAAACTTACCGCAAGGTTCTGCAAAAAGTTTTCGCGGGTCGTAAAGAAGACGAGACCGAAGAGAACATCCAATCGCGTGCTCGTGGCATGATGTTAATGGCGTTATCGAATAAATTTGGCGCGATTGTGCTCAGCACCGGCAACAAGAGTGAGCTGGCGGTTGGTTATTGCACGCTATATGGCGATATGGCGGGAGGGTTGGCCGCTATTTCCGATGTGCCGAAAACTCTCGTATACCGCTTGAGCCATTACGTGAACTCGCGGCGCGCAGTAATCCCGCAACCAAGTTTGGAGAAGCCGCCCTCGGCTGAGCTGCGCCCGGGGCAAAAAGACAGTGATGTGCTGCCGCCCTATGAAGTTCTCGATGTAATTCTGGAAGACTATGTGGAGGACTCCCATTCACCGGAGCGAATCGCGGAGGAACGTGGGTTCGACATCGCCCTGGTGCGGCGCGTTGTCCGCATGGTCGAGCGTAGCGAATACAAGCGCCAGCAAGCCGCTCCGGGTATCAAGATTTCCGGCAAAGCATTTGGATATGGCAGGCGGTTTCCGATCGCGGCCAAAGCTGATATTTGATCTCGGGACTCATCTTTCCCGAATAACACAGAAAGGAATACATGCATCGTTTGCTGAGCTGTTCATTGATCGTGCTTCTGCTCGCCTCGCTACTCGCCGCACAGCAAAAGGCTCCGCCCGATAAAACGCAAAAAGCGGGTTCTACCGAACCCACGTTCAGCGCTCGCTTGCCGACTGAGGAAACCGTCAACGCCTTTATGCAGCAGATGTTCGGGCACGATCCTTCGGTGAGTTGGAAGGTTCTCGAAATCAAGCCAGCCGAGGCTGAGGGCCTGGCGGAAATCACGGTTACCGTCAGCAATCCTCAGGGAAAACAGAACCAGAAACTATATGTCACCGCGGACGGACGCCACGCCGTAGTGGGCGAAATCATCCCTTTCGGTGCACATCCCTTTGACGCCGATCGCGAAACACTCCAAAAGGGGATCACAGGGCCCACGCTTGGTCCTGCCGACGCACCTGTTACCGTGGTCGAATTCAGCGATCTGCAATGTCCCTACTGCAAGCAGGCGCAGCCTACCATTGACAAGCTTTTGTCAGAGGAGAAAAGCGCGCGCCTGGTCTTTCAGAATTTTCCGCTGCCTTCCCACAACTGGGCAAATAAAGGCGCTGACTACGCCGATTGCGTCGGCAAAACCTCGAATGAGGCTTTTTGGAAATTCATTCACAGCGCCTACGACGCCCAGGCCGACATCACTCCCGAAAACGCCGATCAAAAGCTGACCGCAATGGCCGATCAAGCAGGAGTCAAAGGATCGGAGATCGCCAAATGCGCCGCTAGCGCAGAAACTGCCGGGCGCGTGCAGCATTCGATTGCGTTAGGAGCGTCCGCCGACGTCACCAGCACGCCCACGTTATTCATCAATGGCAGAAAAATCAGCAACGTGAGTGGCGTACCTTACGAGCTGCTCAAGAGCCTGGTCGAGTTTGCTGCTAAACCCGGAAAATAAGGAAACCGATTCATTTCGCCAAATAAACTTCCGTGCTCGCTGCTTGCGTCCCTCGGCTGATTACCCTCGGCGTGATCACAATCAGCAGTTCGTCTTCGTCAACTTCTTTGCCGTTCGTGACCATGATATGGTTCGCGACAGGCACTGCGCCTAGCCCCGGAATCCCATTCAGGCTACGCTGCTCAGTGCGCGAGACTGAGCCTGCAACAACCGCCGGCTCGCCATTCGACAGGGTGATGCTCCCCTTATATTCGCGATTTGCAATGACCGGAACCCCATTGAACGATTGCCCTTGCAGGGTGCGGAACTGCAATTCCAATTGCAAATTCACATCCAAATTTCCATTTACCAGCGGCTTGGCTTTCATACTCAGGCCGATATCTTCGTAATTGAATGATGGAAAGGCCGCCTGGAAACTGTTGTTTTGAATGACCTGAGAAACGGCCGGTGTATTGAAAATCGGGGCAAAGGTGGCGTTCAATATCGGAAAGCGTGAGCCTATGCGAAATGTCGCTTCGTTTCCTTGCGCCACCCGCAATGTGGCATGCTCCAGGTTGTGAGCGGTGCTCTCATTGAGGGAGAGCTGCGCGCTTGCGGTGCCAAGAGTCAATCCCATGAGGGTCAACCCGCCTCCGAAGGTTGCCAGCGGCTCACTGAAAATCGAATTCTGCTGTCCCTGCAATTGCGCCAGCAGCGCGGAGAGCGACTGGGAGTTCGCCTGATTAATTCCGCCGCTCGCTATGAGCTGATTGATCAGGTCCTGGATGTTTCGCCCACCAAGTGCGGCCAAGGCTCCCGCAGGAATGTTGAACAATTTGAAGTTGTTCGGTATGTGCACACCCATATTGCGGGTAAGCATGCTGCTGATTTCGTAGACATGCACATCCAGCATGATTTGTGGCCGCGCATCACTCAGGTTCTCGATCAACTGCGTGGCCGCATCGAGGGTTGCAATCGGCGCACGTACCACAATCGTACTGTCCTGCGGATGCGGCGTCACAAAGCGGATTTCAAATACAGTGCGCAGTAAATTGACGACGTCGTTTAAGTCGGTCGGCGCGCTGACTCCCGGAACATAGAACGTGCGCAGACCCATGCGGTCGAACTGGCGGTGATTCTCCGCCGATTCGATCAGAATCAGGATTTGCTTCTCCTCCAGCGGCGTCCAGAAGGTATGCGTCACAGCACATGCTGCCCGCATGGCGGTATAGAAATCGACGTTCTGGATATCGAATCGGACCTGGCGGGAAACTACGGAATCATCAATGGTCGTCGTTATGCCAAATGCTGACGCCACCTGCGCCAGCAGCCCGCGACCATCGCCACGGTAATGAAAGTCAGCGCGTATGGGATTCGGTTCGGCGCGCACAATGCCTGCGTCGGCCAACACGCGAAGTTTCTCCGGTAGGTCAGACGTATGTGCGCCTTCCGCATCGCGCAAGCGCTCCTGCGCAAACTCATTTTGCGGATCAAGGCTTAAAGCACTTCGGAATTCAGCCAGCGCTTGGATCTGCCGGTCTTCCAGCAATGCGCGATTGCCTCTCTCAAGATGATCGGAAACAAGCTGCTGCCGCGCCATCTCCTTCGCCGTAGCGTACTCAACATCGCGAGGGGAGAGCCTTGCCGCACTCTCAAATTCCGCGAGGGCTTCTTCCCGACGCTTCTCCCGCTGGAGTTTCAGGCCCTTGGCAAACGCGGTTCTGGCATCTTTCAGCTCTTTTTTTGATGGATTGCAGCCGGGCGCGATCGCTGATCCTTCCGGACAAGGGAGCAGGAAGGTCTGCGGCTGGTCCGCGCATAAGCTAAATGCTGCCAGGACCAACACTGTAGGAAATATCGCCCCCAATCGCATGCCCAGATTGTAACCGGGAACTCAGGCGAGAAATATCTTTCCGGAGGATGAGTGTACCTTTGAGTTCATCCCCCGGAAAAGGTCATGGAATTCGACAGGCCCCCTTCTCCCAGAACGAATATGCCCTTTCGGTTTGAATGGCCATGTTGGAAACTTGAAGGGCTTTAGCGTATAAAAGTTAGTTGTGACGGCACGCTTTTTTTCCCTCCGTGCGGCCGCAACCAGTAACCAGGAGACGAGCGAGATACCCATGTCCAGCCTGACCACCACGCACCCGGCCAAGGGCTTAGAAGGAGTGGTCGCCACCACTTCCAGCATCTGCTACATCGACGGGGAACAAGGCGTCCTGGCCTACCGTGGCATCGATATTCACGAACTCGCCGATAACGCCAACTTCGAAGAGACCTGCCACCTGCTCTGGTTCGGCAAGCTGCCTACGCGAAATGAGTTGAAGGATCTTCGCGAAAGGCTGGCGCGGGAGCGCCAGCTCGATCCCGCTATCGTCAACCTTTTACGCACGGCTCCGAAGCACATTACGCCGATGGACGTGCTGCGCACCGCTGTTTCGGCGCTGTCGTTTTATGATCCCGATCAGAAGAGCAATGATCACGAAGCCAACATCCGCAAGGCAATCCGTCTGACCTCCCAGATCGCGATGATCGTCGCTGCTTACGATCGTATCCGCAAAGGAGGGAACGTAGTCGAGCCGGACCGCTCGCTCTCACACTCGGCGAATTTTCTGTTGCTTCTGAATGGCGAGCGCCCTTCAGAGACAGCCGAGCGCGCTCTGGACATTGCCCTGATCCTTCACGCCGACCACGAGCTCAATGCTTCCACCTTCGCGGCGCGCGTGACCGCTGCCACTTTATCTGACATGCACTCTGCTATTACTTCAGCTATCGGCGCCCTGAAAGGTCCCTTGCACGGCGGCGCCAATGAAGCGGTGTTCCTCATGCTTCAGGAAATCGACAAGAAGGGCGTGGATCCAGTGGAGTACGTGCGCGGCCAGTTAGCGCAAAAGAAAAAGATTTCCGGTTTCGGCCATCGCGTCTACCACACCGAAGACCCGCGCGCTACCCACCTGCGGCGAATGTCCCGCGACCTCGGAAACACCAGCGGTCAGGGCAAGTGGTTTGAGATGTCGAGCAGGATCGAGCAGTTCGTGAAATCAGAAAAGAAACTGAACGCGAACGTGGATTTCTATTCCGCTTCCACGTATCACACGCTCGGGATCGACGTCGATCTCTTTACCCCAGTGTTTGCCGTCTCCCGCATCAGCGGCTGGACCGCACACGTGATCGAGCAGCTTGACGATAACCGCCTCATCCGCCCGCGTGCCGATTATGTTGGACCGTCATATCCGCAGCACTGAGACATGACACGTGGGGACAGCCGCCTCGGCTGTCCAGTCGACTTTTCGCCGAGCTATGTGCCGTGCAGCCCGCCGCGCAAAAAGGGCGATCTTTTCCAGCTTAATCCGATCCTCTTGTGTTCACCCTGAGTTTTGCGGCGGCGCTCACGTTCAGCCTTCATCTGATCGATCGTTTCGGAAACAAGGGGCGAGTAGAGCGCCTTCACCCAGCGTGGATTGGTCCATTCAGGCTGTGCTGCGATGGCGCTCTCAAAATTTTGAAGGGCCTCGTCATTTTGCAGCGCCCGCCACAACGCCACAGCCCGGGCCATCGTTCTCTCCGGCTGAGGTCCGCCTTGTTCGTAAGCCAGATTCAGCACTTGCAGGGCATCGCTGAATCGGCGCAGCTCGATGTCAGCCCAACTCAGGCGCGCTCCCAGGCGCAGGTCTCGCGGACGCTGCTGAATGGCTTGGCCGAGCAGATCGGCCGCCAATTGGGAATCGCCGGCCATGTAGTACCACCAGCCGAGCTCTCCGAGCCACGTTGGTGCGCTCAGATCAAGCGAGTTGGCGCTTAGCTCCGAACGCAACTTCTGCGCGGCAGCCGCATTGCCACCCACCAGCTCGAGGCCGGCCACTGGAACCTGCAAGCCCGTTGGCTTCTCGCCTTTCAAGGAATCCATTGAGCGGCGGAATTCGTTAGCTGCGTTCTTCGGATTATCGGCTGCCAAAGACAGGGCAAGAGCGTTTACCACATCTCGATTGGTCGATTCAAGCTCCAGCAGCTGGCGATACGAGGCCGCCGCGCCAGCGAAGTCCGCCTGCGCGAATTGCGCTTCGGCCAGCACTTGCAGCGCCTTCTCCTGGCCCGGATGCATTTGGAGAGAACGCATGGCAATCTGCCCCGCATGCGCGTACTTCCTGGCTTCAAATTCAGAGTGGGCTTGGTCAGTCCAGAAAATGTAAGCCACCGCCAGATCGCGCTCCGGATGAAGCTCCCAGTGCTCGCTGGCGATCATCTGGCGCAGTTGGGCGATTCGCTCAGAGGTCAGCGGATGCGAGCGGAAATATCCGCCCAGCGTATCAAGTGCAACGCGGGACAACTCTTCTTGCGGCGTTTTAGCCCGTGCCTGGTACTCCTGGTAAAGCCGCTGGAAAGTCTCAAACATTCGAAGAGCGCCATTCGCGGAATATCCTGCCTGCACAGCTAGCCTTGTGCCTTCGCGATCCGCCTCGAGCTCCTGATCTTTGCCGTAGCCGGCTTCGAAAATCTCCACGGGCAAGGCGATCAGTCCACCTAGGGGAACCTTTCTCAACGCCTGTTCCTGTTGCACGCGCTCGGCACAGTGATAATGGTCGATGTGTTCAATCTCGTGGCCGATCACCGCCGCGAGTTCGTCTTCGCTGTCCATGAGACCGAGCAGGCCCTCGCCCACGTACACGTGTCCCCCCGGCACAGCAAAGGCATTGATGAAGTAGCGCTGCGGGACGTAATGAAATTTGTATGGCAATCGGCGATGCGCATGCGCGGCAACACGCGCTCCTACTTGGCTGACGTAGCGCTCGACTTCCGTAGTGTCGCGATCGTGCTTTTCCGCCAGAAAGCCATATTCGTGCGCGATCTGATTGCCAATGCGGATTTCTTCTTCATCTGACATCCGGGTGAAACGGACAGGCATGCGAGTCAATTCCTGTTCCGTGTCGGCGATCAAATAGAGCAAGGCGGCTGGACCAGGCGGCACGTCCACTTTGCGGCGTTCGCTAAAGAAGACGGCCGCCAGGCCGAGGGCGACAACTCCGGTGAGTGCAATCCAGCGCGTCATAGATATTGGCGAATCGCCTCCCGGTGCCGCGTATAGAGAAATGAAACCAGAATCAATGCGCTGCCCAGAACAATCAAGGTTAAATAGCGATCGGGCAGACTGAGGCGCCAAACATCGACAACCAGAATTTTGCCCGCACACAGCAACAGCAGCCCAAGCCCGGAGAGCCGGAAGCTGCGCTCGCCGACCCACAAGGCAAACATGAAGAGCGCCACGCCTTCGAGTCCCCACGAAAGCGTAATCAAACCGTGCCTCATCTCGAGGGCCAGCAGGACGGTCAGGAGGCCTATAGCGATGAAGAAAATCACCTGCTCGGGGCGAGCTCCCAAAGTTTGCAACATGCGAAGGACTCTAGATTCCGAGCTACTCTCAGCTTTCTTTCGCACTCTGAAAGCGAACGGCAAAGCGGCGAACAACAACCCTACGACAGTGCCCACGCTGATTTTGCGGCTCTCCCACAGAGGCGCTGGGAAGTAGCTTCGCTGATAAAAGTTATGCAGGGTGGTGCGGAACAACACGGCGAATGCAATCAACAATGCCTGATGGAGAAACACTCGCAGCCGACTTCTCCATGTGATCGCCAGCAGGCCGAAGACCAGAGCGGCCCACGCCGCGGCAACCCAATCTGCTTCGACTTCGAAGCGCATCAGCGATGCGATCGTTATCGTGCCAAGATAGCTCATGAGCTCTGGCGCTTTGAGCTTACGCTCCGACTCAGAGAGCTCTGCCTGGCTGGTCTGCAATCTCCAATACGCGTAGAAGAACGCGAGCGCTAAGGGAACAACTGTGTACACGCGCGGACTGATTTCGCCCGGCTCGCCGGCTGCATTCAGGTTGACGAAAAAAATCCGCAGGAATCCTGAGAGGAACAGGAGATAAGCTTGCAATCGCAGCGAGACGGATCTTCGTGCGAAGCCAACTTCAAACAGGATCAGTCCGCCAAGAACCCAGGCGACGGCAACGCTGACCGAGCGCAATTCGTACCAGGCGAGGAGGGCAAGCAAAAAAGAAGCTGACCAGGTATAAGCCTGGTTCAATAGCGCAAGCCAGTTATAGATCCATACTCGGCCGCGTTTCTCGCGAATTGCAGTTTCGGTCTGCCAGCGTGAAGTTGCATATAACGATATCGAGACGATCGAAACCGTGATCAACCGAAGCGTCAATCCGAAGTATTTTGTTGTGTTCTCGAAGTTAATCGCGAGGACACGAATTACAGCCGCGAGAGCCAGGAAGTGTGCCTGATAGGTCAGCTCGCGCAATTCAAAATTTCGAGCTGCTAAAGTAAGCAGCAATCCGAGTGCGCACCATGCAACTGCTGTCCAGGAATCTGGATATGCGATCCATGTACCAACGAATGCCATCAAACTGGCGACATACGACAACCGCTGCATAAGCCGACGGTCAAACTCCGCGGTAAACAAATCGGACCACCGCTGCAGCACCCAATGTGCGTTTGCGTAGAACACAGCCGAGGCGACCGCAAAAAGAATGGCAAGACGAAAATCGGCGTGAACGTCGGCGCCATCCATCCGCATGCCGAGCACGCGTGCCGCGTCAAAGCTCAGCATTTGACCGGCGACCAATAGCGATGCCAGCGCGCCTAAACGGCGAAACACAGTCTCGCGTGTCCAGACGCCGATCAAAAGCAAGGCTTCGGCTTCCAGCAGCCAGAGCACCCCTAAACGCGTTCCGGAATAGCGGAATGGAAAGGCTGCGATCAACAGAATTACGCCGATGGTGCACAGAACGACGACGGCACTGCGCCGACGGCGTGTCACCCGCAATTGACCGAGCACGGTTTCAATGCCGCCGATTGCCAGCAGCGCCCAGAACGCCCACTCCGGATGTGCGGACTGATATTTGAACAGTGCCAGCAGCAGAACAGTGTTCAGCAGCGCGGCAACAGTGGAGATTTTCTCTTTGCGATCATCTTGCGGTTGGCGCAGCACATACGAGATTCGGAAGATGACCCAGTAGAGTGCCAATATTCCCGCGCTGGCTGCGAACTCCGGAAATGGATGCCGCTTTCCGTGCATCGGCTCGATAATCGGCCGCAGCCACAAATAATGATTTAGATAACTGGCCAGGATTCCGAAGATCTCCAGCTCGAACCACTGCATACGTCCAGCTATGACTACCAGGCCAGCAGCGAGCACCACTCCCGCTGAAAGGCTGTACACGCTGACGTGGCTGATAGTGACCGTCAAAAATGCCAGCAGAAAGGCAAGGCCGGTCACAACCTGCGAGCGATAGCGCAGGGTATTCCAGACCATGGCAGCCGCGACTACGAGCATGAGCACAAGATCAACGGCTTGGGAGGAGAGCACATGCGCTGCGGGAACGTGGTAGGCGGCGTAGGTGACGAAAAACAGCAACGCCCATCCGCCGCCGATGCCAGCTCGAGCCAGAATGCGATAGCGATCGTTTCGCTCGAACCAGAGGCCCGCACCAAGCATTCCCGCGCTTACGATGATCCCCACCAGTACCTTGCCGGCTGGACCCAGGTTCTTTAACTGATAAGCCAGAAAGAAGGCGACGCCTAGTACTAGAATCGCGATTCCGAGCTTGTTCAACCAGTTCGTGCCCAGGGCTTCTTCGAGATCGAGGGCTGACTTGAATCGATCTGCTAGCGACGGCGCGGCCTCCTGGTGAAAGGTGGGACCTGCTTCACCCGGACTTGGCTCAGCCATTGAAGAAGGCGGCAGAGGCGGTGCCGCAGGAGGCCGTGCCGGCAGGGTCTCTCTGACCCCAGTTCCCATTTCTGCGGAAGATACGGAAACTGCCGGCGCAGTGACGATTGGCTCGGGAACCAGAGGCCTTATTGGCTCCGCGACCGGCTTTGGCGCGACGACGGGCTTCGCCGGTGTCCTCGGCTCTGCGGGAGCGGCAGCCCCGGTAGATTTGAGTTCACGTAGCGTGGTCTCAAGCGCCAACACACGGTCGCTCAAATATCGCCAGCGTTGTTGATCCTCTGCCCGTTCCTGCTTTCGTCTCCGCCGGCCCCTCCACACCAGGATCCATGGGCCAAACAGCACGAACAGAACTACCGCGCTGGAAAAGGCAATCTCGAACAATCTAATCCTCTTGACTTAACCCTGGTTGTCTTAACCTGGGCAAGACCAGCAAAACATTGGGGTCGGATTCTACTACCGAAGCCCTGTCTCTACCACTAAAGCAATAAACCCGCTGGAAATAAGCCGGTAAAACCCCTTGTTCTCACAATGAGAAGCCTATTACCAATGCACTAAGGCTTCAGTTACTTGCCCGTTTCGGGAACAGAACTCAGACTATCCCCCAGCACCTGACTCTCAGCAGCGACTGAGGTGTGCGCAAGATCACGCCTCCTGATGGGAGGCGGTTAGTCACCCGGGAAGGGTGCAAATTCTACCTTTAGGAGAGTACAGAATGCGTAAGCTTATCGGCCTGATGTTGCTCTTGGGGCTGTTTTCGTTAGCGGCGGTAGCGCAGGAGAACTATTCCAAAGCGGAAGTCTTCGGTGGCTACCAATACACACGGTTTGATGGTGGCGTGAATGCGAACGGCTTCAACGCTGCGTTGACCGGCAACCTCAACAATTGGTTTGGCGTGGCTGCAGATTTCAGCGGCGCATACAAAAACATAAGCGGTGTTGATACGAAGACATATACCTACACCTTTGGACCGCAGGTTGCGATGCGGCGCGGTGGCGCGTTCACTCCGTTCGCGCATGCTCTGTTCGGCGGATTCCACTCTTCGGCCACAGCTAGCGGCTTCTCGGCCAGCGACAGCGGCTTCGCCTTCATGCTGGGCGGCGGCGCGGACGTGAAGGTTGCTTCGGCTCTTTCGGTGCGCTTGCTCCAGTTCGACTGGCTCTCGCTGCACGCCAATGGCAACTCGGATAATAACAACATGCGGCTCTCGACGGGTGTGGTGTTGCACTTCTAATCGAGTCGCGCTGAAAACTGAGGGCGGCCGCGCAGGCCGCCTTTTTTATTGCAACCCTGTTTGTAAAGTTTCCTACCGCATTGACTCTTCTACCTCAGAAATCCAATCCGGGCGCTTGAGCACCTCACGCGGTTTCGGACCATCGGCGGCTCCTACGATCCCATCACGCTCCATAAGATCGATCAGATGGGCGGCGCGGCCATAGCCAATCCGCAGCCGCCGTTGCAGGAGGGAAGTCGAGGCTTTACCGAACTCCACCACCAGCCGCACAGCGTCGTTGAACAGGGGATCGTTGTCGTCTTCTCCAAGTTCATCACCGCCCCCGGCTGATCCCGCTTCACGCTCTTCTTTCGGAGGTTCCAGGAACTTTTGCTCGTACTCGGCTGCGGCTTGGGATTTCCAGAACTCGACTACAGCGGCAATTTCCTTTTCGGTAACGAAGGGCGCGTGCAGCCTATGCACGCGGGCAGATCCCGATGGCAGATACAGCATATCGCCGCGTCCAAGTAGCGCTTCGGCGCCGTTGGCATCGAGAATTGTGCGGGAGTCTACTTTTGTCGCTACCCGGAAAGAAATGCGCGCAGGGAAATTAGCCTTGATCAACCCGGTAATCACGTCCACGGACGGCCGTTGCGTGGCAAGCACAAGATGAATGCCGACAGCCCGCGCCATTTGCGCCAGACGGGTTATGGATTCTTCGACGTTGCCCGCGTCGAGCATCATCAGATCGGCGAGTTCGTCGATGATGATGACAATGTAGGGAATCGGGCGTTCTTCGGAGTCTTCGGCGAACAAGCTGCGTGTTGCAACTTCGTCAAAGAGTCTGTTGTACTGATCGATATTACGCACACCCTTTTCGGCTAAAAGTTTCAGCCGGCGCTCCATTTCACGCACGGCGTTGCGCAGCGCATTGGCCGCCAGTTTAGGCTCAGTGATAATAGGTGTGTACAGGTGCGGCACGCCTTCATAGTTGCCGAGCTCAAGCCGTTTAGGATCGACCAATACGAGGCGAACCTGATCCGGCGTGGCCTTGTACAGAATCGACATAATCATGGCGTTGATGGCCACGCTCTTGCCGGTTCCTGTCGATCCGGCAATCAGCAGGTGCGGCATGCCCGCGAGCTCGGCAGTAACGATGCGGCCGTTAATGTCTTTGCCCAGCGCCAGCGTGAGCTTTGATTTTGATCCTATGAACTCGCTCGACTCAATGTTCTCCCGCAGCCAAATTATTTCCCGCTCACGGTTCGGGACCTGAATCCCGACAGTTGATTTACCTGCCATCCGCTCGATCAGAATGCTTTCAGCTTTGAGTGCGAGGCAGAGATCGTCGGTTAGATTGGTGATCCGGCTGTACTTGATGCCGGCCTCGGGCTT
>QIAB01000021.1:49180-65570 GCA_003225455.1 Acidobacteriota bacterium
CCTGACCGCGGACTTCAAATTCCGCATATTTTTCCGTGAGTACCTGCGCCAGCAGCTTTAGTTCGTCCGCGTCGACCGCCTGCTGTTTGTCCGGACGCTGAAGCAAGCTGCTCGGTGGCAACTTGTAGCCACCGGCAATGCGCGGCATGGTGGTCTTCGCTTTGGCGGTGCTGTCTGCCCGCGCACTAACTTCAACTTCCGCCTGAGGCGCCTCAAGCTCAGGTGAAGCTTGTCCTGCTTGCGCCTCCTGGGCTTGCTCCATGCGCTCAATCCCCGTGCTCCGGACCGTAGCGCCGGCCTCTGACCGGCTGTCAGGCGGGCGACCCGCCCGCCCCTCGTCAGCCTGCAATTCTTCCCGCGCTGGCACAAGGTGGGCCGTAACCATCGGCCTCGCCGCCCTGCGCTTTTCCAATTCCTTCTGCATCCTCCTCTTGGCTCGTTCTTCCTGCCAGTCTTTGTAGCGGTCCCAAAGCGCAAGCGCGAATGCAAATCGCGTCGGCAGCCAAAGTTGAACGGAAGCGAACGAGAACGTAGTCGAAAGATAAAGCGCAACCGCCAGCACCGTGGCGCACACGATGTACGCGCCAGCAAGATTGAAGTAGTGAATCAGGACGTCGCCGACCACCCGGCCCAGCAGACCCTCAATCGGGATTAAGCCCATCCACCGTACATGACCCGGCAACAAAGCCAGCAGCGCTGGAACGAAGATCAGCAGCCAGATTCCGCCGAGCGATTTTGCAATCGGTGACATCACTTTGCGCGAGCGGAACCAGCGCATCCCCAGCCCTATGGCGAAAACGGGAACAAGAAACGCGCCTATGCCCCAGAATTGCAGCATCAGGTCAGCAATGACGGCGCCGACCAGACCGATCCAGTTACGAGCCGCGCGCGAACCGGTCAGTACCGATGCGCTATTGAACGACGGGTCGAGCGGCGAATAGGAAGCTAACGCGAGAAACAGGAGGAGCGCGGAGACGCACAGCAAAAACCCGATCAGCTCGTTGAGCCGGCGGTTGTTGGTGGGGGCGAAAATTCGCGAGATGGATTTCATGGGCGCGTTGGATACGGTTTTGACACTTCTGCCGACAGTACCAACCCACGCCAGAGCGAGACGATTATGCCAAGAAGCGGGCGGAAGGACAATTGAGGAGTTGGTTCAGAGTATCGACTTAGTTTACGTGATGTGGGGATCGCGTCGCATTGGCTTCAGGGGAGTGGCCCGATCGGGCCGAAGTATGCATCGGCATCCTGCTCTTCTAGGGCGGCAGGTATGTCTGCCAATACTTCACGCCTGAACGTCTCTGCCATTTCTGTAGGCAAGGTGAAATCAAATCTGCCGACCAGGTTGAATCCTTCTTCGTCCCATCCCACGCGGAAACGGAGATACCACGAATTATCATCCGGCGCTATGCCGAGAAAGACACCCTCGTCGTCGGATGAGGCCCATAGCAACTCCCGAGGCGATCCAACAGTCCTAAAGAAATCGTGGAAGGTGATGGGCTTTTCAGGGGTAAATGGCCAACCACTGACACCGTGCTCGCGCCCATCTTGCTGCGTATGAAGCTTGCTGTAGGGGTTAACTGTTTGGAGGAAGCTCGCTATTTGACACAAGGATGTCGATAGCACGACGGCGGATAATTCTCCGATGCAATGAAAGTTGATTCTCGTTGGCTTCGGAAGGCGCAACAATTCTGACCTCCACCTCTTTGGAACAGTGCAGTGCTCCTTAGCCACCCGCTTAGGATAGCTGTAATTCCTTGGACGTCAGCTTCCAACCCGGACGGCGAACGCCAGCACGAGTGAGCCCACGACGATCCTATACACCGCGAACGGCGCAAATCCGCGTCTTCGCACGTACGCTATGAACCACGCCACCGAGGCATAAGCCACGACAAAAGAAACAACGAACCCAATCGCCAAGACGACCCATCCATGAGGATCAATCTGCGAAACACCGATCGGATTCTCGCCCTTGCCGCGTAGCGATTTCAAAAGGTCATATAAAGTCGCCACCACCATGGTAGGCATCGAAAGAAAAAAAGAAAATTCCAGTGCCGCCGCGCGCGAAATGCCTGCGAGCTGCCCGGCTGCGATGGTCGACATTGAGCGTGACGTTCCCGGAAACACCGCCGACAGAATCTGGCACGCGCCAATCCAGACCGCCTGCCCGAGGCTCATCGCTTCCATTTTCCACGTGTGAATACGGCTCTGTGGAGCGTCTGGACCTGCAGCTTCGGATTTCGCGTTCATCGCGTCCACGATCCACATCACGATGCCGCCAACGAGAAGAGCAATCCCCATGATTCTCAGGTCTTCAAGGTTTTTGCCGATGACTTTCGTCAACAAGAAGGCGGGAATGGCAGTAACGACGAACGCAATAATCGTCAGGCTAAGTGGGTGCGTGAATACAGAGCGGTCGCCGCGTTCCCCTCGCGGAAAAGTCGATAGGAACTTTGCGATTCGAGCGCGGAAGTAGACCGGCAAGCAGAGGATCGCACCGAGTTGGATCACGATCGTATACATCTTCCAGTAGCCACTCGACAAGCTGATGTGCAGCAGCGCTTCGGAAATCCTGAGATGTGCGGTTGAACTGACAGGAAGAAATTCGGTTAGTCCTTCGATAATCCCCAGCAGCATAGAGAGCAGGTAGTCGTTCAACGTTCCTCCCCTTCACCAGTTTCATGCCCAGAACAAAATCCTCAATGGCCGAATACCAAGTGCAAATTGCCGCTTTCTCTACTGCTGTTCATTCCCGTACGTTGGAATCCCCTGCTGAACCAGATACAGCAGCCGTTCCGCCCGTGCTCCCCAATCGCTTTGCGGATATTGGCTTATGATTCTTTGGGTCAGGGCAATTGCTTTCGCCTTCGACTCGTCGGACTTTTTTCCTCCATTTTCGGTCTTGTAAATCTCAATCAATGCAGACCAGCGGGAAGCCGCATCGTAGAGCGCCTCCGGCGCTGCTGGCGATTGAGGATGCTCGGTCGCATATTTTTCGTAGATTCCCGCCTCTTTTTCCGGACACTTGGAAGATCCCTGCCAATCTCCGCAAAGCTTATTGTCAATCAGATGGAAGGCCGCGAGCTCTGCCCATTTTGTGCCGGGAAACTTTTTCATTACCTCTTTCATGTACTTCTCGTCCATTCCTTCACGGAGAAAAGATTCACGTTCGCGGGCTGAGGGTCGCGTGGAAACATCGGCTTTTTCGATCTGCCAGCGGATGTCAGCAGAGCGGTACATAGCCTCCGCCGCAAGCGGAGATTTGGGGAAAGTCTCAGCGACTGCATAGTACAGGCGCATCGCGTCGTGCGCCGCGCCTCGACGGCCACGCCGCTGGCTGGCCTGATCTTCTGAATCAACGGCTTCGCCATAAAGAATTTTGTCGCCATTCGGGGTTGAGGCGCGGATCACGCCTTTGTCCAGCATCCATCCAGTGACGGCACGTTCCTCGGTAAGATTCGCCTCCACGTGCACCCAGTCACGGCTGGTCTCAAGAATAACGACTTCGCGCCCACGCTCCACGTCAGCCAGCTTCGCAGAACTGGGATCGGGAGAGAGATAAAGATTACCCACACGCACAAGGCGGCCGCGTTCGGCAGCGAATCCGGCAGACGTGAACAGGATAATTAACAGAAGACATTTCGCTTTCATGATTGAATCTCTGCGAGCATTGCGGGATCGATATTTCCCCCGCTGAGTATTGCCACGTTGATTGAAGTTCGCGGCAGTTCGTCACGATGGAACAGAAACGCGGCAACAGCAACCGCACCGCTAGGCTCGGCCGTAGTCTTAGGATCAGCCGCGAGGAGTCGCATGGCTTGACGAATCTCATCTTCAGCCACGGTCACAATGTCATCCACGTAGCGGCGAATGTGGTCGAAGTTGATTGGTCCCACACTCTGCGTGCGCAGACCGTCGGCGATAGTGCGCGTGACTTGTTCAGCAGGAAATTGGACGATCTTTCCTGAGCGCAAGCTGGCTTGCGCGTCTGCGGCCAGTTCGGGTTCGACGCCGACGATCTTTGCTGACGGTTTGGTGAGCTTGATTGCCGTCGCAATGCCGCTGATCATGCCGCCGCCTCCGACTGGAACCAGTACGGTTTCGACCTCCGGCAAGTCTTCGAGAATCTCCAGACCCATGGTGCCTTGCCCGGCGATAATTTTCTCATCGTTGTAAGGAGGGACGATCACATAACCATGCTCTGCTGCCAGTTGCTCCGCTTTGGCTTGGCGCTCGGAGCTGGCCGGGCCTACCTGGACAATTTCTGCTCCTAAGGCCGCTGTGGCATCGCGTTTGATGCTCGGTGCGTTGCTCGGCATGACGATAACAGCTTTGACTCCGAGCGCCCGCGCAGCATAGGCGACCCCTTGCGCATGATTGCCGCTGGAGTAAGAAATCACACCTCGGCTTCGCTCGTTGTCAGAGAGTGACGCAATCTTGTTGTAAGCTCCGCGAAGCTTAAAGGAGCCGATGGGCTGGAGGTTTTCGGGTTTGAGGTAAAGCTTGCGATTATCATCCATGGCATGCTGGAGCAGATGCGACTCGAGCACCCCGGTTCTGACAGCAACGCCATGCAGACGCTTTTGCGCTTGCCGAATATCCTCTAAGCACACCATTGTAAGTTGTGATGAGATGTTTCAGTCGCAATCAAAAGCAGGTTCTTCGCTTGGCTCAGACTGACAAAATAACGATCGCTATATCTCTAATATTACCGGCATGATCAGCGGCCTTTTTTGCGTCTGCTTGGAGATGTAGCGCTTCAAGTCGCCACGGATCTTTTCTTTGATCACGCCGTAGTCGGCTTTTTCTTCTTCGCTTGACTGCTCGAGGGTCTGCATCACGATTTGCCGGGCGCCGTCCATGAAACCATCTTCACCGGGGGAGAAGCCCCGACTGACGATCTCCGGCGAGGTCTCCACGCGTCCGGAAAGTTTGTTAATCGCGATGATCGGCAGCACGATGCCGTCTTCACTTAGGTGGCGACGGTCTTTGATAACGAGATCTTCGACTACGTCAGTCCGCGAGCCGGAATCAATGCATACCCGGCCGACGTTGACGCGACCGGCTTTGCGCGCGCCGAGTTCATCGAACTCCAAAACATCACCGCTTTCGATGAGCATCACATTTCCCACCGAACTATGCATCGACGCCGCCAGCTCGGCGTGCAGCTTCAATTGCCGGTACTCGCCGTGAATGGGAACGAAGTATTTCGGCTTCACCAGATTAATAATCAGCTTCAGCTCTTCCTGGCTCGCGTGTCCGCTCACATGCACTGGCGGCGACGAACCATCCTCGTAGATCACGTGCGCTTCGCGGCGGAACAGGTGATCAATCATCCGGTAGATCGTCTTCTCATTACCTGGAATAATGCGTGACGAGAGCACGACCGTGTCGCCTTTTTCGATCTTGGCATGTTTGTGATTATCAACCGCGGCCCGCGACAAAGCCGACATCGGTTCACCCTGCGTGCCGCTGATGAGGACGCAGACTTTTTCCGGCGCGAAATTCTTCATCTCGCCCGGATGAATCAACAATCCTTCGGGAATCTCGATGTAGCCCAGGTCTTCAGCGATCTCCGCCGAGCTGGTTATGGAACGGCCAATGAATGCGACCTTGCGACCATGCTCCCCGGCCAGCTCTACGGCCAGCTTGATGCGATGGATTGAAGACGAAAAGCAGGAAATAAAGAGACGCCGCTCGGTGCGGGCGAAGACTTCATCGAACTTGCGTCGCACCGCGCGCTCACTGGGCGTGTAACCCTTGCGCTCGACATTAGTTGAATCTTGAAATAACGCAAGCACGCCTTCTTTGCCGTACTCGGCGAAGGCGTGCAGATCGAAGAGGCGGTTGTCCGTGGGAGTGGGATCAACTTTGAAATCGCCGGTATGAATAACCACGCCGAGCGGCGTGTGAATTGCCAGCGACACGCAATCCACCAAGCTGTGCGTGACCTGAATGGGATGAATTGTGAGAGACCCGACTTTGAAGCTTTCCCCAGGCCGAATCTCGCGCAAATCAGAGTTGTCTAGAAGACCGTGCTCATCCATCTTGTCTTCGACGTATGCAAGCGTGAATTCAGTTCCCCACACCGGGACGTTCAGCTCGGAGAGAATCCAGGGCAGCGCTCCGATGTGATCCTCGTGGCCGTGAGTCAACACAATCCCGCGGACATGCTGCCGGTTTTCAATCAAATAAGAAATTTCAGGGACAACAATATCCACGCCCAGCAGTTCGGATTCTGGGAACATAAGGCCCGCATCAATGACGACAATGTCGTCACCCCAGCGCACGGCCATGCAGTTCATGCCGAACTCGCCGACTCCGCCCAGAGGCACGACGTGAAGTTTTCCGGTTGGCATTGGAAATTAACTGATGCTAGCACAGGGCAGCGGGGAACTGAGAACCGGGAACTGTGAACTGTCCTTTTCCGTCCCATTGCGATAATTTGTATTTAATGGGTGAAAAGTCCTGGCTTCGCCGCCGTGTAGAAAATGGTTTGCAGCGCGGCTTCCAGCACGCCTATCACACTGTCAAGGTTGATCCCTCCCGATTTCTCCTGCAACTGCGCGCTGCCTATGGCTTGCCGATTACAAGTTTTCAAGGCGTGTATTCGGTTGATATCACTGCTTTGGACGACCTCGGCACAGGTTTCATTCGCAGCGGGATGAAAGTTGCAGCGGTCGAAGGGGCAGGGCTCGGCCTCGGCGGATTGATAACGATTGTTCCCGATTTGAGCATCTTGGCAGGCATTACCTTGCGCACGATTCAGAAGCTCAGCCTGCTATATGGTTTCGAATTTAACACGGACGAGGAGACGGCCGAGCTTTGGATCGCCGCCGCCAGCGCAGCTGGAGTTGACATCAGCCGCGAGCTTTTGGAAAAAGAAGTCATCAATAAGTTTGTTCCCCGCGTCATCCAGCGTATTGCCGTTCAAGCCAGCGGGGAAGTGGTGGAGAAGTGGTCCGGACGAGTAATTCCGGTTGCAAGCTCTCTGATCGGCGCTGGATTGAATTATTACTTCGTACGCGCCTGGGGTGAGCGTGCGCGGTCTCACTTCCGTCAGCGGCATCTTGAGGTTCGGAGTCGAATGAAACCCGAGGAGGCGGCAATTCCAATGCTCGGCACTCCCGCAAAGTTGCCATCCTGAGCGCAGAGGGGATCAATGTATTCCTCTGGGTCCTCGGTTTACTCTGTGGTAAAAGCCTTTCAACATAATGCGAACATTTCTCTGCTCTGCCATTCTCTTCGATCTTGACGGCGTGCTGGTTGACTCCACGCGCTCTGTTTCCAGGCAATGGCGGCAGTGGGCCGGAGAGCACGGCATCGATCCGGAAAAGGTTCTAGCGATCGCGCATGGGGTGCGAACCATCGAAGTCGTTCAGGGGCTTGCGCCGCATCTTGATCTCGAAGCCGAGGTGCGAAGGATCGAGCGCCGCGAAGCCGAGGATACTGACGGCGTAGCCGTCATGCCCGGCGCAGCCGATTTAGTCCGCTCCATTCCCGACGGGCGATGGTGTGTAGTGACCTCTGGTACTCGTTTACTGGCGACTGCGCGCTTACGGCTGGGCGGATTACCAATGCCGGGTGTGCTGGTCACCGCAGACGACGTAACAAATGGCAAGCCCGACCCAGAGCCCTATTTGAAGGGAGCAGAACTGCTGGGCGTGAAGCCCGCAGAATGTCTTGTCATCGAAGACGCTCCTGCTGGGATTCGCGCCGCGCACGCCGGCGGGATGAAAGTGATCGCATTGGCCAGCACGTATCCCGTTTCAGAGTTACAAGAGGCAGACACCGTCGTTCGCAGTTTGAAATCTGTGGCCATCAGCGCTGCAGCAGGAACGCTTGAGGTGCGTGTTGCTGGCGAGGAAATGGAGGCGGCTCGCTAGCGCAGCCACTCTTCCAACTCGATCCCGTGCTCGGTCTTTTCATCGCGATATTTCACGATGACGGGCGTGTATAGAGAGAGATTCCACTCCGCCGCCTTGCCTTTCTTTATAGCTCGTGAACCTGGTACGACGACCGCATTTTCCGGAATTTCGAGTGGCTTATCCGATGTGGCACGGTACACCTCGCCGCGCACAATGTCATATAGCGGCGTAGAACGCGTAAGGATCGTCCCTGCACCCAGCACCGCCCGCGCCCGCACCAGCGTGCCTTCAAACACGCCACAGTTGCCCCCGACCAGCACGTCATCTTCGATGATCACCGGCGCAGCATTGATCGGCTCAAGCACGCCTCCAATTTGTGCCGCCGCGCTCAGATGCACGCGCTTGCCAATCTGCGCGCAGGATCCCACGAGTGCGTGCGAGTCGACCATAGTGCCCTCGTCCACATACGCGCCAACATTGATAAACATGGGCGGCATGCAGATGACCGACGGCGCGACATAAGCTCCCTCGCGCACCGACGATCCGCCCGGCACAACGCGGACCCGGTCGTTGATCGAAAAGCGGCGCGCCGGAAACGTGTCTTTGTCGACAAAACAGAGCCCGCTATCGGTACCCGTTTCTGTAAGCTCGCCAAGACGAAAGCCCAACAGAATGCCCTGTTTCACCCAGACGTTCACGCACCACTCGCCATCGATCTTCTCCGCCGCGCGAACCTTGCCACGCGTGAGCTGCTCCCGAAAATCCAGGAAAAGTCTGCGGGCTTCTGCATCGCGCTTTACGGACCCAGCCGCCGCCAGGAGCTCAATGGCAGATTTGAGGGATTGCATGAAGAGGAAAGTATAGAAGAAGCCAGAATGCATGTAAGAATGAACTTCCGCATTCTAACTTCTTCATTCTGCCTTCAAATGCACTTGCACTCACTTCGGATCAGCACGCCTGGAATGTGATGCGAAGCCTCACGCGCCTGCGAGAGAGTGGCAAACGGTCCGTGCCAGCGAGCATGATTCGCGTCATGCCCAGTAGGCCGTCCTTTGCCGTGGTTGCATTGCCCACAGCTTGAACGATGCAAGACGATTTTGTGCGGTCCCGCAAGCCAGTTCTCGTAAACATAAAATTCGACGGTTTCCGGACCTGGAGCTGCCGGACGCGTGATAAGTCCCGCTTCCGCAGCGATCTTTTGCAGTTTGGAGCGCGTGTCGCGCCGCATGGGCAGCAGCGGCAAGCGGTATATTTCTTCGATTTTGCCCATCATGGCAAGTACTGCCTTCACGGGCAGCGGGTTCGATTCGATGAAGTTCGCCTGCATCAGCAGCAAAAATTTCTTGTGGAGCCGGCGGGCGGTATCCCAATCGTTGTTGAGTGCCGCGCGAGTCATCTCGGCCATTTCGCGAGGAATTTCGTTTGAGGCGACAGAAATTACCCCCGTCCCGCCGAGGGAAATTACCGGGAGAGTGATGGCATCGTCCCCGGAGAAAACCAGAAAGTGCTCCGGCACAGCGTTGCAGACCTCAGCAATCTGCGCCATATTGCCGCTGGCCTCTTTCACTCCAATGATATTCGGCATCTCGGCAAGCCGCGCCAGCGTGCCCGGTTCTATGTTGGCACCGGTCCGCCCAGGAACGTTGTAGAGAATGATCGGCTTCTCGATCGACTCCGCCATGGTGCGGAAATGGCGATATTGGCCTTCCTGCGTCGGCTTATTGTAGTAGGGAGAAGCAGTGAGGATGGCGTTTACTCCGGGGCGAGCCGCTGCTTCCTTCGCCTTCGCCACGGCTTCGTGAGTCGAGTTTGAAGTCGCACCCGCAACGATAGCGATGCGGCTTGCAGCTACTTCGATCGTCACGTCGATGACGTACAACCATTCGTCGTGAGTGAGCGTAGGCGTCTCGCCGGTCGTGCCGCAGGGAACCAGAAAGTCGACTCCCGAGTCAACCTGCCACGCGATAAGGTTGCGAAGCGCGACGTCATCAATCGCGCCATCCTGGCGAAAGGGAGTAACCAGGGCTGTGCCACATCCTCGGAGCTGCATGAGACTAAGATAACGCGAACTGGCAAGGGCGCAAAATTGATCTTCCGGTGATTCAGCGGAAAAATATGCTTGGACCACCTCTGCAACGGCTCAGCCGGAGCGGGGCTCGGTTCATAGCTCCCGCCAGACGTCCTTGAAATCGTAGAACCCTTTCTTGCCGGCCAACCATTCGGCGGCGCGCACGGCGCCTTCAGCAAATCCACGGCGGGATTTTGAGTCGTGGCACAAGTAGATTGTGTCGTTCGGCGAATCGAGCACTACTTCATGCATCCCGACGACGTCGCCTTCGCGGAAGGAAATGATTTCAAGCTCGGTCCCGGATGCTTCTTTGATTATCTTAGCGAGCGTTAAAGCCGTGCCCGAAGGCGCGTCTTTTTTCTTAGCATGATGGCGTTCGAAGATTTGACCAAAATATCCCTGGTGCAAAGCTGCGGCGGCGGTGCGGGCAGCTTCAAAGAATATGTTGACCCCGATAAAAAAATTCGGGGAATACAGAAGGCCGGTCCCATTACTTTCAACTTCCTGTCTAACTCTGCCCAGATCGTTGTACCAGCCTGTTGTGCCGACCACGATATTTGTTCTCGAGCGGATGCAAGCGAAAATGTTGTCGAGCACTGCTTCTGGCGTGGTGAAGTCGAGGACGACATTGATTTTGCTCAGGCGCTCAGGGGTTAAGGATGACGCGCCGGGATTGTCTTTGCCCGTAAGGACGGAAACCTCATGGCCGCGCTCTCGCGCGATTTCGGCGACCAGAGATCCGGTTTTGCCTCGGCCCAGAACTAAGATATTCATGACGCGGGAAGATTTTAACCGCAAAGTTCGCCAAGAAGTGCCGCAAAGATCGCAAAGCAGATCGCTAGGTTTTTCTTTGTGGTCTTTGCGGAGCCTTCGCGCCCTTAGCGGTTAAGTGCTTTTGAATAAAGCCAGATGTCGGCAAACGTTAAGCAAACACCTCAACGTCCAGATCAGAAAAGAAAGTTTTGTGCAGGCGCCGGACAACATCAAGCGCCGCGTCTTCTTCGACAACGAATGTCAAATTGATCTCCGATGCTCCCTGGGAGATCATCCGAATTTTGACATCCGATAGCTCCCCGAACACGCGCGCTGCAATCCCCGGCGTCTCGCGCAAGTTTTCTCCGACAAGGCAAACTATGGCCTTTCTTCCTTCATATTTCACATCTGCAAGTTTTGCCAGATCAGCGGCCAAAGCGGGAATGCTGTCGTTCGATTCGACCGTCAGTGAAACACTCACTTCCGAAGTTGAGACCACATCCACAGCCACACGGTGCCGGTCAAAAGCCTCGAAGATTCCGCGCAGAAAGCCGTGAGCAAGCTGCATGCGTGGGGCGGCAACGTCTACGATCGTGATGCGCTTCTTCACGGCAATCGCTTTGAAGAAGTTTCGGCAGCGGGGGGCACGTGCGATAATGCGCGTCCCTTCGCACGGAGGATTGCGGGAGTTCAGCACGTACACCGGAATATTCTTTTGCACAGCAGGCAGCACAGTCGCCGGATGTAATACCTTGGCGCCGAAATAGGCCAGCTCGGCGGCTTCATCGAAGCTGATGACTTTAATTCGTCGCGCATCCGAGCATATGTTTGGATCGGTGGTCATCATGCCGTCAACGTCGGTCCATATCTCGATCTTCTCCGCGCCTAATCCAGCGCCAACGATCGCGGCTGAGTAATCTGAGCCTCCACGTCCGATGGTGGTCGTAATTCCCGCCTTCGTCGATCCTATAAAACCGCCCATGACGGGCACTTTGCCAGACTCGAGCAGAGGCTGAACCGTCTTCCGCAGCCGCTCATTGGTTTCTTCCAAGAGAGGAGCTGCACGTGTGTGTGCGATGTCTGTAACGATGCACTCGCGTGAGTCGACTAGCGCGGAATCAATTCCCAGTGCGGAGAACGCTGCGGTCACGATTTTGCTGGAAAGCACTTCGCCAAAGGCGGAAACATAATCAGTTGTGCGCGGGGTGAGTTCGCCCACTGCGGCGATGCCGCGCAGAAGTTCGTCGAGAGTTTCAAAATCGAGCCCGAGGTCGCTATGAAATTGGGTGAACAGGGCAGTGCCCAGCAGTTCGCCCGCGGTGTTGTAGTGGCGCTCCTGCAAAGCCCGGCAGAGCTTGAGAGCATTCTTGCGATCGCCGTTTCCCGCAGCGCGGGCCATCGCCAGCAGTTGGTCGGTCACCTTGGCCATGGCGCTGACGACTACGACCGGTTTCAGCGCCGCGCGGCCCTTCACGATAGTGGCTGCGCGCTCAATGGCTTTGGCATCCTGAACCGAGGTCCCGCCGAATTTCATGACGATCATCGGCAGGAGGTCCTTGACCGTGGACTTGCGCGCACAAAAGCAGATGGATGCATTGAATGTCGGGCCGCGAGCAACGCTTTACTCCAGATAACCCTGTGCCTTCAGCAATTCTGCATTCAGCAGCGCCGCTCCGGCAGCACCACGAATGGTGTTGTGCGAGAGCACCGTGAACTTCCAATCCAGCACCCCGCAAGGCCGAAGACGCCCGACACTTGTGGTCATGCCATTGCCGGAATCGGAGTCGAAGCGTGGCTGCGGTCGGTCGAGTGCGGTGGAATACTTAACCGGTTGTTCCGGGGCGCTGGGCAGGCGCAACTCCTGCGGAACACTACGAAATTCGTTCCAGGCGGTGATGATTTCTTCTGGTCCTGCTTTCTTCTTCAATTTCACAGACACGGACTCGGTGTGCCCGTCCTCAACCGCGACGCGATTGCACTGCGCGCTCATGCCAAACGCTCCGGGCTGAATATTGGACCCGTTCAATCGGCCGAGCAGCTTGCGCGTCTCCTCCTCCATTTTTTCTTCTTCTTTGGCGATGTAAGGAATGACGTTGCCAAGAATATCGAGCGAAGCCACACCGGGATACCCCGCGCCGCTCACGGCTTGCATGGTTACGGCCATCACGGTCTCAAGGCCAAATTGCTGCTCGAGCGGAGCCAGCGCCATCACCAAACCGATGGCCGAACAGTTGGGATTCGTGACCACGAAACCCCTAGATTTCCTCCGCCATGCTTGGCACTCCAGCAGCTTTACGTGATCCGGATTCACCTCCGGGATTACCAGCGGCACATCGCTTTTCATTCTCAGGGCGCTGGAATTGGTGATGACCGCGCATCCCGCGTCGGCAAATTGCGGTTCAAGTTCGGCGGCAATGGAAGCGTCCAGCGCAGCAAAGATTACTTTGGGGGCGCCGTCCGGCTTGGCGGGCGAGACATGCATTTGCGCCACCCGCGCGGGAATCGCAGTTTTCAGTTTCCAACGCGCTGCTTCGCCGTAGGCACGGCCTTCGGAACGGTCCGATGCCGCCAACCAGGCGACCTCGAACCAGGGATGATTCTCCAGTATCTGCACAAAGCGCTGACCGACGATGCCGGTCGCGCCCAGTAGCCCAACAGGAATTTTCTTCGCCATAGGTAGTGATTTCGATTTTACATCAGCCATGAAGACTGAAAACTAACGCCCAGGGTTCGCAAGGCACTAAATTACGGGCTATTGAATCCGTCAGTTTTGCCGATGGAAGGCTTGGGAGATAAACATGCCTGAACTGCGGCAAAACTACTTCACCAAAGAGTGGGTGATTATCGCCACAGAGCGCGCCAAGCGTCCGGAAGAGCTGGTTACACACAGAACCTTGAAGGCTCCAGCCAGGTACGTGGAGACTTGCCCATTTTGCCCTGGCAACGAAAACAAGACGCCGCCCGAAGTTATGCGTGTACCATCCGGGGCAAATGGGACGTGGCAGGTCCGCGTGATCGCCAACAAGTTTGCGGCGCTCTCGCCGGATATCAAACCGACCCGGGTCATTCACCGCTCACGGCGAAGCATGGGAGGGTTTGGGATCCACGACGTAATCGTTGAGAGCCCAAATCATGCGCATGTGACGTGCCTCATGACGGACACTCATGTCGCAGTGCTGCGCGCTTATAAAGCCCGTTATGACGCCCTGAGCCTCGACCGGCGAATCGCGCACATTACCATCTTCAAGAATCACGGAACGGATGCCGGAGCCAGTCTTGAACATCCGCATTCGCAGTTGATTGCCGCGCCGGTCATTTCGCAGCAGATTCGGGAGCGGTTCCAGCAGGCCTTGAGCCACTATGACGAATACGGAGAGTGCATGTTTTGTCAGATGGTCCAGGAGGAACTCGGAGAAGGGAAGCGCCTTGTGATCGCGACGGATCATTTTGTGGCGCTTCAGCAGTTCGCCTCGCCCACTCCGTTTTGCATGCACATTTATCCGCGTCGGCACATGGCCAGTTTTGGTGACATCAATCCCGAGGAAATCGGCGATTTGGCGCGGGTATTGCGAACTATTCTTGGGAAGCTCTACGTCGGACTGCAGGATCCCGACTTCAATTACAGCATCCGCACGGCGCCCGCTGAATATGCCGGTGTTAAATATTTCCACTGGTACTTGAGCATCATTCCAAGGCTCACTCGGGTAGCTGGATTCGAGCTGGGCTCCGGGATGTTCATCAATACGGTCTTACCGGAAGCTGCGGCAGAGTTTCTGCGCAATGTGAAGCCGGAGAACGCCGCGCGAGCAGGGTAGAGGCGGATATCGTCCGATTTACGTTCGCGGAGTAAGTTCGGTACCGAAGGAGTATTCGTTCAGCGGATTTTCTGCATACAGGCGCCAGCGCCGCCATACAATGCGCAGGCTAGCCATCACAGGTATGGAAAGGTAAATCCCAAGGACACCAGCAATCTCCCCACCGGCCAGAACCCCGAAGATTGCGGCCAGCGGGTGCAGTTCCATGCTGCGGCCCATGATGCGAGGTGAGATCACGTAATCCTGCACCATCCGCCAGCCGCCAAGGAATACAAGCAACACCAGCCAATGCGGGTAGCTCATCAGCAGGGCGACGCCGATGATCAGTAGTGCAGCGACTAACGGTCCGACGACAGGAATGAACTCCATAATTCCACCTGCCGTACCGAGCACCAGCGCATACGGAACGCGCATGGATGCCATGAAAGCGGTGTAAACCAGCATCGACAGCGCAGCCAGCGTCAGCTGAGCACGGATGAAGTGCGCCAACAGCTGGTTCAAGTCTCCCAGCACGCCTTCCATAAACTCGCGCTGAGGCCGCCAATTCACAAACGACAGCCGCACACCGCTAAATGACCGCGCGTCCTTGAGGAAGAACGCAGCCAGTGTGCCACTTCCGCAATACGGATTCCGGCTCGCTGGGCGAAGCTGTTGAGCTCGCGTTTGTGGCCGATTAGAAATGCTTTGATCTGATTAATGGTGGGCTGGCTCCAGCCATGCTCCTGTCCGAGCCTGTCCGCGATGCGCTGGAAGGAATCACCGCTGGTTAAGGTGGGAAGAGATTCGCTCAAACGCTGCGCCTGATGAGCGATTTGCGGTCCAACAAAGAAGAAAAACGTAATCAGCAGAAACACCAGGAGGAGGTAGATGATGGCAATAGCGCGTCCTCGGCCGCGCACCCACTTCTCGACGCGAGAAACAGCCGGATCGACCAGGTAGGCGAAAAAGATCGCGAAGAGAAATGCTACTAGAGTGCGCCGCGCAACGTATAGGAACCCGAGAGCCAGCGCAAACAGCAGGGTGGTGACCAGGATGCGCGCCGTGCGTGTGTCGATGAGAGTCAAGAAACCCCGCTAGTGTCTAGTCTCAGGTTTCTAGTTTCTAGTGCCGATTCTGCAAGCGCTGGTAACTAGAAACTGATTTCAATCCCGCACTACCTCCGTCTTGTCTGCAGTCACCAGAATTCGCAACAATTTGAACTGGTCATCCAACCAGATCTGCCAGTCTCCGGATTCGCTTTTCAGATTGAGGCGATACAGTTCACGCTCAACGCCGTGAATCGAAGCTTTTTCTTTATCCGCAAATTCCAAGCTGACCAGCATGGAAGACCGCGAGTGCGGATTCAAGGCGCCGAACTGCGCGCGCTGGTGTACCGGGCACGAAAGCTGGCCCTTATCCTGCCGGCAACTAGTGGCCAAAAACTTCCACGCCAAAATCTCCCTGTGGATGAAGAAATAGTCATCCAGGATGCTTGTCGATGTCGGCAGCAGAAAAGGATGCTCTTCCTGCTTATCCTGGGGTGTGCTACTGGAGCGCTCGATCAGCAGATTATCGTTAGGCAGGACCAGTGCTTGCGCTTTGCCGGGGCTGAGTTCCTTCCATTCGTAGCGCCGCAGGTCGCCATTAACGCTTAGTTCCAATTGGGAGGACTGGGCCGCGGAGTCGGCTCCCGGCTCCGTCTTGAATTGGGAATTGGCCACGCTTCCATTGTTGTTCTGGACAATGGAAAAAGTTTCCGTGGCCACCCGGCGGCCGTTCACGAACACCCCGAACGACCCGGAGTCCACTTTCTGCCCGGCCGATTCCTTTTCTTTGGTGGGTGCCGCGCTAGCTAACGCAATGAACACTAATAAAATTATCCCGAGTACGACGAAAATCCTGAGCTT
>QIAB01000021.1:65599-66189 GCA_003225455.1 Acidobacteriota bacterium
GATCGAGACAACCAGCCGCTTCGGCCGCGACCAATTCGATCTCCTTCCCATTGGTCTCGATCCGCAATGCCGCCCTCAAATAAAAGGGTCGGCGCTGCTCGTATAGCTCCCGGAACTGCTGCAAATCGCGGCGCAGGGGCCGCTCCGCTTGCTCCTCCTGGCAACGCCGGAACAACTCTTCTATCGGCGCATCGAGAAAGATAGATAGAAATCCATCTTCCGCCAGCAAATTCGCGTTGCGAGCTTGTGCGAATGCGCCGCCTCCCAACGCTATCACTCGCGGAGAAGATCCCAGTTCAGAGATCAACTCGAGTAAGGCTTCATGCTCGGCGCGGCGGAACTCGTCCTCACCCGAATTCTGGAAAATTTGCTCAATCGTGCGCTTTTCATGTGCCTGGATTCGGTCATCCAGGTCTTCAAAATCCCAGCCCAGCCGTCGGCTTAGAGCCCGGCCCACACTCGTCTTTCCGGCGCCCATGAAGCCGACCAGAAAGACAGCCCGGATTTCAGGTGAACGCGCCAAAGCTTTTGCCTTAGGGCCGTCCCCCCGCTCTGGTCTTCATGTGCCTATCGCACGCCGCGAGTCGCGG
>QIAB01000021.1:66268-66809 GCA_003225455.1 Acidobacteriota bacterium
CACTCCCTGCCTTTATCGTGAACGGAGTGTGTTTGGGCTGGAGGCGAAAATCGTTTTCGACTTTGCCTTTCACCGAGCGAGCGATCACCTCGATAGAAGCGTCGTCTGGTGCCGTAGCTTCAATATCTCCCGTGTGGCTGGCGAGGCGGTACTCGCCACCGCTGCCAAAGTCGCCGTCATAGAAAATCTTCCCGCTGGTGGAATTCACCTGAACCAAGGGGCCGCTGACTGAATCCATAACTACTTCGCCGCTTACGGACGTTACCTCCACGTGTCCATCGTGGATGTTGGTCAGGGTAATGGGTCCCTTTAACGTCTTAATGTGTACGTGTGCGTCGCTGACGTCGCGCACGTCAACGTTGCCGGTGGCTCCCTCAAGCGTCACATCACCGTGAAGTCTTTCGGCGTGAAGCGCGCCGGTGCTGGAGCGAAGAATAAGGCTGGCATCCGGCGGGACTTGCACTTGGTAATCTACACGGCCCGTTTGGGCATCCGCGCCCGGGAACAGGTGAGAAAGAACATCGATTCGATTGCCGCTCTG
>QIAB01000021.1:66910-73122 GCA_003225455.1 Acidobacteriota bacterium
CGGACCCACAATGTAGCGAAGGTCCTTGCGCCCCTCGCCGGCTGCGAAAGCGGCACTCGCCAGCAAAAGCATTGCTGATAGTTTCAACGCGTGCCGCTGATTTTGCATACCCTTTTCTCCCCCCAAACGCTCGTGGCTGCTTTCAGCCGCGCCCGGATAAAGTGATCCTCAGAGCCCTCTATTATGGCATTGAACGGTCCAAAGCCATGTCGTAAACCATAGCACGTTGGTCATAAGCATCCATTAACGACTGCTGGGCTTCTTCGTCGTTCGGATCAGCCTGCGCCGACTCTTCCGCATCCCGGATGTAATCACTCACGTTCTGCAAATTGGCGGCATAGTCGGCGCGCATGGCGGGAGATTTAAAGCCCACCGCGTCAAGCACCTGCTGATCGTCGTTCGCCCGGTTTACCGCCGTTTGGAGGTTAATGGTCTGAGTAGAAACTGCCGGAGCACGTTGCTCCGCAACCTGTGACGGTTGCGCCGGACCTCGTTGATAAATGATTACTCCGAAGACTATCAGCAAAGCTGCCGCCACGGGCACCAGCCATGCCGGACTCAAACGCCAGGAACTCCGTCCAGTTACGGAGCGATCCCGCAGGGGCTGACGAATCAGCCCCTCCCGTTTAAGAGAAGTTTCTATGGAATTCCACACTCGCGGGCTGGGCTCTTCCGAGGCCCGAAGCAGGCGAGCCGTCTTCGAAATGGCATTGAGATCAGAGACCAACCCCGAGCACTGTGGACAGGAAATCAGGTGTGCTTGATGCTCCGCGCTGCCGCCGCCTTCAATGGTCTCTGGCAGAACCCTTTGAAACTCTGCGCAATTCATGATCCTCTCCCCGATACCGCGTTGCCCCGCTCCTTACGGCTTGATGGCCTTTTCGGCTCTGCTCGTTTTCAGGAGCTCGCGTAACTTCATCCGTGCCTTATGCAATTGTGACTTGCTGTTGCCGATCGAACAACCTACCAATCCGGCAATCTCGTTATGCTCGTATCCTTCTACGTCGTGCAATACAAAAATCGTTCGATATCCTGGCGGCAAATTTTCGATTGCTCTCTGCAGTTGCAATCTATCGACTGAACCTGCCAACATCGCGTCCGGCGCTCCTGGTTCCTTCTTGGGCGATTCCTCTTCAGTCTCGATCGTCTCTTCCAAAGGGACCACGGCCAGCCCCTTTTTCCGCAGGCGCATCAGGACGACATTCACCGCCATCCGGTGCAACCAGGTGGAAAAAGCCGATTCGCCTCGAAAGGTTCCCAGCTTTCGGAACAATTGCAGAAAAGCTTCCTGAGTCAGATCCTCGGCTTCCGCCGTGTTGGCCGTCATCCGAAGACATAGCGAATACACTCTGCGCTTGTGCAGGTTATACAGAGTTTCAAATGCTTCTGCATCGCCCTGCTTGGCGCGCTCAATTGCTTCTGCTTCAGAAAGCCTGTCGCCCTGTAGTTTTCTTGCGTCCGTCAAGTCGCCTTTTCCGGCCGCACTAGGTCAGATGCGGCATAAGTCTCTTTTCGTTGTACTGCTTGCAGTCGCTTACGACCTCTCACCAGAACGGAACCTATTGCCCATCTTAGGCTTGGGCCGCGGGTGACTTTAGTACTCACTGGCAGCCTAACGGCGCTGCTTAAAGGTAGTCAACTGTTCCACGCCCATCGTATTCCGCCTGGCAGTTCGGCCCGAGGTTTAGGCGGTGGCTGAAGCCGTGGTTATGGTTTCTAACCCATGGCCTTGGGGTCCAGTTTCTCGAATTCGAAGCAGAATAGCGAAGGTCAGGCCAACAAAACTCAGAATAGAGAATATCCACATCCCTGGAGCGTACCCTCTTGGATTACTCAGGCCTGCGCCGGCGTGATCATTGGCTATTCCGATGAGGAGATTCAGGATAAAGAATCCGATCTGCTGGAAAAGGGTCATGAGAGCGTATGCAGTCCCCAAACGATTTTGCTCCACAATGTATGCCACCGAGGGCCACATCACTGCCGGAATCAATGAGAAGGCAATTCCCATCATTGTGACAGGAACAAAAAGCGAAAGATTGCTGTGAGGTAAACCGGCATCAGAATGAGGGAACCTAGGATCATAAACGACGCGCGCTTCCCGACCTTATCCACTACCAACCCAAACAACGGCGTGGCGATCATGGCAGAGAAGGGAAGTAAGCTGTTGAAGAAACCTGCCTTCTCGTGTGCCAGAACTCGCAGCATCTCTGAGGCAGCGGCCCCGCCCTGTCCGGCCAGGATCTTGTTGGTGAAAAAGTCGATCGCGAACGTTCGGAACGGGAAAATGGCGGAGTAGAAGGTGAAGCAAAGGACCACCACATACCAGTACGATCGGTTGAATCGGAAGATCTCGCGAAACTCGAGCTTGTCGATTTCCCCGCGCTTGCCCAACTGATAGTTCGCCTCTGCCCGGGTTTCCAACACCCAATAGGTCAACGCTGTGATCAGGCTGAGAACGCCGGCGCCAACCGCAATCAGCAACGGACCCCGCCAGCTCGGCGGACCTCCCTCGCCCTGCGGGTAGAAAACTGCATGAGCCCATGTTGGTGAGTTGTCAGCTGCAACCGACGCCAGGCGCGCGATCGTCAGGTTAATGCCAAACGCGAAACTGAGCTCCTTTCCGCGAAACCACTTGGCTAGGGCCGTAGTGGCCGCCACGATCATCGA
This sequence comes from Acidobacteriota bacterium, assembly GCA_003225455.1. Lineage (GTDB taxonomy): Bacteria > Acidobacteriota > Terriglobia > Terriglobales > Acidobacteriaceae > QIAB01. The sequence continues at coordinate 69,578 of QIAB01000021.1, forward strand.
CTCTGCACCCAGCACCGTCCGCCCCGCAATCATGATTCCGGGTCGCCCCTCAGCGGCAGTCAATATGGCTCCTAAGAGGCAAAGAACGGCAAATAGCGTAAACGCCTTCTTGGTACCGATTCGGTCGATGATGATTCCGCCGATGAGCAGCGTGAGCACAGCTGCCACGCTGTAACTGGCATTCAACCATCCGAATTCCGTGGCAGAAAAGCCGAGCCCTTCAATGAAGATTCGTTCCAGAGGGTTGATGCTGTCGTAAATGTAGTAATTCCCGCCCATTGACACGCTGACGAAGATCAATACCATCCAGCGGTAGAAACGGGATGGTTCGCGCCGGGTGGCTTCGGGCACCAACGCTCCTTTCACATTGAGATACCGCAATCCAGAGAGTCAGAAGAAGATAACAGATAAGGGATATGGCCGCACTGCTCATTTCCCGCTTCGTAGCGTCGATGCCCCGCAGCACCGTCCAAAGAGCGCTGGGCTCGGATAACAGTCTCTAGCTCTGTTTGCGCCCTCCGCGAAGCATCGTGCGAGCGGCTTGCAGCTCTTTCCGTTTTTGCGCATCAACTTCGGGATATGACAAGTCCAAATCATCTAAAGTATCGACAATAGCTGCTGCCACCGCCAAACGTGTGAACCATTTGTTATCAGCCGGAATGACAAACCACGGAGAGTGCTTGGTCGACGTGTTACGAATCATGTCTTCGTAAGCATCCATGTAGTCGTCCCAAGATTCGCGCTCGCGGACGTCGGCGGCGGAGAACTTCCAGTTCTTCTCCGGTTGATCCAGGCGGTCGAGAAATCGCTTCTTCTGTTCCTGCTTTGAAAGATGTAGAAAGAATTTTCGAATCACAATTCCGTTGCGGGAAAGGTAGCGCTCGAAAGCGCAGATGTCGCGAAAGCGGTCTTTCCACAGGTCTTTCGTGATCAGAGACTCAGGAATTCTCTCAGCCTTCAGCAACTCTTGATGAACTCGAACCACCAAGACCTCTTCATAATAAGACCGGTTGAAAATGCCAATCTGTCCGCGTTCGGGCACGCGCTGCATCGTGCGCCAGAGATAGTCGTGATTGAGCTCCTCAGTGGATGGAGTCTTGAACGAATGGACCTGACAGCCCTGCGGATTGACACCAGACATAACGTGTTTGATCGCGCCATCTTTGCCTGCGGCATCCATGGCCTGAAAGATCAAAAGCAAACCCCAGCGATCCTGCGCGTAAAGCTTGTCTTGCAGCGCGGCCATATGCCCGATGCCCTTTTCGAGCAGTTCAGTCGCGTGCTCTTTAGAGCGAAAATGGCCTGTGTCACCAGGATCGAAATCCTTCAAACGGAATTTCTTGCCGTCTTCGATGCGATAAGGCTCGGCCAGCTTACTTGCCCAGGTCAAGAAACCTCCTGACGCATTAAGAGTCGAAGTCTAGCAATATTTTGGAGAAATCGCATTCGGGTCGTCACACCAGAAGCAGTTCAACAGTTTTCCACAGGTGTCAGCCTGCGTGATGCAAGTCACAGACAGACTGGGCTCATTGCCGTAATCTGCACTTCGTTCCCACCAGATTGAGGGCAAGCTCTTTCGCGCCGGATGCCCGTTGTTTGCGGGCATACCTGACCACCCCGGCGCCGCTGCCCGCGATGTTGCTCACCATCGAACGAACGAGGAAATCCTCTGATGACAGCAGCACCCGGAGCCGCATCAGTGTTTTTGCTTGCCGACAACCGTCTTCTGCGCGAGGCTCTCACCAAAGTCTTGGAGAAGCAAAGCGATTTGCGGATAGTGGGTGCGTGCGCCTTCTCGTCGGCAGTCGAGCAGATCGCCTTGGCAGCTCCTAATGTCCTGGTGTTGGATTCCTTCGAGGAAGGTTCGCACCTGGAGTTTCTGCGCGAAGCTCATCGCCGCTTGCACAGCCTCAAGGTGGTGGTGATTGGCATGGACTCGAGTGAATCCAGCTTTCTGCGGGCAGTCCGGGAGGGAGCCTTGGGTTATGTGCTGAAGGATGCCTCGGCGCTGGAGATGGTCTCCACAGTGCGCGCGGTGGCCGGCGGCGAGGCGGTATGTCCGCCCCAGTTGTCGGTTGCGCTATTTCGCTGCGCTGCCCGGCAGCATCAAGTGCCAAGCTTCCACGTAAAGCTGACGTTGGGTCTGACCAGCCGGCAGCAACAGTTGGTTCCGCTGATCGGACGCGGACTGACTAACAAAGGGATCGCCAGCCAGTTGCAACTTGCCGAGCAGACAGTGCGCAATCACGTTCATCGCATGCTGCGTAAAGTGGGGGCCAGCGACCGCCTTGCGGTTGTCGAGTTGTGCCGGATGCAGGGCTTGCCGGTGTGACTTCTGACTGGAAGCAATCTACCGCTTGCGGCTTTCCATTGTGAGTGCTGAGTCATTTATTCCTCTCTTTTGACCTACGGCTGACCAGTTCAGCTTCGGACTTACATCGTTTCGAATCTCCAACGCAATGTGGTCGTCCTGATCGGAGGATTCGCTTCCCGTGGGTACAGAATTGGTACGGCGTAGATGTGAACTTGGTACTTTGGGCCTTTGTTGTACTGCTTTCGGTACTGTTTCTCAGGTTGGAGTTCAGCAAACAACTTTGATCCTTATTTTTTTCTAATGTCCGCTGGATACTTTGGCCTTCGGCTTATGCTGGGAGCACGCCGTGGAAAAAGTTCGAGTGTTGGTGGCCAATCGTCCGCGCCTCATGCGGGAGTTGGTCCTGGCAACCATTTCGGACCAACCCGACATTGAAGTAATCGGCGAAATCAACGATGACTCTGAAATCGCGAGAGTGGTGGGGGAGTCCCGGCCCGATTTCGTGATCATTGCGCTGGACATACCGGACCAGAGGCCGTCTCTTTGCGACGACCTGTTGGGAGAGAACCCGACCATGAAGATTCTTGCTTTGGCGCCCGAATGTAATCGCAGCACATTTTTTTGGTGCGTACCACAGATTTGTTGTGCACAGATCGAAAGCTCAGAAGAAGGAATTCTGAATGCACTACGAGGGCAAGCGCGCTTGATTGGATAGCTATATCGGACTTATGGAACCGAGCAGGAGTGACTTCGTGCAACGCTCGCAATAATTGCTGCAACTGTTTGTTGATTCGTTGTTTGTCACTACGCCCTCTGTAGGTGAAGGGGCGAAGCTGTAGTTGGACGGAGCTATCCATGGGCACAGCCGTTGCGGTGGAACCGAACCTCGGGGCGGTACAGTTTCAGGAATTTTCCCGATCCGTAATTCCCGCAACAGAACAGCAGGTCGCCAGTTGGTACGCGGCTTACACCTGCTCGCGCTGTGAGAAATCAGTGGCGCGGCAGATGGAAGAGCGTGGCATTAATCACTTTCTTCCTCTTTATCGCAGCTGGCGGCATTGGAAAGACCGCCGCAAGCAAATCGAACTCGCGCTGTTTCCCGGTTATGTTTTTGTGCGAATGGCGATCGAAGAGCGCCTGCGGGTGCTGCAACTTTCCGGTGTCGTTCGCTTGGTCAGCGTCAACGGGAAACCGGCGGCGCTTCCCGAACAGGATATCGAAGCGCTGCGCA
>QIAB01000135.1 GCA_003225455.1 Acidobacteriota bacterium
ACTTCGCTGCGAATTTAAAACCCCAATTAATGACGACTCAGCCAACCACTGGCCGTCGTGAAGTTCACGTTTGAATTTATGAAGCTGTTCTCGGTGTTGCTAAAGTTCGCCGCCGCCAGCGGTGGCTCAGCTCTGTCTCGTTAGATGATTGTGCGGCTCCACAGGTTAACGGCAGCCATTTTCCTCCAAGCAATCGTCTGCTTGGTCAGCTGCACAGCGCCGGAATCCGGGCGACCGGTACCTGATCGGTCACCGCTTTTGTTTCTCATGCGCAGCCATGGGAGAAAGATTTAGTGCGAAGTGCAGCACCCGTGTACTCCCACGATGACCGAGCTGCTCAGCGGCACGGCAGCGGTGTGTTTCATGTTACCATCGATTGGAGCACAGGTTCAGTGCTTCAGGTGACCGTCAAGAAATCCACGGGCTATGCTAGTCTCGATGGCGCTGCTGTTCGCGCTCTACAGCAGTGGCAGTTCAGACCCGCTTCTTGGAGATCCCTAGACATTCCTGTCCATTTCAAGATGGCAACGAGCCATCAAGATTACTATGAGAAGGTCCGTAAGGCTCAACAGCAGCAGCGGCAACTGTGAAATCATCTAACAAAGCGCTCCAGCCAACCGCTCTTTGGCGTTGCGCGTCGATGCCGACCTTGATTAGTGTATTCTTAACCGTAGCGCAGCCTCGTTCCCAGAGCGGTGGCTGAGTTTTTTCTCGTTAGGCAAATCAGCGCGGACTTGTCGCACACAATATGACCACAATCGCCACTGACCTCTTGCAACAGCACATCGAAACGCTCGTCGATGACGCTGCACGCTGGGAGACATTAATCACCGATGACATATTATGGGAGCTAGCCTACGCACCGTCGGTGGGCCATCCAGCGCGACTGTCCGGGCGAGCCGAGGTCATGCGACACGTTACGTGGTTCCGAGGCGCGGTCGACCGCTTCCGGTTCTTCAATCTCGCAATTCACCCATTCGAGGATCCTACAGGCGCAGTTGGCGAGGTCGAGGTGGAGGGAATCATCAAATCTACCGGGCGCGTTTATCGACAGAACTACGTGGTTTTTATCCGCGCAACCGACGGGAAGATTGCATTCATCCGCGAGTATTTCGATCCGGTGCGCGCGGCCAAAGCGATGAATCTTCCAATTGCGTCTAGCATCTGAATGGCTCCGAATACGCCTAACCATGCGATGGAGCGAACGGCCACCCGCCGCGCATTTAGGCTTTGCATCGCTAGTGCGCTTTCGCTCGGGGCCATGCTCGCCCTCGGTGGCCGTCGCTCATCTTATTCTCGTTAGGTCTATGACGCGCAGTCTCCTCCTCGTAGCTGCAGTAGTGGCAATCACGCACGTTGCTGCTGCTCGGGGAATCACGTCCGAGGAGCTATTGGGCACATGGCTGATGGGCGCGACTGGAGCAGACAAGATATACGGCACATTCCGATCAGATCACAGCTACACCATCCTGCACGGCGAGCATACTTGGGCACATGGTAGATGGAAACTGTCCGACGACGGCAAAAAGCTGCAGATGATCATTGAGAGCAACTCTTCAAGCCGCGACGTTACCATAATCAGGTACTTCGATGGCCGCTTGCTGCACATCACCGTTTCTAATGGTGTTCAAGGCGCATGGCAGAAGATTCGGCAGATGCGAAATTCGAAGCATGGCTCCGCAAAAACCTAACCAAGCGCTGGAGCGAACCGCCGCTTCGGTGCGCGTTCACATTTTAAGATCACTAAAAAGTTTTCAGGCCAAGCCACGCTCGCTCTCGGCGGTCGCTCAGCTTGTTCTCGTTAGGCGACGAAGAAGCGAATGGGACTAGAAAGCGCGTGATTGACAAGATCGGAAGCCTGTTACAGATACTCACTGTCTTGAGGGTTGGACAATCGCATCAGACTTTGCCTCCTCCCAGGGCATTCCAAACAGATTACTGAAGGAGAATCTTTATGAGACGAACACTCGTTACAGCCGTCCTGGCCCTTACAGCAACCTCTATCGCCCTAGGGCAAAAGCAGAGCGCAAACAGAGATCAAAGAAGCAGCGTCGAGCAGGCCATAAGGCAGCTGGATAATGAACGCATTCAAGCGCAGATCGGTGCTGATGCGGTGGCCCTTGACCGCATCTACGCTGAGGATTTTATCGGCGCAGGCGCAGGTGATTTCAGATTTCACGTCGGGTGCTTTGAAATTTCAGTCTATCGCGACCGAGAAGGTTCAGGTGCGCGTCTACGAAAACACGGCGGTGGAGACTGGCCTCTCAACGATGGTTGGGCAAGACAAAGGCAAAGCTGTTCCCCGTGACACTCGGTTTACCAGGGTATGGGTAAAGCAGGGAGGGCACTGGCGGTTGGTTGCTAACCACTACTCTTCACGGATTACGCAGCATTAACGCTCGCGCGGTCGCTGATCTTGGGTCTCGTTAGGCTTATGAAAACGTCCCAGCTGCTTGTAATCACATTTTCCTTAATCGCGGCGTTTTTGCCTCTAAGAGCGGCGGACGAAGAGAAACCGCTTGGCGGCCGCCTGGAAACAAAGTCAACCGCGGTGGGCGGTCTCCGAGCTGACTTCGAAAAAGCGACCGCAGCGTTTCATCAGGCGCTCAGGACGAATGACTCCGAAGGCCTCTTCGCCTACGTCGCCTGGGACGTGGTAATGATGCCGCCCAATGAGGCGCCGATCCGGGGCAAACCCGCGATGCAGACCTGGTATCGCACGTTTCTATCTGCGTTCCGGACCACAACACTCATTCTGACGGATCGAGAAGTTACCGTCAGCGACAGTTGGGCGACGGAACTCGGTCAGTACGAGTGGGGACTTCAGCCGACGGCTAGGGGCGATTCCGTCGTTGACAAAGGTAATTACATGCAGATTTGGAAGCGCGCGCCTGATGGCAGCTGGCGTTTCTTTCGCGAAATCTGGAACAGCTCGATTCCATCGGCCCCGCGAGCCAACAAGGAAAAGGCCTAACCATGCGCTGCAGCGAGCCCGGCCCTCGCGCCCTGGTTGCCATCCACACCTCCCGTGGGCCGGGTCGCTGAGCTTGGGTCGTTAGATCGCTTAAGGAGAAATGTAGATCATGAGAAAAACCAAATTACTGCAAATGCACAACATTGGCATCGTTGTCGACGACCTTAAGGCCGCTATCGCGTTCTTTGCCGAACTAGGTCTTGAACTGGAGGGCGAAACGACCGTCGAGGGGCAATGGGTGGACCGCATCATCGCGCTCAACGGTGTCCGAAGTGACATTGCAATGATGCGGACTCCTGACGGCCACAGCCGACTTGAACTGTCGAAGTTCCAAAGGCCAACGGCGACCTGCGTCGAGCTGAATGCACCCGTGAACACGTTGGGTATACGTCGCATCATGTTCGCCGTTGAGGATCTCAAAGAAGTCCTTACCCGCCTGCAGGCCCATGGTGCTGAACTCGTTGGAGAGATAGTTCAATACGAAGATATATACCTACTCTGTTACGTTCGTGGTCCTGAAGGCATTCTCATTGCTCTGGCTGAGCCGCTCCAGTGAAGTCCACAACGCTTCGTTGCGTTTTTTTCGAGAGCCGTCTGACCAGGGCGCTGCAGCGAACCGCCGCGTCGCGTCGCGGTTGCAATCAGCGCGCCCCGTGGCCGCCGTCGCTGAGCTTTTGTCGTTAGATGATGAAGAGCTCAGGACGCGATCGGACGCGACGAAAGAACAATCCTTGGGAAGTGTTGGTGGTCGCCGGCTTATTTTTCTTTCCCGGTGTAGTGATGCTTTTTCAGCGCGGCACTGTGCTCGCATTCAAAAGAGCTTTCGTTACGCTCCCTCCGGCGTCATGGCACTTTCCGAGCATAGCGCACGCATCTTCGGCGTGCTCGCGGTTGCTGTCGGCCTCGTAATCGTTTGGTTCTATTTCTATCTCCGTAGGGCAATCGTCCGCGATGAAGAAGCTTTGCAGAAGCCACGCTGGCGATGAGAACCTTCACCAACCATCTAACCGGGTGATGAAGCCAACTCCAAAATTCTTCGCGAGCAGGCTGGCCCCATTTCGAAATGCGTTTGGCGTGTTTGCCACGACATCTTGGATTTCATCCAGGCGCTCGGCTACCCTAGTGCGATTCACGTCTTCGCGCTAACGCACTCCCGCCGTAAAGTTGTTCAACGCTAGCCGTGGCTTATGATGTTTTCTTCCCGAGAAAATACCCTTCGGGCTTCCCGTCCATGTCGCACTTGGTTGATTCGGCTTGCTCTCGGAGCCTCACTCTCTCGGGTTTGCCCATCTATGTCGCTCGAATCCCAGCGGCTCCATTCCCGCGGGCTCCGTTCGGAGCGTTTGCCATGGCACCCCGGATTTCATTCAGGTGCGCGGCTACCTAGCGCGATTTTCGTCTTCGCGTTCACGCACTCCAGCCGTATTGTTGTTTAACGCTAGCCGTGGCTTATGTCTGTCTCGTTAGACATTAAAAACATGTCATACCTGAAGTTGATCACAACAGTCGTATTGGCGATCTTCCTCTTTGTCGGATGTAAAGAGAAGCCAAAGGCGATCGACCCAAAAGGAAAAGATGAAGCTAGGCAGAGCACGAAGACACTGGAGGCTGCCGATCTAGTCGGATACGACGGCAAGCTTCTTAGGAAAACTACCGATCGCGTGCTCGATGCAAACGATAAACACAATCAGGACATTCGAAAAACACTGGATGACAATAAGTGAGTACTAACCAAGCGGCGCAGCCGACGGCTACCCGTTGCGCGTCGATGTCGATCTTGATTACTGCATTTTCAACTGTTGTGCAGTCTCGCTTTGATTCGCATACTCCCGATGCTCACCCGTTCGGGCTTCCCGTCCATGTCGCGGCTTCCCCCAGCTCGCTCCATTCTCGTTAGATCGTGAGTGCGCTGTTCGCAAAACCTGCCATCGGCGAAATGACGGTCGAAAAAATCGTCTAGAGCGATAGACGGAGTGCACTTAACGTTCCAGGCAAATGCAGGATGACGAGAAAACCAAGCCGCGCCTGGAGATCGCGCATGTCTTGTTCATAGATATCGTCGGGTACTCTAAGCTGCTGACCGACGAACAATCAGAAGCGCTTCAGGAGTTGAATCAGATTGTTCGCAATACCCAAGTGGTGCGTGAAGCAGAAGGAGCGGGGCAACTGATCATCTTACCGACTGGCGACGGCATGGCCTTGGCCTTCACTGGCTCAGTGGAGGGACCTGCCGAGTGTGCTTTAGAAGTGAGCCAGGCTCTGCGCGCGCAACCGAGCCTGCCGATAAGGATGGGAATCCACAGCGGGCCGGTACAGCATGTCAGGGATGCTAACGCGCGCGAAAACATTTCCGGAGTGGGAATCAACATCGCGCGTCGGGTGATGGATTGCGGCGACGCGGGTCACATTCTGGTGAGCAAACGCTTCGCGGATGATCTGGCGCAGCATCGTCGTTGGCAGCCTTACCTGCATGGACTAGGCGATGTGGAAGTGAAACACGGAGTTGTTGTTTCGTTGGTCAACCTTTATGCCGAGACGATTGGCAATCCCGCGCCCCCGGCGTGTGTCGCCGCGGTACAACGGACCAAGCCTCGCGCCACAACGCGCAAAGGATTTTCTCCGCTCGCGCTCGCGATCTTTATCATCACGGCGTTACTTCTCACACTTGCCATTGTGTCGGTGATTTTCGCGCCGGCGATCATGCGCTCGGTTGATAAGAACAGAGCGACGTCAGCACCTCAACCGAGCGCTACCGCGTCCCCGTCGCTTTCCGACGCCATTCAGAACATGGTCAGACAAAGAATCACAGATGAGTTGCAGAAAGACCTTTCCGGGAAGAGTAACGCACCTACGCCAAGAGTAGCCCCTACCCCTAGGAGTCAAGGGACGCCCTCGCCGCACCCGTAGTTCGAGAGCTGCATCTGACCGATCGCACCAAACGATCTAACCAAACGATGCAGGTTCTTAATCAAGGAAAAAGTGTGTAGCTCCGCCGGCCCCATAAGGATCGGACATTTTTGCCGACTGGGGTTGGGAGGTGGAGCGTCTCTTCGGGCAGTCCGCGCGGTGGTGATTAGTTAGGCAAGCAAGGATCGGCCGCTTCTGTTATGATGTGGTAGCGTTTCTTCAGGCAGGTTCTTGGGACTCTTTTGCTGGTCCATGATCATGATGGGAAGTCGCGCTTTGAACTTGCACCCGAGCGCTCCATTCACGCCAAACGGGCGTAATGTTCTTTGCTCATGCCGCCAATCGCATTGGTCGGGAGTCATCCGGGTAAGTCTTCTTTCCAAGCAGCCATTGGTTGGCTTGCCTTTGCTCTTTTCACCCTGGCTTGCTACCCAGAAGAGTAGTCTGTTTTTAGCGCAAATTTCTCTGGCTCAAAGCGCTTCTGCCGCAGCCACATTAGCCACATGCTTTCCAAAATCTTGCGCTGGGTGTTGAGCCGGGCGTGCCGCACACTGCCGGTGCGCTGCCGGCTTTGGTGGTAAAAGGCTTTGATAGCGTTAGGCCCGGTGGTGGACTTGCAGGCGGTGCGCCAGGCGTGATAGGAGAGATTTTTCAGTTCCCGGTTGCCGCGCCGGTCCAGCCGCTGGTAGCCTAAGGGTTTATTGTCGCTGGTGCGATCGGTGATCCCCAGCCCGCTGTATTTCCAGAGCTGATGCTTGGTTTTGAAGCGGCCGGGTTCTTCGATGATGGCGCTAAACACATGCGCCGCTATCGGACCTACTCCCGGGATGCGCTCAAACTCACCCACTTCCCAAAACGCTTTTCCCACCCGCTCCACTTCCTTGAGTGTTTCTTTCCACTGCGCGACCGCGTGATCATGCTGAGCGTAAAGGCGCAGGATCATCCGGCGCTCTTCTTCTCCAGGCAGTTGTGGGAGATACTGCTGGCGCCACGTTTTGGAAAAAACTTTTAGTCCGTGAAGCTTGAGCACCCCCCATTGTCGATAGCGCGCTTTAATGAGCGCTTTGAGCTGGCGCTGAGCATCGCGCCAGTTCAAGAGCTCGTAAACCAGCGCACGATAAATCTCCCGTGTGCGATCGGTTCCCATCCACACTTCTTTGAGCTTGCCCAGGCGCAGAAGCAAACACATCCCTTCCACATCGGCCTCATCGCTCTTGGTAGGGTTGGAGTTGATCAGCCGGTTGTGCCGCGGTTCACAAATGATCAACCGCTCCACCAACGGACGCACGATCGCGCTGGCCCAACGGGTGAGCGCTCCCGCTTCCATGGTCAAAAAAAG
>QIAB01000136.1:0-556 GCA_003225455.1 Acidobacteriota bacterium
CATCGCGCGAGAGTTCGATCTGAAATTCGGAGGATGCCGCTATTCTTCAGCACGCGGCCCTGGCACGTCTGCCGTGGAATTTGTGCGGTCCAAGTCCTTCGGTGACCACGAGAATTGATTTTTCGACGAATGCATATCGGGCTGCAAGCCAGATGAGAGTGGCTTTGTGGGATGGAATACGTCCAAACCATGTTCTTCGCCCTGGTAACCACGCTCGCCGCGTTCTCGTGTGAAACTGACACCGCGTTCGACGCCTTCTGGATTGCTCATTACACATCCACGTGAATATGCGAGAAACACTAACCCATCGCCGTCACCCCTGCACAACGGGAGGCATAGCATGTCGTTCAGTCGCCCGTGCCCGCACACCGATAGTCATCAGCCATAGCATTACTGCCAACTCTGCGAACACGGCTGGCTGCGCTAGCTTAAACGCAAGGTCGTTGTAGCTCGGCGCCAGCAGCGCTATGATGCTCATGCCCATCCAGGCGAAGCCGTCGAGCAGCAACCAGATGCCTAGCAGCCGTGGAATGAAGTTCGAACGGGCGATCAGCAA
>QIAB01000136.1:604-5724 GCA_003225455.1 Acidobacteriota bacterium
GCAGGAACAGCATAGCCAGAGCAGCGCGCTGCGGCTGCGCCAGGGTGCTAGCGAATTCGCTGCCACGCAGCACCAGGATTGCGGCGAGGTTGTTCAGCTCATTGAGAAAGCCAATTCCCACCGATAGCGCAACGAAGATGACCAGCAACGACGCGAGCGCCTTGCTGACGCCGTTGAATAAGCGATAGAGCGCCAGCGCCATCAGGATCCAAAGCGCCAGGCCAAGCAGCCAGATGACTACGCTCGTGCGCAGCAGCATCTCATGGGCAAGCACGTTTGCGGCTGTCGCTACCGCGTCGCCGCGGACCATTATTTTGTCCGGAACGTACAACAGGCAGAATGGGCCTGGGGCCGCAAACAGGAAGTAGAGCCATCCCGCAATGCGCGCATCGCGCTTGGTGGGAACCATCTCATGTCCCTCCCGGTTCGTTGTAGGGATGATACGGCAGTGGGAGCGCCGAAGTTCCGAATTCTCCGCATCTCCCGGCATTCGTCCGTATAGTCTGCAGACAAGAAGTTGGGAACCACAATCAGTTTTTGCTAATTCCTTACAGGTGTCTGAAAAAGAATGGCGGGGACGACGGGGACTCGAACCCGCCGCCTCTGCCGTGACAGCGCTGCATGAATAGGTTTTACAACAACTTACAAGACATGCGGGACTGCCAAACACAGCGCAAGTCGTACAAAACATATCAAACTGTGGGTTGGATTGTGGGTTGGGAAATTTGCAGCAGGTACGACGCTGCCTTGTGCGGGGAGTGACCTAGCCATGCACGAACTCCAACGGTGACTTCCAGTGCCCATGTTCGTCATCAGTCTTTTGAAATGAGCGACCGTTGAGATGTGGCTAGTCGCAGCAATGCCTTTCCTTCACTCCGTCTAACCCCTCCCTCAACACGATTGGGACCATCATCAAGGCTGCAACAGGATCTGCCCACCACCATCCAAAAGCCGCATTGAGCATGAGGCCGAGGAGCAAGATCGCCGAAAGGTAGAAACAGAAGTCCGTCTGCCGGGCATCGGCATTCATTGCTGCGCTAGCCAAGGCTTTGCCAACCTTCTTCTTGGCGCGTGAAAGAATTGGCATGACGAGGAGGGAGACGCACGCTAGAGCGATTCCGGGAATGCTATGCGCTGGTGCTGTTTTTCTGGCCAAGTCCAACATTGCTTCGTAGGCAATGTATGTGGCGAGCGCGATAAAGCAAACCCCTACAATTCTGAGACTCAGTTTTTCGTTTCGTTCTCGTCTTTCGAGGTCCTCATCGACCGACATTCTCCAAAGCAACGTGGCACCGGATGTAACCTCTATGAAGCTATCCATTCCAAACCCGACAAGCGAGATGCTCCCAGCGAGCAATCCCGCACCGACGCCGACTAGGCCTTCGAGGGCATTCCAGCCAATCGTGAAATATTCCAAACGTCGTCCGCGACGGACGAACGCCTGACGCGCAATTGTCATCTCACTCACAGCCCGAAGGATAACAAGCCATCACCGCGTCATCCAGCGAGTGCAGCAAATAGGCAATGCAGAGTGAACCAGAGGTGAGAAATTGTGAGTTGATCTTCGGCTAAACAAGCCGAGAGGAAGGAGGTCTAGCAAGTATCTGTGGTTGGAATCGGTCGATAAGGCTTACCAGGACGCGATTCAGACCGTGGGGATCTGATCCGAGACTCCCTCAGCAGGTCCAATTCCTCTTGATTTTACGTGCCTTTGTTGGAATGTTGGAATTTAACCATAGCAGGAGACCTAATCAATGACGCTCGAATGCATCAATCCCAAGGATCTGCCTACTCCGCAAACGTACACCCAGGTCGTCGTTGCGACGGGAAGCAAGATGGTATTCGTCTCGGGCCAGGAGCCCGAAGACGTACACGGCAAGCTCGTTGGCCGTGGCGATTCTGCGGCTCAAGCGCGCCAGGTGTTTGGCAATCTCGGCCGTGCACTGGCTGCTGCCGGTGCCCGGCCTCAGCATGTCAGCAAGATCACAATCTACGTCGTCAATTACAAACGCGATGAATGCTTGCCGATTATCGAAGAGTCCCGGATAGCGCTGTTCGGAGATCACAAGCCTGCAGACGTGGTGGTCGGCGTAGCGACGCTATCCCCCGACTACCTGATCGAGGTTGACGCAATCGCGGTCATCGACCATACCACCGAGAACTACGCAAGCATATCGAACAGATCGATCGGCTAATACAAGCGAAGCTTGTGGAGAAGGCCGCCCAGTGCCTGAGGACGATGACCGCTATGCGTTCACCATGACTCGAATATTCGCTCCCGGTCGAGTTATTAATTTGGGTACTGACCTGAAGCAGCGGGAAAATTCTGGACTCTGCTTGCTAACCCGGTGACAATTCGAGCCATGCACCGCCCGTTTATGGGCACGCGAAGGGATTTTCTGGTTGCCGCTTGCGCTGCTTTATTCCCGCAGGTCCGGCCAACGAAAAACGGTTTGAGTCCCGTTCCCGCGTTGACTCCTATTCGCTTCCACGAAATAGCTCATCAGGCTGGAATTGATTTTGTGCTTGAGAACAACCCCACGCCTCGCAAGCACATGATCGAAACTATGTCGGGCGGGGTTGCCGCCTTCGACTACAACAACGACGGCCTAACCGACATATTCTTCACCAACGGCGCATCGATTCCGTCGTTGGAAAAGGATTCACCTAAGTTTTTCAACCGGCTCTACCGCAACAATGGCGGCATGCGCTTTAGCGACGTCACGTCAGAGGCTGGACTTGCGGGTGCGGGCTATTCGATGGGCGCAGCCGCGGCGGACTACAACAACGACGGCCACACGGATCTGTTTGTCGCAGGCGTCTATCGAAACATTCTTTATCGTAACCTCGGAAACGGTAAATTCGAGGATGTAACGGGGGCCGCCGGCATCAAGAGTGACAAATGGTCTGTCGCTGCGGGTTGGTTTGACTACGACAACGATGGATGGCTGGACCTATTCGTGGTCAACTATGCCCATTGGACTCCAGATTTTGATCGATATTGCGGCGACCGTGACCGCAACCTGCGGGTCTACTGCCATCCGAAATATTTCGAAGGGCTGCCAAACACCCTGTATCGAAACCGCCGTGACGGAACTTTTGAAGATGTCACCGCCAAATCAGGTATTGCTGCGCACATCGGGCGAGGTATGAGTGTCGCGTTCGCCGACTATGATAACGATGGCTTGAGGGACGTCTTCGTTACCAACGACAACATGCCTAACTTTCTGTTCCGCAATCGCGGCGATGGAACCTTTGAAGAAGTCGCGCTCCAAGCCGGTGTCGCGCTCACAAACAACGGCTTGCCAATCGCCAGTATGGGCACCGACTTTCGCGATTACGACAACGATGGCCTACCCGATCTCAACTTCACCGCACTGGCAGGGGAAACGTTCCCATTATTCAAGAATCTCGGAAAGGGCTTATTCCAGGATGTCACGCATCAGAGCCGGCTGGCGGCGCTTAGTACCGCGCGCAGCGGATGGGGGAACGGCCTTTTTGACTTTAACAATGATGGCTGGAAGGATTTGTTCACTGCCAATTCGGATGTGAACGATCTTATAGAGTTGTTCCAATCGGCGCATTACAAGCAACCGAACAGCCTCTTCGCTAATCTCGGAAACGGAACCTTTCAGGACGTCTCGGCGGAAAGCGGATTGAGCCTCGCGCGCGCCCATCGTGGCTGTGCGTTCGCAGATTTTGACAACGACGGAAAAATTGACATTGCAGTGAGCGCGCTCGGCGAGCCCGCGGAACTTTGGCAAAACGTCAGCTCAGATGCGAACCACTGGCTGATCCTCAAGCTCATCGGTACACGAAGTAACCGCGATGGAATAGGCGCGGTGATTCGGTTCGGCAACCAGTGGAATCAGGTCACCACGGCCGTCGGCTACGCGTCGTCCAGTCCGCAAACTGTGCATTTCGGAACCGGCACAGTCGAAAAGATTGAGCGAATCGAGGTTTGTTGGCCCAGCGGCATCGTTCAGATTTTGCGAAACGTCGCAACGAATCAGGTGCTCGAAGTTCACGAGCCCTCGAAATAGCCGCACATCCAGAATTTTTCTAAGGCGGTGTGATCTCCACCTCACGCTGGGCGATTGCTGATGCCGCAGCGGCGGAACTTTGCCTCTTCTGATACTCCTCAAGCATGTCCTTGGCGAGACCGGCTTGTCCGTTCGCCTGGTAAGCTCTTGCCAGTTGATAATGCAAACTTCCGTCCTCGTCCGAGGCGAGCGCCGCCTTGAGATGCGGTACGGCATCGCCGGGACGTCCGGCAGCCAGATAGGCGCGAGCCAAGGCTTTGCGAGCTAGGATCAGCGTCGGATCTCGATTCGTGGCACGCGACAGCAACGGGATCGCCTCTTCCGCGCGCTGCAGGTCGAGAAGCGTTTCGCCCGTCAAATAGTTCAATTCGGCCGATGCCGGCTGCGCAGTCAGCAGGCTTTGAAACAATGGCAAAGCGGCGGCGTAGTCTTGACTTAACTTCAGAGTAATGGCCAATTGCTTCTGAATCTGCTTGTCTGCGGGCGAAAGCTTTAGGGCATCACGGAATTCCTGTGCGGCTTCGGCGTATTTTTTCTGGGCGGTGAAGATGTGCGCCTTCAGCTCATGTTGTTCGGTGGAGGGCGGCAGTTGACCCAGGCGAGTAAACGCTTGCAGCGCCAGCTCGTTATAAGCTCGCGAGCGCCAGTAGTACGCCTCGGGAGTATTCCTGCTTTTGGCGGAGGCGAGAAGCGCGATAAACTGCCGATCGCGAAACTGGCACTCGAGTGTCTGCGCATGGCAGTCGGGTTCGGGAAGCTGCTGCTCTTTCTCTTGTTCGACGCCGGCCCAATCTGAATGTCCGCTTCGGCGATAGACCTCCGCCACCTGTGCGTGCAGGCCGTGCATCGCGGGCATCTTTTCTAAAGCAGCGCGATAGAGATAAAACGCGCTGGAAAACTGCTGCTCTCGCAGACGAGTTTCCGCAATCAATGCCAACCAATATGCAGATTCCGGCGCAGCTTTTTGCAGATCGTCGAAGGCGCGAACGGAAAGCGATTCATAGCTGCGCCCGAGTCCATACCAGGCGGGTGAACTCTCGGGAGTGAGTTCAGTTAGCTTCCGGTACTGCTCTGTTG
>QIAB01000136.1:5815-6353 GCA_003225455.1 Acidobacteriota bacterium
CGTCTACCGCTGCTGGAGTGTGGCCGAGTTGCAGCCGGGCGGCGCCCAGGAAGAGCCAAGCCGGCGCCAGGTTGGGATCAAGCTTGACCGCCGATCCCAGCGGAATGAGGGACTGGCGCTCTTCCCCAGCCAGGTGCAGCGCCATACCCAGGTTGAGCATCAGACCGGGATTGTTCGGCACCGCGGTATTGAGATCGCGATAGACAGGAACGGCGTCGGCGAACTTGCCCTCAGCCATGAGTTCCTTGGCGCGCCGCGACTTCTCAGCCATATCATCGGATTGACTGTATCCGCTGCTGGGGGTGAATAGTAAGCCGACAGACATTGCGGCGACACTAAGGAAAATCGTGAGCAACCTCTTCATGTTCATGCGTTCTCGTTCATGCGTTCTCGTGCGGACGAGCCGAATCTAGTTCCCTTGGGGTTGTTACCGACCCCTGTTTTCGCAGAAGTGTTCATTTTAAAGGTACTTAAAGTCCTTTGTTTTGATACACCCTCGCAAGTGTTGATTCTAAATACATTACATTAACTTGGTGCG
>QIAB01000137.1:0-6884 GCA_003225455.1 Acidobacteriota bacterium
GTTGGACGCGATGTAGCCGTTCAATCTGCGCTCGTGCGACCTCGATCAACAGATGAGGACATTGTTTGGCGACTCTCTCGAAGGATGACTTTGTTACAACGAGAATGGAACTGTCCCGCACGGCGTGAACGGTCGCGGCACGTCTGTCTCCGGTAATCAGTGCTAGTTCGCCGATCACTTCGCCGCTTAACACATCATCAACCTTCGATTTACGCTCGACAGGGTCGTCCAAATAGACCCTGAATCGGCCTGACACGACGATATAAAGGTGTTCACCTATATCTCCGCGTTGAAAGAGAACCTCGCCCGCCTTGATCTCGCGCTCAGTAACTTCCTTGGCCAGTTCAGTCGCTTCCTCCAGCGAAAGTGCGCGGAAAATAGTGAAAGCGCGCGGAAAATATCCGAGCTTAGTAGTAGGCGGGCTTTATCAACTAGAGTAAGGACGCTCATCGATGCCACACGGCGTCGGTGCTAATGATGTGAACTTAGATCGGAGGGCTGCACACCGACAAGAACAAACGATAGACCGGACCAGATGTCCGTCGCCATCCGCTTCACCGTTTAAGCCGGCGCGGCTGGCTCCGATTAAGGTCGCAAATCCCCGGCTCACGCCCGGAGCTACATTCTTCCGCGCCGAGGGCGCTTCGTGTATCTGATATATTTTGATTCTGGAACATTTCTGCAACTTCATCCCACAATTTCCGTAGAGAGATAGTGGGGTGCACCATCAGCGTTTAACAATTCGGGTTTCGCGTGCCGCGCAACGTCCATTGGCTGCGTGGCTTCGGCGCGGACACTTTTTTAGCTTATTTTGGAAAAAAGACTTGACGTCGTCCAAGCCAAGCCTCAAAAAAAGCGGCCAAATTTCGGGACAAATCCACATGAATCGATGTCTCCGCGTTCTTGCGTTGACGGCGGTCACCGCTTCGGTTGTAACCGGGCTCGCGAGTGCCGCCCGCGCTGCTTCACTCAGCCAAGCGCGCATTACCCGGGTAAACAATCACGTGCAATTGGTGCGTCCGATGATGGCGGCGCGCCCCGCCTCGGTTAACGGCATCGTTGACGGAGACACGATCGTACGAACCGGCATCTCCTCGGGCGCTGAGCTGACTTTTCCAGATGCAACGGTTGTGCGGCTCGCGGCTAATACCACTTTCAGTTTCAAAAATGGAACGCGCGATTTGAATCTGACAGAGGGCGCGGTGCTGATTCAGTCCCCGAAGGGGGCGAACGATGCGACAATTCATGCGGCCACGGGGTCGGCAGCCATCACGGGAACGACCGCCATGCTGGAATATCATCCCGGCGTTTACAAATTTCTGGTGTTGGAAGGCACAGGGCGATTGTATCGGCCCGGCCACCTCGGTGATTCGGTTCTGGTTGGCCCAGGCCAACTGGTCATGGGCAACCCGAACGCAGCGGTGAGCGATCCCGTGGACTTTGACATTGCGCGTTTTGTGAAGACCAGCCGATTCATGGTCGATCTTCCGCCGCTGCGCAGTGAGAAATTGATCGCGGCGGAAAGCCAGAAGCAGCAGCAAGAGAAATCGAAGAAGACTTTGATCGACACCAACCTTGTTATTTTCGGCGGCGGAACGCGCGTGTCGGTTCTGGGCCAAGCCCAGACCAATGTAGCGGGCCGGACCACTGCCGGATCAGCGAAGCCACATTCAATGCCGGAAGCAACCGGTGCAGCACAACAGTAGGAGATAAATATGAAAGAGTTTTGGACGAAAACTTTTAACAGCAAACCGATAACGCTCTGCGCGGTCCTCTTCATTTTGGTTGTCCCAAGCAAGAAGCACGCGTGTCGCAGGTAATTCAGGACGTGCGCTTGTTGGAAGCGCATGCCGCGCCTCATGCGGCGGCGGTGAACGATAAAGTCATCCGGGGGTCGGCGGTGCGCACTGGAGTAGAATCGCGGGCGGAATTGACTTTTAACGATCTCACTATCACGCGGCTCGGCGCGAACACGATTTTCAGTTTTACCGCGGGAGCGCGTCAGGCAGAGTTGACCCAGGGCGCGATTCTCCTCCAGGTTCCCCCCAACGCACCCCCGGTTAGGGCCAATACGACAGCTGTCACCGTTGCCGTTATGGGTGGGACGGCGCTTCTTTCAACAGGCCCGCCTGCAAAATTTATGGTTCTCGAAGGAACCGGCACGATTTATCCCCTCGGCCACCCTGAAAAAGCTGTGACTGTTCGTGGCGGCGAAATGGTTATCGCCGAAGGCGGGCACGTTAGTAAGCCGGAAAAATTCGATGTGAAACTGGTGCTGGCGACGTCGCCGCTGGTCGCGGATTTTCCGTCGCTGGCGAATTTGCCGCTCATCCTGGCGGTGGCGGATCAGCAAGCCGCGCAGCAGCAAGTCGTGGTATCGAATCGGCCACCTTACCAGAGCATGCTCGACACGATCGACGTGACCGATCAGAGCGCCACCTCAAATCCGGCTGTTGTGGATGTTCGAGTTGAAACGCCGACTCCGAGCCCGCCGCCACCACCACCAACTCCGAGCAAGTTTGGGACACTATCAACGATCACTTCGCCGAACCCGTACGTCATTACCAGCGGCACAGTCATTACCACCGATCCCTCGGTCACCACGAATGGCGCGACTGACCTCGGCAAAATTTATCGCGGCGCGACGGATGATGGCGCTTTCACTCTGTGGGCATTTGGTTCCACCTCAGCTTTCGACACTGCGCTGAATATCGATACCGAATTTTTTGCCGACCCAAACAATCTGCCGATCGCCGTCTTTAAATTCCAGAGTCTGTCGCTCACCGGCAATCCGACGATTGACACGAGCAACGGCGGCGTAACCAAGCTTGGTTTAATCGGTGTGGATGGAATTACGTCCGGCCCGCCCGGCGGCACATTGACCTTCACCGGTCTTGACCTGCTAGCGCTGGCGACGGTTAACGGTTCCATCGATCTCACGTCGGATGTCTCATTCCAAAATCTCGGCACGCTTGCCATCTACGCGCGCGGGAGCGGCTCCGACCTCACGATTAACTCGTCAATTTCAAACATCGGGATTCTCGATCTGGCCGCAGAAGGATCGGTTCAGCTTACCAACCCCGGCACAATGAGCGTCGGTGCATTGGACGCGACCGCCGGAGACAATCTGACAATGCAAATTGGCGGGTCCCTGTTGCTCAATGGTAAGAATCATTTAAACACGCTGGTTTTGCCCGGGACCACAGTTGCCAACGGAGCCAATCTCACACTCGATGTTACAGGCGATTACGCGAACAACTCAGCTACCGAACTTTCTCGTTTGCGCGTAACCAACGAGGGCGCGCATATCGGAACAGGCGGCAATATTAATGCGAACATCGGCGGCAATCTGACCACGATGAGCGATTTTGAGGCGGTTGTTCAAAATACGAACGGGCAAATCGACAACGGCGGCAACATAACGCTTGCGACAGGCGGGAGCATCTCCACAGGGGGAGAACTTAACCTTCTCGTTGAGAACTATAATGAAACGGCCATCCCAGCCGGCCACATCGGTACCGGCGGGAACCTTTCTCTTACCACGGGAGGAGACCTCACCGCCGATTTCGCTAGTATCGCCATCAATAATCGCGGCGGCGGAATGATCGATTCCAGCGTCAACCTTAATGTGAATATCGGCGGGACGCTTACAACTCTCGAGAACGGGCCGGATTTTCTTGAAAATACCGCCAGCCTCTCGGTTGCACTCTCAACTCGGTACGACGGTAACCCCACTGGGTCATTCATTGGTGGCGACGCTACTCTCGGCTTTCAAGCCGATAGCGCGTCGATCGGCGGGGGCCTAAGCGTGTTTCTTAGTGACAGAGGCGGCACCATTAACGGTAACGCTGTTCTGAATTTTAACATTACGCACGACGTAACAATCACTGGAGCCGACATCCCAAACATCTCTATCGCTTCGGATATCGAGCTGCTCAACGACAGCGGTACCACAGGAGTAGAAAGCCCATTTGGTGGAACAATCCACGGCGACGCAACCCTCCTGGTCAATGCGGCTAATTTCACTTTAACCAACGCAGCGGGTTCTTTGTTCGTCGACATCAATAATGGAAACGGCGGAGTAATTGATTCCAACGCCACGCTCAGTTTCAATCTCTCTGGCGATCTCACCACACAGAGCAGTGCGGATTTTGATATTCTTAACGGTCAAAACCAGTTTAGCAACGGTATGCCAGGCGGCTCGATCGGATCGGCTGCCACGCTCACCATCAGCGCGGTGGATATTTCGGTTGGGACCGATTTCTCCACTGGAATCTTTAACACGCGGTTTGGGGGCGCTCCTGGGCCGGGCGCTGGCTCCATTGGAACCGATGCTACGCTGAACATCACTGCTAGCAACGTTGCAGTTGGTGGGCAGCTGTCGGTGGGTATCGGCAACCGGAATAATGGTAGTGGCAGCGGCACGGGTGGTAGTATTGGGGGAAATGCCGCAATCAATCTCAATCTCCTTGGCAACCTCGGCGTTCAAGGCGACGCGGATTTTTTCCTTAACAACGAGAGCGACGCTACCGGTCCTGGTGGGACAATCGGCGGCGACGCCACTATCAACCTAAGTGCAGCCAATATTTCGACTGGCGGAGCCTTTAGTGCAGAGATCCGTAACTACAGTGGCGGTACAATCGGCGGGAGCGCCTCGTTAAACATCACTGCCGCCAGCATTGGTAATGCAGGCGACGCAACCTTCCAAATCCTGAATAATGACGGTGGCCAGATCGGTGGCGCTGCCAATATCTCTGGCGGAACCAGTGGGGATCTTACGGCAAATTCGATTACCGCTCTTATCAATAACCGCAACGGCGGCACGATCGGTTCGGGGGCGGCGCTGTCTTTCGGCATTGGCGGCACTCTTAGCACCCAGGGCGATGCGACCTTTGGAATCACTAACCGAAACGATGGTAGCGGGGGCGGAGTGATCAATGGCGATGTCACAACCGATGTGAGTGCTGCCAACGTTTCCATTGGCGGCGGTTTGCTTACTGACATCAGCACGAACCGAGGCGGGCACATCGCGAGCGCGTTCAACAACGTCAGCGCAGGCAGCGCTCTGACGGCGCAAACCTATTTGGATTTTGAAATCGAGAATGCCGGCTTTGACAACGGCAGCGGCTTCGCACCCGGTGGGACGATCGACGCCGATGCAATTCTCGACGTGAGCGCTGGTAACATGTCCACCGGGACCGACTATTTTAATGCGCTCATCTCCAACGACGGCGGTGGGCATATCGGCGGCAACGCGATCATCAATGTTATTGCCTCAGGCGCAATAAATGCCGGCACTGACGCCTTCATCACCATCACTAACAACCAGAACGACGAAGGCCCGCCCGCCGGAACGATCGGTGGGGATGCAGCGATCAATGTAACCGCGACCAACATTTCCACTGCCGGCGGCCTCTTTCCTACAATCGATAATTCAGGCGGCGGCAGCATCGGCGGGAACGCGAATCTCGAGTTTGGTCTCAAGGGCGATCTCACAACTCAGGGCGACGCGATCTTCACAATTGATAACAGCAATGGTGGAACAATCGGTGGGAATGCCACGATCGATGTGACGGCGACCAACATTACTGCGAATTCTTTGACGGCTCAGATCGATAACACGGGCGGCAGCATCGGTGCGAGCACGGAGGGTAGCGCCACCATCAACATGAATGTTTCGGGCACTGCTACCGTGACCAACGACGCGACGGTTGCAATTTATGGCAACGATGCGGGAGGACCGACTGCGATCAATATTAATGGCGGCAATTATAATGTCGGCGGGACGTTCCTCTCCTACATGGACGGCAACGGAACGATCACATTCAGTAACGCCACCGCTCACGCGGATGTGCTCAAAGCCGGCGTGTTCGGTAGCAATGGCACACTCAATATTGGCGGCGGCATGCTCTCGGCTGATACGGAGTTGAAACTTTATGCGTCGGGCAGCAATGGTTCGCTTAATTTCCTTTCTAACGTCACGCTCGGCGGCGGTGCTCTCACAAAAATTCTGGCTGCAAATACCATCAATATTCTTGACGGTGTCGTGGTGACGATTGGCGGATCAACTCCAGCCGATGTTTACACCAACAACGCCAATTACACGGGCTTCGGCGGTAATGGCACCACGACCGGGACGTTTGCCGGCGCGGGCGCGAATAATCCGCAGCCGCTGGCAAGTGCGCCGCCGTTCGGTCCGTCCTCGCCCTCGCGGCCTAATGTGAGACCCGCCAATCACGGGGCTGAGAACCGCGGCACAATTAATGTCGGTAACACGGAAGAGTTGCTGGCACTGCTTGATGGCGCTCCGGTCGGTCCCGACGGGAAGATCAAGATCCCGGGCTCCAAGAGCCGCATTGATTTGAAAAGTCTCAGTCGAACGGATACGAATCGTCTGTTGAGAGCAGAACGTCGAATGCTAATGCAGCAGACGCGCGACCGCACCACTGCGCGCATTGGCAGCCGGCGGGCTTTGTGATAAAGACTGGATTCTTGGAGAATCCAAAATGCATTTAGACATCGCTAATCAAATTATTGGCTTGAGGTATGAAACGGGCGGCCTAGAAAAAAGGCCGTGCGCGTGAAGCCTCGCCATCGTCTTTATCGAGCCGGGCTCGTCGCGATCTTGTGCGCGCTCTGTTTCATCGTCGCCAATGAAGGTTCCGCGCAAACTGCGAATCAGGCGCAGTCGACGCGCGAACTGGCGCCCTCGGCTTTTCCTCCGACTGTGCCTCCCAGCGGCGCCGAAGGCGGTCAAGTGGCGGCTGCGCCTGGCGATGCCGATCTCGGCCAGCAACAAATTCTAAAAAGGACGGAGGAGTATCAGCCTTTTACGATCTCGGCTGGCGTGCCGTTTTATTGGACATCAAATGTTGCGCTCACCA
>QIAB01000137.1:6993-8329 GCA_003225455.1 Acidobacteriota bacterium
ACTACGACCGGTTCGACGAATTCAACTTCGGAAGTTTTGATGTTGAGGCCGGCCTCAGATACCTGGTGCCGCAGTGGCATAATCTGCTTTTGCGCTTCGAGTACGATTACAACCGGCTGACTAAGAAAGACAGTTTCTCAGCTTTCTTTCAAAACCACGGTTTTATTTTAGACGCCGAGGTCCCGTTTCGCTTGAACCGCGCGCAGCAGCTTACTTTTGGCGTGGACGTAAATATCAGCGCCGCGGCCGAGGAGTCTAACCAGCCTCCTCCGCCGAATATCAGCTCGATTTCAGCGCGTCGAAATGAGTATGAAACATATCTGACTTACTCGGCGATTATCACCCGCTCGTTTTTCATCAACGCTGTCGGCCGTATCGTGGTGCGGCAGTACTGGGAAGGGGGTCGGGACGACGTGAACGAAATTCTCGCGTTGACCGCGAATTATCGGGTCAACAAATATCTCACGGCAAGCGCCGTAAGCACGTTTGGACTAGACCAGTCTAATCAGAGCGTTTTCGATTACCAGGTGGCCAACGTTGGCGGCGCGGTCGCGTTCGTCGTGAAGTTTTAGCGCGTTTTTAGAAATCTTGTAGCCATCGGGCCTGCGGCCGGTCCCGTTGCTGTTCACACTAGCGAGATGGCCCACAGGGCCGTGGCTTCGGCTGTTCCAAAGTGTCCGAAGGGCGACAGATATTAGCCCGCAACTCCGGCTGACGCCCGCGCATACATCTTCCGAGCCTGCGGCGCCTTCGTGTGGCTGCAATTTTCTCGACCTTGGCTTAAGGAATAACCAGGGTCTCGCCGACCGTAAGCTTTTTTTTTGCGTCGTGGATATTTTTCTCGTTAGCGTTGAGAATCTCCTTCCAACGCTTGGGTGACTTATAAAATTTTCGCGAAATGGAGAAGAGCGTATCGCCCGACCGCACAACATAGGTTCGATCTACTTTCTTCGCGGCGGTTTTCTTTGAGCTTGCGTCGCTTGCCTGCGATTTCTCCGGTGCACCCCGCAAAGATCCAGCGCGCGTTTCAAGCTCTTTGCGCAGGTTCAGATTTTCGTTGCGCAACTGGGCCGCTTCCGATCGCGGGATAACGGAGTCTCCCGAAAGCGCTGTCAGTGCGGCGACTTCGTCATGTTTTATCGATTTTTTGACCTCATTCGCGTGGGGGCCGTTTGGACTTAACTCGATGTAACGTTTGAAATGATGCAGCGCACTGACGGGATCGTTCAACTTGTCGTCATAAAGAAGAGCGAGTTTGTAGTGGATCTCAGCGCAACGCGGGCTGTCGTCGAGGGCGGCTTCGTACAAGTTGATCGCGCGCGCAAAATCTCCATTG
>QIAB01000022.1:0-24348 GCA_003225455.1 Acidobacteriota bacterium
TATCCAGCACTGCGAGGGCTGCCTCGCAGGCAAGCGGATTTCCGCCAAAGGTGCCGCCCAAGGCGCCGACGCCGGGCGTGTCCATGATTTCAGCGCGTCCGGTAACCGCTGCCAGCGGCAGACCCCCGCTCAGCGACTTCGCCATCGCGACGAGATCGGGCTCGAGGCCAAGACGCTCGCACGCAAACAGCGTTCCAGTGCGAGCAAAGCCGGATTGCACTTCATCGGCGATCAGCAGGATTCCATGCTTGCGGCAAATCTCAGAAAGAATCGGGAAGAATTCTGCAGGCGGAGTGATGAATCCACCTTCACCCATCACCGGCTCGACGATCACTGCCGCCACCGTTTCTGCGGCGACGACTCGCTTGAACGCGTCCTCGATGTGGTGGGCGCAATATATCTCGCATGACGGATATTCGAGCGAATACGAGCAGCGATAGCAGTACGCGAACGGAACCCGGTAGACGTCGCCGGGGAAGGGCTCGAACCCAGCCTTGTATGGATGCGTCTTGCTGGTCGCGGCCATGGCCATGTATGTGCGGCCATGAAACGCGTCTTCAAAAGTGAGGATAGCGGGTCGCTGGGTGTAGGCGCGCGCGATCTTGATGGCATTTTCCACGGCTTCCGCGCCGGAGTTCAGCAAAACGGTTTTCTTGGAGAACTTGGCTGGCGTAAGAGCGTTCAGGCGCTCAGCCAGCGCAACATAACTCTCATAGGGAAGCACGTTGAAGCTGGTGTGAAGGAAGCGGTCTAGCTGGCCGCGAATGGCGCCGATCACCCGCCGAGCACGATGTCCAGTGTTGAGACAGCCGATGCCGCCAGCGAAATCAATCAGGCGGTTGCCATCGACGTCTTCCACAACGGCTCCCTCAGCCTTGTTTACGAATACGGGCGTTGCGTGGTAAGCAGCGCGAACTACGGCTGCTTCGCGGCGACGCATGAGTTCGCGTGAGCGAGGACCGGGAACTGGTGTGTGTAGTCGAATGGTGGGCATTTTAAGTTATTAGTCGTTGGTCGTTGGTCATTAGTCGTTGGCCAGCAGCCCGACTAACTTTGCAATACCCCTAGGTTGAATCCAACTCACAGTCAACCCAAGTCGGTGCAACTGGCAACTGACCACTGGCAACTGCTTTTCAGTACCAGCCTATGGGCGCCTCGTTTAGGTTGATGTGCACCTGCTTGGTCTCGAGATACTCTTCGATGCCGCCCGGTCCTAACTCACGGCCAAAACCCGATTGCTTGTAGCCTCCCCAGGGCGCTTCTACGTAAGTGGGCTGCATGTGGTTAACCCATACAATGCCCGCACGCAGAGCTTTGACCGCGCGAAACGCTTTGAAAATGTCGCGAGTCCAGACTGCAGCCGCAAGGCCGTAGGGTGTATCGTTCGCGATCTTCACCGCATCTTTTTCATCTTCAAACGGAATCACAGCGGCGACCGGACCAAAAATTTCTTCGCGGGCAATGCGGGCGGAATTGTCGACATCATAGAAAATCGTCGGCTCGACATAGTAGCCCTTGGCGAACTTCGCAGGCCGTCCACCGCCCGCCGCCAATTTTGCTTCTTTCTTGCCGATGTCCTGGTACGACCGCACCCGCTCATATTGCTCTTTGCTGACTAGCGGCCCCATCTTCGTTTCGCGCTCGAGCGGCGGACCCAACGTGATCTTTTTCGTTTTCTCGGTCATTGCATCGACGAACTTCTTGTAAATCGGCTTTTGCACAAGGATGCGGCTGCCCGCAGAGCACACTTCACCTTGATTGATAAACACTCCAAACAGCGCGCCGTCGATCGCGGCTTCGAAATCCGCATCGGCGAAGAATATGTTCGGCGATTTCCCACCAAGCTCTAGCGTGACGCGCTTCACGGTATCCGCAGCTTGCTTGACGATAATCTTGCCCACTGCCGCGCTGCCGGTAAACGCGATCTTATTCACGTCCGGATGCTGCACGAGCGGGGCGCCGGCAGTCTCCCCGAAACCAGTGATGATGTTCACTACTCCTGGCGGCAACCCCACGTCGGCCAGCCAATTTGCGATTTCGAGGGCTGTAAGCGGCGTTTGCTCCGCTGGTTTCAGAACGCATGTGCAACCTGCTGCCAGGGCCGGCGCCAGTTTCCAGGCTGCCATCATTAGCGGATAATTCCACGGAATGATCTGCCCGGCGACGCCAACCGGCTCTTTCAGCGAGAGGCTCATCGCATTGTCAGGCACGGGATTTACGTAGCCCACCACCTTTGTGGCCAACCCGCCGTAGTACTCAAAGCAGGTCGCCACATCATTGATATCGAATTCGGCTTCGACAATCGGCTTTCCGCAATTGCGCGCTTCGAGTTCGGCGAGCTGCGCAGCGTTCTGTCGAATCTTCTCAGCCAGCCGGAATAGCACCCGGCCACGTTCCTGCGCTGTAGTCGAAGCCCAGGGACCGTCCTCGAAAGCAGCTTTAGCCGCGGAGACAGCTCGGTTCACGTCATCAGCGTTCGAATCCGGAACCTGCGCGATAACTTCTTCGGTAGCGGGATCGTATACGGGGAATGTCTTGCCTGACTCGCTCTCGATCCACTCGCCATTAATGTATGTCTGGTACGTGCGGACTTCGGTTTTTACGCCTGCCGGCATTGTGACCTCCTCTGACCTGCACGGGCGAGACGCCCGCGCCTACATCGCTAATCGCACACAGCCGAGGGCGGCTGTCCCTACGTGGTTCTTCTGACCTGCACGGGCGAGACGCCCGCGCCTACATCGCTAGTGTTGGATCTCCGCCGGCCGTAAACAAAAAAGAAAAATGCGGCTAGTCCTACAAAGGTCAGAGTTCCGCCAAACATCCACACCTCGTACCACCACAAAGATGAAATCTGTTGCGCGGGGAAGAATACCAACCCTATGCCCAGGATCGTGGTTAGCAAACCGCTCAGCCCGGCGGCAAACATTGTGCCGCGTCCGTAGCGTCCCCTGGGTTGAGATTCCTTGGCCGCGAATTTCAATAGCGCCGCAAACATATACAGAAACGGTACCAATTGCAGCACGACGGCCAGTGAGAGCAGCTTCTGAAATGTCTCCTGTACTCCCGCACCGGCAAAATTCAATACCACCAGAAGCGTCGAGATGATTCCCTGCACAATCAGCGCTGCGTATGGAGTTGCATAGCTCGGATGCAAGTTGCCCAACCATGCTGGCATGTAGCGATCAAGTCCCGCGACAAAAGGAATGCGCGCCGAGCCTCCCATCCAAGCTGACCCAATTCCCGCAATTGACAGGCTCAACATCAGCGAGAACGGAATCACGATCCAGCTCAACCCTACACGGCCAGCCATATGGCTCACCGCCTGCACAATGCCCTGAAGCACGCTCACGTTTTTACCGACCGCGATGAGCAGCGTGAGGGTTGCGCCCACGTACAGCGCTCCCGATACCACTCCGCCCCACGCTACTGCGCCTGGTAAAGTGCGGGCCGGATCGCGGATCTCATCGCCCATCACTGAAGCCAACTCGAGCCCCACCAGGCCAAAGCACATCACCCCGAACGAATTCAGCACGAATCGCGGGTCCGCGAGAATCCGAAAGTCTGCCGCTGTGATGGTCGTTCCAAACCGAGTCCACATTATCGCGCCCAGGCCGACCAGTACCGCCGCAGCTACGCCCGTTCCAATCGCGCCAATATTATTGATCCACTTCCCCACGCCCAAGCCCACTATGTTCAATGCCGTCAGGACCGTGAGCAGCGTCACCGACGCGACCAGCGCGAAGACTCTGTTATCGGCCAGCGCTTGATGGCGCGGGCCAAGCACATAAACTGAAACGCCGACAAAGTACAGCATCACCGTCGGCACATAGAGCATGTTGTTCGTCCAATAGCACCAACCGGAGAGGAATCCATGAAAGTCGCCGAAAACCTCTTTTGCCCATAGATATACGCCACCTTCTCCAGGATAACGTTGCGCCAACTCGATCACAGCGATGCCCTGCGGCCAGAAAAAGAGCAACAACGAAATAATCCAGAGCCAAACAGTTACCCCACCATTCGCTGCAATGCTCGGCACAACGTTGAGGTTAAACACTGCCACCACGAAAAGCAGCACCAGATCCCAGCGGCCTAGAACTCGCTTCAAGTGCGGTGCGCTGTTTTCGTGATTGTCAGTTGGCAAATGGACTCCAGATCAACACGCCGAGTGGGTGCCCCACCCCTTCTCGCGCTCTTTGCAAAAGGGTGGGAGGTGAGTCAATGTGCCGCCATCGCTGCCATCCGCTCTTGTTGCGCGGCTGCCAATGACTCGGCAATATCCTCAAACGCGGTGAGGTGCTTCTCGATATCCGCCTCGGTGTGCTGGACGGAAATCGTCCACTGCTCGTCCCACCAATACGGTTGCGCCATCACGCCACGATTGACCATGCCAAACCAGTAATGGCGCCACAGATCTATGTCTATGGTAGTCCAGTCGCGATAGTTGCGAATCTCCTGGGGATAGAACATCAACGCACCGTTCGCGCCGGCTTCGGCGACGTAGGCTTGCAGCCCAGATTTCGCGACCGTCTTCCGATATCCCTCAACCAGCTTGCGGCCGAGCTTGTCCACATGCGCGTAATTTTCACGGGTGAGGACTTCGCGAAAGACTGCCAAACCCGCCGCCATCGAAACCGGATTCGTGTTGTATGTTCCGCCGTGGAAAACCTTGTGCTGCGAAATAAGGTCCATCACGGAACGATGCGTGCCGAACGCGGCCAATGGAAATCCGCCGCCAATGGACTTCGCCAGGCAGATCATGTCGGGCATGACGCCAAAGTATTCTGAAGCTCCGCCCCATCCGAGTTTTGCGCCCGTCTTGACTTCGTCAAAGATCAGCAGCGCTCCATTCTTGGTTGCGATCTCACGCAAGCCTTGCAGGAAGCCCTTTTGAGGCAGGCACAGACCAACATTCATCAGAATCGGTTCGAGAATAACCGCGGCAATCTCGCCGGGATTCTCGCGGAAGCGCCGCTCGACTGTCGCGAGATCGTTAAAGGTAGCGACAAGCACGTTTGCAACGCTGGCTTTCGGAACTCCCAATCCCGCGGGCACCTGTTCAGGATTCTTAACATCGCCAAACTCAGGTGCGTGCGGCTTTACGCTGACGAGCGCCGAGTCGTGCAAGCCGTGATATGCACCTTCAAATTTAACGATCTTGTCGCGCCCCGTCGCCGCTCGTGCCAAACGCACAGCATGCATTGTAGCTTCTGTTCCTGACGAGCCGAAGCGAACCGTCTCGACCGGAAAACGATTGCAAATCTCCTCCGCCAGCTCCCATTCCATGTTGTGCGGCATGCCAAACATCGTGCCGGTACTCAGGCGCTTTTCAACCGCCTTCATCACCGCGGGATGGCAGTGCCCCGCCATCAGCGCGCCGAAACATAGATTATGGTCGATGTAATCGTTGCCATCTAGATCGCGGAAATGCGATCCCTGCGCCTCTTTCACGAAGATTGGATACGGATCGTAAGCGCGATAATTGCTGGCCACGCCCAGCGGAATGCGCTTCAAGTTTTTCTTATGTGCTTCCGCCGACTTTGGTGTGCGGCGCACGAATGTGTCGAGTTCCTTTTGCAACGCGGGATACATTGCGATCTCCGAAATGCTCAAGCCGCAGGTCAGATGCAAGCGGCCATTAGATTTGTGCCCGGGCGGCAAGGGCCGTCCAGGGGTTTCAGCTAGAAGAACAATTTTAGAGCGAACTGCACCAGGCGCGGGTCGCGGACCTGGGTGACTTGTCCGAACTGGGATCCGTCAGAAACGTTTCCGTCCGGATTAAAAAACTGAGTATGGTTGAAGATGTTAAAGAACTCGGCGCGGAAGTCAACGTGCGTGTTTTCGGTTATCGGAATCGTTTTTAAGATCGCAAAATCAGTGTTGCTGATGTGTGGCCCGCAGCAAATCGTACGTTTAGTGTTTCCTAGTGTGCCTAACAGCGAAGGCTCAAAACATTCAAACTGCGCCCCAGCGCTACAGAGTGGGGCGGTGTCATCAGTGGCGTTGTCAGTGAAGCTGTTTGGGTCGAAGTAGTAGTTATTGTTCGACTGCGGCCTCAAAGTGTGGAACGGTGCAAGCTGCGCCGGCTCGCCTGGCAATTCGAAATCGAAGCTGTACATCAGTTCGTTATCAGCGAGGGTCGATATGCGAATGGGAAACCCTGTCTGGAAACTGGTGATGCCAGAAAACGCCCAGCCGTTGAGCAGCTTGCCAGTCGCTCCGCTGTATTTGTGGGTAGGCAGCTCCCAATAGTAGCTGAGGACAATGCGATGACGGGCATCGAATGCCGATAGTGAACGGCTGATACGCGGATCAATCGGATTCAGAATGCCCTCAAAGCTCGACGCCTGGTCGAATGACTTACTGAACGTGTAAGCGGCCGTGAACTGCAGGCCATGAGCAAAACGCTTGTCGAGCGATGCCTGCAATGAGTTATAGGACGAGTTCGCAATCGTATCTTGAGCGAAGATGCTGCTGAAGACTGGAATGCCGTCAGCCGGGCAACCATTCGTCCACACCTCATTGACCGGGTCCCACCCGCCAACCGGGTTGCACTGCGGAGAAGAGTATTTGCGCAGTCCGACTAGTCCAATAGGTTGTGCGTTCGGTCCAGTTACGACCTGACCGCTGGGCAAGTGTAGCGCAAAGCCATTTGGAATTTCGTTCGCGTCAATTCCGAATGCAGTATCAGCAAAATACGGTCCGCAGCCTAGACTATCATCTCCCGTCGCGATCGAAATGTTATTCAGGTCCAGACAAGTCTGGGGATTTCCGTAGTTGATGTCGTGTGTCGCCAGCAACCGGTGGCCTTGCGATCCGACATATCCGATCTGGAATTTCAAGTCTCTGGCTAGCTCACGCTCGATCGTGAGGTTGTATTGGGCTGAGTACTGGCTACGCATATGCGGCTGAAATTGTCCGAACAGCGTATTCGGACGAAACATTCCCCAGTCCACGCCTTGGCCGCGCGGCGGATCCAGAATACCGTTCACGCCAGACAACGAAGCAAGGCCGAATGGGTTTGGATAGGAAAAGCCACCGCTCTGATCGAGAAAAGGCTCGTTCAACAGGGTATTAAAGGGGAAAGTGCTTCCACCAAATGGCGGCTCAGCGCTGAACTGTTCCAGCACCAGTTGCTCGATTGGGTTATAGAACAGCCCCCAACCCGCGCGAATGCTGGTTTTGCCGGAGCTTCCGGGGCTCCAGGCGACTCCGATTCGCGGAGCGAAGGCTTTGGAATATGTTTGTGTCAAGGCATTGGGTACTCCCGGGTCTCCCGGCACAACCAAGCCGACCGGGGTCATCGAAGAGCAATCAGTGTTGGCGGTGTCTTTGCAGGGATAAACCTTGCTTACCTCTCCCGGCCGGAAGGTTTGTACGCGTTTTCCGACGTCCGCGATCGGAGTATTCAGTTCCCAGCGCAGCCCATAGTTGAGCGTCAGGTTTGGCTTGATCTTCCAGCTGTCCTGTGCGAACAAATACAACCCGGTACTGCGGACGTTCTCATGCTGCGCTGAGCCCTGGCCGTATCCACCAGGCAGTCCGAGCAGATAGTCAGAAAGTGCGGTATCACCAAGAGTGCTGTTGGTCGAGGTTTGGTCCACAAAAAATTCGCCGTTGACATCGAAGTACAAAAGCTGATCAAACCGCTGCCGGCGCACGTCGCCGCCAAACTTGAGCGAGTGAGTGCCAACAACTTTGCTGATGCTGTCGCTCCACTGAAACGAGTTTCCCACCTGGGGCAGTTCGCCTTCGCCGTTGTTCCCGATATTGAACCCGCCACTCACCTGAATAAACGGAAGCCCCTCGTGTTGTGAACCGAGATTCGGATGAATACCAAGTGTGTTGGCCTGCGTGCCGTCTGAGAAGCAAGGCACACCCGAGGGAAAAGCCTGCAGCAACCAACTGGGAGGGGTCGGACAGGAATTCTGCACTGTCGTCGTGAACACCGGATGCTGGAACGTTCGCTGCCCTTCGCGATTGTAGTTAAAGCGGAACTCGTTAACCGTTGTGTTGTTAAGCGTCCAGGTATGGGTAATATTCCACTGCTGAAAACGTTCGTTAACAATGGAACCGAAGCCAGGAACGCTCGCTCCGGCGGCCTCAAATACCGCAAACGGCGAGACCAAGTGGTGATCGTCAAAATAGTAGTAAATGCTGAGGTTCTGATTACTATTGATGCGGTGATCAAGCCGGACCGTAAACTGGTCGCCGCGCTCAGGCTGCACTGGGGTGGTAACGAGAGCGCCACTGCCGGTAAGTGGAGTGGGAACATACTGCAGCAGGTCGACAGCAGTCGGATCCAGGCACGTTAACGGAATGATATTGTCTCGATTGTTGACGACGTCTGTAAAAATGCCCGTGGTCAGACGCTGGTTGGTAACCGGATCGTAAGTTGCCCCATACGCAGCACCGTCGGCTAAAGTCGCTTGTCCCTGGGTCTGGGCAGCGATAGCTGACGCGCAATCGGGACGCTGCTGAAAGGGAAAAGCGCTACTTATGGCACCAGGGAAAACCGACTCAGCCGAGAAGTCAGCGTAAGGCTGTGTCGCGCTGGGTCGTTCAGCGACCGTCGGAACAAACACCAACTGCGACCGAATGCCCTCACGAATGCGACGGCCTTCGTAGGAGGCAAAAAAGAATGTGCGGTCTTTCTTGACCGGGCCGCCTAAGGTTCCTCCGAATTGGTTTTGGTTGAATTGCGGCTTGTCGCAAGAAACATTGTCTACAGCCGTGAGGCAATAAGGATTAGCATTGAGCTTGGTATTGCGGAAGAACTCATACACGTTGCCGTGGATCGCATTGGTTCCGGATTTCGTGATCACGTTCACGACGGAACCAGAGTTGCGGCCATACTCCGCGTCAAATGTATTGGTCAGGACACGGAATTCAGCAATACTGTCCGGGCTGGGCTGCACGGTAGGAAGGTTCACAAACTGATCGTTTGCGTCGCCACCGTTCACGCTGAAATTGTTGGCACGCCCCCGTCCGCCGTTGACTGAAACCGAACCGGACTTGTCACTGCCGTAAACGATCTGATTTCCCGTTCCGGTGGTTGACATAACGCCGGGTTGCAATTGCAAGAACTGATAAGTATCGCGCGCATTCAAAGGCAGTTGGCTCACGCTGCGGTCATTCACCACCGCCCCCAACTGTGTGCTGGTCGTATCCACCAGTGGCGCTTCGGAGGTCACTTCCACTGTTTCCTGCGCCTGGCCGAGCTGCATGGTAGTGTTGAGATTGACGACTTGATTGACATCCAACGTCACATTTTTGCTGATGATCTTCTTGAAGCCGGTGCGTTCGAATTCGACTTCATAGGTTCCGACCGCCACTTCGGGAAAAACGTAGTCGCCGCTGTCATTGGTTTGCGTGCTGCGGCCAACGCCGGTCGCCTGGTTCGTGATCCGCACCGTCACCTTCGAGAGCACCGCCCCGGTCGGGTCAGACACGCGCCCGATAATTCTGCCCCCCGTACTCTGTCCTAAAGCCGGGGATGTAAGAAGAGCGAGCAATCCAAACAGTGCCAGCCACACGACCAGCAAACGGCGTGTCATCGACGCATGCATGGGACCTCCAGGTCACGGACGGAAATTTGTGAATGCTAATAACGAACTGCTTGCGCTCGGAACAAACCTTGCTATAATCGCGCAAGGTTAGAGAACCTCCCCGGTAACTGTCAAGAAAAAAATAGTTTGACCCTGAGGCCCGCCGCGCGGGATTGACGCCTTGGAAAAGATTACCGCCGAGTCCAAACCTTACTTGAAGATTGGGGATGTCGCCCGACTGGTCGGGTCGTCTCCGTCTGTAATTCGCACTTGGGAAAGCCTCGGCCTGGCGCGCCCACGGCGCACCGCCAGTAAGTTGCTGAAGCGCGTCCGTTTCCTGCGCAGAGTTCGCGGATTGAATGCGCCGGCAATCGTGCAGATGTTCAAGCGCGAGGGGGTGGTGCGCACCAGCCCGGATGGCGCGGGCAGCGCGATCGGAAATCGTCTCCGCCAATTGCGCGCGAAGCGCAGGCTATCACTCGCCGAAGTTTCAAAGTCGGTGGGCATCTCGCTGGGATTTCTCAGCGCCCTGGAACGCTCGCAGATGAGCGCGTCAGTAGGCACGCTGCGTAGACTCGCACGCTTTTACAAAACTAATATTCTCGACTTCTTCGATCCATCCGAATCCAACAGCCGCCTGGTTCGGCCAGACGGTCGCAAGGTTTTAGAAGCTGGGCCGGGCGTGCGCATGGAACTGCTTGCGTGGGGCAATACTGTTATGGAGCCGCACCTTTTCCGAATCGCTGCCCAGGCTGGCAGCGGCGAGTCTTACACACACGAAGGCGAGGAATTTCTATATATTTTGCGCGGGCAGTTGCACATTTCGCTTGACGGTGAGGAATACCGGCTCAGAACGGGCGACAGTTTTTATTTTGAAAGCGCGACCCCGCATCGCTGGAAAAATCCCGGCCGTAGCGAGACTTGGGTATTGTGGGTAAACACCCCGCCGACGTTCTGAGCGGTTGCGCGGAGAACTAGGAGAGTGACTTTGATCAAGCCTGAGGTTTTTCGCCTCAATCTGTTACTGGCTGTAATTTCCCTTTGTTTAGGATTGCACGCCGCGAATCCTCCGGCGAATCCTGCCGACACAATTATTCTCAACGCGCGCATCTACACGGTGAACCCGCAACAGCCTTGGGCAGAAGCGATCGCCATCAGCGGAGAGAAAATTCTCACCGTCGGCAGCGCCAGAGAAATTCAAGAATATCGCCAGGCCTCAACAAAAATTATTGATGCCCAGGGCCGCCTCGTTCTCCCCGGCTTTGTGGATTGCCATATCCATTTTATGGATGGGTCGATGGGTCTGACCCAAGTCAACCTCAATGAAGCGAAGACAATCGCTGAGATCCAAAAACGAGTGAAAGATTACGCCGAGTCGCACGCGAAAGAGCCATGGATCACCGGAATGGGATGGGCGTATCCGACGTTTGCTCCATCGGGGCTTCCGGATAAAAAAATCCTCGATGAGGTCGTCCCGGAGCGGCCCGTATATCTGGTCGCGTTCGACGGCCACAGCTCCTGGGCAAATAGCAAAGCCCTGCAGACGGCCGGAATCACTCGCGAGACTCCCGATCCGCCGAATGGAAAAATTGTTCGCGACGAAAAAGGTGAGGCTACCGGTGCGCTGAAAGAGAGGGCTGGAGATTTGATCGCGCGAGTCATGCCCAAACCCACTCGCGAAGAGCGGCTCGCCGCGTTGCGCTTGGGAATCCATGAAGCTAACAAAGTTGGACTCACGCGTGTGCACAGCGCCGGACAAGATTTTGAATGGCTCGACCTCTATGACGAACTGCGACGCAACGGGCAGTTAACACTGCGATTTTATATCGCCTACTTCCTCGATCCTCCGGAACTGACGCCCGAAGCGATCGACAAAATCGAGCAGGCGCGTCGCACATATCACGACGAGTGGATTTCGGGCGGTGTTGTAAAAACCATGCTGGACGGCGTCGTCGAAGCACACACTGCGGCCATGCTCACTCCTTATAGTGATGACCCAAGTCAAATTGGCAAACTATTTTGGGATCCAGCGAAATACACGCAAGCCGTCACCGAGGTTGACCGCCGAGGTCTGCAAATTTTCACTCACGCGATTGGAGATAAAGCAGTGCGCCTGGCGCTCGATGCCTACCAAAACGCCGCAGCAACCAATCACACGACGGATGCACGGCCGCGCATCGAACACATTGAAACCATCTCAGCGCAGGATATTCCTCGATTCGGCAAGCAGGGAGTCATCGCCAGCTTTCAGCCGCTGCACGCCTATCCAGATGACGATACGCTGAAAATTTGGGCGCGCAACGTCGGCCCCGAACGGGCGAAACGCGCGTGGGTCTGGCACAGTATTGAGAGCACAGGCGGTCGACTGGCATTCGGCAGCGACTGGCCGGTGGTCACTCTAAATCCCTGGCCCGGTGTGCAGAATGCACTCACACGCCAGACAACAGAAGGCAACCCGCCCGACGGATTCGTTCCCGGTGAGCGAATCAACCTGGAAGACACGATCAAGGCATACACGCTTGGGGCAGCTTTCGCAGGTCGTCGGGAAAAGACAGAAGGCTCGCTCGAGCCCGGTAAACTTGCGGATTTGATCGTGCTCTCGCAGGATTTGTTTAAGATCAAGCCGAACGAGATTGCGAAAACGGAAGTGCTTTTGACGATGGTCGGCGGAAAAGTTGTGTACCAATCACAGGCAGGGCTGTCAGCGGAGGCGAAGTGAGGCGCCGGTTTCGTGCACTCTTCTTGCTGCTGGTCTTAGTTGTATTCGCTTCGTGCAGTAAAAAAACACCGACGTTGAATCTCCTCGTTTGGGAAGGTTATGCCGATCCCTCTTTTGTTCGCGGCTTCGAGGAACAATATCACTGCAAAGTTTCGGCCTCATACATGGGTTCGAGCGACGAGCTGGTCGCCAAGCTGCGTGGGGGCAGCGCCGGTAACTACGATGTGATTTCGCCATCGAGCGATGTAGCAACTTCCATTGCCTCTGCTGGCTTGACGGTTCCTCTCCACCTGGCAAGGATTCCGGCGTACCAGCAGCTTTCACCGCAGCTCACTACTTTGCCGTTAGTGCATGTGAAAGATCGGGTTTATGGCGTGCCGTTTACCTGGGGGCCGAATCCGATGATCTACGACACCACGGCTTTTTCACAGACGCCCGATAGCTGGAAGGTTTTCTGGGACCCGAAATACCGCGGCAAGATTTCTGTTTGGGATGATCTTTCGACTGTGTATATGGCGGCCCAAATACTCGGTTACGACAAGCCGAGCCCGAGCCAACTGTACAACCTCAGCGACGAGCAGCTTGAGGCGGTAAAGAAAAAGCTGCTGGAGCTAAAACCGAATGTCCGTAAGATGTGGGCAACTGGCGCCGAACTGACGAATTTGTTTCAGAATCATGAAATCGTCGCAGCTATGGGATGGCCGCTGAACACGGCTGATCTCAAGAAGATGAACTTTCCAGTAGCCGAGACGATTCCGCGAGAAAATACGACTGGGTGGATTGACCACCTGATGATTACTTCCGCCAGCGACAACAAAGAACTGGCGTATAAGTTCCTCGAGTACATGGTCGAGCCTAAAACGCAAAGCCTGGTAAGCGAGAAAACCCATTACGTTCCCGCGAATCCACAGGCGGCGCAATTTTTGAAACCGGACGAAATCAAAACCCTTCACCTGGATGATGTGGACAATTATCAGAAGCGCATTTACTTTTGGCAGAATGTACCGCGAAGGGCTAAGTACAACGAGATTTGGAACGAAGTAAAAGCCGCGCAGTAGCGTACTAGTGCGGGCACTCTCGCCCGACAAATTTTGAGCGGTTTCGGTGACCTGAACCTCGCCAACTATGGCCAGTGCCATTCATCCCGAAGTTTCGGCGAAAACCGCAAACCCCACAACACGATCCCTTCTCAGCATTCGGAACATCGGCAAATCGTTCGGACGTACGCCCGTTCTGCGCAGCATCTCTCTCGAGATCGCCGAAGGCGAATTTCTCACCATCCTTGGCGAGAGTGGATCGGGAAAGACTACCCTGCTGCGCATCATCGGAGGCTTTGAAACCGCGGACTGCGGCGAGATCGTGATGGCTGGCGAGCGCCTCGATCGTCTGCCTCCTTACCGTCGCCGCGTGAACACAGTGTTTCAATACTATGCCCTGTTTCCGCACCTTACTGTAGAGGAGAACGTCAGCTACGGCCTGCGCGTGGCAAAGTTGCCGAAGGAAGAGGTCGCCGCCCGCGTCGAGCAAGCCTTGGCGATGGTGAAAATGAGTGCTTTTGCAAATTCGAAGCCGGCGAAAATCAGCGGGGGACAGCAGCAGCGCATCGCTTTGGCGCGAGCGCTAGTCAATAGGCCTCGACTGCTTTTGCTGGATGAGCCGCTCTCCGCGCTCGACGCCAATCTTCGCCGCCAGATGCAAGTTGAGTTGAAGTCGCTCCAGCGAGAGGTTGGCATTTCATTCGTCTTCGTGACGCACGATCAAGATGAAGCCATGGTGATGTCAGATCGCATCGCGCTTCTACGCATGGGCGAGCTTGAACAGGTTGCTTCTCCGCGCGAAATCTATGACCGGCCAGCAACGGTCTATACAGCGCAGTTTATTGGCCACACGAATCTTCTTCGCGGAGAAGTGAAAGGAGGAATCGCCCGCTGCCATTCGCTTTCGTGGCCGGTCAATCTGCCAGATGGTCCGGTGCTGTTCTCGTTGCGTCCGGAAAATATTCATTTCGCAGCCGGGATGCAAGGAGCCGTAAAGTTTCGCGCCAAGCTTTGCTCCCAAATTTTTCACGGCGCTACCGAACTGTTGCAGGTGCAATGCACTGATGGGCTAATGCTCTCGTTGCGAACTTCCACCCGCGCAAGTAGGGATGAAGACCTTGATCTGGAATTTTTGCCTGCCGCTGCAGTTCCGGTACGTGAATCCGGTCAAGGGAAAAAGAGAGACTAATGTTCTCCCGCGCTTATCGAATCGCAATCACGCTTCCTCCTCTGGTGTGGGTCATCCTATTTCTTCTGCTCCCTTACGCTCTGCTCTTCTGCTACAGCTTTTGGTCGGTGTCAGCGGTCCAGACGATCATTCATTCCTGGACGCTCGACAATTATCGTGAGCTTCTTCGCGTCAACGTCTATCTGCAAACATTGTTTCGTTCGATGTGGATTGCCGCCCGGGTGACGCTCTTCTCCCTGCTGCTGGGCTATCCGCTCGCGTATTACCTTTCGTTCTACGCAGAAAAAAGGAAGGAGTTCTTCTATCAACTGGTTATCATCCCGCTTTGGGTGAGCTATCTCGTTCGTGCTTACGCATGGAAAACGATCCTTGGCAGCGATGGCGTACTCAACACGCTTCTGCAATATGTTCATCTCACCAGTCACCCGCTGAATTTTTTGCTCTACAGTCCGTTCGCAGTGGTGCTGACGCTCACCCACATCTATACGCCGTTCACTTTTCTTCCAATCTACGCTGCGCTGGAACACATCCCGCGCAACCTGATCGAAGCATCGCATGATCTCGGGGCTCCGCCGCTGCAAACTTTTTGGCGAGTGATCCTGCCGCTTTCTATCCCCGGCGTTCTGGCCGGTGCAACTTTCGCTTTCGTCCTCAGCCTGGGTGACTTCCTTGCCCCGCTGCTGCTCGGCGGACCAAGCGGCATTATGATCTCCAACATCGTCGTCAGCTTGTTCGGAGCCGCCTACAACTGGCCATTGGGCGCGGCGATTTCGTTCTGCATGTTGGCGCTTGTCATAGGACTGCTGTTCTTTTCCGAACGGCTGGAAAAGAGATGGGGCTTCCGATGAGCGTTCCGGGCAACCGTTCACGCTGGCTTCCTTGGCATGCCGCGCTGGTATTCGGCTTTCTCTATCTGCCGATTGTCACGCTGATCGTCTACTCGTTTAACGGCCCGGGTGTTGGAGGTTTTCCCCCACGCAATTTCACTTTGGATTGGTACCGCGAGCTTTTCGCCGACGACGCGATATGGACCTCGGTGCTCAACAGTCTATTTGTCGCCTTGGCCGCAGTGGCTATCTCACTGGCCTTAGGAATTCCAGCCGCTCTCGCGCTCGATCGCGCCAACTTTCCGGGCAAGGTTCTATTTCGCCGTTTGGTGCTGCTGCCGTTGATTCTGCCGGGGATTATTACCGGTCTGTCATTATTAATGCTGTTCCGCGAAGCCGATGTGAAGCTGAGCCTGATGACGATCATCCTCGGCCACGGGACTGCGCTGATCTCAGTCGCGACCACTGAGGTCTTCGCGGGCTTGCAGAAATTAGATCGCGCACAGGAGGAAGCATCGCTCGACTTAGGCGCAAATTATTGGCAGACCTTCTGGCGCATAACCATCCCCAATCTGCGGCTCTCGATCATCGGCGCGGCGCTCTTGATCTTTACACTTTCCATGGATGAAATTGCCGTCAGCTTTTTCCTGATTGGCCGCGACAACACGCTGCCGCTGGAAATCTGGGGACGCTTGCGCCGTGGGATCACTCCTGAGATCAATGCCATATCGACCCTTATTTTCGTTTTTTCATTAGCAGCAATCGTTACCTGGTATCGCCTGCGCGTGCGGGCCGAATCGAAGCTGGAAATTGCCGCTGAACTCGTGGAGACAGGCCCGTAAGCAGATCGGAGCAAAGGACACTATATGAGCACGAATCGCCGAGACTTCATCAAATTTGTGGTGGCTGGCAGCGTTGCGGCGGGATGCCCGATTGATCTCTCGCTGTTGGCGCAGACAGAAAATCCCAAGGGGGCAGCTGTCGAAGGCGAAGACAATCGTATCTGTCACGCAGTTCGCGATGGAAAAGTATTCACGCGTCCGCCAGTCTCGGCGCGCCATGATGTGGTCATCGCTGGCGGAGGCGTCAGCGGACTGGCCGCTGCATATTTACTCCAGAATCGTGATTTCCTGCTGCTCGAAAAAGAACCCCACTGGGGCGGCAACGCTTATCTCATGGAATATGAAGGAGCCGCTTACGCCACCGGCACGGCCTTTCTCGACAAGAGCGAAGTCAGTTACAACTTTGCTGAGGAGATCGGACTGAAACCCTTGCCGGTGGACTGTTGGGACGGCACGCTCGTGAAAGGCGAGTTCGTCGCTGATACCTGGGGAGATGGGCTCGATAAGCTTCCTTACGCCGAGTCGATTCGCGAGAGCTTTAAGAAATTCAAAAAGGAAATTCTCGCGATTGATGTCAAAACGCGAAGCACTGAGCTAATGAATCTTCCCTTTTCCGATTTCATGAAAGGCTACCCTGAAGAGCTCAGGCAATGGTGGGATGGTTACGGCCCATCCAACTGGGGCGCGACGAGCGAAGACACCGCGGCTGGCATAGGCATTGCCGATTTGCAATACATCGCTGGAAACAATCGCAAAGATGACCGCTATACCTGGCCGGGGGGGCTTGGCGTAATCACTAAAAAGCTTGCCGAAATTTTACAGCCAAAATTTGCCGATCGCATGCAAACCGGTGCGACGATCGTGGCCGTAGTTCCTGGCAAAGACGACGTTCAGGTGGCTTACATGCAGGGCGCGGATTTGAAGACCGTAGCCGCAAAAGCCGTCATCATGGCGACGCCAAAGTTTATCACTCGCCGCTTGGTGGAAGGTCTGCCAGAGAAGCAAAACGACGCGATGCAGCAGATGCGTTACATTCCATACCCAGTCGTAAACCTGATTTTCGACAAGCCCGTATTTAATAAGGGCTACGACACTTGGTGCCCGGGAAATACCTTCACCGATTTCATCGTCGCCGATTGGGTCGCCCGCAATCAGCCGGGATACAAGCAGAAATACAATATCCTGAGTTGCTACACGCCCCTGCACGAAGAGGAACGCGCGTCATTGTTGAGCGAACCAAGCGCGCGCCGGGTAGCTGCCAATGTGCTGCGCGATTTCCAGAAACTCTTTCCAGGATCGAACGTTGATCCGCTCGAAGTCCATCTCTATCGCCGCGGACATCCCATGTACGTTCCCGCGCCCGGTGTTTACACCAAGACTCAGCCGGCCGTGCGAGAGCCGATGGACCGAGTTTTCTTCGCCAACACTGATTCGGAAGGACCGGTATCCACAACCGCGGCCGCAATCATGGCGGCTCGCCGCGCTGTGAAGCAAGCAGAAGCCCGGCTGGCAGGAAAATC
Organism: Acidobacteriota bacterium; assembly: GCA_003225455.1. Classification (GTDB taxonomy): domain Bacteria; phylum Acidobacteriota; class Terriglobia; order Terriglobales; family Acidobacteriaceae; genus QIAB01. Next base: position 17,680 of record QIAB01000022.1, read on the forward strand.
CGTTCCCACGCAAACCGCCCTTGCTCTCTAACTCGTAGTACATTGGAAGAGAGGAGCCAGGAGCCAGAGTTTTGGCTTTGTTGTCGCCGAGCTTCGCTCGGACGGGACGGCTGAGGGCGGCCGTTGTCTGCATCTTGGAAAGGTTAATTGTTTGAGCATCCGTAACATCGCCATCATCGCGCACGTGGACCACGGCAAGACAACGTTGGTCGACGCCATGTTGAGACAAAGTGGCACGTTCCGCGCAAATGAAAACGTGATCGAGCGTGTAATGGACTCGAATGAACTTGAGCGCGAGCGCGGTATTACCATCCTGGCCAAGAATACTGCGGTGTTTTATCAAGGGGTGAAGATCAACATTGTCGATACGCCCGGCCACAGCGACTTCGGCGGCGAAGTCGAGCGTGCGCTGAAAATGGTAGATGGAGTCATGTTGCTGGTTGACGCCAGCGAAGGCCCGTTGCCGCAAACCCGATATGTGCTTGGCAAGGCGCTTGAAGCAGGACTGCCGCCGATTTTGGTCATTAATAAGATCGACCGTTCTGACGCGCGTCCGCAGGAAGTTCTGAATGAAGTCTACGATCTCTTTATCGATCTCGATGCGAAAGAGGAGCAACTCGATTTTCCGGTTCTCTATACGAATGCCAAGACCGGGACCGCCTCAAGGGAAATTAAAATCATTGGAGAGGATCTTCGTCCGCTCTTCGATGCGATCCTGAATACCATCCCTGAACCGAAGGGCAACTCCTCCGGCCCCCTGCAAATTCTCGTGGCTAATCTGGATTACAGCGATTATCTCGGCCGTCTGGCGATTGCTCGGGTGTTTAGCGGGACCATGAGTACTGGCGAAGAAGTCGGCATCGCCAAGCTCGATGGATCGATACAGAAAACGAAAATCACGAAATTGTTCTCCTTCTCCGGTCTGAAGCGAACTGATATCACGGAAACAACGCTGGGCGACATCATTGCCGTTGCCGGCGTGGAAGGAATCACCATCGGCGAGACCATCACCGATGCCGAAAATCCAGCTCCGCTTCCTCCGATCACGATCGATGAACCCACAATCGCAATGCAATTCACGGTGAACACGTCGCCGTTCTCCGGGCACGAGGGCACGTACGTCACATCGCGAAATCTACGCGAGCGTCTGCAAAAAGAGCTGCTCACTAACGTATCGCTTCGCATTGAAGACACGGAAACCACCGACGTTTTCAAAGTGATGGGCCGTGGCGAACTGCAACTCTCAATTTTGATCGAGATGATGCGCCGCGAAAGCTATGAGCTGATGGTCGGCAAACCTGAGATCGTAACCAAACGCGTCGATGGGAGACTGATGGAGCCAGTCGAGCGCCTCACCATAGATATTCCCGAGGAATTTGTTGGCGTGGTGATGGAGCAGCTGGGCGCGCGCAAAAGCGAAGTTGTCAACATGCACAATCACGGTTACGGACGCGTGCGTATCGAATTCCGAGTTCCGAGCCGAGGGCTTATCGGACTGCGCAGCCAACTATTGACGGACACTCGGGGAACCATCGTTATGAATTCTCTGTTCGATGGCTACACCGAATGGCAAGGCGAAATTCCGCACCGCATCACAGGCGCGCTGATTGCTGACCGCCCCGGAGTGTCCACTGCTTATGCGCTCTGGAATTTGCAAGAGCGCGGCGAATTGTTCATAGGCCCCGGCGTTGATGTCTACGAAGGCATGATTATTGGGGAAAACGCCAAAGATACAGATCTCGATGTGAACGTCGTGCGCGAAAAGAAACTTACCAACATGCGCGCGTCTACCGCGGACGAGGCCATCCGCCTGGTACCGTTCCGGCAGCTGAACCTGGAACAGGCCATCGAATTCATCGCCGAGGATGAATTTGTCGAGGTCACACCCAAGTCGCTGCGGCTGAGAAAGAAGGTCTTGCAGCCGAACAAGAGAAAGAAGAGCACAATGGTCACCGTAGAAGAAAGCTAGTTATGTCACGCCGCAAGCCGAAGACCGAGATACGTCCGATAAGAATGTTTCTCGTTCCTTGCAGTTGCGGCACCAGCTTCTCGGTCTCGGAAAACTATGACCGTCAGGGCACGGCATGGAGCCGCTATCTGATGTGCCCTAACTGCGACAAGCGCCACGATCCCAAGAATCGTCTTTTGCGGCTCGGATACCATTGCCAGGGCTATTGGCAGGTGGATAAGTGTTAGCGGCAGGAGGTGACGTCTACTAACCGCCAGCTTGTCCGCCGTGTGCGGGCTTTTGTATTCCTGCCGACACTTCACCGGAATTTCTTCCCTTGACTAACAGATTTGCTATACTTCCCCCCGCGTTTGACTGTTCGCCAACTCCGGCTGTTAAGACGGCCAATCCGCCTTTGCTTGCGCCGAAGTCAGCAAACTCAGATAGCTCAATCAGAGGCAATTCGCTTGAAGAATATCTTTGTTGGGAATCTCGACTTCAACACGTCGGAAGAGGAGCTGCGCCAGCTTTTCGAACCGTACGGGCAGGTAGACCGCGTGAGCATTCTGACGGATCGCGAAACCGGCCGCTCGCGCGGTTTCGGGTTTGTAGAAATGGCCAGCTCCGAGGACGGGGAAAAGGCAATCGCCGCTCTCAACGGCAGTCAGCTCGGTGGCCGCACGCTGAACGTCAACGAAGCGCGCCCCAAGGCCGAGCGTGCCAGTAGTGGCGGCGGCAGAGACCGGGGCGGACGCGGTGGCGAGGGCCGCAACCGCTGGTAAAACGGCGACTGAACTTCCCTTTCCTCTGCTGACAGGAATCCCTCTGCGTCTGATTTTCCGGGCTGCGGCAAATTGCGGCGCTCAACTCCTCTATGTAAACTTACATGTAGCGCGCCCGTAGCTCAGCTGGATAGAGCGATTGCCTCCGGAGCAATAGGTCGGGAGTTCGAATCTCTCCGGGCGCGCCAGATATTCATGTTCTTCGTCTACGTCCTGCGCAGCCAGACGACCGGCCGCTTCTATACTGGCCAGACCTCCAGCATCCCCCAGCGCCTCCAGAAACATGAGCAACGACCTCAGCCCGTCCACGAAAGGACGAGGTTCTTGGGAGCTGGTTCACCAGGAGCAGTTCGAAACCCGCGCCGAAGCGATGCGTCGGGAACGAGAATCGAAGACTGGCAAAGGGCGGGATGAGCTTCAAGCCATCTTGCAGGAGCGCCCGTAGCTCAGCTGGATAGAGGTCGCCGCGGCGACCCTCCGGAGCAATAGGTCGGGAGTTCCCCGCCGCAGGGTCTCCGGGCGCGCCAGATATTCATGTTCTTCGTCTAAGTCCTGCGCAGCCAGACGACAGGCCGCTTCTATACCGGCCAGACCTCCAGCATCCCCGAGCGCCTCCAGAAACATGAGCACGGACTCAGCCCGTCCACGAAGGGACGAGTGTCCTTGGGAGCTGGTTCACCAGGAGCAGTTCGAAACCCGCGCCGAAGCGATGCGTCGGGAACGGAATAGCTGCGACATAGCATTGAACTAATCCGTCCAGGTTGGAGGGTAGGTGTGCAATCCCGCCCACACGCCGAAGTTGCTGATCAGATAAAAAGCGCTCGCGCCTGCCAAATTTGCCGACACAAAACGCGTCGTCACGCCAACGCGCTCCCGCAACAGCCATCCGGTTAGTGAAATTGAAGCAAACGCAGCAACCTGAAAGATCTCCTGCCATCCGATGTGCAAGTGGTAAACGAAATTGGTAAGGATGAGATCGCTGATCGCCAGCAACAACGCTGGGAACCAGATGGATTCTCTCTTGTTCAGACGCGCCCCGCCGAACAACAGCGCCCCATAGACTGGAGAGAAGTTCCAGGCGTGGGGTAAGAAACGCGCCAAAACTGCCAGGACAATTATCAAGTAAACCATATAGCTCTCCTTGCAAGACCAATGTGAGGCGGGCGAGACGCCCGCCCGACAGCCGGCGAGACGCCGGCGCTACCCAGAACAGCGCCGGCGCTACGCCAAAAGCTAGAAATTGAATTTTGCCCCGGTGCTATAGCTGATTCGCAGCGCAGGGAAGCCCAATGCTTCCATATAATGTTGATCCAGTAAATTGGCTGCCGCCGCTGTGTACGAAAGATGCTTCGCTATTCGATATGTAAGAGCCAGCTGCCAATTGGTATAAGGGGCATCGCTTGTCAGCGGCGGCATCAGTCCGAGAAAATCGCTGTCCGCACGACGGCCAACATACGTTGCGGTTGTTACTACATTCAGCCGCCTCCAATCCCAGGCTGCCCCTACTGATCCCGAGTGTCGCGGCCGCCGCAAGAGCTGTTTCTTATCTCCGAACAACGGATCGGAGGGCGTGTTGCTCTTGGTTATTTCTGCATTCAGATACGTGTAGCCCGCGGTAAATCGCAATCCGCTCAGTGGAGCTGTTTCGAGGACTAGCTCAGCTCCTTGAGCTTTGGTTCGATTGAGGTTGAAGAATGTTCCGGAAAACGGGCTGAAGCTGGTGACTTGAAACTCGATCAGATCACGAAAGCGGTTGTCGAACCAATTTACTTCTATTTTCGCGCGATCATTCCACAGTCTCTGCTCTATCCCAAAGTCGAAGCTGCGCGTCCGCTCCGGCCGAAGATCGGGGTTCCCGAGAAAGGTTGGATCCGGACTAAAAGATTCGGTGAAGTTTGGTTCTTTGATTCCTAACCCGAAATTGAATTTCAGCTTGGTTGCGCCGAGGCGACCTGAGTTTCGTCGAAGCAAATAAGCAGCAGAACTCCGGGGAATGACAGTGCGCCCGAAACTGCCGTTTTGTTCAACCCGCACGCCGTTCGTCAAAAAGAGCCGGCCGACCGCCGTCTGATATTGAAAGGTGCCTCCAAAATTATCACGCTGTGCGCGAGTCGGAGCCTGGGTAGCCCCGAAATCATTCAGAAACCCGTTTTCGCGATCCCACTCGAACGCGGTAGTGAAAATGTGCTGTCCCCAGCTCTGGTCAGCCAATCCCACGCGCAAATTGCTCTGGTAATCAAGGTGGTGCCGACGCGTGTCATTCACGAAGTTGGAAAGAAAATCAAAGATTTCAAATTGCGCCCGGCTCGCGCCAAATTGGGGAGTGAAGGGAGGATCGAGCCCGAACTCGGTTGAACGCTGGCGCGTGCGGGCAAAACCGTAGGCCAGTCTCTGATCCCATCGGCTGGTGGTTTGGTTGCTCACGCTGAAACCGGTGTAGCCGTCAGCTTTCCGGAAGAACGAATTAAGAGTGGATGGAATGGGCTGTCCGAATGCAACCTGGCCCGGCGTTCCAGCAAAGCTTGAATCGCCGCGCGATATCCAGCGGAGTTGAGTGTGTTGACCTAAGCTCAGCCCGAAATTTGCAGCAGCGGTAGAGTCGCGGAAATCGCTATTAGGAATCTCGTTATCGGTATTCAGACGGTCGTAGCTGAGATCGTAATCGAAGCCGCGGATCGCGCCATTCAGGTCTACACCTCCGTGCAAGGTTCTGAACTTGCCAGCATCGAAATTGAGCGCAACATGAGGGCGATCATCTTCGCGCTCGCCATGACGGCTGAAAAATTGAATGACGCTCGCCATGGCATCCGAGCCGAACAGCGCTGACTGCGGCCCACGTACGATTTCGATGCGATCCAGATCGTTAGCCGCCAGGCTGCTGAATTCGAACCTTCCGCCCGGTTCATTGAGCGGGATACCATCCAGCAAGACTTTGTTGTAGTCGAAGTTGCCACCACGCGAGAAAACGGAGGTCGTGGCTCCCAGACCTCCGCTTCGCACCACCGTCAGCCCAGGCACCTGACGCAGCACATCGCCGGCAAGGAGTTGTTGTTGCTGTTCGATCTGCTCGCCTGTGATCACGGTGACGCTGGCGCCAATTTGTTCGGTGGGAGTTTCTGTGCGAGTAGCGGTTACGGCAATCCTTTCCTGCACTGGAGCTAGACCCAGCACGATTACTTTCTGATCGGCAGGCTGGGTTTGCGTCTGGAATCCGGTAATGCGAACTTCTAGGCTGCAGTCTCCCGGGCACGTCCTGCGAAACTCAAAATGACCTAAGGAATCAGTGAGAGTGCGTTCGACTTCGATACCATTTGGTTTCAGTAAACGTACGGATGCGCGAGGGATTGCGGCATGGTCGGGATCAAGAACGATTCCAGCAATCTTTCGCTCTTGAGCCCAAGCGATGAGAGTTAAAACACATAACAAAATTCCTGAAAATCTGACTCCTGAAAACCTGGGCATTGCTCCTCCTGTCCAGCGACGGAGAGTGATGGCGGATGAGGAGCTATCAATCGGGAGGAAAACTGGGACAACGAGCGCTCAGCAATGGGAAGCAGGAGCGTGCTGAAGGCGGGTCATCACGATTCACCTTCCCGCGAAGGTTCATCTCATCCCGCTTCTGGCAGGTCTCCTGACTCTCGCTTCATCGAACTGGCCGCCTTCCCAACTTTTTAGTCAGTGGCGTTGTGGCCAGTTCTCCACGATCACAGTGGCGCGGCCGTGCCGGATTTTCACCGGCTTCCCTATTAAGCTTGCAGCTGCGCCAGAAGCAAAGTGCTCCTACTGATTACGCTTGAGGATGTGGAATGTCAAGGGAGAAAAGGTAATGGGCTGTTTTGAATTATTTCGCGTGATGTAGTTGTTGCCGAAGAGCCTCAACGATCAGACCGATCAAACCATACGTAGTAGCATTCGCAAGAAGAACCCAATAGATGCCAA
>QIAB01000022.1:24373-32232 GCA_003225455.1 Acidobacteriota bacterium
GATTGGGCAACTTAAACGGGCGAGAGCCCACGCAATCGGTTCAGCTTGAATCGGAGTTGCTGCTAAGGCATAAGGTGCCCAGAAGCCCGCAACAAGAAAACCTGCAGCCGCCCACATAGCAATTCGGTATTTCATGCTGCCGCTCCTAATGTTGTCTGGTCCAATAGTCTCACCAATTCCTGCAAATTCCAAACCTTGCCTGTGAGACCAGCCTTCATCGCATTGAGTACGCCAGTGCGAGTGCTGATGCACTGTGCGGGGCATGAGCGCCGTAAAAACTTATCAGCATCGCGTAATCCACTTCCATTCTGGAGGCACCCTCCAAGTTCGACGCAAAAAGCGGATAGATCGTCGACGCCCAGACAACTTATTCTTGTTAACGTTATGATCTCGTCGGTTATTCAAAGTCTTTCCTGGCCGGAAATTCGCTCGAGTCTTTGGAACTCCGGCTACGCCCGCATGGGGAGAATCCTGGTGCGAGCTCAGTGCGAGGAACTGCGATCGCTATACTCTGACGCCTCGTTGTTTCGCAGCCGCATCGATATGGAACGGTATCGCTTTGGCCGAGGCGAGTATCAGTATTTTGCCAATCCGCTGCCGGCGATCGTCGCCGAGCTTCGTGAAAAGCTTTATCGCTTCCTTGCTCAGGCTGCGAACGAGTGGATGTCAGCTTTAAGAATCAAAGCAGATTTCCCTGCCGATCTGGCTTCCTTTCTTCGGCAATGCCATCGCCGAGGACAGAAGCGGCCTACTCCGCTGCTCCTGCGCTACAAGCAGGGTGATTACAACTGCCTGCATCAGGATGTGTACGGAGATGTGGTGTTCCCGCTTCAGGTTATCTTTGCGCTCAGCAAGCCAGATGACGAGTTCACGGGCGGCGAACTGCTTTTGGTCGAACAACGTCCGCGAGCGCAATCCATTGGACACGTCATTCGAATGGAACAAGGCGAAGCAGTCGTGATAACTACGCGCTACCGTCCAGTGAAGGGGTCACGCGGCTACTACCGAACAAACTTCCGGCATGGCGTGAGTGAGGTTCTGAGCGGTGAGCGATACACACTCGGCATCGTTTTCCATGATGCCGCGTGAGCGCGCGTCTCAGAGAAACTGAAGCGCTACGTTCTGCCGCGCGCTGCAATCATCATTCCTGCGCCGACGACTACCATTACGACGCTGGCAACGGGAGAGACACGCTCGTTATGTTCGGTTCGAACTCCGATGCTTACGTCACCGGCCTTGATGCCGTGTTTCTCCGAGTGTGGGATCGGGACGAAGAACGAAAGAATTCCGAGGATCAGTACCACCAGCCCAACCACAAACAATATCTTCATGAAACCCTCCGTCCAACTCGCGTGGGATGGATCCAGGACTGAATCGGCTGCTCCGAGCTATGCTCCAAAGCTCTTGGCAAACTCGACAAGGCTACGCACGGCAATGCCGGACGGCCCTTTCGCGATCCAGGGTTTGCTGTCTTCCATCCAGGCGGTTCCTGCAATGTCGAGGTGCAACCATGGAGTGTCTTCGGCAAATTCTTTCAGGAACATCGCCGCCGTGACTGCGCCACCGTAGCGTCCACCGGTGTTCATGATGTCCGCGATATTGGAGCGAATCTGCTCTTTGTATTCATCGTCCAGCGGCAAGCGCCACATTTTTTCGCCGGCTTTTGCCAACGCCCTCGTAAAGCGGTCGTACATGACGTCATCATTGGCGAAGATGCCAGCGTTGGTATAGCCGAGAGCGACTACAACTGCTCCGGTTAAAGTAGCAGCATCGATCAGATGTGTGCAGCCGAGCTGGCGCGCGTAGCAGAGTCCATCTGCGAGCACCAATCGGCCTTCGGCATCGGTATTGATGATCTCTATCGTCTTTCCTGACATTGCGGTCTGAATGTCTCCAGGCTTCTGAGCTTTGCCTGATGGCATATTCTCGGTGGCACAGACAATGCAAATCACTTTCACTTTCGGTTTGAGCAGGGCGATGGCACGCATGGCGCCAATCATGGTGGCCCCGCCAGCCATGTCGTATTTCATTTTCTCCATGCCGTCGGCCGCCTTGATGGAGATGCCACCGGTGTCGAAAGTCACGCCTTTGCCCACCAGGCCCAACACAGGTTTCTCGGGCGCGCCTGCTGGTTCATAGCGCATGACGATCAGCGCTGGCGGCTCGTCGGATCCCTGTGCGACACCCCAGAACGCGCCCATCTTGAGCTCTTTGAGCTTTTCCGCGCCGTATACCTCGCATTTCAGCCCAACTTCCTGCGACATTTTGCGAGCGTGATCGGCAAGAATGGTCGGCGTCATGCGGTTGCCAGGCTCATTGACTAGTTGACGAGTGAAGTTCTGCGATTCGCCGAGGATAAGAGCCTCGTCCATCGCCTTGTGAAGCGCGGGCTGTTCGCCGCGAGTTACGACGGTGATCGCCTCAATTTTTTGGTCCTTGCGATCGCTCTTGTAGCTATCAGGATCGAAGTTGCCCACGAATGCACCTTCGATGATAGCTTTGACCGCCTCGTCCGCTGGTACGCTTTCCGGAGCAAGGAATGCAAAACTGCGCACGCCCTTCGGTTTCAGTGACCGTACCGCCGCTCCGGCCAACTTGCGCAGCTCCACCGCTGAAAATTGCTTCGCCTTCCCTCCGCCGACAAGCAAGAGCCGCTTGGCCTTCAGCCTGGCCGGGTTGTGCAATAGCGTAGTTTCGAAATTTTTGCCTGTGGCTTCCCCGCTGGCGATCACCTCAGCGGCTGTATCCTGAACCGCTTTGTCGTTCGTAGCAACGAAGGCCTCGGTTTTGTCCTTCTCGGCGCGATCGAGGACGACCGTGACCAGACACTCAGTTTCAGCTTCCGCCGGAGTAGAAAAGGAGAGATTAGTTTTCATGATCTGCAATCCAGTATCGTCGGCGAGCGGGCAAATGCGCAAGGGTGCGCGTCATCGCTGGAGAATGACATCCCTCAGGCGAGCTATCCGACTGCGATCTTCGTTCGTGTCTGTCGGTCAACGTTGTGCGCGAGCCGACACGATTCTCGTTTTCCCCCACCGCATAACTCCCCTGACTTCAGCAAAAAGCTTGTGGCTAGCGGTTTGCCCACATCTTTGCCGAAGGCAGTACGGGAGGGAGATATGACACAGCTAAGTGGGTTAAACAATCAAGGAACGAAATCACAAAAGGAATCGTCGGAGCAGCGCTCGCCGTTTTGGAGCACGGAACGTCTGCCGGCGCTGTTCGCAGGTTTGGTAATGGTTACGGTTTTCGTCGCAGTCGTGAGCTGCTCGCGCAAGAGCAGCGAGCCCGCGCCGATAGCGTCAATCGCTCCGGCTGCGCCGATCCCGGCGTCAGTGCCAGCGGCTGCACCGGTCGTACCAACGTCTACGGCTACAAAAAAAGTGAAGAAGCATCGGCCAACGACAGCAACTTACGTGAACGGCGAGTATGGTGTCTCGATCACGTATCCAAGGAAGTACGGCTTGAAGCTGGGAGATGAAGCGCAGTTGACCTGGCCCGGATTAGGTCCGGTTCCGACGGACTTCATAAAACCGGGCGGTGCGACACTGGCTGCCGTTGAGTTGCCCGCCAGTCTGTATCCTGACACGGACTTCACTTCGGCGTTCGTCAACGTGAGCGTAAATCGTGCGGTAACGTCCGATGAATGCGCCCAATTCGCATTCCCGCAAGTAAGCCCGGAGACAGCCTCGGCGGCGAAGCTAAAAGTTGGTGCGCTCGAGTTTAATGAAATCGAGAGCATCACCGGCGAATCTCCGAAGCAAGCCGATGCAAAGTACTATCACGTCTTCCAGAACGGAGCTTGCTACGAATTTGCTCTAGGGTTGGGAACGTCGGGAGATGAAGCCGCAGACGGCACAGCCCGAGTTGATCGGGAAAAGATCTTCAGCCGCCTGGAGAAGATTCTGGCGACGGTGACGATCAAACCGGTCGAACTGCCTGGAACGGAAACTCCGGTAGCGGCAGCGGCCACAACGCCAACTGCACAATGAAACACAACTAGCGAGCGGCACGGATGCGTCCGTGTCGCTCGTTTCTTTGGGCGCGTAGATCAGCGGCCCTTGCGCCCCCTCGCAACAGCCTCTCTCGCTTCCCGATCCGCGGTTCGCCGGCGCTCCGTTTCTCTTTTGTCCCAAAGCTGCTTGCCTTTAGCCAGCGCCAGTTCAACTTTCACCCTGCCATTCTTAAAGTACATTCGCGTCGGAATTAGCGTCAGCCCTCTCTGCTGTGTCTTACCGATCAACTTGCGAATTTCTTCTCTATGCATGAGCAGCTTGCGAGTGCGCAGCGGGGCGTGGTTGAAAATGTTGCCGTTTGCGTCATTCCAATGTGAAATTCCTGCGCGCCGCGCGAGGAAGTTATGCACAGCAGTGGAAAAACATGCCACGATGAATATGTGAATTTCTACGCGAAGCTAGATGCCTAACCGCGGAACCCTCCGTGAGGAGTTTTCGTTCAAGAAGTTGGATCGCGTGTACGATGCCGGATTCTCACATTAGTTATATCCGTTCACGACGGTGTCTATTGAAATTGGGGAAATAACATGAACAGAATTCGGACCTTGCCGTTTGCAGCAGCGATTCTGTATGCCGCGATTTTCGCTTCCGCTCAGAATCGGCACTTCGGTCTGCCTTTTCTGGTGAGAATTGACGGGAATTATGGATACATGGACGGCAACTGCCGGATGGTGATTCCCGCCCAATATGGAGAAGCATTCGACTTCACGGAAGGGCTGGCAGCTGTGAAAATCGGTCAGAACTGGGGTTACATCGACCAAACCGGGGCAATTGCGATACCAGCCAAATTCGCCGGAGCATTTCATTTCTCAGATGGAATGGCCAGCGTGCGATTGGACGAGCATAGCCCATTGTGGGGGTTTATCGACAAGACCGGACGAGTCGCTATCCCTCCCCAATTCGGAATGCCATTGTGGTTCGCCGAAGGTTTAGTCGAGGGCTATGGCGAGAAGAACAAAATCTTAAATGTCCCGCTTGGGTATGTGGATAAGAACGGAGCCTACACAATTCATCTAAATGAACGGGGCATGGAAATCGAGTTTCTCACTGATTTTTCGGAGGGGCTGGCGGCTGTCTCGATGCGGCCAAAGCATCCAGACGGCAGCGTCGGGGAGAGCAGGTGGGGATACATTGATAAAGGAGGACAATGGATAATTCCCCGTTCATTTGTTGCGGCAGGGGCTTTCCGCAATGGACTCGCGGCGGCAACGCCGGGGAATGGGACGTGGGGATAGATCGACAAAACAGGTCAATTTGCCATCAGCCCCCGTTTTGAGGATGCAATGGAGTTCTCGGAGGGACTGGCAGCGGTAGAGGTTGGGGGCAGATGGGGTTGGATCAACCGAGACGGTCATGTCGTCATTCCCCCAGAGTTTGAAGAGGAGGAAGTCGGCGAATTTCGAAGTGGCGCGGCGGTCGTAGTCCACAATCGGAAGCTTGGGTATGTAAACACCAAGGGAGAAATGATTACTCCGCAGAAACTTGGTTGGGCCAGCGAATTCACCGATGGCGTTGCGGCTATTCAAGACGATTTGGGCTACGGCGTGATCGAAGCCAGTGGCAAAGTTCGGTGCCGCATGAAAGAAGAATAAGGGGTACGTCCGCGATCTGGGGTTTTTAATTGATTGCAATATTTGGATCAGGCGGGTTCAGAACGCTGCCTTAACTACCTAACAGTGATGCGTCTTCCTGTGTTTCTGCCAACGCAATTCTCACATTCCAGAATGTATGGACGTGGCATCAGCTCAGGCTCGAGACCCACGTCGAGTATCAACAATCGGGACATCGCTCGCGGACCGCGCAGTTGTGAGCGGTCATGATCTCAATTAAACGCCTAAATCGCAGTGAGGGTTGACTCTTCACACACATCGCGGACACGAGTGTCTGCGCCACACGGTCAGTGCTTGCGTGATCTCGCGATTGCCTCTCTCGCTTCCCGATCCGCGGTTCGCCGGCGCTCGGTTTCGCGCTTGTCCCAGAGTTGTTTACCTTTAGCCAGCGCCAGTTCAACTTTCACCCTGCCATTCTTAAAGTACATTCGCGTCGGAATCAGCGTCAGCCCCTTTTGTTGGGTCTTACCGATCAACTTGCGAATTTCTTCTCTATGCATGAGCAGCTTGCGCGTTCGCAGGGGCGCATGGTTGAAGATGTTGCCGTGCTCGTACGGTCCGATGTGGCAATTGAGCAGCCAGAGTTCGCCATCTTTGACCAGACCGTAGGAATCTTTCAGGTTTGCCCTTCCAGCGCGGACCGATTTGACCTCTGTTCCGGTTAAGGCCACGCCCGCCTCAAATTTTTCCAGCAAGAAGTAGTTGTGCGAAGCGATCCTGTTTACAGCAGCATCGCGCTGGCCAGCCGCGGTCGGATCCCGGCGCGGATTTTTCTCCGGATTCGGCTTGGTCTGATGTGCCGGCTGGCGCGCCATGCCACATTTATCTCATAGGAACGCGGGAAGTGTCAGGCCTGCAATCGACTCCTCTGGCTGAGGGAAGAGCAACCCCGGAAGAACTGGCTGTAATGAGACTTTTCCAGAACCGTCCGGGGATTAGAACCTACGACTTAACTGCAACCAGAACAGTCACTTTCCCATGAATGGAGCGATGCTATAATCCACGCAGTTTACGTCTTCAATCGGAGCAAATCGAAGACCCAGCCTGGGGTCATGGCTGACCCTTGGAAGAATACTGCCTGCGAGGAACCAGTGATACTACGCCTGATCCGCCCGGCGGCGATCCTTCTGCTCGTCGTGGCCACAACCCTGCCTGCGTCCCCTAGCGGCGCGAACTCGTTGTTTAATAAGGGCAAAGATGCCGAGGCCCGTCAGAACTACGAGCTAGCCTACGACTATTACAAGCAGGCGTTCGATCTGAAACCCAAGGATCTCGCCTATCGTGCTGCCTACGAGCGGCTGCGTTTTTACGCCGGGGCTTCACACGTAAAGCGCGGGCAGTTGCTGCGCGATTCCGGCAAGCTTGACGAAGCGTTAGCTGAGTTTCAGAAAGCCGTCGAAATCGATCCCTCCAGCCCCATTGCTCAGCAGGAAATACGGCGCACGCAGCAAATGATCGACGCTGCCAAAGCCCCTGGCCCGAAGGCCGCCACCCCCGCTCCTAGTGGCCTTGAGCAGCGGGTTCAGGAAGCGCAAGGCCCAGTTGAGTTGGCGACGATCTCTAATATTCCAATAACACTCAAGCTGACCGAAGATACTAAAGTTATTTACGAAACAGTCGGCAAGCTGGCCGGAATTAACGTGCTTTTCGATCCGGATTACACGTCGCGCCGGGTCAAGATCGAACTGAACGGAGTCACCCTCGAGCAGGCGCTCCAGATCATCGCGCTGGAATCCAAGACCTTTTGGCGGCCCGTGACTCCGAACACGATTTTTGTCGCTAGCGATACACCTGCGAAGCGCAAGGACGTGGAGCAGAGCGTCATCAAAACCTTCTATCTGGCGAATCTTTCCCAGCCGACAGAATTACAGGATGTTGTAAACGCACTTCGGCAGATCCTGGAAATATAAGGAGCGCTGGTAGTCCGTGGGACGCCCGATCAGATTGCGCTGGCCGAGAAACTTGTGGGCGATTTGGATAAGGCCAGATCGGAAGTGATTGTGGACGTGGCTGTCATGCAGGTCAGCCGCGACAAAGCGCGGACCTTGGGCATCAATCCGCCCACTAGTGCCACCGTGGCCCTGCAGTCCAACACTAGTACCACGACCACGACCACGGGCACGGGGACCAGCACCGGGGCGGCGGCTACGTCAAGCACGTCGGGTACGGCCAACACCATCAATCTGAACCGGCTCGGGAACCTGAACGCGACTGATTTCACAGTGACCATCAA
>QIAB01000022.1:32261-32800 GCA_003225455.1 Acidobacteriota bacterium
AGCAGCACTAAGATCATCCAAAATCCGCAAATTCGTGCCGTGGACGGCCAGAAGGCTTCGCTCAAGATTGGCGATCGCGTGCCAGTAGCCACGGGTTCATTTCAGCCTGGTATTGGTGGAGTCGGCATCAATCCACTGGTTAACACACAGTTCCAGTACCTGGATGTTGGCGTGAACATCGATATCACGCCCAAGGTTCACGCCGGCCGCGAAGTGACCCTGAAGATCTCGATGGACATTTCGAACGTCACCGGACAATCGAACATCGGCGGCATCAGTCAGCCCATCATTGGCCAAAGAAAAATTGAGCACGAGATTCGCCTTAAGGAGGGCGAGATCAATCTGCTGGGCGGAATGCTGGAAGACAGCGCGACGAAATCCTTGACTGGGATTCCAGGGTTTTCGCAGATTCCGATTCTGCGTCATCTGTTCGGCCAGACCACCACCGAGCATCGTGAAAATGAAATCGTGTTCGCGCTTATTCCGCATGTCGTGCGCTCGCAAGATCTCAGCGAATTGAACCAACGAGCGTTACAGGT
>QIAB01000022.1:32826-42363 GCA_003225455.1 Acidobacteriota bacterium
GCGGCCGCACCTGCGCAGCCCCAACCAACTCCGGCTCCGACACAGCCTGCTCCGCCGCCGCCGCAGACGCCTCCGCCTTCACAAGGATCAGCTGCCGGGAACGCCAGCTTTGTTTTCGATCCGGCGAACATCACGCAACCGGCCGGATCAACATTCGCTGTGAACGTGCTGCTTACCGGCGCACAGAACGTGTATTCGGTCCCGCTGCAGGTCAGCTACGATCCCAAGGTTTTGCAGGTGGTGAATGTTTCAAATGGCGGCCTGCTTTCGCAGGACGGCCAGGCCGTGGCCCTCGTGCATCGGGACGACGAGCAGAGCGGCGCGCTGCAAATTACCGCAACACGTCCGCCTGGGTCTGCGGGCATTTCTGGGCAGGGCGCGGTAGTAACGCTGACGTTCATGGCCAAAGCCAGCGGTCAGTCAACTTTGACAATTTCGAAAGGCGGCGCGAAGGATCCGAGCATGCAGTCGCTGCCCGTATCGGGGGCGGTGGCGACCGTAACGGTACAGTAAATTTATAATTGCGATTAGGAAAGCCCTGGACACACTTGATCCGCGAAGCGGCAGATGAACACAACACATAGCGTGAGCGGTTGGTAAAAGTGGATTAGCGCGAGCCTCATTGAGCGGAAAATTGCGAAAAGATTTGAAGGCGGAGAGATTTCTCTCAAGCCTCAAGCCTGGGACAATAAACGCCGATTATCAATTCGTAGCTCTATGAAGTCGCCTGGCGCAAAACCCAACAATTCATTTCTGCCGCATCCAACGAGAAACGGTGATGTTTAGAACAGTGAATCGAGCGCAGCACAATCAATCCCGAGGCTTCACTCTCATCGAGCTGATCGTGGCCACGGCAATTCTAGTGGTTCTGACCGGCCTCGCCGTTCCCCTCGCGCGAGTCACAATCAAGCGAGAGAAGGAGCACGAGTTGCGTCACGATCTTTGGGAAATGCGCGATGCCATCGACCGTTATAAAGACGCTGCCGATCGCGGTGCCTTTCAAATCAAAGTCGGCACAGAAGGATACCCGCCTGATCTGCAAACCATGGTTGATGGTGTGGATGTCGGTGGCAAGAAGGTCCGCTTCCTGCGCCGCATTCCCAACGATCCTATGACCGACAGCACGGACTGGGGCCTTCGTTCCATGCAGGACGACCCCGCATCCGATTCCTGGGGCGGGCAGAACGTCTTCGATGTCTTTAGCAAGTCGGAAGGCACAGCGCTTGATGGAACCAAGTACAAGGATTGGTAATGGCGAGATGCACAAATCGCAGCCGCGGCTTCACCCTGATCGAGATGTTGATCGTGATCAGCCTGGTGATGATCCTTGTGGCCATCGCAGTCCCGAATTACCAACGCTCCATCATGCGCGCAAAGGAATCTGTCCTAAAGCAGGATTTATTCCAACTGCGCTCGCTGATTTCGCAGTACACCCTCGATAAGCAAAAAGCTCCGCAATCCCTCGATGACCTGATCACCGCCGGATATCTCAAGCAGATCCCGCTCGATCCCATGACCAATGCGAGAGATACATGGACAGTCGATCAGGAAGAGACGCTAATGTCCGTGGATCAGCAGGAACCCGGCATCAGCGATGTGCATAGCGGCTCAAGTGCGATTTCGAGCGATGGCACAGCGTACTCGACCTGGTAGAGCTGGTTTTTTG
Source organism: Acidobacteriota bacterium (assembly GCA_003225455.1). Lineage (GTDB taxonomy): Bacteria > Acidobacteriota > Terriglobia > Terriglobales > Acidobacteriaceae > QIAB01. The sequence goes on from QIAB01000022.1 coordinate 34,493, forward strand.
GTCTTAGAGACAACCGACGCTCTGCATGAAAGCTGCCTTTGAATTCTTGGCGCTTTGCTCCTGCGGTCTATTTGCCGGCGCCGCGCTCTATGTAAATCTGGTGGAACATCCCGCCCGGATGTCGTGCGGCATTGCCGTGGCTCTTGCCGAATTCCGCCCGAGTTACAAGCGTGCAACCATCATGCAGGCATCTCTAGCAGCAATTTCTTTCGTTTCTGGGATTGCGGCTTGGCTGGCGCGAGGAGGCTTGATTTCGCTCGTAGGCGCTTTGCTGATCGGGGTGGTCATACCGTTTACATTGATTTTCATTCTGCCGACGAATCGCAGCTTGCTTGACTCTGCGCTTAGCCCAGATTCGGATTCAGCTTCGCAACTGCTGCGGCGCTGGGGACGATTGCACGCAGTACGTACCGTACTCAGCCTGAGTGCCTTCGCATTGTTCTTGCTTGCTCTGAAGTAGTGCGCCAATTGCTTTCCCGCTCGATTGCGCCCGCTGTCCCAAAGCACTACCATCTAGCCATGCCGGTTGAAACAGATATTTCACCGTCAACCTACACCCCCATCCGCGCGCCTCGCGGTACAACCCTGTCGTGTAAAGGCTGGCAGCAGGAAGCTGCCATGCGCATGTTGATGAACAATCTGGACGAAGAAGTGGCCGAGCGGCCGAAAGATTTGGTGGTCTACGGCGGCACGGGCCGCGCAGCACGCAGTTGGGAGGCATATCACGCAATCGTCAGCTCGCTCAAGAATCTCGACAATGACGAAACACTTCTTGTGCAATCGGGCAAGCCAGTCGGTGTCTTCAAGACGCACGACTACGCGCCACGGGTGTTGATCGCAAACTCGAATCTGGTCGGACATTGGTCCAACTGGGAGAAGTTCAATGAACTCGAGCGTGCCGGCCTGATGATGTACGGCCAGATGACCGCCGGGTCGTGGATTTATATCGGTTCACAGGGAATCGTTCAGGGCACGTTTGAAACATTTGCTGCGGCGGGCGAGCAACATTTTACTAGTGAGCTTGCTGGCAAGCTGATCGTCAGCGGCGGCATGGGAGGCATGGGAGGAGCCCAGCCGTTGGCCGCGACGATGGCGGGTGCTGCATTTCTCGGCATTGATGTCGATCCGGAACGCATCAAGAAGCGATTAAAGACCGGCTATTGCGATTTTCTCGTCACCACTCTCGATGAAGCTCTGCGCATTCTGAAGAACGCAGTGCGCAAAAAAGAAAACGTTTCTGTGGGATTGGTCGGAAACTGTGCCGACATTATTCCAGAACTTGCAGAACGAGGCGTGGTCCCCGACATTCTGACTGACCAAACCTCCGCTCATGATCCGCTGAACGGATACGTGCCAAACGGGATGACTCTCGAACAGGCGCTCGAGCTGCGCAAACGTGATCCGAAGGCCTACGAAGAAAAGTCGCTCGATGCCATCGCTCGTCACGTCGAAGGCATGCTGCGCCTGCAAAAAATGGGCGCGGTCACATTCGATTACGGAAACAATATTCGCACATTTGCCTTTCAACACGGCGTTAAAAACGCCTATGACTTTCCCGGATTCGTTCCCGCTTACATTCGTCCTCTGTTCTGCGAGGGACGCGGCCCCTTTCGCTGGGTAGCGCTTTCCGGCGAGGCGTCCGATATTGCTGTCACTGATGATTTAGTTTTGGAGTTGTTTCCTGATAACCGCATTCTGCGCCGCTGGATTGATCTCGCGCGCAAGCGCATCAGATTTCAGGGACTGCCCGCGCGCATCTGCTGGCTTGGATATGGCGAGCGAGCGCAGTTTGGACTTGCTATGAACGATCTGGTGAAGAAAGGCAAACTGAAGGCGCCCATCGTGATGGGCCGCGATCACCTTGATTGTGGCTCTGTCGCTTCTCCCTTCCGTGAAACCGAAAGCATGAAAGACGGCAGCGACGCCGTTGCCGACTGGCCGCTTCTCAATGCCTTGCTGAACACCGCAGCTGGCGCATCTTGGGTTTCCATCCACAACGGCGGAGGCGTTGGCATCGGCTACTCGCTGCACGCCGGGCAGGTGACCGTTGCAGATGGAACCGAAGCCATGGCCAAACGCATCGAACGCGTGCTGACGACTGATCCAGGGATGGGGATCGTGCGGCATGTGGATGCGGGGTATGAGGAGGCGAAAGAGTTCGCGGAGAAGGCGGGAGTGAGGGTTCCGATGAAGGGCTAGGCTGAAGCCTTTGGCTTGGTCCAAGGTCTTGAGACGACGATTCCCTAATCGGAAGCGGCGAATCTCGATGTGACGAACAACCTTGTCCAGCCAAACGCTGACTCGTTAACCTGCCTCAGGGCCCGTGGTGTAAAGGGAGCACAATAGCCTGTCCAGCTACAAGGTGCGGGTTCGAGTCCCGCCGGGTCCACGGCTCTCTATCTCTGGTAGGGACGCTGCGAGTAGGCTCAGGACAGGGAGCCTACTCAAGTAACATTGACTTCCCATGGCAGGCTGCGGATAATCACTCTTGTAGCTGGACAGGTTACGCCCCGGGTGACTGTTGCCCCGGGGCTTTGTATTTTCGCACTGGCGACAAACTTCATCCCGACCGTAGCATAGTGGAGCGCGCGAGGGTCTGATTTGGCGGCATTAAGGAAGGCATGAAGAAATCAAGCGTGTTGATATTGAGCACATATTTTCCAGCTTTCTCCCATAAAGATTGCGGTAAGAATACTTTTAGTCGTGCGGTTGACGAAATCCTGAAGAAAGATCTTGAGGGCGTACTAGATAGTCCCGTCGAATTTGTTCCAGACGGATGGCTAATGAATAGCAGGCGCCGAGAATTCTGCATATTGGAAATTGAGGATACGAATCCTCTCTCCGACAAGAAACGGAACGCCATTGGACGGCTACTGTGGTGGTTAGACGACAATATGTGGCATTTGCATCTCATCCGAGTGAACGTGCCGAGCATGGCATTCTTTTTCATGAATTGCGATGATGTGGCTGCGTGGGACTTGGGGAAACCCCCGGCACGGGAATGGCACTTTGAAGAAACGCTCATCGGAGTCAGGCACTACTTGCCTCTTTGCGAGGGCAAGGGAAGCCTAAGAAAGCGAGAAGCTTACCCCAGCTTGTTAGGGAATCTCGGGGCATTGACGGAAGGTACGATAACGCGGTTGTTTCGACCTCGCTCAACGGTCTCTTTATGAATCAAATATCAGGGCATGCCCTTTCAGGCGTGCCGCCTGAGCATCATCAATTCGAGTTCGCGCCGATGAGGCACGATTGCTTGAGACCCTGACATCGGTCCGGCCGCCGTCGCAGTTGTAACCACGGAGCAGACGCGGACCCATCCCGCTACTGTCGGCGCGGCTGAAGCCGATGCCCTGACACAAAACTTCCCTCAAAGGAATCTTGCAGGCTACACTCTCAACCGTGGCTTCACGAAATGCCAGTCAAGAACCTCTGCGCGCTTTGCTCCTGCTAAATATCCGTCAGCTTGTTACCCTGCGCTCTCGCACCGGCAAACCTGGCCCGCGGCGAGGGGCTGAGCTTGGCGAACTTGGCATCATCAAAGACGGCGCAGTACTGTGCCTCGGTGGAAAGATTGTTTCTGTCAGCAAGACTAAAGACGCGCTCGCCGACCCCTGGATCAAAAAGAATCGCAAAAGCATCATCGAGATCGACTGTGGCGGCCAGGTGGTCCTGCCGGGCTTCGTCGATTCGCACACGCATCCAGTGTTTGTAAATCCCCGGCTTGTGGATTTCGAAAAGCGCATTGCTGGCGCAACCTATGCGCAAATCGCGCAAGCGGGCGGCGGAATTCGCTCCAGCGTGGATAACGTTCGTAAAGCTGCCAGAAACCAGTTAGCTGAAAGTATTCTGGCGAGGCTGCGCGAGATGGCAGCCCAGGGCACAACGACTGTAGAAGCGAAGTCGGGTTACGGCCTGTCTCTAGAGGCGGAACTGAAATCCCTTGAAGCGATTCGCGATGCTGCGACACATTGGCCGGGGACGGTTGTCTCAACGCTGCTTGGCGCTCATGTTGTTCCCAAAGAATTCGAAGGATGCCGGCAAGAGTATGTCGAAGTGATTTGCAATGAAATGATCCCAAGAGCCGCCAAGCGAAAACTGGCGCAGTTTGTGGATGTATTCACGGAGCAAGGCGCGTTCAGCTCTGAGGAAACAGAGAGCATGTTCGATGCCGCTGCGAGCTGCGGCCTCGGCATCCGTGCACATGTCGGTCAATTGAGTCATACCGTACTGCGACCGCTTCTGCGCTTCAATGTGAGCTCGCTGGATCATCTCGATCACCTCAGCGAAGACGACATCGCACAGCTGGCGAAGCGTGACACGGTGGCTACTCTTGTTCCTGGCGCAAACTATTTTCTTGGTTTGGAAAAATTTCCGCCAGCGCGAAAGCTGATCGACTCCGGCGTCGCAGTGGCGCTGGCTACCGACTACAATCCCGGCTCTTCGCCGACTCCCAGCATGCCGTTTGTGTTGTCACTAGCGTGCACGCACATGAAGATGTCGGCGGAAGAGGCGATCATCGCGGCCACAATTAACGGCGCGTGTGCGCTGCGATTATACCACCGCAAGGGATCGATTGAGCCGGGAAAAGACGCTGACCTCGCAATCTTTGAGCTCTCCGACTATCGCGAGATTCCCTACTGGTTCGCCTCGAATCATTGCGCGTTCGTGGTCATGAATGGCACTAGCACGGCAGCCGATTGAAAGCTTTCAGCACGAGCGGCCATGCGCACCGCTAATTGAGCGATTTCCTGTGCGTTGCTATAATCGTCCCTGTTCCACACGCTCCTCAGTGTCTTGACTGCCCGCGTTTGGGCCGCCTCCGCCCCAGCATCGGCGCGTCCCACATGACTAGCAGGGCGGCGGACCAGAGTGCAAAAGCGTGGCCAGGTAGCTCAGGTGGTAGAGCGCAGCCCTGAAAAGGCTGGCGTCGGCGGTTCAACTCCGTCCCTGGCCACCATTCTTTCAGTCACTTAGCTTCCCGCAAAACTCCAATCACGTTCCAAAACGTTCCAAAAATCTGCGAACGGCTGCCGGAGTTTGCCTCAATCAATCTGCCGAGCAGCCTATTCGAGTGAAAGAAAATGGCTCCCTGAGCGGGGAGCCCATTGCGTACTCAGAATTGAGTCTGCCTGCAGTTTCGCTCTGCAGGGGGTTGCTTCTCGGCACAGCTTATCACCCAAATACAAAACAACGGGCCGATTTCGTACAAGTCACCGTGCCAGGTACACGGAAGCTTCAGAGAAGTGCGGAAATCCGGGCAACGGGCCGCTACTCGATGCGGCGCTATACGCCTACGTCCCGGTCGACCGAGGTGCAGGGTTCGCCCTGTCAGACTAACGCACGCCTCTGAAGCAAGGACTGAGACTCAATTTAAGCAAGCGCCCCTAACACCTCAAGGGAAGGCGTGTGTGCGCAGTGTGTTTTCGCTCAGATTTCGCCGGAATGTCGCTTTTTGCGAATTCGGTAGTAACACCGACAAATATCACCGATGTAGTTACGAACGTCTGCAAGGATTTTCGGTGCCCATCGTATGATGGGGCTTTGGAGAATCGCTATGAAAACTGATCGCAATTTGTGCCTGAGAACAGGCACAAAACCGAGGAATCCGCACCCCAAGACTACGCACCTGCAAGCCACGCAGTTCGCCAAAGGCCGGAGCGGCAATCCTGGCGGAAGACCGAAAGGATTAATTCTACTCAGCGAGGCTACCCTGGCATGGCTAGCGGAAGCCGATCCCAAGACGGGCATGACCAATGCCATGCTGGTGACGCTGGCCCTGGGTAAGAAGGCTCTCGCCGGGGACGTGGTCGCGGCGCGGGAGCTTGCTGACCGCAGCGAAGGCCGTCCTGCTCAGGCGATGCAGCATGAAGTTATCCGCCCTGTAAAGATTCAGGTCGATGGATTGATGCAGGCTATACGCGAAATCTACGGGCTGAAAGATTTCACTTCCACTGAGGACCGGCTGATCGATAGGCCGAAGGAATTTCTGAGCTGAGATGATGGCCAACGCGAATTGGCATGGCCCGCGCGCGCGTCTCTTGGCGCGTTTTGACGACGCCTGCCACTGGGATGATGGCAGAGTACTTGGCCAAATTAATTGAAACGTTTTAGCTATGCCCTTAAAGTACGACCTCGATCTGCTGAAGCTGATCTTTCACGGGATCGCGCAAGACTTCCCAGAGGACATACTGCCGTTGCTGTTCCACGGCACTACAATGGCAGATTTGGCAGCAACCGCCGACCTTTACGTAAGCTTGCACACTGCCGATCTTGGTCGAGACGCGGATCAATCCACCGCAGAAGCTGTATATGATGGCTACTCCCGCGTGGCAGTGCCGCGGACGGAAGCCGGCTGGCACGTGTACGAAGGCCCGCCGATGCCGCAGGTCTCGAACGCCGCGCCCATCGGTGTCCCTCGATCCACGGCGGGCACGCCAGTCATCACCGCCGCCGCGGTAGGCACGGCGGCCACGGGAGCCGGCCACTGCTTGTACTGGGTAAGGGTGAACCGCTGGCAAATCAACCTGCAGGCCAACGTTTTCGCTTCGTTTGGGATCGGCGATTTGAGGTTCAATGCTGGCTAGGCCACGCGCTGGCGCTTCTTAAACCTGGCTAGCCAACTCATGTAAGTTTCAATTTCGCGAAAGGTTCCGGTCTCGCGATCCATTCGAGATTTCACCGTGCTCCAGGTGCAGCCTTCGTCGCGCAGTTGCTGAATGCGCCGGGCACCCTCATCATCGCGCGTGGGCGTGTTCCTAAGCCGTCCGCCCCCGTGTCATGAATCGTGACAAGCTCAGGCGGCGACGCGGGTACTGAAATTTTTGGTCACATAGCTGACGACTTCTTCAGTCGGCGGCAGTTTGCTGACTAAGTTTTTCGGGCCAGTTCCGGTGATGTCGGGAACGATTTCCAGCGCCGAACGGAATCCTTCAAGCCAGGTGCGGCAGTCAATCCCGATCTGGGTGGGATTCGGCGTCTCGTCAGCGTCTATCAAATGCATCTTGGTGTTGCCGCCTTCGCCGTTGAGTGACTTGAAATATAGGCTTGCAATGACTTCGATTGTTGCCACATCTGGATTCATGGGTGAATCCTCCTTACGGCGAATAATAATACATCGATGGCCGTCAATCTATGCTTAACGCTGACGCCTAGTTGCACCACTCTTGTTGCAGCAGCATCAAACCCCGCCATGCGCAACCGGAGCTATCAGGCGCGCGCCACCCGCCAGGGATTGGCTCTTCTGTACGAGCCCTGCGGCTGCACTGGATTTCAGAGCGTGGGCGAGTTGCTCACGGAGATTGAGCGCACCGTCGACGCGCGCCAGAAGCGAAGCCGCAAGACTCGCGACGAACGTCAGCTCGCGTTGAACTTTGAGGTGATCACTGCCGATCCAGACCGCCCGCTGGCTGATCTGTTTTCCCTCCGCATATTGAATTACCGAAGTCAGCCGATTCCACAAAAGTCACTATTCATGTCAGCCCCTCATCTGTATGCTGGAATCTGTAAATAAAGACTTTTTTCTCTGTAAATGAGGTTTTCATATGCTTGATTTGTTACGCGGTTCAGCGCGAGTGCCCGTCAGTCCCTTGCGCAAGCTACGCGAGGCATCCGGATTAAGCCAGGGCGAGTGCGCGAAAATTGCTGGCATTTCTCCGTCGAGACTTTCACTAGCGGAACATGGATTCGTCAACTTGACTGCGAGGCAAGAGACGGCCGTTCGCTCGCACATTATCAAAGTTTCGAAAGAGCGTTTTGGCCAAGTACTCACAGAGGCCGATCCGGCCTTTGAGAAGGCCGTCGAGTTGATTGGCCGCAATCCGCGCACCCAGCAGCTCTACGAGACGCTACAGAAACAGGGATGCACGCCGTTT
>QIAB01000022.1:42481-42955 GCA_003225455.1 Acidobacteriota bacterium
GCAACGCAAGATCGAAGCGCAGCTGATCGTCCTTCTAGAAGCGAAATGCGAAGGGCGGCGAGCCGAGACTGCTCGTTTGCAGTTCGAGAAAGCGGAGCGGACGCAGCAGCAGCGCCGAGCGATGGCGCGCAAGCAATTCGATGCGTTGGTGTTGCACGAACGAATCGAATGGCATCCGCTGCAGCTTTCAGATGCGGAAGTGGCTGAGATATACAACCGAGATCAAGCTTAAGTAAGCTTGTCGCTGCGCGAGCTCCTCAGCCGGCCAAGGCGACAATTTCCGGCAGCAGGTTCTTAGGTTGCCACTGGTGCCCTGCTGCCGGAAGTTCTTTTAAATAGTTTTGGAGGAAATGATGAAGTACTACGAGCGGTACAGTGAGAAACGTGGGCAATTTTTTATCGACGAACAGGGTGAAGTAGTTTCGGAAAAGGTCGCGAGGACTAATCTCGTGCAGCCTCTCGGCGAATCTTTTA
>QIAB01000023.1:0-426 GCA_003225455.1 Acidobacteriota bacterium
GTTTTTCTGTGCTAAACGAGCAGGTCCGCGATGACGCCCGCCTGTGATTTGACTTGCTGGCGAACCCCGTCCTAACATCAACCGCTATTCTGTACGCTAGCAGTCAAGCGATGATCGGCAGGACCGTCTCTCATTATCGCGTCCTGGGCAAGTTAGGAAGCGGCGGCATGGGCGTGGTTTATGAGGCAGAAGATCTCGTCCTCGGCCGCCATGTTGCATTGAAGTTTCTCCCCACAGAACCTGGCCCCGAGGTACTGCAACGATTCCAGCGCGAGGCGCGAACTGCGTCCGCTCTCACTCATCCCAATATCTGCACCATTCACGAAGTTGGAGAAGTAGACGGCCAGCACTTCATCGTAATGGAGCTGCTGGAAGGCACGACCCTAAAGGAGCGCATAAATGGCCGGCCGCTCCCCATGGATTCGT
>QIAB01000023.1:554-1861 GCA_003225455.1 Acidobacteriota bacterium
AAGCTGGCTTCGGATGCGGCTGAAGAAGCCAAGCACAAAGAAGATAAGTCCGATCTGCCGACAATCAATGAACTCCTGACGACACCCGGTATTCTAATGGGTACCGTCGCCTATGTTTCTCCGGAGCAGGCCCGCGGTCAGGATCTCGACGCTCGCACTGATCTGTTCAGTTTCGGCGCTGTTCTGTATGAAATGGCCACCGGCCGGCAGGCGTTTGACGGCACCACGTCAGCGGTAATCTACAACGCGATTCTGAGTAACGAGCTGATTGCGCCGTCGCAACTGAATCCGGCGATTTCGGCGCAACTGGAAGGGATTATCGGCAAGGCGCTGGAAAAGGATCGAGAAGTGCGCTACCAGCATGCCTCCGAACTTCGAGCCGATCTGAAACGTTTAAAGCGGGATACGGAAACCGGCCGGCTGGTCGTGCCTTTCTCCACCACTACTAGCGGGTTCAGTCTGCCGAAATCTGCCGCTCGGCGCAAGCTGCCGCGCTGGGCAATTCTTGGAGTCGCGGCGGTTGCAATGGCAGCCTTGTTCGTAGCCCTTGGGTTCCGCCTATTTGAGAAAAATGCCGGCGCCATCGACTCTATTGCCGTGCTGCCATTTGTGAATGCAAATCCTGATGCCAACACCGAGTACCTCAGCGACGGAATCAGCCAAAGTCTTATCGACAGCCTCTCGCGCATTCCAAGATTGCGCGTTCTGGCCTCAAGCACAACTTTTACTTACAGGGGGCGCCAGGTTGATCCGCGGCAGGTGGGGCGCGATTTGAAAGTGACGGCGTTGCTGCAAGGCAAAGTAATCAAGCTGGGCGACAACCTGCTGATTGAGACTTACCTGGTCAATACTTCCGATGGCGCAGAACTGTGGGGAGATCGATACAAGAGAAACGTGTCGGATGTACTCGCGGTTGAAGCAGAGATTTCCAAGGAGATCGCGGACAAACTTCGACTGCGCCTGACCGGATCGGAACAGGAACGGCTCACCAAACAGTACACCGACAATTCTGAGGCTTATCAGCTTTACTTGAAGGGCCTGTATGACACCAGGAAATATACAAAGGAGGGATTGAAAAGGGGCGCCGCATATTTCCGGCAAGCGATTGCTCTGGACCCCAACTATGCTTTGGCCTATGAGGGATACGCTTACGATTTGAGTCTCGCGCAAGATTGGTTTGCGGCCCCTCACCAAACCATGCCGGCAGCTAAAGAGGCGGCAGAAAAGGCGGTGCAGTTGGATGACAACCTCGGTGAGGCTCACACCATGCTTGCCGATGTCTATTTCTTCTACGATTACAATCTGCC
>QIAB01000023.1:1874-37063 GCA_003225455.1 Acidobacteriota bacterium
TCAAATTAGTCCGAACGATGCCGAAGCGCACAACTTGTATGCTTGGTATCTCGTATCCGTTAAGCGCTTCGATGATGGAATTACAGAATCTCAGCTTGCCCGCAAGCTTGATCCACTCTCTTCGGAGACAAATTTCCTGCTCGGCCAAAACTTTTATCTGGCGCGCCGCTACGACCTTGCCATGAACCAGCTCCGCACCACGATTGCGCTGGACGCCAGTCTTTGGGTTGCGCACGATGAACTGGGCTGGCTGTACGAGGAACAGCACGACTTTCCGCGCGCCATCGCGGAATTCGAGAAAGCTCGCAAGCTCGAGCCCAACGTTGCGGAACCGCTCGCATCGCTGGGTCGTGCCTTTGCGCTCTCAGGTCAAGCGGAGAAAGCTCGCCAAGTCTTAACTCAACTGGAGAACATGCGTGACAAAATTCACGTTACGCCCTACAACGTGGCTTCGATCTACGCCGCGCTCGGCGATAAGGAGGAGGCCCTCGCTCAGTTGCAAAAGGCCTATGAGGAGCGCTCTTTCTACCTCACGTGGCTTGCTGTCGATCCACAATTAGACAGCTTGCGCTCCGATCCGCGATTCCAGGATTTGCTCCGCCGGCTTGGCCTCCCTCACTAGTTCATCCTCACAATTACGAGGCGGCGCGGTGTTCGGCCGTCTCTTCGTCAGTCCCGGCCACCAATGGAGGCAGTTTCACTGCTTTCTCCCACTGGGAGATTGTCATGTCAATGATCGAAGAAGCAGGCTGGTTTGCCGGAACCGCATTTTTCGCCAACACTACGTAAGGAGCGCACGTGAGCGAGCAGCCGACGTGGTTCGCGGACGCAAACTGGTACTTATAGCCACAGAATATTTTGCTGTACACCACGCCTTGATCCACTCCACACATCACCATGCTCTTCGTCACGTTATGCTGAGTTTTTTCGAGGTACTTAATGACTTCCGCTTCCGGAGTGTTTTGGTTGCCGTAGGAGTTGCAATCTTCAATGAAGAGATTGGCGGCAGTCTCGCGGTCATCGGCGATGGCCAGGGCAATCGCGGCCCAAACCCACGTCGGGCCGTTGGCCGTCGTGTTCTTGTTTGCACAAATAACGTGAGCGCCAGGCATGGGCGGAAAGCGCCTCTGTTTTTCAGTCCCAAATAGCCTCATCGCACAATCCAGCAGCGGCTTCACCGGAAATACTGGAATTCGCTTCCCGGCTTTCGGCTCGTCCTGATAGTACATGGGCTTCAGGCTGCCGTTGGCGATCTGGTCAGCAACGGCGAGGTGGTATCCCCAAACTGCGCCATTCACTCCACAAAACGAAGACGCCGTGAGCATATTGATCTGCCCAATGTATGCGTCGTTTTTCTCGCAGCGATCGTAGGAAACAATGCCTTCCGTTCCGGGATCCAGACCAGCCGTGCTTACTACGCCGGTCGAAAGTTTCAGGGTTGAGATGTAGCCATAGCCGCTTGCTCCGGGATTCGAATAGCCCATGCAATAGGGATCGAACGGGCCTACCGCGCCATTGACGACTTCGGGCAGAGGAAGGACGGGATCCTTAAGCTTAATTTCTGTCATGATTGACTCCTCTCTTGATGAGTAATTCGATTCGAAATGTTGGAGAGACCTAGGTACCGATGGGACCGCAACTCAAATCAGGCTTGCCGCGGAAGCGAGCGACATAGTACCACGGGCTCGGAAGAAGAGATAGAACTTACAACTTCTCTGAGCGGGCGGCGAAAATCAGAGAACTTGATGAGTAAGATCAAACCAGAACTTGGAGCAGCGCTCGATTGCGGGTCGACCGCCTGAAGGACCGCAGGAAAGCTTCAGCGAACTGGGCACGGCTATGCTTGTCTGGAATGGGAGCCGAAACACGACTGGGATATTCGTCGTAAGTACGCCCATCTAGTTCTCTACCCGTCTTGGCCTTTCGCACTCCGCCCCATTGTTTGAAAAAGAATGGGACACCGCAGCTCCGGCATTGTTCACGGATTGACAGAACCCATTCTTTTTTCATCGGGCGAGCGCGGGGCCCGCTTTCGCCTCCAACAATCACCCAGTTGATGCCCGAGAAGTCTATTTCCCCGAGATCTTCTAGAAGCGGCTCGATTGATAAAAAACGTACTTTTGCGGGCGACTGCTGCAAATGCCCCACTCTCGGCAGACCATACCTGCGGTTCTCCACACTCACTCCCCACCAGATGTTTTCCCGATCCGCAGCAAACTGCAGCTTTCCATTCAACAGGTCGCGCAACCGCTCCGATCTTTTTGTGAGCACCTGATATGTATGCCAATCCGCAATCGTCATCACCCGCGAGACAGCTTCTACGTATTCGTCCGGCACCCCTGCGTGAAACAAATCACTCATCGAATTCACAAAGACGAGCTTAGGCGAGCGCCATAGAAAAGGTTCGTTGAGCTTTTCTGGAACCAAACGCAAATCGAAGCCTTGTTCGTAGGGATGGCCCTTCACCCCGCGAAACCGCTCCGCGAATGTCTCCGCATAGCAATGCTTGCAGCCTGGGCTGATCTTCGTGCAGCCGCGGACAGGATTCCAAGAAGCGTCGGTCCACTCGATTTGGGAGTGCTCACTCATGACCTTTTCGAGACGACATTTTCATAGTACCGATGACCTTGGTAAAGTAAAGCACACACAAAAACTGCTTAAGCTTATCAACTTAGACTCCCACGCTCGATCCCGCAACGTTCTTCCAACGGATTATACGCTGTTATTCGTCTTTTATTCGCCCCGCCTCGTCGTTTCCGCGCAAAGATAGTTTGTGATGTTCACACGTTAGGACGATCTGAGAGAATTTTACTCACACGTCCCCAGATGAGACTGGAGGACTTTCAGGGTAGTGACTTCTCAGGACGAATTCGGTGGTGCGTGGACGCAGCAGAAACTTGGAGCGCTGGGCAAGTATTTGCAGGCATACACAACCATTTTCAAACGAAATCCCCGAGCTCAGTTTTATTCCATCAGCTACGTTGATGCGTTCGCTGGTACTGGGACCCTCCAAAGGCCGGAACTTGGCAGATTGGCCGACCTCATTCCGGAATTCGAGCCTCCGTTCGACGAATATGTATTTATCGAGAAGAGCGCTGCAAAGTGCAGGGAACTACGGGCGATTGCGGCCGGCCAGCCACCAAGAAACATAAAAAATTTGAACGAGGATGCGAACAGCGCAATTCTGAAATGGTGTAAGAGCTTTGATGCCGGGCGCCAGCGCGCTGTGGTATTCTTAGACCCCTTTGGCGCGTCTGTGAAGTGGGAGGTGATTGCTGCGCTGGGTCGGACTCACGCAGTGGATTTGTGGGTGCTATTTCCATACTCCGCGATAAACAGAATGCTCGTACGTGACCGCAAGCCACCTGAACCATGGGCCCGGCGACTTACCGCAGTCTTTGGGACACGAGAATGGGAGAAGGCCTTCTACTCTACGAGCGCATTTCCATCTCTGCTCGATTCGACGCAGCGGGTTGAACTGATACACAAGTCCGCTGATTACCCCGACATCACTGACTTCTTCATAGCACGATTGAAAAATGAATTTAAGGCGGTGAGTAAGCCGTTGCCACTCTACAACTCAAACGGCTCTCTATTATTTATGTTTTTTTTCGCTGCCGGGAATAAGCGAAGCGCTAAAACGGGCCTAACAATTGCGAACAGCATTATAGGCGGTTGCCCTTCGCGGCTTCGCGTCCCTCGATTTTGTGCCTTTCTGAGGGAAACAGTTCACAGCGGTATGTTCCCATGCTTCTTCGCCGGGTTCTTATCCCGTTTCGTGCCCAGCATTTCCAGTGCTTGAATTAGCTTCTTGCGAGTCTCGCGCGGCTGGATCACGGCATCCACAAATCCGCGCTCGGCGGCTACATAAGGATTTGCAAAGCGCTCGCGGAATTCTTCGATCTTTTTTTGGCGGACCGCGTCGCGATTTTCTGCATTCTCGAGTTCACGTTTATAAACAATGTCCACTGCGCTTTCCGGTCCCATGACGGCAATCTCGGCAGTTGGCCAGGCATAGTTCACATCCGTGCGAATATGTTTGGACGCCATCACGCAATAGGCTCCGCCATATGCCTTGCGTGTGATCACCGTAACTTTGGGCACGGTCGCCTCGGCAAACGCGTAGAGCAGTTTCGCGCCGTGTTTAATGATCCCTCCGTACTCCTGGTTTGTCCCGGGTAAAAATCCTGGCACATCTTCGAACGTCACCAGCGGAATATTGAAACAATCGCAGAAACGCACAAAGCGCGCGCCTTTGAGCGATGCATTAATGTCCAACGTGCCGGCTAGAAACGCAGGCTGATTGGCCACGATGCCTACGGGCCTGCCGTTCAGGCGGGCAAATCCAACAACAATATTCTTCGCGAAATGCTCTTGCACTTCGAAGAAGTAGCCATCGTCGACTACGGCATTGATGACGTCTTTCATGTCGTAGGGAAGATTCGATTGGTCGGGCACAATCGTATCCAGCCTTTGGTCGGCGCGATCAATCGGATCGTTACAAACTTTTGTTGGCGCATCATCCAAATTGTTCGAGGGAACAAAACTCAGCAGTTCGCGGACCAGAGATAGACACTCCGCGTCATCCTGAGCCATGAAGTGTGCAACTCCGGAGGTCTCATTGTGCGCCTGCGCCCCGCCTAACTGATCTTTGGTCACTTCTTCATGGGTCACAGCCTTGATCACATCCGGTCCGGTGATGAACATGTACGAAGTCTTGTTCACCATCACAATGAAATCCGTAATCGCCGGCGAATACACCGCGCCTCCCGCGCACGGACCCATGATCGCGGAAATCTGCGGAATCACTCCGCTGTACAGCGTGTTCCGCAAAAAAATATCCGCGTAACCGGCGAGCGACATCACTCCTTCCTGAATGCGCGCGCCGCCGGAGTCATTCAGTCCTATGAGCGGCGCGCCCATTTTTGCCGCCAGGTCCATGATCTTCACAATCTTCGCCGCATTGGCCTCGGAAAGCGATCCACCAAACACGGTGAAGTCCTGAGCGAAGACGAACACCAGGCGTCCTTCGATCCGTCCGTAGCCGGTGATGAATCCGTCTCCGTAATATTTCTGCTCCTCCATGCCAAAATCATGCGAACGGTGTGTGACCAGCTTATCCGTCTCCTCGAACGTGCCCTCATCGAGCAGAAATTCGACTCGTTCGCGCGCGCTCATTTTGCTTTCTTTGTGCTGCCGCTCGCGACGCTGCGCTCCGCCACCCTCTTCGGCCAGGCCGTCGCGCTTTTTTAGCTCTTGAAGTTTCTGTTCGAGATTCATGGTGGGGAGATTATAGGTGAGGTATGGCGGTGATTGATGGAGAACGGGCGTCTCGCCCGTCATCTTTTTTATGCGCCGGCACGGCACGGGCGAGAACGCCCGCGCCTGGATCGGTCTCACTCCATCGTGGATCCCAGCGGCTGGTACTTATACTTTTTACCGTCCCAAAAGATCGCGGAAACCGTGCCTTCGCCCTCACGGGCCTCTTCCGCATAAATCGCCATCACGGTTTTCTTGCGCACAGTCAGTTTCTTCACGGCAAGCTGCTTGAAGGGAAGATTGATAACGATAAATTTTGCTTTCGGCTCGGCCGCGCGCCAGCCATCAGCGCCCACGCCATGGATAATCAGCAAGGCCAGCCCACGCCGCTGCGGATCTTCAGAGGCGAACTTCGTCGTAACCTTGGGATCGCCATATCCGAAGAACGCATCGTAGGGATCGATTACTTTGTAATTGTCCTCCGCTTCATCCATCAGCGGATTCGCACAACGCGCCACAATCACCACGTCCTCCACGCCGTCACCGTTCAAATCGGCCGTCAGCGGCTGTGGACCAGGCTCAAGGCTGCAAGTCGACCCAAACTTTTTTTGCACGAAGTCATTGTCCACGGCTTGCGATGCAGGCTTTACGGCTGGCTGCGCGAAGGCGGTTGATAAAGAATAAGACGCGAGGAAAAGAAGGATGCAGATACGAAGGAACATGGATCTACTCTAGACCACTTTCCCTGCATGCGACAGATACCGGAAAGGTGCGGCATCCGAGGTTGTTACGAAACCTGTGCCGTCGGCTGAAAGCCGACTCTGATTTTCCACTTACGCTTTCCCGGCACTCACGTGCCGGGCTTTCTTATGCCGCCGCTTCGCGGCTGATGCCCCTCTTGTCCCAACGCTCAGCATTGCGGCAGAGTTTTCGTAACGGCCTCCATCTGCCCGGCGGTCACGCCCCCAATGCTCGCTGAATCGCTCCTGCGATCCCCTGCGCCAAACTCCTCATCCTTGCTTCCGACTCGGCTTCAACCATCACTCGCGCCAGGGATTCCGTGCCCGAATAACGAACTACTACACGCCCATTCCCGTCGAGTTCGCGCTCTGCTGCGGTGATGGCTCTCTGAATTTCTGGAACTTCCGCAAATGGTATTTTCTCGCGCACCCGAACGTTCTGAATGGTCTGAGGAAAAATTTTGAGGTCGGCAATCAACTCTGCCAAAGAATTCCCGTTGCGTACCATGACTTCCATTACTCGCAAAGCGGTCAGCAGGCCATCGCCAGTAGTAGCTTCGCCGTCCCGAAAAATTACATGCCCGGATTGCTCGCCACCAAGCGTCGCACCCGTCTTGAGCATTTCTTGCAAAACATACTTATCGCCTACGCTGGCTCGCAACATGCGAATGCCGGAATTGCGCAAGGCAATCTCTAATCCCATGTTCGACATTGTCGTGGCCACAACGGTCGAGGCTTTCAGGGCCCCGCGAGACTGCATGTCGCGGGCGGCCAGTAGAAGCACGCCGTCCCCGTTCACGACTTTGCCCGCTGCATCGCTGAACAAAGCGCGATCGGCATCGCCGTCAAACGTTACGCCAAGGTCGAATTGCCCATTCTTCTCCGCTATTGCGTGACCGATCGTCTCGGGATGCAGTGCTCCGCAGCTTTCGTTGATGTTCCTGCCATCGGGTGTGGCATTGATGAACGTCGCCTCTACGCCGCAAGTACGGAACAGTTCGGGCGCTTCCGCCGTAGCTGCGCCATTCGCACAGTCCACCATAATTCGCAAGCGGCTTAAATCCGCGTGAGCACTCGCCGCCAACCACTCAATGTAATCCCGGCGCAGCTTCGCCTCGCCGGGCAAGCTGGGTATGGCGGGGAGTTCCGCGCCAACAGGATCCTGAGGATTCTTCAGGAGTCCAAAGATTTCCTGCTCGATTGCCAGCTCGTGCGAATCGGGCAGCTTGAAGCCATCGCCCGAAAAGATTTTGATCCCGTTATCGGTCCACGGATTGTGGGAGGCAGAAATCACAACGCCGGCGGAGTATTTCCGCGAGCGGGCAAGATATGCCACGCCTGGTGTAGTAATCACGCCGGCGCTGTGGACTTCCACGCCCACGGAATTGAGCCCCAGCATCACACGGTCCGCAATCCACGCGCTCGATTCCCGGGTGTCTTGGCCAACCACGGCCCGCGGCTTGGGCTTGCTTCGAACTAGGTCGTGCCCGAGAGCGCGTCCAATCAGATACGTGCTTTCCACGGTCAAGGGAAATTCGCCGGCAATTCCGCGAATTCCATCGGTTCCGAATAGCTGACGTGTTGGGGATCCCATTTGGCGTGTAAAGCTCAGCGGCTGCGGCTGGCGCTCTTTTCCATAATAACCGTCACCCGGAGAGGGGCGGGGTGCAAAACTTGGATCAGCGGGTCGGAGACATAAGCTTTGGTGACGAACGTTCCCTGATCCAGGGTTCCGCTCACGTCTACTGGATCAGTGATCGCCGCCTCTATGGCCTCCACCCGCTTCTTCGGGCCGATGACGGTAATGCGAGGAGGGTCTACGATTACGCGCCCGATGCTGTATCCCGACGCGAAATTGCCGATAACCCGCGGATGGACCTCAAGCTCTCGTATCATTCTTGCATCGAAGGCGAGCCGGAGTTGGCTGGGGACAACCTGCTCAATTTCCAAATCATGCGGCGCTCGAATCTGATGAGCGCTCAAATCGAATGTGCGCTCGCCTTCGCGAGCACCGTTGAGATCAATTTCCGCGTGGATATCGGAAGGCCCCAGCCGGCGCACGATCCGTTCCGGCCCGCGCACCCGAATCTGAGCCTGGGGAATGCTTTCGGAGCTGATCTCAAGGTTCTCCGGAAAATGGTGGAATTCAATCGGTACCTCGACCGCAACTTCCGCGACTGGATCGCGCGTCACCGCCAGCCACAAGCCTACCGCAAGCGTCAGCGACAACAGCTTCAGCCCGATATTATGCAGAACGTAGCGATGAACAAAATCTTTCATGTATCAGCGTCCAGCCCCAGGATTCGCACGCGAATCTACGACGCGGGAGATCGAGCTTCGCGGAGTTTCTTCTTCGGCTGCCTCCAACTCCTCGCCATTCGTAATCGGTGTGGGCAAAGTCGATGGCGGTACGTAGCGTCGCAGCAGTTCTCCTAAGCGTTCGCGCAACTGTTCAACCGTCAGATCGCGCTCGATCTTGCCGGAAACCGCTAAACTGATTGCCCCGGTTTCTTCGGACACAATTACTGCAATGGCATCAGTTTCTTCCGTCACTCCGATGCCGGCGCGGTGGCGCGTCCCAAGCTGCGTAGAGAGAACAGGATTCATCGACAGCGGCAGAAAGCACGCCGCCGCCGCAATGCGATCTTTCTGGATAATGACGGCCCCATCGTGCAGCGGCGCGCTGGGACGAAAAATCGTCGCCAGTAGGTCATAGGAGAGATGCGCATCCAGCGGCACGCCACTCTCAATATATGTGCGCAGCCCGATCTCGCGCTCTATGACGATCAGCGCGCCCGTCTGATTCTGGGAAAACAGATTCGTCGCCAGCACAATATCGTCGTATGCGTCTCCCTCTGAAGCCAGCGCCTGACTAAGGCTTAGCCTTCGTCCCAATCGGGCCAGCGCCTGCCGGATCTCCGGCGCAAAAACCACGATGAGGGCGAACATGGAATAAGGCAGCACTACGCTGATTAGCCAGTTGAGCGTGGTGAGCTCCCCGATGCGCGAGAAATAAAACGCCAGTCCCAGTGCCGCCACGCCCACCAGCATGTATGCGGCACGCGTGCCCCGGATCAACGCCAGGAGCTCGTAAATAATGATCGCGACCAGCAGGATGTCGATGACCGATACCACCGACAAGTGCGGCCATGGCGCTGAAAACTGCCTCAATCACAATCCTTTCGGCGACAATCGAGCGTCAGACAGCCTCATTGTAATCCACCTGCGCGAAGGCAATATCCGGTGCTTCGTGCTTCCCCGTTCCATGGTTGTCAGAACAGAAGTGGGCGGAAGAGAGGGCGTGCCGAGCGGAATTTGAGCCAGATCGCCTGGCGCAATGTCCGCCTCCAATTGCCTTTCCTGGCAGCTTAGGATAAAATAATGAAGTGCAGTTTGGCTTCCTCCCTGCGCTCGTGGGTGTTCCCTCATGATGAGCGATGGCAATTTCCACATAGGCGACAAAGTCGTCTATCCCAATCATGGCGTTGGAGTTATAGAGCAGATCAGCAGCCGAACCATCGGTGCATCTGTGGAAAAGTACTATCTGCTGAAAATCAAGTCCAGCAGTCTTAAGGTCATGGTGCCTTTCCACAATGTTTCCACGGTCGGGCTGCGGCGGGTGGTTCGCAATGGGGAGGTCCAGAAGATTGTTGACTTTCTGACTGAGGGCGAATGTGACAACAACGCCGACTGGAAGTATCGCTTCAAAGAGAACTCCGAGCGGATGCGCACCGGATCGCTGTTGGAAGTCGCCGCCGTGCTTAAGGGTCTGCTGCTGCTGAACCAGTCCAAGCCGCTTTCCTTTCGCGAGAAGAAGATGCTCGAGCGTGCCCGCTACTTGCTGGTCAGCGAACTGGCAATGGCGAAGAACTGCGAAGAGAACTACGTTGAGGACATGCTCTCGAAGGCTCTAGCCAAATGCAAACTGCGCTTTCCCGAAGCGGCAGAGTTTGAAGCTTAGTCGTTGGCCGTAGTCGGTAGTCTTTGGTCGTTGGCCAACCCTCCTTTCTCAATTCCTCATTGTGGTTCACTCGTCACAGACGCGAGGATGTCTCCATGTGATATTTGAAAGTGGAGGACATTCACTGTGGCGAGTTCGTACGACGATCTGAGAGCTTGGAAGCAAGCGATGGATCTAGCACTCGCGATTTACCGAAACACGAGGGGCTTTCCCAAGGAAGAACTCTACGGCCTGACTGCTCAGCTACGTAGGGCTGCCGTGTCCGTCCCAAGTAATATTGCTGAAGGGAAAGGGCGATCATCTGATAAGGATTTCGTTCTATTTCTCCACCATGCCCGTGGTTCGCTGTTGGAGCTTCAAACGCAGTTGGCAATCCCGACGGATCTGCATTATCTTACGATGCCCCAAGCTGCTCAGTTGTTGGAACAGGCGGAAATACTAGCAAAGACGTTGAATGCGCTTATCAATGCGCTCAAGAACCCAATGGCAGCTTAGGGGCAGGGAGAATCGGGATTCGCTAACGACCATCGACTGGTTCGCTAACGACCATCGACTAATGACTAATGACCGTCACTCCCCCAGCCACGCCCCATACCCCTTCAGCGATTGGACATGATCGAACACAATCTTCATGGCGGCGGTAATCGGAATGGCGAGCACCAACCCGACTGCCCCCCAAAGCCATCCCCAAACTAACAGCGCGATGGTCACCGTCAGCGGATTAAGTTGTAAGCGGTTACCGAGAAATTTCGGATAGAGGACGTTCAGCGCGATCAGATGTAATCCTGCAACCGTCACTAAGGCTCCAACGACGGCGGCGGACTCGACATGCCCGATTCCCACAAATGCGGGCAGCGCCATCGCCAATAAGACGCCGAGATAGGGGATCAGACTCAAAAACCCGCTGATGAATCCCACAAAGTAAAAGAACGGAAATTGCAGGATGCCGAACATAATCGTGCTGACCGTCCCCATAAAAATTCCGATTAGCAGATTGCCCACCATGAAGCTGCGGATCATGGCAGAAATCAGGCCGAGCGTGACATACGCGGTGTGCCTGTTTTCAAGTGGAAACAGCATAACCGTGGCGGAGCGCACGTGATGCTGCCAGGTCAGCATGAAGTAGACAAGGAACGGCACAAAAGAAGCAGCCACCAATCCCTGCGTGACCGATCCAAATCCGCGCATCAACGGCCCGGTCCAGTCGGTGGATGATCGGGTCTGCTCCTGCGACTTCAGCCCTCCGAAGCTCTCAACTCTTTGGCGGAAGTCAGTTATGGCCGCTCGAACCTTACCGGCATATTGCGGGACATCCTGGAAAAATGTGGCAGCCTGGTTCGAGGTGTAGTAGAGAAGCGCACCGATAACCGCCACCAGCAGAATAACGGAAATCAATGCGGCGACACCTCGCGGTAAGCGCCAGCGCATTAGAAAATCAACTAGCGGGGCCAAAATGAAGGCCAGCATTACCGAGAGCATCATCACTGCCAGCACCAACTCTGCCCAATAGCAGAGGCCAAGAATCGTGGCTATTCCAAGCGCGGTCAGTGACCAGTGAAATTTTGCAGGTTTAGAACGCGAGGCCGCGGGTTCTGGAGTTCGAGTTTCGTGGATCTGGGCCTCATCAATCGCCATGGGCTTATCGTAATGGATTCCCGGACAGATCGTTCCACATATAATCGCGGGGTGGCCACTGATCACCCACGTATTCTCGGACTCGACGTCGGATCAAAAACTATTGGTATCGCCGTTTCTGATCCCCTGGGTATCACCGCCCAGGGGCTGGAGACCATTCGGCGCCAAAACAAACGCGTGGATTTGGAGAGGCTCTCGCAGATCATCCGGCAGTACGAAGTTTCGGAGATCGTGGTCGGCTACCCCCTCCGGCTAAGCGGGGCCGAAGGGACTCAGGCCGAAAAGATGCAGCGCTTCGCTAAGGACATCGGGGAGCGTTTTCAACTCCCGGTCCACCTCTGGGATGAACGGCTGAGCTCGGCACAGGCTAACCGCGTTCTACGTGATTCCGAAATCTCTATTAAGCGCCGTGGCGAGGTTGTGGACCGCTTGGCCGCCGTGCTGATCCTGCAATCCTGGATGGATCGCCGCGCAGCGGGTTAGCGTGCGAAGAGTTCGCCGCTACAATCTAGGAAATGTCTATTCGCTTTCAAATTGAGGCTACTTCTGGCGCAGGGCGCTGTGGGCGCCTCATCACGCCTCACGGGGAGGTGCAGACGCCGGTTTTTATGCCGGTGGGAACATTGGCAACAGTCAAAGGCGTACCGCAGGATATCCTCGAGGAACTGGGCGCCGAGATTATCCTCGCGAACACATATCACCTCTATCTTCGTCCCGGAATTGAGCAGGTGCGCAAGTTGGGCGGGCTGCACCGGTTCATGTCTTGGGATCGGGCGATTCTTACCGACTCCGGCGGATTCCAGGTTTTCAGCCTGAGCGAGCTGCGCAAATTGACTGAGGAAGGCGTGAGCTTCCGCTCCCATCTCGACGGATCTACGCATTTTCTTAGCCCTGAAACGGCAATTTCTCCACAGATCGAGCTCGGGGCCGACATCATCATGGCGTTTGATGAATGCACGGAGTATCCGGCAGAGCCTTCCCGGGTGCGCTCGTCAATGGAGTTGACGCTGCGCTGGGCGGAGCGGAGCAGGCGGTATTTCGAGGAGCATAAGCACGAAGTGCCATGGATCAGAAACCGCGTAGGGACAGCCGCCCCTTCGCTCAGTTCAGGGCAGGCTCTCGGCTGTCCAGGTGAGCGAAGCTCGCCCGATGCAAGCCTGGTGCAAAGCCGCCGAGACACCGAAACTACAGCCGCCGGGCCTCGCTCGGCCGGGCAGGTGAGGGCACCCACCCTTATGCCGGATGATACGACCCAGGCCCTCTATGGGATTGTGCAGGGCGGAATGGACGCGGCGCTAAGAAAAGAATCCGCTGAGCGCACAATTGAGATCGGGTTCTCCGGATACGCGATTGGTGGTCTCAGCGTTGGCGAAGCTCGCACTCTCACGCGCGAGATAGTCGAAGCAACGGTTGAGCATCTGCCGGCAGACAAGCCCCGGTATTTGATGGGAGTGGGTACGCCAGAGGAAATTGTCGAATATGCCAATCTCGGTATCGACATGATGGATTGCGTGCTGCCCACTCGGGCCGCGCGGCATGGCCTGCTATTTACATCCGAAGGCAAGATTTCTATCAAGCAGGCGCGTTATGCAGGAGATGAAGGTCCGCTCGATCCGAACTGCGGCTGCCGCGTCTGCGGCCGCTACTCGCGGGCCTACTTGCGGCACCTTTACGCATCTAACGAAGTGTTGGCGCAGGTGTTGAACACCATTCACAACCTGAGCTTCTATCTTGACACTATGCGGGCGGTGCGTCATTCTATTGCACTTGGGGATAGACCCCAATTTCTTTCTGGTAAGTAGTCTCGACTGAAACCACAGCTAGGCTATCCCAGTTCGTGCCTGAGCTGAAGGAATCTCCGGCCTGAGGAAGCGAGAAATCCCGCGGTAAATCCGCAGTTTCGAACTACTCTCGAGAACGGGTTATATAGAACATGGGCGCTCAATATATAGTGGCACAGCAGGCCACGGGGGCTGGCTGGCTGGGCTTTGCTCCGCTGATTTTCATTTTCGCTATTTTCTATTTCCTTTTGATCATGCCGCAGCAACGGCGGCAGAAGAAGTGGCAGCAGATGTTGGGCGAACTGAAAACCGGTGACAAAGTTGTGACAAGCGGGGGAATTCGCGGAACTATCATCGCGCTGAAAGACGACTATATTCACTTGCGGGTTCCGCCGGACAATCTGCGGATTGAGATCACCAGGTCTTCGATAGCATCGGTTACCACGTCAGACGAGAAAGCCAAGGCGGCGTAAGAACAATTTTCAATTCCGGAATTTCCAATTGTTGGATCGAACTGCAAAACTTAAATTTCTAGGACTCGTATTTACCAATGAATAAGAATCTGGGCTGGAAACTGGGTCTGGTGTTCGCAACTTTGCTATTCTTCCTGTTCGGCATCTTCGGGATTCCGAAAGGATTTTCGGGCCGATCTCTGCTCACTTCCCTACAGGATCGCATTCATCTGGGCCTTGACCTGAAGGGCGGCACACACCTGATCCTTCAGGTGCAAGTGAACGATGCCGTTAACGGAGACTCCGATCGTGCCGTGGATCGGCTGAAGGAAGAACTGCGCACCCGCAAGATCAATTACAACGAAATTACCAAGCCCGATCCGGCGAATAATCCCGATCAGATTGTGTTGAAAGGGGTGTCCCCGGAATCCAGTTCTGACTTGCGCAACATTGTGAATGACCGCTTGCCTGAGTACGATCTGAGATCGGGCGCCGAAAATACCTGGATTCTCACCATGAAGCCGCAGTACATGGCCGATCTGAAGAATCGCGCCGTGACACAGGCCATTGAGACAATCCGCAACCGCATTGATCAACTCGGAGTCAGCGAGCCGATCATTCAGGAGCACGGTCTCGGCCAGTACCAGATTCTGGTGCAATTGCCGGGGGTGGACGATCCAGCGCGCGTGAAAGAGATCATGCAGTCCACCGCGATGCTTGAGATCAAGCAGGTACTCGGTGGGCCCTACGCCAGCGAGCAGGAAGCAATCACACAGCAGCCCAACGGGATTTTGCCGCCGGATTCGATGCTGTTGAAGTTCAACGGAATCGGGCGAACCAGCGACACGGCTGAGCAATGGTACCTGGTTACGCGCAGCTCGGCAGTAGCAGGCGGCGATCTTCGTGCTGGCGGCGCGAGTGTTGGGCGGGACGCCAACACGAACGCACCCGACGTCAATTTCACTTTGACCAATGAAGGTGGGCGCAAGTTTGCCGCCTTCACCGGTGCGCATGTGAATGATCGCCTGGCCGTGGTGCTGGACAACAAAGTTCGTGAAGTGGCGACCATTAATGAGCAGATTCACGATCAGGGCCGCATCAGCGGTGGCGGGATGACGGAGCAAACCGCGAAAGATCTGGCCCTGGTGTTGAACTCGGGCGCGCTGCCGGCGGGGATTAAATATCTCGAGGAGCGCACGGTTGGGCCGTCGCTTGGAACTGATTCGATTCGTGCCGGCGTGCAGGCCGCGATCATTGGCATGCTCGCCGTGCTGGTATTCATGCTGGTGTATTACCGCGGAGCGGGAATCAATGCTGATGTGGCGCTGATCCTGAACTTGATCATCCTGCTCGGTTTTCTTGGCTACAGCGGGGCGACACTCACATTGCCGGGGATCGCCGGAGTGATTCTGACGGTTGGTATGGGTGTGGACTCCAACGTTCTGATTTTTGAGCGCATTCGCGAAGAGCTAAGAAACGGGAAGACGCCGCCTTCGGCGGTCGAGCAGGGCTTCAGTCATGCCTGGGTAACGATCGTGGACACACACGTTACGACCATCGTCTCAGCCTTTATTTTGTTCATGTTCGGTACGGGCCCGGTGCGCGGATTCGCAGTCACGCTGACATTTGGGCTGTTTGCGAATCTGTTCACAGCGGTGTTTGTTTCGCGAATGATTTTTGACTGGATTCTGAGCCGCAAGCAGCGCGGCGAAGCGTTGAGCATTTAGAGGGTTTGCCCTCCATCGAAACAAAGGGGTTTTGGCTAAGTGGAATTTTTTCGTGATCCAAAGATAGACTTTCTCGGCAAGAAGTGGTATTTTCTCGCCTTTTCACTTGTGTTCAGCGTGGCGGGAGTGCTTTCCATGTTGTTCTGGCATGGAATCCCGTTGGGGGTTGACTTCCGAGGGGGCACGCTGGTTTATGTGAAGTTCTCGCATGCGCCGGATGATGACGCTATTCGCGCCTCGCTGCAAAAAGCTAATCTGCAGCGGGCTCGCATTCAGCGTTATGGACCGCCGGCCAACAACGAGGTTTTGATCGACCTCGATGTTCGCGAGACAAGCGAGAAGGCGCTTGATCAGGGCAAGGTTCAGATTATTAATGCGCTGGAGACCAATGCTCCGGTGGGCAAGCAGGATCTGAACAACTCGAGTTCTTTGACAATTGCAAATTATCTGCTGGAAAAAGACCCGCTGCGCGCGGGAACCGACGCGAACCAGCGCTACTCGGCTCTCGCGCAAGCCATCGTCAATTACCGTGACAAAGTCAAAGGCGGTGTGCTGGGTTCGCTGGATGAACTCAAGGGTGTGGTCGATCCGGCTGCGGTGTCTGTATTACAAGATGGTTTTTATGTTTCAGATTTCGGAGTACGGAATGTAGAGATCGTAGGACCGCAGGTCGGGGCTCAATTACGGAAGCAGGCCCTGTTGGCGACGGTGTATTCGCTGGCAGGTATGCTGGTGTATTTGGGATTCCGCTTTGAGTGGATTTATGGCGTGGCCGCGGTTGTAACCGTGTTCCACGACACGCTGATCACGGTGGGAGCGTTTTCGCTGACAAATAAGGAGATCTCGCTTACCGTGATTGCGGCGATCCTGACGCTGATTGGCTACTCGAACAACGACACAATCGTGGTTTTCGACCGGATTCGCGAAAACCTGAAATTGATGCGGCGTGAGAAGCTTTCGGATATCGTAAACCGCAGCATTAATCAGACGCTGAGCCGGACCATCTTGACAGCGGGTTTAACGTTTTTAACTGTACTTGCTTTATATCTTTTTGGGGGCGAGGTCCTTCATGGGTTCTCTTTCGCCCTGGTTATCGGCATCTTAATAGGGACGTATTCGTCGATTGCGATCGCCGCGCCGATTTTGGTGGCTTATCAGGATTGGCGCTCAACACGGGGCAGGCAATCACCAGTAATGATTGCCGCTGGAGGAGGTAAACCCAGGCCGCCACAGCCGAAGAGTGTGGCCAGCAATCGATAGGGGCTTTGCCGGCTCCGCGAACGTTGCAGTTACCGCGGGATCTGGCAGAGACTCACGCGCAAGCAACGTAGTTCTAGAGGGTTACGAGGTATAAGATTCGGGTCAATTTTAGCCGGGGTTGGGAGCAAATGGGTCAAGGGCGGTGTCTAATCGTACGTAGGGTCTGCGTAGGAGAAACCTTATGTTTGAAGACAGCCTTATCGAATCAGGTGGCAGGCTTAAGACAAAGCGGGGCGCAACCACACTCTTTTCGTTCGGATTGCAGGTTGCGCTGGTCGGTGTTCTGGTATTGCTTCCGCTGCTGTTTACAGAGGCCTTGCCTAAGACGCAGTTAATGACATTCCTGGTGGCGCCTCCGCCGCCACCCCCGCCGCCACCGCCGGCTGCGGCTCCAGTGAAAGTTGTCAAGCAGATTCAGACCGAAATCATCAACGGTCAACTGCGCACGCCGACCAAGATTCCTGAAAAAGTTCAGATGATTAAGGAAGAAGAGGCTCCGCCGCCACAAATGTCGGCTGGGGTGGTCGGCGGCGTGCCGGGCGGGGTTCCAGGTGGCCAGATGGGCGGTGTCATCGGGGGCATTATTAGTTCTGCCCCGGTCGCCGTCCCTAAAGCGGCGACACCTACGCGAGTGCGCGTGTCTCAAGGTGTGACCCAAGGTTTGCTGATCAAGAAAATCCAGCCTGCCTATCCACCTCTGGCCCGGCAAGCGCGCATCCAAGGGTCCGTGCTTCTGCAAGCCCAAATCAGCAAGGAAGGCACGATCGAACACCTAACGCTGATCAGCGGACACCCCATGCTGGCGCCGGCAGCCATAGAAGCGGTTAAGCAATGGCGATACAAGCCGTATATTTTGAACGGCGAGCCGGTCGAGGTCGATACGCAGATTACTGTGAACTTCACTCTGTCCGGAGGATAGATCGCGGATGTAGAAGGAATTTTTGGGTGAAGAAGTGATTTCCGCAATTTGAAGAATTCCTGAGGAGGGAAAGCAACTCATGCTTGTAGCAAACTTAGCCGCACTAGCCTTAGTTCATATGCCCACGCTGGCTGCCTTGATTCTGCAAGAGCAGCCAGTGGGGTGGGACCCGATTTCGCTTTGGAAACAGATGGGTATTCTGGCGAAGGCAGTGGTCCTCATTCTGTTCGTCATGTCGGGTTGGTCCATCGGCGTGATGATCGATCGCGCCATGGCATTCAGCGCGGCGCGGAAACAATCACGGGCGTTCGCACCCGCGGTGGCGGGAGCGCTTCGCGATGGCAAGATTGATGAAGCCATCAAGGTCGCGGAGCGCAACAAGAAAAGTCATTTGGCTAAGGTTGTCACCGCCGGCTTGATGGAATTCCGCGCTCACCAGGAGAGCGGAGAAATACCGGGGGAGACCATCGAAGCTTCCAAGCGTGCTCTGGAGCGCACCGAGGCCATTGTTCATGCCGAGTTGAAGCGCGGCTTGGGCGGATTGGCCACGATTGGCTCCACAGCTCCCTTCGTGGGACTGTTCGGAACCGTGGTTGGCATTCTGAACGCCTTCAAAGGTATTTCGCAGGAAAAGGCTACCGGCTTGGCCGCAGTGGCTGGCGGTATTGCCGAAGCTCTGGTAACCACGGCTGTCGGACTATTTGTAGCTATTCCGGCCGTGATGATGTTCAACTATTTGACCGGTCGCGTGGAAGCGTTCGACGTGGAGATGGACAACTCCTCGAGCGAACTGATCGATTACTTCCTGAAGCGGCGGGGAATGCGTCGCTCCTAAATTTGCGCGACGGCTCTAGACACATTGAGTTGCGAACCTTGAGCGCTCGCTGGCAAAGCGAGCGCTCGAGGCCTCCTCAGAATTCGCGCGCGTACAGGAGGATTTGAGTTATGGCTATAGCAACCAGGAACGAGGGAGCGAAGGTCAACTCCAACATCAACGTTACGCCCATGGTAGACGTGATGCTGGTGCTTCTGATCATCTTCATGGTGGTCACGCCCATGTTGCAGAAGGGTGTGACAGTTGACCTTGCAAAAGTGAACAACCCGGAACAAATGCCTGACGCAGACAAAGAAGATGCGCTGCTTGTGGCAGTGATGAGGGACGGGAAGGTTTTCCTAGGCAACGATCAGATTGCCGTGGATCAGCTCACCAACAAGATCAAAGACCGGGTCTCCACGCGTACCGATAAGCGCGTGTTCATTCGTGCGGATCAGCGGGCGAAATTCGGTTCAGTGGTCGAAGTTGTGGATAATGTACGTGCAGCAGGCGTGGACCAATTAGGTCTGTTAACTGATCAGAGAAAGAATACCAGCAACAATCCACCTGCGGCGCCTGGGGCCGCTGCGCCAAGTGGCGGGCAATAAACATTAATAAGAGGAGATTCCTATGGCAATGGCAGTCGGCACAAGCGGAGGCCAGAGCGCGGATATCAATGTTACACCGCTCATTGATGTGCTTTTAGTGCTTCTCATCATCTTCATGGTGATTACACCGTTGACTCCGAAGGGTTTGGAGGCGCTGGTGCCACAGCCCCCACCGCCGAATGCGCCGAAGAACCAGACACCGGATCGCACTATTGTCGTGCAGCTAATCGATCGCGGCGCGGGACAGGCTCCAGGCTTGAAGATCAACCAGGAAGATACAACTTGGGAAAACCTGCAAGGCCGCCTCACGGATGTCTTCAAAGCGCGCGCAGAAAAGGTGATGTTCGTCAAGGGTGACAACAACGTCCCATTTGCTGATGTTGCGAACGTAATTGATATAGCGCATGCTGCCGGCGTAGATAAGGTCGGTCTGATCACCGCCAAGATCGAAGCGGGTGGCTAAACATCGATTTGGAAGAAATCGAACCAGCGCAGGAATGAGTACCGATCGTTGCTCCTGCGCCTCTCTACGGTTTTCAATGATCGCAGCATTCTGTGGCGAGGGAGATTTCACCACAATGAAAAAAGGCTTACGAATAGCGGCACTGATCGCGGCTGTGCTGGCCTTATTCTCGGCGACCGGGTGCAGCAAGCTAAGGGCGCGCGACCAATTAAACAAGGGCGTGCAGTCGTACAAGAACGGCAAGTACGAAGATGCGATCGATCACTTTCAACAGGCGGTGTCGTTTGATGCAGGCTTGGTGGTTGCGCGTCTGTACCTTGCTACGGCTTATGCGCAGCAGTACATTCCCGGTGCCGATACCCCGGACAATAACAAAATGGCGGAGCAGGCCACAAGGAAGTGCTGGAGCGCGATCCCAAGAACGTAAACAGTGTGAAGGGCATTGCGTATCTCTACCTGCAGATGAAGCAATTTGATAAGGCGAAGGAGTTTTACCGCAAAGCCACGGAACTCGACCCCAACGATCCCGAGCCGTATTACTCGGTGGCGGTCATCGACTGGACGCAAACCTATCAGCCGCGCATGGAAGAGCGCGCCAAGCTTGGCCTTAAGCCTGAGGAGCCTCTAAAGGATAAGAAAGTTTGCGCTAGCTTGAAATCAAAGAACTGGAACGCAATTCAGGACGGAATCGACAATCTTAACAAGGCTTTGCAACTCCGCGCCGAGTACGATGACGCGATGGCCTACATGAACCTGCTCTATCGTGAGAAGGCTGACCTCGACTGCGATGACGCCGCTGCCCGGGCTGCCGATCTGAAAACAGCTGATGAATGGGTAGACAAGACAATGGCCGCCAAGAAAGCCAAGGCAGAGAAACAGCCGGGAGCTCAGGGCATCACCATGCAGCCCAGCCAGTAAACCTGAATTTTTCAGCTGCAAAGCCTCGCCCTGCGAGGCTTTCTTTGTTCAGCGGAAATCTTGTGCGGTCTGATCTATTGCAGTTAGATTCTGTGGAAGACAATTTCCTTTGCGCGGATCTACGCGGCACTATGCAGATCAATTATCTTGAAAAAGAAATCCGTGTTAATCCGCGTTGATCCGCGGCGAAGAAGTAGCGTCGACCTTAAATGGGTTCAAGGCGATTCGACAGATCAGAATATTCGCTCCGAAACTCTGTGGCGCAGCACAGCCGTAGCCGCGAAGGGTCGCGCGGAAGTCAGGTTCCTTATCGACGACGAAGCCCGCCTGGAACACCCATATTGGCGTGCTAGGACTCAACCCAAACGTTTGCTCCATATTCTGCAGGTCGGCCGGAAAGTTCGAAAAATCCATTGTCTGGGATGAATCGCGATGACCCGAGCTCCGCTGCATGGCGATTCCTTGAAAGCGGCGACCTGCCCGTAAAGCTGCACGACACTGCTGTGGCAGTAGTAGAAGCTAAGCAGAAGCGCGCCTTCAAGATCGGTGAAGATGATCGCATTGGCCGGCAGGGACCGGTGCATCCAGTCCACAGCCTGCAGCATGAGGCGCCTTCTTTGATTTTTGGGCTGGATGTAGGCTCCCGCCGGGACCACAAGCAAGTTGCAGAGGGCAAGCGCCAGGATAATGGCAAGCGGTTTCACCCAGCTTCTAGGGCTGCGCCAGTGAGCCAGGGCTATGGCGACTCCAGGCATGGCAAAGAGGGCGAGATAGGAGTTATGCCGTGTTCCGCCATAAGGGTAAGCGCCGCCCAGTGCCAGTGCGCAATTGATGATGAATGGCGCAAGCAACAGAAATCCAAGTTCCCGCGAACTGGGCTTGCGACGATCCGCCGCCTTTTTTTCTCTTAAGAGGATGACCACGCCCGCGATGAACAGCAGCAGCGCCACGACACTGATCGCGCCCTGGCTGAACAAGAAATGGAAGACCCTGACATTTGCCCGTAGGACGAACGGCACAATGTGATCCTCACCTCGATGAAAAACCGAGCCGCGAAGGTAAGAATCAGCAAGATTGTGAGCCAAGCGGCGTTTGTTCACAACATGAGTCTTCAACAGGAAGGCCACCAATGCAAACGCTACAACTTGGCCCACTCCCCAGATGGTGTATATCCTTCCGCATACTTTGGCCGAACGCAGCCGCAATAGGGCATACAAACCCAGCGCAAGCGCAAAGATCAGCGATGAATAGTGCGTGAGCAGAGCCAGATACATCGAGAACAGCGACAAGAACATCGCGCCTCCCGACTCATCAGCGATAGCGCGATCAAGCCAGTAGAGGCTCGCTGCGCAGAAAAAGAGCAGCAGGGAATACTGGCGGAGCTCTGCTGAGAGATAAATAAGAGCAGGCGAAAATAGCGCGAGACTGAGCCCGATGAGCGCTGTCGTGTTATCCGCGATCCGCTTTAGCCAAAGAAACAGGATCCAGCAAAAGGCAGTGCCGGCGAGCAACGAAGGCAATCGCAGAGCGAATTCCGAGGTCCCCAGCCGGCTCCAATAATGGAGGAGGAGTATGAACAATGGTGGATGCGCCGTGCTCAGAGTCGCTTGATAGGTCAGTGCGAACGACGGTTGCTGCGAAAGAACGTAGTGCATGGCCTCATCGGCGTTCAAGAATACTGAGCAAGCCCAAGTGGCGCGGATTAAGAATCCCGCTGTGAGCAGAGAGATCGGGAGCAAACCGATGCGTGATTTAGCCGTTCTCTCCGGGGCCACAGCCGCGGGAAAAGGTTGCATAGGAAACCGTTATAGTACCCCGGCCCCGGCCTGCATGCCAGTTCCCGAGCGGGGTGGACTAGAATTAAATACCCTTAGCGCGATTATGCATTCACGAAGCACATCATCACTGAGGCCATAAGCAGCACGAGGCGACTAGCGCCGCTCATTTATGTTCAAGAAGGTACTGATCGCAAATCGCGGAGAAATTGCCGTGCGCGTGATTCGCGCCTGCCATGAACTGGGCATCACAGCGGTGGCCGTGTATTCGGATGTGGATCGGGCGTCGTTGCACGTTTTGAAGGCTGATGAGGCGCATCGCATCGGCGCCGCGGCTGCTTCAGAATCGTATTTGAACATTGAAAAGATCGTCGATGTCGCCGAACGCAGCGGCGCGGATGCGATTCACCCCGGCTACGGTTTTCGTTCCGAAAATGCAAAATTCGCCCGCGCCTGTTCCGAGGCTGGAGTGAAATTCATTGGACCAACTGCAGCGGCGATGGAGTTGATGGGATCGAAGACAAGAGCGCGCCAACAAATGGAGAAGGCCGGAATCCCGTTTGTGCCGGGCACATCACGCGGTCTCGAGTCATTCGAACAGGCGGAGCAAGTCGCAAAGGAGATCGATTATCCGATAATGCTCAAGGCTGCGGCAGGCGGAGGCGGCAAGGGTATGCGCCTTGTGCGCTCGCGTGACGAGCTAAGAACTGCGCTCGAATCGGCGAAGAGTGAGGCGCAGCGGTCATTTGGCGATAGCGAGGTTTACATCGAAAAAGCGATTGTGAGTCCCCGCCACATCGAGATGCAAGTGCTGGCCGATGAGCATGGGAACACTGTTTATCTCGGAGAGCGCGAGTGTTCGATCCAGCGGCGGCACCAGAAGGTTATGGAGGAGGCGCCATCGCCGATTGTTGATGCGGCAATGCGGCGGCGTATGGGCGAAGTTGCCATTCGCGTGGCCAAAGCGGCGGGATATACGAATGCCGGAACTGTGGAGTTCCTGGTTGATCGCGACCGGAATTTTTATTTTCTTGAGATGAACACGCGCTTGCAAGTGGAACATCCGGTAACGGAGTTGGTTACCGGATTGGACCTCGTGCATCTGCAAATTCGCATTGCCGCGGGAGACAGGTTGCGCTTTGCACAGGAAGAGGTGAACATTCGCGGGCACGCAATTGAGTGCCGGATCTACGCCGAAGATCCGGACAACAATTATTTTCCCAGTCCGGGCAAAATTACGCTTCTACTGACGCCCGACGGGCCAGGGATTCGGTGCGATAGCGGCATATATGAAGGCTGGACCGTGCCGATTGATTATGACCCTTTGTTAGCAAAACTGATTGGCTATGGGACCGATCGGGATCAGGCGATTTCGCGGCTCGTGCGGGGGTTAGATGAGTATCTTGTGGGCGGCATCAAAACAAACATTCCTCTGTTCCGCCGCATTCTGAGCGATCAGGATTTTCAAGCTGCCAATCTGGACACAGGGTACCTGGATCGTCTGCTGCGAACAAACCGCGTCAGCCGTGGAGATCAGGCCGCCGATGTCGCGGCAATTGCGGCAGGCATTTTTGCAGCACTGGATTCAGCTCAGCCGATGCGAAACGGCATCGCCCATGAAAGCCCCGCAGCCGGACCGCGTGCGGCATCGACTTGGAAACGAGCCTCTCGCATCGAAGCGTTGCGGCAGTAACGCAGGCGCTTCGGTCCGAAGTAGTGCAACTGGCGGATCTTAAATTCATGATCTACGACGTCAGCATCGAGGGTACGAATTACCGGCTCGAACTAGAGCCGACGACTACGGGCTGGGATTGCCGTCTGAATGGCCGCACAATTCAAGTCAACGCCGCAATCATTCGCCCCGGCGTTATGTCTCTATTGATTGAGAACAAAAGTCACGAAGTCAAGCGCGAAATTGTAGCAGCCGAGTTTCATCTCTGGGTTGGCAATCAGCGCTATTCAGCCGAATTGCGCGATCCGCGCTCTTTGCGCAACCGTAGAGATGGTACTGGCACGGCTGAAGGCTCGAGTAAATTGACGGCGCCGATGCCGGGAAAAGTAGTCCGTCTGCTCGTGAACGAAAAAGACCAGGTCGAAGCCGGTCAGGGCGTTGTGGTTGTTGAAGCCATGAAAATGCAAAATGAGATCAAATCGCCCAAGAAAGGGATTGTGCAGAAACTTGCGGCCGCTGAGGGCGCCAGTGTGAATGCCGGAGACGTGCTGGCGATTGTGGAATGACTCGAGCCCGAGCAGATTCTTTCACTGAGCTGTGCCGTTGCTGTCCAGAACTTTCTGTGAGTAATAGTTTTCTACTCTCGCCTGATCGCGAAGTACTTCGTAATATACCGCTTTAAGAAGCTGCTCGCGGCGCTCCTGAAGCTGCGAACGAATAGCTATCTTGACCCGAGGATCGGCCAGCTCGCGCTGCCCGGCGGGCTCCTTGGAAAGAACTTTAACAATGCGGAAGCCCACCAGTTGTTTGGTCATAGGATTAGCGACAGTGATGATAGGGCTGTACTGGCCGGGCTTGAGCTTCGTGACCAATTCACGTGTGGTCGGATCGGTGTTGCGCAGCGCTGACTCCGGTGTGAACCCCAAATCACCGCCATTGGCCGACGTCTCTGGATCTTCGGAGTAATTCATAGCTAAAGTCCCAAAATCGTCGCCGCTATCGAGGCGATTGGCGAGGGTCTGAATTTTCTTTCGGGCCTCCGCTTCGTTCTGCGCCTTATCGTTCTTCAGATTGTGTACTTGCGGACCCGGAGCGGTGGTGACGAAGATCTGGGCCAAGTGATACTGCGGCTCGATGAGGTTGAACTCCGATTTATGAGCGTTGTAGTAGTTGGCAATATCCTGATCGGAGACGTTGATCTTCGAAGAGATTTCCTTATTCAAAACTTTGTCGACGGTAAGCGAGCGACGCAGGTCGCGCTTGAAGTCATCCTCGCTGATTTTCTTTTCCTTGAGCCGGGCCTCAAACTCCTGCTTGCTATAAGGCGACTTCAGATCGTTCAGCTTGCGGCTGACTTCTTCATCGGTGGCGAGAAGCCCGAGTTTCTCCGCTCGCCGCATTAGGATTTGGTTATCGATTAGCTCGCGAAGAATGCTGAGACGAAGGCTGGTGGCTTGTTCTCCCGTTGGTTGCTGTTCAGAGCCAGAGGTCTGATTTTGATAATACTTTTCCAGTTCGGCAAGGTAAATATTGCGGCCATCGACTGAGGCAGCAACATCGCTGCCGACCTGTTTGGAACTGCATGCAACTGCGGCGGCAATTAATCCGGCGAGCAATACAAGACTCAGATGAACTCTGGAATTTCCGTTCAATCAAACCCTCCCCAGGACGCGGCACGTCAGGATATCCGTCAAAATATTGAACTATTTGCTTGCCGGCTGCGACGGAGTGGAAGCTGCAGTGGCGGCGTGCATCGGGGGCGCCACGCCAGCCTGCTGCAAAGCGCGATCCAACACGGCGCGAATGTCGCTGATCGGCATGGCGCCGTCTATCTTTTCTCCGTTCACAAACATGGTGGGTGTGGCCTCGACCCCCAGCGTGGAGCCTTCTTTTACTGAGGCTTTGACCGCGTCATCCTTCTGCGCTTTCATGCAGGACTGAAGCTTTGCTCCATCAACACTGTGCTTCTGGCCTTGCACCATCGCCAGGCGATCCAGGGCCCCGAACTGGCCATCGCGGCTTTTCTCAGAATTAACTTCGGTCTGATTGGAGTGGATGTAGTCGGCGAAATCCCAATACGCATCGTTGTTCTGCGACGACAAGCAGTTGGCATCCACTGCGGCATGTATGGCCCAAGGATGAATTTCCGCGAGCGGAAAATCCTTGTAAATGAAGGCTACACGATCTCCATATTCCTTCAGCAGCTGAGGAAACAGGGTCTGGTGCATGCGCGAACAGTAGGGGCATTCGAAATCGTCATAGTTTATCGCGACCACTTTTGCGTCTTTGTTGCCACGTGTTGGCCGCCCAGCGACATCAATTTTCTTCATCAGCTCGGCATATGGATCCTTGGTGAGATCAATCTTGGCCATGCGCATCAGCGTTTTACAGTCTTTAGAAAGCAGGAAATCATAGTTTTGCTTTTTATCGCCCTCGAATGTAATGGTCAGAGCGTCGTAGTTGGGAAATTCGCTGGGCTTCAGCGGGCTCAGGCTGATCTTCACGCCTCCCGGGACGCTGTAGAAGGAACGCACCTGCCGTTCAATGCGCTGGGCAACATCCGGGGGGACGGACTGAGCCGAGCAGCCCAGGCAGATAAGGACGAACACGACAATAGAGCGCCGCAAAAACATCACTAGAAACCGCCTGTACATGGGGATTAACAACTAATTATCTCACAGTTACTAGGCGAGATAGGCGGCCGGGGATTGCTGATTTGCCGTTGCCAAGCTTCAATTGGCAAACTGCCGATTTTGCCAATTTGGCGGTAGAGATCAACCGATTTTACGGGCTAGTTCCTCAGGCGAGAGCAATGAATTCATGGACCCGGAGCGGAAACCCTCCAGATCAAGGGTGACGAACTTGAAGCCGAGGGCTTTAAAGATAGCGGTGAATTTAGCAGCCATTCCAGAATCCAGAGCTTGTGGTAGCTCCTCCCGCGCGATCTCGATGCGGACGATCTCGCCATGATGCCGGACCCGAAACTGGCGGAAACCGAGGGCACGAAGTGCGCCTTCGCCCTGCTCGACGACGCTGAGAGCTTCTCGCGTTACCGGCCGGCCGTATTCGATGCGAGAAGACAGGCAGGCGGCTGCAGGTTTGTCCCAGATGCGCAGTCCGGCAGCGCGGGCGAGGTCGCGGATATCCTGTTTGGTCAACCCTGCATCGCGCAGCGGCGCAGCAATTCTGTGCTGTTTAGCGGCGAATTGACCAGGGCGGAAATCACCCTGGTCGTCTACGTTCACTCCATAGGCAATAGACTCGAAGCCATGCTCGCGGCGGAACTCTTCCATCACGGTGAAGAGTTCATCCTTACAGAAAAAACATCGCGAAGCATCGTTGCGCGAGTATTCGGGGCGGTCGAGTTCGCTAGTGGCGATGACTTTGAGTGGAATGTTGTGTTCGCCCGCAAACGCCATCGCGTCCGCAAGTTGAGTGCGGGCCAGGCTAGGAGAATCGGCGATCACGGCCAGCATGCCACTCCCGAGTACCTCATGGGCCGACCAGGCCAGGAAGGCCGAATCCACGCCGCCAGAGTACGCCACCAGAGTGCGTCCGAGAGCGTGCAGGCCCGCATTCAGTGAGGCTTGTTTCGAAGCTAGGGAAACCGCATCCATTGCCATATGTTAATACCTTTCGAATATACCGGTTTCGGCAATCAGATCTTCCGCAGTTTCCGGCGCCCACGCTGAGGCAGAACGGCTCCCGCCGTCCGCGCAGACTGAGAATCAACACCTAGAACAATCTCTCCTGTCGCCGTAGATTGCCAAATGCTCCAACATTAGCCAATGCAAATGTGAAGCGAAACTGGTTTTCGCTGCGCACCGAGCCTAGAGAGAATCGGCGGTATTCAAGGGTCACCCCGCAACAGTCCCAGTTATATGCAAGCTGGCCTGCCGCGTACTGGAGAACACCTAAATTTTCATCAAATCCGAAGTTGGTGGCGCCGCTGAAGCCCCGCTTGCCAGTGTGACCGTAGCCGAACAGAAGACGGAATTGGTTAAAGCCCTGGCCCTGGACATTGTGTGTAGAGGAGATCGCCTCCCCCGGCGCCCGCAGGTAAGCATCGCCTCCGCCGATCGTAAATAGTCCAAATCGATAGTTTACAAACGCGGTGCTGGCATTAACGCGTTCGCTGTTGAAATCGTAATCGACCGCCCACGTCGCTTCCGTACGGATAGTCGGTTGGACCCGAAGCCGCGATACCAGCGGCGAGAAGCGACGAAGACTAGAATCTGTGAGGAATGCAATTCCCGTAAAATCGGCTGTGGAAGTAAAAACATTTCGCGTGCCAAGGCGGAGTGCGCCGCCGAAGGTGGGGTCGATAAAATATTTCTGAGCCAATTCCCAAGTAACGATTTCGCGAACCCGAGGAATGCTCTGGCAGGGGTTGCCCAGTGGTACGCCCCGCTCCCAAGGAATCGGATTTCGTGCTCCCGGTCTCCCCACAGTCAGCGACGGCATTCCTTCAGGGCCGCAATCTTCTTGCTGGCCTGAGCTACGCTTCGCGTAAAGGCGGTTCACCAGCGCGTACTCCACCTCATTCGTGTCACTGAGGATGTCACGCTCGTCGAAACGCAGAATCTCAGCAAAGTTACTTATACCGGTGACATAGCGGTAGTTTAGGCGTGGCTCAATCACATGCTTCCACTTTCGGCCGAGAAATTCACGGCCAAAAATGCGGCCCGCTGGTGGCGGGAGAATTTCCAGCGATCCCTCGAAGGCTTTGCGATTGATGGCGCTGCTTCTCGCCACCCCAACTCCGCTGCTTGGCAGTAAATGCTCGGTGTAGCTGGTATCGCGCAGGGATATCTCGGGGCGAAACGACCAGCCGGAGAACTCCAGCGGAAGGGACAACGCTGGAGCCACGTCAAACCGCCCGACAAGCGGGGCGGTATGGAATCCCGGCTCACTGCGATAGAGTCCTTCGAGTGCAGCGCCGTAGGACCAGTAAAAGGGAGAGCGTCCGAGTTGGCGGTCTACCGCCGAGACTTCAAAGCTAGGAGCATGAATTATCTTTACGACTTCAAGGGGAGGGGTGTCATTCTCGAAATCCTGATAGTGGCGGACCGAGGCATTATAGAAAGACCCGCGAGTCGCATTGGAGAAAAAGGCCTGCGATTTTACTTCCGAGTTTACGGCCTCAGTAAAAACGTCATTGAAGGCGAGGCGAAAGATGAATGAGCTGAGGTAATCGATGTCGACGACGCCACGGAAATTATCCGCGAATCTACGCTCCCCGCTGAGCCTGATATCCTCGCCCCCTTGGTCCACTTTGGGATGACCAAAACCGCGGTCCAGTACGCCATAAAAATTGAAGTCCAGGAACGATGTTTCACTTGGCTGAGTGCGGAACTCGCCTTGTGGCGCCCACCCGCGCTTGGAAAAATATTGTGTTCCCACTGTCGCGTCTGTACTGCGATTGATCGCCCAATACACCGATTCGCCGAGCACGGTACCTTTGATTGACGACCGGCCGATGTTCGGAACCAAAAACCCACTCTGGCGCGGCGATCGTTCAATGGGGTGGGTGGCGAACGGCAGATAAAGAATGGGAATGCCCATGACGCGGAATGTGCTGTGATAAATTTTTGCGTTGCCGCCAACTTCCACAACAAGTTTGTGCGCGTTGAACTGCCATCTGGGATGGGGCAATTCGCAGGTGGTGATGGTGCCATCGTAGACACGGTAATGATCCGGCCCGGTCTTCTCGACGATTTTTCCGCTGAAGGCGAACGGGTTGGGCGAGGTCAGAATCGAATGGCGTCCTCGAATGCGGATGCCCGCGGTCCCGTGTACGTTCTCAAAACGGCCAGTCTCAGCGCGAGTATTGTACGTTCCGTGAGTAGCTTTGACGTGCTCATCATTGGGACCCCCATCCAGCACGACGTGGCCATCCACAGTTGCATCTGCGGTGTCGGAGTTGTAGTCCGCCGAATCAGCGTAGAGAACATATGTGCCGTAATGAATTTCTGCCTTTCCGCGGAGATGAAAGATCGGACCATCTTTTTCCTGCTCGACTGCGCGAATGGTAACTTCTTCACTCCTGATAGCCGAAGGAGCTGACGGTGGAGGCGGTGACGCATTCGACTCTGAAGAGGAAAGCAACTGGCTGGTAACTAAGCGAGGCGCGACTAGCAGATGACAAACGAACGCCGCCGTGATAAGCAATCGTGTGCGGGTCATCTTTGCAAGCGCACGAAATCCCAGAAAGAAAACGCTGGGGGTATTTGAAGTTAGCATGGCGCCAGCCCGAGTGGCAAAGCGCCTGTAGATTCGATCCGCTGCACTGCGCTCTGGTTGCTTTGGTGATGATTCGGCATCTCTTGGCCGTGGAGCAAAGGTTGGCCACTGGTCGGGAATGCTACGGCTTCTTCCAGCATGAAATCTAGATTTGAACCCGATCCGGACCAAGGCAGTGTGCGCGAGGCGCACAGCCTGATCGATTCTGAAGCCTTCGATACGACTGAGCAGCGATTCGCGGCCAGCTCAGAGCAGCCGGACCTGCTGCCCGCAGGGAGGTTCGTGGTGGAGCAAACTCCACACCTTTCTGCCAGAGGAGCTGTGACAACGGCCAGGGATGATGACGCTGCCTCTGCCTCGGAGCAGAGGCAAAGCCCGGCAGAAGAGCAAGCCGCTTACCCGACTCATACGGAAACCAACTCCAGAGATTTGGACTCAGACGCCGAGGATGATCCAGGCGATTGGCGGCGGGAAGTGGCGGCACGTCTCAGCAAATATCGGGAGCGCCGTCGGCCGAGAGCGCCACGATACCCCTCACTGCGATTGAGATTCGAACCGGTTCAGCCCGACTGGACGGCTCTGCCAACAGCGGCATCGCGTCAAGCCCTGGCAGAAGACAGTAAGCGAGTTGCCATCTCTACCGAGCCGAAGACCCAGAACCTGGTAGAGAAGCCACTGTTTGCGAAGCTAGCTGCCGCAGAAACGACCGCCAAGATCATTGAATTTCCCCGTTCGTTTGACCCGCCGACGCCTTTGGATGAATTGGCAGAACCCGTGCTGGACCGCCCGCGAATTCTGGAGGCACCCGAAATAGTTCCGTCCGCCCCTGCGCTGGGGGGCATTCTGATCGAAGCTGCCGAGGAAGAACTAAGTGAGCGGCGTCCGGGTTTCGAAATCCCGCTGCAACCGGCGCCGATGACGCGGCGTATTGCCGCGAGCGCGATCGATATTCTGATTGTGTGCACGGCACTATCTGGTTTCGGCTACATCTTTTTCAGAATTGCCACCATTGTTCCTCCACCGCCCCAAGGGGCTGCCTGGGGAATGCTCCTTACCGGGGTTTTTTGGATTGCGTATCAATACCTTTTTCTCGTGCACGCCGGCACCACCCCAGGTCTGAAGATGACAAAGTTACGACTGAGCCGGTTTGACGGCAAGCCCGTACCGCGTGCGATCCGGCGCTGGCGCGTGCTGGCTTCCGTGCTATCAGGATTGTCCCTGGGACTGGGCTTTGCCTGGTGCATGCTGGATGAGGACGAACTCTGCTGGCATGACCGGATCACTCACACATATATGGCACCGAAGTCCTGATGGGTGGAGGAGATGAGATCTGTTGACAATAGTCTTTGACCGGAACCGCGTTCACGCTCAGGTACGTTGCGGTTCGCAGAGCCTCAGACTGCTCGTTGGATAATGCGAAGAGTTCATCGGCCAATTTCTTAGCCTGGTCTGCGGATGGAACATCTAGTACATCTAGTCACTTCAAACTACCAGCCATTCAGGGACACATTCTACGACGCCTTGAAGCAACGTTCGCGAATACTATACATTACGTATTACTCCTGATTACGCCCATCCTGCACAGGATTTGCACAGCTTTTAAAGCCCTTGTGTGCTAAACATTTATGATATATTGCGGCGATTCAAAACCTCCGCCTAGGGGCGTTCCGATGCCAAACGAAAGGAACGATTCTCTACGACCCGTAAAAAGGACTTGGCAAGAGATCGCAGAAGAAGCTTCCCACGAACAGGACTCTGCCAAACTGAAACAACTCTCCGAAGAACTAGCATGCGCACTTGAGGAACGTGACAAGCGATTACATCCGCCCCGCCTTGCTGGACGTACAATTCCGACCGTGGAAAATACGCTTCATGTCGAACGATTGGGGAATCTTAAGGGTCAGAGCGTGCTTTGTTTTAAAGGGCCGCTGACCGTGGAGAATGTCTCCCTGTTTCAGAGTGCGATCCGGCGCGAGGAAAGCTTCTCGACTGTAATTCTCGACTTGAGTGATGTTCCCTATATTGATTCAACCGCATTGGGAGCACTTATCTCTGCCTACGTTTCTCGTCAAAAGGTGGGAAGACGAGTAGTGCTCTCCGGCGCAAGCGAGCGAGTGTCGAAAATGCTCAAAGTCACTAGCGTAGAATCGCTTTTCCTCACGTTCCCGACGCTAGAGGATGCAATAGGCGGTCTTACTGGGGCTGGCGCAGCCTAGTCAAAAAAATGCTATGCCAAGAGTACTCACGTGGGTGTCGGATAAACACCTTACGGGCTGGGCCTGTTCTAAGTGCGGCTGGACGTTTCCTCTTCCTTCGCTTCTGAGCGATCCTGAGGCAAAGAAGGCCTATGACAGACTCGCCTCGGCCAAATTCCAAAGACATGATTGTGCTGGGCACCGGCCCGTCGCGTCACTCGCTCCCGACAGCTTGATTAACCGTGCCAAAGGACTAGTGATGCGCGGCTTCAGCCCAAAGACGCGGCTGAGATTGCTGCAAGGGAGATCATGTTCGAGAACGACCATGATCCCGACATCGCCAGAAAGGTGCAGATTGAAGCACAAGACTTCCTGCGTCGAGTGAAGGAGGGTGATCTGAGCTAACCGTCACGCAGGCTTTAGGGTCACGTTTGCCGTGAACAGCAGAAATGGCTGCCAGCGGGCTACGGGCACGCATTTGCACTTGATTCTTGGGAGCAAAATCGCTGACAATACGGCCCATCTTTTGTCTAAAAGATTTGCTCTGCGCCGTTGCCAGCGAATGGCGGAGGGCAATGCAAGCCGAAAAGCGAGAGCGTTGGATGCGGCTCTGCGTGGAAGCCGCTGACGAGCAGGACTTGAACCGCTTGCTCAAACAAATTTCTGACATTAACCGTCTGCTACATGAAAAAGAAATGCGGCTCAGAAATGTGCGGCGAGAAGCAACGGGATATGTCGTCGAAGCCGAGAAAAAGGCGGGCTAGGAAATCATTCGATGGACCCGCCGCTGACCTCCCCTCAATGACTGGTCAGTTCGTGTTCGGCTTCGAGTGCGGCTTGGTAATGAGCGATGGCCATATGCGCGGCTCGGATGTCGGCTTCGATGCGGTTGCGGTCCACCAAATCTCTGTTGTCTTCCATGATCTGCACGTTGAGTTCTCGCAGCCGATCTTCCAACCTGCGGATGTGCTCTCCTAGTGGGGTATCCATACGGAAGACTGACCTCCATTCGGAAATGAGAGAAGCGCCGCGCTGCAATAGCGATTAAAGATGCAGGGCCTGACTTTAGTTAGCCTGTCGCTATTTTGACAATCCCTTTGCCCCCTCCAGCGGAGTGCGCTATTCACAGTCAAGCGGCAACGTCGTAGAGCAAACTGCGGGCTTTGCCGACCACAACTGACGCGTGCTCAGACTTCGAGACTAACGAGGATACACCTACGGAACGAGCTTCCTCCGCAGAGAACACATCACTGTACTCGCTAAAGATAATGATCGGCACCATAGGCATCAGACCTTTCAAAGCATGTGCAGCTTCTATGCCATTCATCACTGGCATTGAGAGGTCCATCACAATCAAATCAGGATGCAACTGCTGAGCCTTTTCAATCGCCTCCTGCCCGTTCTCTGCTTCTCCGCACACCTCAAAGTCGGCTTCGCGTTTAAATAGCTCACAGAGCGCCTGACGGATAAGCGCGTTCTCATCTACGATCAAGACGGCATTCGCCATCGGCAGACCCCCTGAGGATTGAGGCCAGCACCGCTCTAACGTCGCCGAGCTATTACTTACACCTGTGCTCGGAAGGGGCTGGCATTTCCGAAAGCCGTTCTCAGGTCATGTCCATCGTAAAGCTCAACCCATTCGTGACCCTGTTGGCAAGAAGCCACTTTGACTCGCAGGTCTGAATACCCTTGTGGCGCGGTAAACGCAATCTTTCCCTGAGTACGAAATGGGCGGCGGTGATTGATGATTCCCTTACAGAAGGAACACACCCTGCCGTTTGATTTGAGGTAAAGGGTACTCGCTATGATGTTGTTCATAGTTCGCCCTATCAGTTTTTACGACTGTAAGCGGCGCATTTTAGAAGTGGCGAACGGCAAATCTAATGCTTCGATTTGCTCTGTCTCTTCACTACGTGGGCGGTACGCTGAATGCGACTCTTAATGATCTCTTGCTCGTCGCGCGCCAAATCTGTCAGCTCCGCAATGTCGTGTTCGGTTGCGCCGCGAGGATGCAGCGCACAATCGGCGAATTTCAACCATCTCGCCCGGTTATCTGATCGCGGCCCGAGCGTGCTGGCCTCGTCTTCTGCCTGGTTCTTGCCAAGGTCCGGATGGATGTCGATGCTTAAGCGGGAATGTTGCATGACCGACCGCAGTTTGGCGTTGCCAACTACGATGCCATATCCCCTGCGAACGTTCGATCCCGTACA
This sequence comes from Acidobacteriota bacterium, assembly GCA_003225455.1. Classification (GTDB taxonomy): domain Bacteria; phylum Acidobacteriota; class Terriglobia; order Terriglobales; family Acidobacteriaceae; genus QIAB01. Next base: position 36,507 of record QIAB01000023.1, read on the forward strand.
TCTAGTATTACCGTTGTCTAACAGTCAGAGTCTCTCCATTTCCTCGAAAGCTAGCTCAAAAGCCGCGCCACAAGCCTGCGCGGGCGTAGCAGTCAAGTTGGAAGTACAGTGTTTCCTGTATCCTCAAGTCGTCCGCCTTGTCCAAAGTGCGGCGAACCCGGAAAAACAGATCGCTCGATAGCGGCATGAACGCGAATGAGGCGCATCCCAAAAGGGAATTCGGAAAGCCAGACCAAAGCTCGCCGACGAAGGCGCTGGTGTTTGCTGCTAAATGCGGCGTCACCGGAGTATCATCTTGTGGTCCTGGGAACATTCCTCCAGCTATGACTCGCAGACGCGGAAATCCGAATTGGGGACGGCCAGCTCGACCCGTTCCCGCCGTTGCTACCGCGTTTGAAGTACAAGTTCGACGGTTGGGACTCACAAGGCAAACGTGTGCCGGTTCACGCGAGTTGCGCGGATGGTGTGAGCGCAATAAAAACCGCTGTTACATACCGGAATGGCTGCTTGAGGAGTGGGAAATTGCCGTAGACCCATACTTCAGTGGCGCGGCGTGA
>QIAB01000023.1:37136-38922 GCA_003225455.1 Acidobacteriota bacterium
CGTAGCGGGTTGGGTTCTGAGAATACCTTCTATAGATGAAATGATTCGTCGGGCCGGGTATGGATCGCACCGTAAGACAGCACGTTGAATGGCTGGAGGAACGCCTGCAAGCCTTGAACAATGTGTTGATGGCGACAGACACTCGTGACAAGGCGAATGCAATCGAAACTGAAATCCGCGCCGTGAAACTCGCGCTTGAGCATTACCGCGCTGCACTCGATGTCGAGAAATCGATATCTGCCCATAGTGCTTAAACATAGAAACCGAACGCGAAATAAGGGAATGTGCTGTGTCGAGTGAAAATCAGGTGGCTGCAAGCTGATTGCTTCTGAGAGAGATGCTCGTAGGCGGCAACTCCTCTTATCACGACTGTACTCCGCTCTGAAAGCCGAGCAAGCCGTAATCAAGAATAATGTCGATGAGTTCCTGAAGCGGTACCCGGTCCGAAGCCGCTGAGACGAGAAAACCGATTTAATTCCAGTGCCTCCACATCCGATATGCATCCCTTTCTGAAGCGGCTCCTATCAAAGCGCCGTCTGGCACGGCATTCAGGTGTACAGCCCAACGATTGGCCTTGACACAACCCGTTTTGCGAGTAGACTTGCCCCGTTCAGCCGTACCCGCCTACGCTTCTCTTCGCAGCGGTTCGACTGATCCGGCCCGTCGACTCCCAACTCTCCCGAGGAGGCAACATGAAATCCAGAACATTGACGTGCATTACTGCAGCACTCACGCTCGCCCTCTCGCCAACCATCTTCGCCTTCGCCGGGGTGACCCTCCTCCAACTCAGCGGCGACCCGTTTACCAACAGTACGAGCCAGCACCGAACGGAAGTCGAACCTGATACCTTTGCCTTCGGCTCGACCGTCGTTTCCGCCTTTCAAGTGGGTCGCTTCTTCGATGGCGGTGCTTCCGACATCGGTTTCGCAACGTCCACCAATGGGGGGAAGAGCTTTACCAGTGGCTTCCTGCCCGGCGCCACCCCTTTCTCCACACCAGCGGGCATCTATGCTCGCGTCAGCGACGCTTCCGTTGCCTATGACGCAAAGGGTGGGGTCTGGCTGATCTCTTTCCTAGGCCTCTTCCCCAATGGCAACACGCGTGAAGTCGACGTGCTCGTCAGCCGCTCGACCGATTGGGGATTGACCTGGAGCAATCCCGTCGTGGTGAATGCCGATGGTGATTCTAAGGACAAGAACTGGACCGTCTGCGACAATACGGCCAGCAGCCCGTTCTACGGCAACTGCTATACCGAGTTTGACGACAGTAAGTTAGTCGATCAGATTGAGATGAGTACCTCCACCGACGGTGGACAGACCTGGGGAACAGCACAGCCAACAGCCGACCACGCTCACGGCATCGGGGGCCAACCCCTCGTGCAGCCGAACGGGACCGTGATTGTGCCGATAGTCGGCTTCACGGGTCGGAAGTTTCTCATCCTGTCCTTCATCTCCACCAATGGGGGCGCGCGCTGGAGCAAACCGGTTGAAGTCACTGCGGTGGCCTTCCATGCTCCAGCCGGGAGCATTCGCGCTGTTATCCCGTTCCCCTCTGCTGAAATTGACGCGTCGGGCCAAGTCTATGTCGTCTGGTCGGACTGTCGTTTTGAACCCGGGTGTACGGCCAGTGACCTCGTCTTGAGCACCTCCACCGATGGCATCAACTGGTCAGCGCTGACGCGCATCCCGCTTGATTCGGTTGACAGTGGGGTGGATCACTTCATCCCCGGCCTGGCCGTTGACAATTCCACCGCTGACGGCACCGCTCATCTGGTGCTGACCTTCTA
>QIAB01000161.1 GCA_003225455.1 Acidobacteriota bacterium
GTGTGAGCAGGAGGGACTTAGATTTCATATTCGTCTGGTCGTTGCGTTTAAATTGTGCCGTGTTTGGCCAAACCTTTAGCGGATTGCGTGCCACACGCTTTTCGTCATGACATGCGGCAATCCAACCGCCCGGCGAGCCCGATCCACAAGGCCGCACCCGCTCTGGTGCCAACGGCGAAATGAAACTGGGGCATTTCTGGCGGTTTGAAATTCCGTTTTCTTCCGCCGCGGTCTTCTTCGAAATCTTCGCCTGAAAAGTCTTCTTCCTTCTTCCTTTTTTCTCTTCTTCGGCGCGGGACTGATGTTTCATCACTTCCTTTTTCTTCCCTTCTTGGATCGGAGTCATGGGCTCCAATTCGAATCATCGCAAGTGCCGTGGCTGCAAAGAGTTCTTTGTCGTCGATTACCGCAACGCTTATCACCAGTTTTACTGTTCCAAGCCCGATTGCCGCCGCGCCAGCAAAGCCCAAAGTCAGCGCCGCTGGTTGAGCAAGCCCGCCAACCGGGATCACTTCCGCGGCATGGAAAATGTCCAGCGCGTCCAAGAGTGGCGCAAGGCTCATCCGGGCTATTGGAGGAAGAAATCTGTCCCCTCTGCCCCAGCCCAAGCCCCTCAAGTGCTTGCGGATCAATGGGTTGAACCGGGCAGAGTTCTTGTAACGCATCCTGGCCAGAGTTCTAGTACGTTACAAGATGTCTGCCTCGCCGATCACCCTGTCTTTATTGGGCTGATCTCGATGTTCACGGGGTCTGCGTTACAAGAGGACATCGCTTCGACCACCCGCAAACTCGAAGCTAGAGGGCGGGATATTCTGGGACTTGGAGTCCCGGCCAAATCCCAACCTGTTTATGATTGTCAAACGCGTCCTTCGACCTGAGCGGCTTCGCCAGGTGCCTCCGGGCTTCAACTGGCTGGATCATCGTCTGGTCAGCCAGAACTTCATCAGCCGTTGCGACCACAGCGCACTGGCTCTGTACTTGTTTTTGGTCACGGTCGCCGATGCGCAAGGCTTGAGTTACTACTCCGATGCGAGTGTCTGCCGGCGCCTGCGGATGGACCTTCTTCAATTGTCGGCTGCTCGCCAACAGTTGGTGGACGCTGAACTGGTGGCGTATCAAAAACCGCTTTACCAAGTGTTAGCGCTGGACGCAGCCCCTTTGGCCAAAGAGGAAAATCGTTCCGGCCTCCCTCAATCGGCCGGCGATATTCTTCGCCGGGTGTTTCAATCCAAAGGAGGCACGCCATGATCAGTTACGAAACGTTCTGCCAACTCCGGCAGATGTTCGATCAGAAAAACCTCAGCGCCGCGCAGATTGCTGCTGAATTGGAGTTGGATCTCAAAACGGCCGAGAAATGGGTCAAGCAGCCCACCTATCAAGCGCGGCGTCCGGTCAAGCGTCCGAGCAAGCTCGATCCGTTCAAAGGCCAGATCATGGCTATGCTCGAACGTCATTCTTACAGCGCCCAGCAAATCCTCCAGGAGCTCAAACTCCAAGGTTACTCCGGGGCCTACAGCATTCTCAAGGATTTCGTCCGCTTGGTCCGTCCGGTCCGCAAGGCCGCCTATCTCACGCTGGAGTTTGCTCCCGGAGAATGCGCGCAGGCCGATTGGGGCAGTTTCGGCTCGGTCTCCGTCGGGTCGACCCGGCGGCGGCTATCCTTCTTTGTCATGGTGCTTTGTTACAGCCGGCTTTCTTATCTGGAGTTTACCTTGGGCCAGGGGATGGAGCAGTTCCTCTCCTGCCATCAAAATGCTTTCTCGTTCTTTGGCGGTGCGCCCGAAAAAGTCATGATCGATAATTTGAAAACCGGCGTGCTCACCCACCCCCTGGGAGAGAAAGCTCAGTTTCATCCGCGGTATTTGGATTTTGCCGGACATTACGGCTTCCAGCCGATCGCCTGTGCCGTGCGCAAACCCAATGAAAAAGGGCGCGTTGAGAATGGCGTCGGCTACGTAAAAAAGAATTTTCTCTCAGGGCTGCAAATCGCTTCTTTTGAGGTGCTCAATCCCGCCGCCATTCATTGGCTGCGCACGGTTGCCAACGTCCGTATCCATGGGGAAACTCATCGCAAACCCCTCGACCTGTTCGAGGAGGAAAAAGCCCGCCTCAAATCTTTGCCCGCTCTGGCTTACGACGCCGCCGCGCTCAAGCCCGTGACGGCCAGCAGCCGCTGCCGCGTGATCTTTGAGGCCAATCGCTATTCCATTCCACATCTCTACGCTTCCCAAAAACTCACTCTCAAACTCTATCCCGAACGGCTGTGCATTTATCACAACGAAACCCTCATCGCCACCCATCCTCGTTCCTACGACCGCCGCCAGGACATCTCTAATCCCGATCACACCAAGGAACTGTTGGCCCAGCGATTGAAAGCCCGTCAGCAAACGCTCTTGTTGGCCTTCCTGAATTTGACTCCCAGCGCCCAAGACTATTGCCGCAAGCTGGAAGAAAAACGGCTCAACGCACCCCATCATATCCAGAAGATCGTCGCCTTGAGCGAAATCTACGGAGTAGATCAGGTAGCGCGGGCCATTGCAGATGCCCTCACCTTCGAAGCCTACGGCTGTGAGTACATCGCCAACATTCTCGAACAACGCCAGCGCCCCTCCGTCACCCCAACGGCTTTGCACCTGACCCGACGCCAAGACCTGCTGGAACTGGAAATCCCCGCTGCGGATCTCACTCCCTATCACCGCCAATAAATCGATCCTTCTCCTCCACCTCCACCCCTCTATGAATGCTCCACTGCTGCCCGAACACCTTGGCTATCTCCAATTGCCCTTCATGAAAGAATATTACTTGGCCACCGCCCAAGAGGCCGGCGAGCAGCAATGGACTCACGTCCACTACCTCGAACACCTGATCGAAGGCGAAGTCAACCAGCGCCGTCAACGGACCATCCAGCGGCGGGTCAAAGAAGCCCGCTTCCCGGTCCTGAAAACCCTCGAACAGTTCCGCTGGGACTGGCCCAAAAAAATCAACCGCCTCCAAGTGCAAAACCTCTTCCGCCTCCAATTTATCAAAGACAAAGGCAACGCTATTTTCCTGGGCACCGTCGGCTTGGGCAAAACCCACCTGGCCACCGCCCTGGGTTACGCCGCCTGCCTGGAAGGACACTCCGTGCTCTTTGCCAACGCCATCAACGTCATTAACGAACTTTCCGCCGCCCAGAAAAACGGCGGCTTGCGCAGCCAACTCAAAAAATACCTCGCCCCGCAACTGCTGATTTTAGACGAAGTCGGCTATCTGCCCATCGACCAACACGGCGCCGATCTCCTCTTCCAGGTCATCAGCCAACGGTATGAACGCGGCTCCATCGTGCTGACCACCAACAAAGCCTTCAAGCAATGGCCATCCATCTTCAATAACGACAGCACCATCACTTCCGCCGTGCTCGACCGCTTGCTCCACCATGCCGAAACCATTTTGCTGGAAGGCAGTAGTTTCAGAATGAAGGAACAACTGGAACCACCATCGGCTCCGGCCTAAAATCACTGCCCGGTTCTGCGAAGCCAAAGCCAACTCTTGTCTGGCTCTCCAAGCGTAAAATCTGATTGGAATTTCAAATCGCCAGTTTCACCCTATTTTCACGCCGCCGCTCTCATCGGGGGATCAGAGCTGATTTTGCTGACAATTCCTTGGCCCGAACAAGTGTGAGGAAGCGTGAAGAATTGGCTGAAAGTTGGCCATTGGGGATTCA
>QIAB01000162.1:0-1513 GCA_003225455.1 Acidobacteriota bacterium
ATCGTAGTGTCACCTTAAGGAAGGAATCATACTCGTCAAGCCCTTCCCTGCAAATACAATTGTATAGGTATTGCTGCCCCGTACTGCACCAACATTAGTGCATTATAATATTACTCTTAATTCCAATGTTTCCAGAGACTTTGGTCACCCTGTCACGGCACCTTTATTATCGCTTGTGTGTCAAGTGCATAATCTTGAATAAATTTTTCGGAACCATGTCCCATTTACCCCCTGCAATCTGCTATGCTAAATTTAGAAAGTAAAAAAAGATTCCCGGGCGCGCCGGCAGGCGCGCCCGAACTTTTTGGGGTAGGTTTTCAGATTCCAGACGACTATGGATGCATCAGGGGACAAGATAAACCCTCAATTGAAGGTGACTGAGTGCGAGCAGGCAAGAAGTTTCCCCGAACTCCGAAAGGAAATTACAACTCTCGTTAAGTCAAGCGCGGTGGGCATGGTGACGGAGACCATCAAACAGGTCAACGAAGGTCACTATGCCGCCATGAAATACCTGTTTGAAATGATCGGATTGTTTCCGGCACCGCCCCAGGAAGAAACTGCGCCGGAAGATTCGCTTGCGCGGATGCTTCTGCTCCAGCTGGGTTTGCCGGACGAGCCAATGCCGGCAGCTAAGGTCACACAGGATCGCAAACTGGATTCCGCAGCTCATGCGGGCGATACCGTAGAATGAACAGGGACCATTGGTCATTAATCAGAAGTCGATGGTCAGCCGCGGAATGGCGGCCCCAGCGAGTGGAGCGGGACGGCGGGAATCGCAGCATGGATATGACGTGGGTGACCGGCCGGATCGCGGTCGGAGGGGGAATTTGGACGGCAGAGAACATGGCGATGGTGGCCCGCGCCGGGGTGAGCCATATTCTGGATATGCAGATCGAGTTTGATGACACACCGCTCGCTGCTCCGTACAACATCATCGTGAAATGGACTCCGACGGATGACGATTTCCAGCCAAAGCCAGCAGAACTCTTTGAGCGTGGGGTGAATTTCGCTTTGCAGGCACTGGACCAGGAGGGGACCAGGCTGCTGGTTCACTGCGCAGCCGGTGTGCACCGCGCTCCAATGATGACGTTGGCGATACTTTGTTCGCTGAGCTGGAACGTGAAAGATGCAATGAGGTTGATAGGCACCAAGCGTCCGGTAGTGGACTTTGCGGATGTGTACGTGCGCAGCGTCGAGAAGTTCCTCGAGCAATCTGCTCGGACAGTAAGATAGTTGCGTGCAGAAAAATATTCTCCGCCGGTGCGTCGCCCACAGTTAACGCCAAGGGCGCTAGTTTAAATTTTTAGTTCCCGGAATCAGTTCTCAGTTCGCGTAAGCTGTATCTTATCCGCAAAACCCAGAAGCTTAGATTGATTGGGAGACAACGAGGCTCGCACACGTGTGTCTGATGTGCTCCTTCGATGGAAATTCCAAGGACTGGCAATGAGCAAGGGAGGAAATATGTTGGACCACTGCCGCCGGAAGAGGCGGCTTTTTTGTTTGCTGCTCTGTG
>QIAB01000162.1:1550-6493 GCA_003225455.1 Acidobacteriota bacterium
GACACCGTTTACCGCGCAGATGGGACACCGGCAGCCGGTACGTTGCTCATTTCCTGGCCTACATTCAGTACAGCAAGCGGGCAGGCGGTCGCGGCTGGCACAAAGAGCGTGACGCTGGGGGCGGGAGGGGCGCTGTCAGTCGCGCTTGTGCCCAACTCGGGCGCCGCGCCAGCCAATACCTTCTACACCGTCGTCTACCAATTAAGCGACGGCGTCAAAACAGAGTTCTGGTCGGTCGGCACAACAAGTCCAACCACGATTGCGACGGTTCGGACGACGCCAGGTTCGGGGAGTTCTGCGGCGCCCCCAGCGACAAAGCAGTATGTGGACGCGGCTGTCGCCACGAAGGCGAACGATTCGGCGGTGGTCCATCTCAACGGCGCCGAAACCATCACCGGGACAAAGCAGTTCGCGGTAGCGCCAAGCCTCCCAACTCCGGTGCAGAGCGCCGATGCAGTAAATAAAGCGTATGTGGATGCAGCGGTCACCACTTCGGGCAGTGGGCTCTTCGTCAGCAAATCTGGAGACACAATGACCGGTCCGCTGCAATTGCCAGCGGATCCCACAGCACCGAATCAGGCCGCGGATAAGCACTATGTGGATACGGGATTGGCGGTGAAAGCAAACCTGATCAATGGAGTTGTTCCTTCTGCTCAATTAGGAAATGGAACTTCGAACAGCGGAGTATGTCTGCACGGAGACTCGACTTGGGGAGGTTGCGGCACCAGCAGCAACGCGGTGTCAATTCAGAGCGTGCCGGTAGACACAGCATCCCCGACTGATAATCAGGTCATCACCTACGTTGCTTCTCTTGGAAAATATCAACCACGAGCGGGTGGAGGTGTTACGGCTGGAATGCAAGCCGTGAAGTATGCTCCGGACTTCAACTGGTCGCAATCTCCTTCAGCAGATTTGAGCACGGCAGGCCTGCGAACTGTCAATTTGGCGATTTGTCCGGCAGGCGTGAGTGGACCCGAACCGCAGTACTACATCTACATCTCCGGTGCCGGCACAGCCGAGGCAGTTCTGGTCACCGGCGGAACGTGCGCGGGAAACGGGCAGGCGGGGACTCTCCAATTCACAACCGCGAATCCGCATACGGCGGGATATGCGATTGGCAGCGCATCTGGAGGATTGCAGGAGGCTCTGGTCGCAACACGCTTTGCGCCGACGAATCCTGCCGGCACATCACAGTCCGGGAAGGTTGTTGTTCCACCCGGCGAATTTAAGGCGTTCGCGCGCATTTCGATTCGTGCCTCCAACATCGTGGTCGATTTCTCGGGATCGATCGTAGAGTGCTGGATGAACGATTCCTGTATTTTTGTCGGTGATCCTGGCAGTTCGAACTTGTTTTCCGACATCACTCTTATCAACCCACGCGGGCGGCCAACGATTGCGAACGGACAGAAACCTTTCATCGAGGTCAACTCGCAAAAGACTAGAATTTTTAATGTCTCTACGCGAGTTGCGGTTTCTAATGGAACCTTCAGCAGCTATGTCCAGGTAGATGACGACCAGGCTTTCCTGCTGGATGGCCTGGATACCACGCTAGGCGGATCAAGCGGCAACTACGGAGTCCGCTGCGACGCAACCGTCTGCAATCCAGTGGTCTACGCGCCCGGGCCTTTCAACACCTTCTCCGCCGTGGGCTGGCTAAAGCATTTGAACATCTCTTTGCAATGCCGAGGAAACGGAATTGACTGGCAAAGCGGAAATTCGGTGCGGATTTCTGACAGCGTAATCCAAGGATATGCGCAATACGGGGTACGCGGTGGCACCAAACGCGGTGGGTTCGGCGGAACTCAATTGGAGAACCTCTACGAGGAAGTGGGAAATTGCGCGAACCCTCTCGGTCAGATTGGGCAGGCAGGGGTGATCTCGCAAGGCAACTCAGTGAGCGTGCAGGGAGGCACCGGAACTGGCGGAGCCGTCCCGCAGTTTGCGAATACCGGCAGCACGGATTACCGCTACTACATTGTCGCGCGACACTCGACGTTTGGCCCCTCTAATCCTCTTTATGCCGGCAAAGCACTCAGTAACGGAACTGGGAACATCACGGTAACGACGCCCAATATTGCCGTGGTCAACTCTTTCGACCTGCTGAGGGTGACTCCCGTCCCTAACTTTCGCGAACAGGCCCCGTTCGGGACAGGAAATTACGCGGTTGTGACAAATATATTGCGCAGTTCGGCATGTTCGAATGGCGTATGCACTTTCACTGATACGCAGGCGGCGCTGCAACCATACACGGTCGCAACCCCGACTTATTTTCCGCTGCTGGATTTCTGGGCGGGAAATCTGGTGTTAGGAGCGAACCAGGACTCAAGCAGCCCGTTGAGCGGAGCGCGCGCGTGGCTGCAAAGTGTGCCCAGCAACGTGGTCGCGGTGCAGGGCACGGTTGCGCCAGCGGTCATCTCCTCAAGCTGCGATGCAATCGCAGGCTGGACGCCCATGTGGATAAGCTGCTACTCGTCAATGGCGCCCTCCACCTTTTTCGAGCAGGGCGCATTTCTGCTGGCGGTAAAACCAAACCAGGATGCAGGACAGAAAACAAATCTCAAGGGGCGATTAAATTTCTCTACCTTGGGAACCGCTCCCGGGCACATCATCACGCTTTCGGATTCTAATTTTCAAAAGACGATTGCTACTGCGAATAATCGCCCGGCCAACGATGCAAACGATGCTTACGTCGGATATGACCAGGGCGATGGAAATCCGGCAAACATTGGCATCAGCATTGGCGCGCCAAAATCAGTTTCCCAATACATCGGCAACACCGGCGATGGCACCAACTGGCTGGAGCGCTTGGCCGCAAATTTAAAAGAGTTCAAGACGAACGTACAGATGGATAGCGCACTGACGGTTTCCGGAACGGTCAGTGCGAATTCATTTGTATCAACCGGCACAGGCCCGTGGAGCGTGACCGGAAGCTTCGGCACGCTAGGCACGGCGGCATCGGGGAAGTCGTTGCTGGGGTTTGGGACGAATGGGAAGCTACAGGTTTCCGAAAATGGCGCCGCGGTAGTGGAACTGGCAAAGCTTGACGTGACCGGGAATTTTGCCGGCAATGCAACAACCGCAACCGCATTGGCGCAGACGCCCACCCAGTGCAGTAACAGCTTCGCAACTGGAATTCAGGCCAATGGAAATGCTAACTGCAGCACTGCGGACGTGATTCAGCTCGCCGAAACGACTCCGCCTGCAGGCGTCGCGAATTATGGAATCTTCTGGTTCGATTCGACATGCCATTGCCCGAAGGTCATCAGCAACAATGGGCAAGCAGTGCAGCTAGGACTGTTAAACGTTTTCAATCCCGATGCGAACACGCTGGAGGAGTACAACGGGACGACTCCGCAGAGCTTGCGAGTCTATGGCACGCGAACGGACGCGTCGAATTATGAGCGCGTCGGATTGAAATGGGACAATGCGGATGGATACTTCGCGCTAGCAAGTGAGAATGCCGGCACCGGGACTCAGAAAGGGATTGCTTTTCTGATCGGGAGCACGGTGCGATGGGCGCTGGACACAGCATCAACACTGAAGCCCTTTACGGACAACTCGTTCAATATTGGCTCGGCGACGTTAAAGCCGAAGACAATTTACGCCGGAACGTCGTTCGACATCAGTGGTTCGGGAGCGTTTACTTTCGAGCCGTGCAACGACAGCACGACGGGGACCAGCCTTAACTTTTTATAACGGCGCAAGTTCCTCATGCGCAGTGAAAGCCGGGACCAGCGATACGGATGGCGTGATCGGAGTCGTGAGTGGCGGAGCCGGCACAAGCGGTAATGCCGTGATTGCGTACCGAGGCTATGCACAATGCAGTTTTGATGGCGGCACCACCGGCGGAGATTACGTCGTCGCTAGCGTCACGAATGCAGGAGATTGTCATGACACGGGCGCAACACGGCCGGTGGGAACGCAAGTGATCGGCCGAGCATTAAGCACGAACGCGAGCGCCGGAACTTATTCTGTCTTCATGTCCATGGAGCCACCGGCGGCCGGACCCAGCCAGGTTCCCTGGTTCACGCAACCGAGCGCAAGCGGCACGGTGTCATTCCTGACGAGCGCGAACGTGGCCAAGCTCTATGGCGTCTTATACACCAGCGCTACGCCACTCACGACTACACAAGTCACCTACAACGTGCAGACAGCAGACAATACCGCGAACAACTACGACATCGGTCTCTACAACAGCTCTGGAGCTCTGGTGGCACATCTTGGGAGCACGGCAGGCACCAGCTTCGCGCCCTCTACAGGATGGAAGACATCGAGCTGGACGGCTTCGGCGACCATCAAGCAGGGTAAATACTATCTGGCGATCTCAACCAACTGCACCAGCTCGTGCGCGGCGCTGATTGGCAGTTCAACCGGCGTGGGATTCACATTCGCGGGAGCTGTCCAGGAAAGCGTAACTACAAGCGGAACTCTGCCGAATTCAATCACAATCCCTAGTGACTCGTATGCGGCAACTACGATTCCAACCTGGTCAATTCAGTAAGGCAGTTCTTAGTTCTTAGTTCCCAGTTCTTAGTTCTCACTAATCCACAACAATCATGAGGCTTCGAAACTTCAAGGGAAGAGTCTGTGCGCTAATGGTGGTGCTCGCGGCTGCAGCAATGGCGCTGAGATCACAGCCGATGGAGATCGTGCTTCCGAGGCCGTGCGTATTGGAAGTTCGACTGACCGAGAAGACTGAGTGCCACGGGCCCGACCGCAAACATCTTTCGTGCACCAATCTGCTGATGCTGGTGAAACCCAAGTGCGAGGAGATCAGATTCAAGTGAGACGACTGGCAATCATTGTGGCGCTGTTTTGCGCGACGGCGTCGGCTACGACGTACTACGTTGACCCTAGCGGGAGCAACGCGAACGATGGGCTTTCGCCGGCCACGCCGTGGCGCACATTGCTGAAAGTGGGGATCTCGACGTTTCAGCCCGGCG
>QIAB01000163.1:0-429 GCA_003225455.1 Acidobacteriota bacterium
CATCATGCTGGGCACGAGCGCATCCAAAGCCTCTGGATCGATCTGCAAGTCCAGCGCCAGGCGCTCCTGAAACCTGGCCCGCTCGATCTCCACATATGACTGCAGCAATTTCAATTCGTCTTGCAGTGGCACTTCATGCTGCCCGATACTCTGCAATACAACCCGCAGCAAGTCGCTCAAGCGGTTGATCATGCGGTCCGCCGCAGCCACATCCTCGTGCACCATGGCTGAGATGGTGTGCAAGCAATTGAACAGAAAGTGCGGTTGGAGCTGAGCACGCAAGAGGTGAAGCTCCGCCTGGGCAAGTTGCCTCTCCCTGTCCTTGTATCGCTGGCAATAATCGATAGCTGATGAAAAACCGACAACAGCCCAGTACGTCAGGAGATTCGGGTGAAAACGTAAGAAGAGCATGTGGAAAAGCTTCGGCGA
>QIAB01000163.1:439-7804 GCA_003225455.1 Acidobacteriota bacterium
TATAACCATGAATGGCTCAGCGAGAAAACAAGGCATGCAGGGATGTGGACCAACAGCGCCTTCCGCCATTTTCCACGTTCAAACGGATATCGACAGGCAAGCCAGACGATGCCAGGCAAAAAAAGTAGGACAATGCCAGCATTTGCTAGCGTCAGCGCCACCATCCTGCTTAACGGAATTGAATCACCGCGGTACAGGAAGAACAGGTAGGCTTCTGGAACGAAGAGGAGGGACAGGATCGTCCACCCGAGGACAATCAGGGCCCAGCGGCCCCACGCGCTCTGAAACATGCGATTCAACTCCAACTTGCAATCGTCCGCGCTTCCAAGGCTTCATTATGGCATCGTCTTTGCCATTGAAGCTAAACGTAGGGTGCAGACCTAGCAGTACGCAATCAAGAAATCAGCGTTGAACGACCGGCGAGGTGGCTGATGCCTGCCCACACTTGCCAGCGCCATGGCAGACACGACTTCTTGAGCTGCAATTGCCGGGATCGGCTAATTCGCCATCGGGACCAATACAAGTCTGAGTGTGGATACACCAGAATAGCCCCTCATTCGAGGGCGGCACCGTCGGATCAGGTTCTGCCACAATGAACTGCCCCTTCCAGCGGAGAGCTGGACACAAATCCGGACGATCGGTGTTGAATCGATCGACTTGAGGACTCACGCGGCACCTCCGGACGCGGCTTTCAGAATTGCCCGTTTGATTGCGACACGTGCCAGCTGGACCTTATAGGCATTGTGCGAAAGGGGGCGTCGCATTTTTCACCCCCGCCTCGCCTGCTCTCCGCGCTGTTTCTTCGCTGATTATGCTTCCGGCGAGGAGCTGCTCAGCTTCTGCTGACCGCCACGGTACGGGCGCAACGTGCCCCATCACTATGCGCGCCGACAGCACACGCGAACCGTTCATTTTTAACGCGACCGCCGCCACGGCGAGGGGCCAGTCGAAAGCTTCCTTTTGCCGGACTTCATAATGGGCTGCTTTCACATCCTGCGCCGAGGGAATCACGATTTCCGTGACAATTTCGTTTGCACGAAGATCATATTCCCGCTCAATGTCCGTTTTGGGGATTCGATAGAACTCGTTTAGAGGCACTTCGCGGTGGCCATTGGATCCTTCGATCCTGATCTTGGCCCCGTAGGCAATCAACGCCGAGGCAATCGTAGACGGGCTTACAAACTTCGCGGGGCCATCGTTGCCGAGAATCGCGTGATATCGGTTCTCACCTTCTGACACCAAGTCCTTGCCCGCTTCGTCTTTCGGAAGCAATCCGAATCCCTTGCGGAAATACCAACATCGCGGACGCTGACATAGATTTCCTCCCAGCGTGGCCACGTTGCGAATCTGCGTGCTGGCGACGTCCACAAGCGCATCTGCCAGGGCGGGATAATTCCTTCGGAGCTCCTCATTGTCGGCGAGTTCGTCGAGCGTGTTCAGGGCGCCGATGCCTAATCCTTCTCTGCCGGAAACGATACCCTTCAGTTCCTTGATATCTTTAATGTTTACCAGTCGCATCGGCGCCACGACATCATCCTTCATCAGCGCGACCAGATCAGTGCCGCCCGCGAGCACTTCCGTCTTTCCCCATCTTGTCTCCAACAGATGGATGGCTTCCACCTTGGTGGAGGGACTTACATAATCAAAGGCTCGCATCATGCACCTGGCTTCCGAGCCAACGCATCCAGCACACGGTTAGGCGTAAGTGGTAAGAAGGGCACGCTCACACCGATGGCGTTGGCCACTGCAGTTGAAATGGCGGCCCCGGGCGATATGACTGGTGGCTCGCCCAAGCCGATCACCCCGCGCTCGTCATAGCCTTTACCCGTCATGAAATGCACCACCAGTTCAGGAATGTCGGCGAGGCCAGCGAGCCGGTAGAACTGCATATTCGCGTTCAGCATGCGGCCGCTCGTCAGATCCATAATCTTCTCTTCAAACAGGGCATAGCTGATGCCCATGATCAGCGCACCCAGGCATTGGCTCTCAGCCGTCTTGAGATCGATGATCAGGCCGCAGTCCTGCACCGCCACCATCTTCTTGACTTTCACGACACCGGTCTCGATATCGACTTCGACTTCGGCCATCTGTACGCCACCAACACCGCTTCCGGTGAGGTCTGGCGGCTTGACGGTATTGGGATTCCTGCCTCGCACTGTGATAGGCATGACTCCCAACTTCGAACAGGCCTGTTTCCAGCTCAGAGAGTTGTTGGGATTGTTCTTCACACGCACCGTGCCGTTCACGCACTCGAGCTGGTCAGGCGGAACATTGAGCACCAGACCGACCTTGGAGAAAAGAACATCACGCGCATCGATTGCTGCGCGCCGCGTCGAGGCACTGACGGCACCTACCGATGATGATCCCCCGGAAACGCCGGATGACGGAAATTGGCTATCGCCGATCTGGAGGTTGATGGCACTAATGGGAATTCCTAGCGTTTCGGCGGCGACCACCGAGATGACAGTGCGTGTTCCTGTGCCGAGGTCTTGCGTACCCATCTTGATGTCCACCGAACCATCGGGGTGGATTGTGAGGTCACAGTCGCTGGCATGCCCACGGCCGCCCCAGAGATGTATCGATAGTCCCAAGCCTCGGGCGAGGCTTCCGAATTTGTTTTGGCCCCGTGGTTGCCATTTCTGTTTCCACTCCATAAGTTCGGCAGCGATACCAAGTTCTTCGCGGAAGGTCTCCTTGCGCTGGCCCGCAATGTCGAGGTTCTTCATCCACAGGTCCAATGGATCCATATCCAGCTTGGCAGCGAGGTCGTTAAGCGCGCCCATGGTGATGACTGCCGCCTGCGGGTGGCTCGGCGCTCGCCAGGCCCGTCCTGGGCCGATGTTGTTTCGGACGGCAATGTGCTCTTTGCGTTGGTTAGGGACATCAAAAATGTACGGGAGAGGGACCATACCTCCGCCCCCAGGCCCGCCGGTGCCCCACGAACGCGATTCCCACGTTGTGATTGTGCCGTCTCTCTTCGCTGCTACGCGGACGCGAGCATAGGCCGAGGGACGCGCTCCCGCCACTTCCAATTCCGCATCGCGCTCCAGCATGATGCGCACGGGCTGGCCGCCTGCTTTCCTTGAAAGATGCGCAGCCGCCACATGCCAGCGGTCGACCGCGAACTTGCTTCCAAAACCCCCGCCGATGTGGTCCTGGTGCACTCGGATATTGGCGGCCGGTACGTTCAGAGGATCAGCAAGCTGGGCGCCAATGGCCGAGACACCCTGCGTGGACATGTAGGAGAAGAGCTGATTCCTTTCCGGCCACTCCATAATGGAACCGTGTGACTCAAGGCAGCAGTGGGTGATAACTGAACATCCATAAAGCCCTTCCGATACAACCTCGGCCTCTACAAGTGCCTTGTCGGGATCTCCCTTCGTCTCAGTTGCCACTCTTTGGTACAAGGAACCTGAGGTCTCGTCTGTCAAGGGCCTGTATGGAGCTCTGGCAATAGCATCGACAATGACCTCGGGCATTCTGAATCTTCTTAATTGAGCCAGCACCGCCTGAGTGGCTCGGAAACTGACTCCGCGCCTTCTTACCTCAGCAGCTATCTGCTCTTCCGGCAGTTCCAAGTCCCAAATGTCGATTTGGCTCAGCGGCCCAACAGCAGGCTCCGCGACGTTCGGTGGAGGCTCCGCATCGCTAACGAAGTGCGGCAGCTTCTGATATTCGATCTTGACTACGCGCGCTGCATCTTCGGCTGTGGGTTCGTCAACAGCGGCAATCGCCACCACATCATCACCAGCCCAGAAAATCGTTGAACCCGGTTGCTGGACGATGTGAATAGCCTTGACGCCTGGTATCTTTTGCGCGGCGCTGGTATCAACACTGATTATCTTCGCGTGAGCGTATGGGCAACGAAGCACCTTGCCATACAGCATGCCGGGACGGCGCACGTCGTACGTGTATTTGGCCTGCCCGGAAACTTTCGCGGGTGAATCTACGCGCGGAATTCGCTTTCCAATCAGAGTGCGATGTTCTGTATCGGGCCATGCGTAGTCAGGCATGCTCATGCTCCTCTCTGCATCCGTTGGGCAATCGCCTTCTTAATTCCGTCATAAGTTCCACAGCGGCAGAAATTGCCCGCCAAACCACGGCGGATGTCTTCGGGGGTGGGGCTGGGATGCTCGTCGAGAAAGACGCTGCAGGCCACCACGAAACCCGGTGTGCAGAAGCCGCACTGTGAGGCGTCATTATCTACGAAGGCCTGCTGCACTGGGTGCAGAGTGTTTTCTCGCATCAGCGACTCGACCGTTAGTATTTCCGCTGCCTGGGCCTCAATCGCCAGCACAGAACAGGCATACATGGCTTTTTTGTTCATTAGCACGGTACAAGCGCCACACTCTGCCCGATCGCACACGCGTTTTGCCCCGGTGAGTCCAAACTGGTCTCGTAGCGTGTCCAGCAGAGTAACCCGCGGCTCCAGGCAGGCTTTGTACTTCTTATGATTAATGGTGAATTGCATCGGCACCTTGCCGGGGCCGTGCACCAGCACTTCCTTTCCTGCTACGGTAATTACCTGAGGTCCAACGACGATTCGGTACCGCCAGTGAGATGCCGGAAATTTTAAGAAAGTCACGTCGCGAAACGTCAGCGGGTTCGTCTGATTGTTGAGAAGAATGTTCTTCTTGACGAAGCTTCGCCTTTTCAGCACTCATCCCTGACCTCCACATGGGCGAGAAAGTGCCGCTCTTCAACGCGACAAATTCTGCCCACTGCAAACTCAAATGAGCTGCACTTCGCGGTTTATGAGACGATTCAATCAACTCGAAAACGCTTCCGACAAGCAATATGGGACGAACTTCATCCTGCGGTGACGAACGTCGCTCGGAGACTTTCGAAGGGCGCGACCGGCTGCACGCTCGGGGAAGCTGACATCATTGCTTCCAGGACTACTTTTGAGTGGTCCTCAAGAAGGACGAAATAATGGGGTTGACGATCTCCGGATGTTCGTAATGAGGCACGTGCTCAGAGTCTCTTCTCGCTTATGGCCAACGGAACATCTCGATCAAATTTCCCCCAGATGAGGAGTACAGGAAGACCAGTCTGCCCTAGCCGACGATAATCGCCGCTTGAGTCGGCTACGATGTAATGCCGGAGTGTGGAAAGCAGCGCCGAACGAAATCCCTTGTACTGCATCTGAGGACGATATTTCTCCACGTATTCCGGGAAACGTTCGGGATGGTAGAGATCTTCCCTTTGGGATTCTGGCAGACTTGGAGCAACCGACACTCCCATCGTGTACTCCCCAATAATCGGTTCGCGCAAGCGGAACGGAAGCCGTCCCCCTGAAAGGTAGCCAGGACCGATGAGTGTGACACTGCGAATACGTCCTGGATGGCGTGCTGCGAAAGTTACAGTTATGGACCCGCCCATCGAGCAGCCTACGATGTGCACGCGATCGGAAATCTTCAATGCCGAGAGCAAGTCGATCAGTTGGCGGTCGAAGAGATTGCCGTCGTAGTTCAGGTTTGGACGGTCGGAATAGCCCCGCCCAAAAAGGTCATATCGAAGGACACGAAAGCGGGCGGACACAAGGTAACCGAACGTTGGATCCCAGAGATATTCGGGAATCGAAAATCCATGGATCAAGACAACGGTTGGAGCATCCGCCGGTCCGCCAAGCTCGTAATGCGTGATGCCGTCTGGGAGTCTGACAAACCCACCGAGCAGGGAGTTGCGCACGTCCTCATTCAAGGAGAGACGTTCCTTGTCATGCGTGGCGTAGTTGATTTCCAAAACGACAGCCGTCACTGCGACCGCCAATACGAGGTATTTGGCGAACGTCCTCCAGCGCGACGGGATATTCCCTCGGGCCTGTCGACCCATCAAATGAGATAACATTCTCGGTCCGTCCGAAATGTTCAAACATCGAATTCTTTCAAGAAAGCGTATAGTCGTTCTACTTGTCTGGCAAGCTCCACTTCGATCGTATCAACAGAGACATGTGTTATCGGGAATGGCGCGGTTCGTCGCAACAGAAGTCGCCCTGGGGTCAGGTGCGACTTTCCTGCTTTGATAAGAGGTCACATCTAGCGCAAAACAGATGAAACCACCTCGGTCAGCTGTGGCCAACTGAGCCCACCAGCCAGATGAATCTCACCAGGAGCGCCGCGAGCAGAGAATTCAACCTCCGCTAGGACATCCAGATCCGTATGCAGCCACCATCCAGGCGTTCGCAGGGAAATCTGCATGGCCGCTTCGCGTGCTTGGGCAGCCGGGTCCGTGGACATCTCGTCAGCGGTGTGTAACAACACACGGTCTGCCACGCTTGGAACGCTCAGCTGCACACGCGGGTTCAATGGCAGGATCACCGTCAATACATGGTAAAGTTCTCAGTTAAGGGAAACTTTTATGGTTCACAAAGCAAAGGACCTCTCGCCCGACCAGCGCCTCGCCATTGAAACTTTGCTGGGTCGCGCAATCGGGGAGAATGAAGAGATCATCATCCGTACCGCGGGTGCATCTTCAGCACCCGAGTGGCTCAAAAGGTCTTGGGACAGTGCTCAAGAGCAGGGGCTGGACCAACTCTCCGCTGAAGAGATTGATAACGAAATCGCTGCTGTCCGAAAAGCACGCCGCGAGCGGACACATCCCGAGCGATGATCCGGATCGTTCTTGATACCAACATTTTCATTTCTGCGCTGCTCCAGCCCAACGGGCTCCCGGCACATATACTAACGGTCGCTTTAGCCGGCGAGCGCATCCGGCTTTATATAAGCGCAGAAATCTATTCAGAATACGAAGAAGTCATCCGCCGCCCGCGATTCAGGCGGAGTGAGCCGGAGATTGCGGACGCACTTCGTGCGATCCGGGAGCAAGCGTTATGGCTTAAGCCGTCGCAGGAGGTTCGCGCATGTTCCGATCCCGATGACGACATGTTTCTTGAGTGCGCGCAAACGGCCAAGGCTCACTTTCTCGTAACCGGAAATCTGAAGCACTTTCCGCCCAACTGGGCTGACACAAAGATCGTGACGGCTCGCCAGTTCGCGGATGCGCTCGACGAGGCTCACCAATGATCGCGAATGGCGACCAACGGAAGAGTTGAGGTTACAACTGAATAATCACATACGCTATTCTCGCGAGACTGGTCTTTGAACTGAAAGAGGTACGTGTAGCTCCAGAGGCCAACCGCAGCTCCAGAATGGCGCGGAATCTTGAACCGTGCGCCCGCTTCCGCTCGCATTGGTGATGGATTTGCGCTTAATCCTAGTGTAGACTTCGCCATCAGTTCTGGATTGTATGCTTTTGCCTCAGGGGTTGAAGAGTGAGCGATCGTGGGGTTGCGCCGCTTCTTGAAGCGCTCCAGTCGGCAAAGTTGTGCGACGGCGCATGGGCGGAGTTCCTAGAATCCTACAG
>QIAB01000163.1:7902-8397 GCA_003225455.1 Acidobacteriota bacterium
TCCGGCGCCTGCTGAAGTTCAAGCCGGAAGGGGTTGCCAGCTTCACCACGTGGTTGCGAGTCGTGGCACGGAATCTTTGTTTTGATCGGCACCGCAGCCAGTCAGGGCGTCCGCGCCCATTCAAGGCGATGCAGCGCCTCTCTCCTTTGGAGATAGAAATCTACGAGTCCCGCATCGTCCACGGCGCTTCGCAAGAGGAAACTCTTCACCGACTTGAATCGCGATTTCCTGACGTGGGACTTTCTGAGCTGTCGGAAATCGAAGGACGTCTGCAGGGTTCGTTGAGTTCCCGCCAACAGTGGATCTTGGCTACTCGCAAGCGTCGGGAACTCGGCCCTTCACTCGCGGTAGCGGACGAGGAGGGTGAACCACTTGGGACTGATGTGGCCGACCCGCGACCAAGCCAGGAGACCTGGTTTGCTGACCACTCGACTATTCGCCAAGGGAAAACATGGTGGTCACTCTCTACACTCAAAAACAGTTCTTCAACATTAC
>QIAB01000024.1:0-22630 GCA_003225455.1 Acidobacteriota bacterium
CACTTGGCATACGGGATCTAGCAGGCGAGCCAGGTTTCAGGAGCGAACTCCGTGAGAAAAATTGCCATCATTGGTGGAGGTCAGTCCGGGTTACAGCTGGCATTGGGGCTGCTGCAGAACAACTACGAAGTCACGGTGGTTTCCAATCGGACAGCGGAGCAGATCTTGAGCGGCCGCGTCACCTCCAGCCAGTTCATGTTCCACGACTCGCTGCAAAATGAACGGGACCTGGGAATCAACTTCTGGGAAAAGGAATGTCCGATCACCGAGGGCATTGCCTTCACCATTCCCGGGCCGGACAACACGAAAGCCCTGTTCTGGGAGGCCAAGCTCGTGGGCTACGGGCAGTCGGTCGACCAACGTGTGAAATTCGCGGGGTGGATGAAAGAGTTTGCCAAGCGTGGCGGCAATCTGGTGATTAAGGACGCAGGCCCGCAGGATGTTGATGCATACAGCCAAAGCCACGATCTGGTGCTGGTAGCTGCCGGCAAGGGAGAAATCAATCGGATGTTTGAGCGGGATGCGGAAAAATCTCCCTACGACCAGCCGATGCGCGCATTGGCGCTGACCTATGTAAAGAATATGGTCCCACGCGAACCTTTTACCGCTGTGTCATTCAACCTGGTGCCGGGAGTGGGCGAATACTTCGTGTTTCCCGCGCTGACCACCGCCGGGCCCTGCGAGATCATGGTGTTTGAAGGCGTGCCCGGCGGCCCTATGGACTGCTGGAATGATGTCAAAACTCCGGAAGAACACTTAGCCAAGAGCAAATGGGTTCTGGACACTTTCATGCCGCTCGAAGGGGAACGCTGCGGCGACGTCGAGCTGACAGACAACAACGGAATCCTGTCCGGCAGATTCCCGCCCACAGTCCGCAAGCCGATCTGCAAACTGTCCTCCGGCGGTCTGGCGCTCGGCATGGCGGACGTGGTTGCCACTAACGATCCGATTACAGGACAAGGCTCGAACACGGCCGGCAAGGCCGCCAGCATCTACTTGAAACGAATCCTGGAGCACGGCAACAAGCCATTCGATGCACAGTGGATGCAGCAGTCTTTCGATATCTTCTGGGACTATGCCCAGTGGGTGGTGAGGTGGACGAACTCGCTGCTGATTCCACCCGCGCCCCAAATTCTGCAATTGATGGAAGCTGCCAGCCAGATTCCACCGCTGGCCAGCAAGATCGCAAACGGGTTTAACAATCCGCCTGACTACTCTCCGTGGTGGTTCGATCCAGGAGAGGCGGACAAGATGATCAAACAGATGG
Source organism: Acidobacteriota bacterium (assembly GCA_003225455.1). GTDB lineage: Bacteria > Acidobacteriota > Terriglobia > Terriglobales > Acidobacteriaceae > QIAB01. The sequence continues at coordinate 1,268 of QIAB01000024.1, forward strand.
CGGGCGTTGCAGCGTAACAGAATTTTTCAGCCGAGAGCTCAAGGCGGAAATAGTGGCGCGAGTAAAAATAGTGAAGCCGGAGAAGGTTGACGATCCCGTAGTCCGTGAGATCTTCGACTGGGTCACGCAGATGGAAGGTTCCGTCCCCAACCACTTCTATGTGGAGATGAATTTTCCCGAGTTCTTCAAAGCGAAGCTGGGCGCCACCAAGGTCCTTTGGCAAATGGGCGAACTTAGCATGAATGAGATCCAGCATGTGGGAATTGCTGTGTCCAAAGCCAACGGCTGTCCGTATTGCACGGCTGCTTTCTGCACTATTTTGAATCACGGTTTGAAGGCTGACGAGGGCGAGGTCAAACAGTTTGTGGTGGAAGGAGCGCAGGCAGTTCGCGATGGAAGGCTCCGGACGATTGTTGAATTTGCACTGAGGGTCAACAACGACGCCGCCGGCATCACGGACCAGGAGATTGCGCAGTTGCGGAAGGCTGGGTTAACCGATAAGGGCATTGTGCAGCTCTGCCACCTGGCAAGTGATTTTGCCTCTTACAACCGGCTGAATCTGGCGCTTCAAACTGATTACGACTATCGGGACATGTGGCGGCAACTCGCTTTTGGAGACAGGAATGTGCGCCGTTGAGTCAGGAGCCGGACTCGCTCCCGTTGCTTCTTCCGGATGTCCCGCATAAATGACCTTGACAAGCGGTTAGCCCCGGTTGTTGAATTGGCCACCAATTTGGAGTTTTTCAAACGCAGTGCATCAAGCGTGTAAGACAGCAGCCTTTCACGAACTAGAGTTCACAGCCAGTCAGTGCCGGACAACCGCAACCTGGAAGCGACCTGGGATGCGAATGCGGGAGAAACTGTAGGGATGAATTTGTTGAACACTTCAACAGTAGAACGATCAGTTGTCCAAGCTGGCTACGTTTCAACCGCGAGGGGAGCCACAAATGAAACGGACTTCGTCTTGGGTAGTTGGGATCGTTGTAGTGCTGCTGCTTTCGGGCAACGTTCTGGCCCAGGAATTGGCCACTTTGAAGGTGACGGTAAATGATCAATCCGGCGCCGTGATTCCGGGCGCGACTGTCACGCTCAAAAATACGGCAACCGGAGCCAAGCGTACCGATGTCACCGAATCGCACGGCCTATCAGTGATTCCTGGTCTTCCTCCTGGAAGCTACGAACTCACGGCTGAGGCAAAGGGATTCACTGCGCGGGAACTTCCCGTCTCCCTCTCGGTGGGGCAAACGGCTTCTCTGGTAGTCACTTTGGGCGTCACGGTCCTGCAGCAAGTGCAGGTGCAGGATGTCGTGCAGGGAATCGACACAGAAAAATCTGACGTCAGTCAGGTGATTGATACTCCCAAGATCAACGACCTGCCCGTTTCTGGGCGCGACTTTATTGACTTTGTTTTGCTGACGCCTTCTGTGAACGTGGGACGCAGCACCGCGGTGGGCGCTCAGTCACCTTTTACGGAAACGGTTCTGAAACTCAGTTTCGGCGGCGTCCGCGAGAGCCACACTTCGTTCTTCGCTCTGGACGGAATTGACTACACCACCAGCATCTCAGGGGTGCAGCGCATCAGCCCGTCGCAAGACTGGGTGCAGGAGTTCCGCGTGGTGGACAGTCCGTATGCGGCAGACACCGGACGCAACCTCGGCTCGGTGGTGAACACGATCACCAAATCGGGGACGAACGATGTGCATGGCTCGGCCTACGAATTCTTCCGCAATAACAATCTCGATGCTAAGAACCTGCTCTCCGCGCCAGGTTTCAACACGTTGCGATTCAATCAGTTCGGCGGCACCTTGGGCGGCCCGATTCGCAAAGAGAAAAACTTTTATTTTCTCGGATACGAAGGGCAGAGGCGAGCGGAGTCACCGCTGTATTCATCTTTTATCCTGCACTGCATTAACACAGAGGGGTGTCTGGGGCCTCGGGGCGACGGCACGCTTACGCCCAGTATTAACGAGGTCAAGCAGACGCTTGGCCTCCAGCCAGAAAACCTCGGATCGATCCTGCAAATTGATGATTACGACAAGACCATCGTCAAGAGCAGCAATATCCTAGGCGAAAAGACTTCATTGAACATCTCGTATTTGTTCAACGATTCACGCAAGCAGAATGCGCGCGGAGCCGCGCCAGGCGAAGGACTGCCATCTTCTTACCGTGACAATCCCGTGCGGGATCAGACTATCCATGGCAACCTGATTCACGTTTTCACCCACAATTTGACCTCGGAAACGCTGCTTCAGTATGGCAGGCGAAACTTCAACCTGAATCCCAAGGGGCTGGGGTTCGAACCGGCGCTCGGGATTCCTGACTTAATGTCTTCCGGCGGCTTTGTGGGCAGTGTTCACTTCTACAAAGAACAGCACTTCCAGGCGGCGGATAACCTGACCTACATCCGCGGTAACCATACCTTCAAGTTTGGCGGTGAGGTCCAGCCGGTCTGGACCGACACACAGGTGACACTGTTCAGCCCCGGCTTCGGGGTGTTTGCCCCGCAGAGTTTCTTCGGCGTTTTCCCATTCGATCCTACCGCGCCTAGCGGCATCCCTGGCACGGGTCCCGGCACGCCGGTGGCCTTTCTATTCCTGGAGCCGCGGTCACTTTTCGGCCAGCAGATTCCGCCGCGCGATCCCAATTTCCAGAACGGCCTCTACGCTGGGCCCAGTGAGCAAATATTCAACGACGCAACTTCCGTTTCGTACCGGCACATACTATGGTCGACTTACATTCAGGATCAGTGGAAGGCCAGATCGAACCTCACTTTCACCGTCGGCGTTCACTATGACGTGGATCAGTTCCCATCGGGCTCGGAACTCAAGCAGCAAGGCGGATTCCATCCAACTCAATATGGCAACGTCCAGCCGCGCGCCAGTTTTGCTTACGCGTTCAACGGGGGCAAGGGCGTTGTGCGGGGTGGCGCCGGCGTGTTCGTCGCGCCGTTCGTGTACAGCGATATTCTAGTGAGTTGGGTAGGCGCTTCAGAATTCAGCTATATGACTCAGCCGTTTCTGCCGGAGTTCGCGAATCCGAGCCAGAATTTGATCGGGTTCGGGCCTTCCGGCGCGGTGGGAGAAGCTCCGATCCCGCCGCTATTAAGGGCAGATTTCATCAATTTCGCGACAACCGGGACATATCCTTCGCCGAACGTACTGGCGCAGGTGCCGCTGGGCTATGCCAAAAAAAATTTCCCATTCCCCTTTTCAGAGCAGGCTAGCCTCGAGGTGGAACACCAAGTCGGGAATGACTGGTATATTTCTCTGGGATATCAATGGATGCACGCCTCGCGTTTGCCGGTGTATTCCAGCATTAATGGCGCTCCGCAACCCGGTTGCGACCCACTCATCACCAGTGGTTGCAAACAGCGCTTTTTGCCGATCCCTCAGTTGCCGCCGTTCGGCTTCGTCTTGTACGTGAAGCCCATAGGTTTTTCGCTCTACAACGCCGGGACCGCCAGCCTGCGCAAATCCTTTTCGCGCCACTTCAATTTCTTGGCGAACTACACCTATTCGAAGTCCATCGATATCTCGACGACGATCAACCTTCCCAATACCCCGGAGAACTACCTCCATCCCGAATTTGACCGCGCCCTTGGCGACAACGATGTCCGCCAGCGCTTTACTCTGGCTTTCTTGACCGAATCGCCAAAGGAGTGGCCGATTGTTGTGCGTGACTTCAAATTCTCTCTGCTCAGTAGCCTGCAAAGTGCGCGCTTTTTCTCCATGAATGCCGGATTCGATACAAACGGCGATTCGTTCCCGTTCAACGACCGCGTAGGAGTGAGCGCGCGCAATAGCTACAAAGGCGATCCATTCTACGACGTCGATCTGCGCCTGCAGCGAGTAATTCCTTTTACCGAGCGCGTTAAGGGAGAAGCGAGCATAGAGGTGTTCAACCTATTCAATCGGCCTAACGTGGAAGACGTGGACCACGTGTACGGTCTGCCCGATTTCGTAGGGCCGGTACCCAAGGAGTTCGGAGACCATATTGCGCCTTCCCCTCCGGGCAATACCGGTTTTGGCTCGCCGAAATTCGTGTCGCCGGCGCGTCAGCTTCAGCTTTCGTTTCGGATCAAGTTTTAATCGTTTGCGAACGAGGAGTTCAGAGCCTTTTTGGATCCCCGCCTTGCAGCGCTGCCGGTCGGCCAGCGCTATGCAGCGATGGAGAGAATCTTGGTGAAACCATATACCGCTGTCGGACTCATTCCCGCAGTTCGTGGGATTCGCCGCCGCAAAGACATCAAGATCAATCTCGATCATCTGCAGCATCTTGTAAAAGCCGCCAGCTGGCTTTCGGCGCTTGATATTCCCGTGCGGCTGATTGCCTTTCCGGAAGGTGCGCTACAGGCCTTCAACGACGAAGTGCTTGATCTCGACCACGTGAAGTTCGCGCGTGAGTGCGCGATCAACATTCCTGGCGAGGAAACGGAAGAACTGGGCAAGATTGCGCGCGAGTACGACGCATTTGTCATGGCGCAGGCGAAGGCACGTCATCCAGACTTGAAGGATCGTTTTTTCAACGTAGGCTTTGTCATCAATCCTCGCGGGAAAGTCATCCTCAAGCACTACAAGGTCTCGCCCCTCTTTCCGGTAGAGCACTCGGTTTGCCCCCACGATGTCTACGATTGGTGGATCGAAAGATATGGCCGCAATCTCGACGCCTTCTGGCCCGTGGTGGACACGGAAATCGGCCGCCTGGGCATCATGATGGCCAACGAGGGATCGTACCCAGAGAATGCGCGGGCGCTGGCCCTCAATGGAGCTGAAGTCGTCTATCGAGCATCTTATCCGCACCCCGCTACGGGAAACGAAATCTTCGAAATCCAGAGCCGGGCACGCGCACTGGACAACAACATGTACATCGTCGCCCCCAACCTCGGGACTTATTACCTGTTCCCCGAGGAGACCATCCCGATCGATACTTTCGGCGGACGTTCCTTCATCATTAACTACAAAGGCCAGATTGTGGGCCGCCAGGACTACGGAGGGGGCTCAACCTACGTGGCCGGAGTTATCGATATCGAGGCTCTGCGCGACCATCGGGCACGGGCTCAATGGGACAACTGGCTAAAGGACTTGCGGACCGAACTCTATCAGATGCTTTATGAGGAGCCGATCTATCCCAAAAACCTTTATCTCAAGCGAGAGCCAATGAAACATGCCGAATACCGCCAAAAAGTAACTAAGCGTCAAATTCGGCTTATGCACGATCGGGGCATTTGGAAAAAGCCGCAACGCTAACCTACGATCGTATAAATAGGGCATCACTGGTCGGTATCTCTGTTTTCTTCTCGCCTTACAACTCCAAGCCAGCGAAAGCGAAATTATGTTTGAGATATTTCGACGGTTTGTTACGGCTGGAAAATACGCGCTGCACGCGTTCAAATAGCTCTAGAGAGATCAGTGGGCGGTGCGTCTCTTTGTACTCGACACCTCTCGACACAAAGCGGTCAATGTAGAACGGAGGCATATGCAGGTTTCTGAACTACCTACAACGGCAACAGGGAAATCGTGCTACCCGCCGAATCGACCCTGAGCTTCAAACTGTCAGAGGCTCTGACTGTGAAGATGTAAACGAAGCACGGTGCGTACTAAAGTTGCGGAAACCAAGGCTGTCCTGCGGACAGCTGGTATTCGGGCCTGCTCGCCAGCCTGAGAAGCGAAACGCGGACGGAGCTATCTTCGAATCCCCAAGTGCGATGTTGTGGCGCAGAAACTAAGGTAAGGAGCGATCATCATGGTTCCGGTTCTTGCTTTAATGCTCGTTTGTGCCGGACTGTTGGCCACAGCCTTCTTCGCTCCTTCATCTTCATCGAATGCCGTGCTGCTAGTCGCCAACAAAGGCGAACAGACTCTCGGTCTCATTGACCCGGATGCAGGACGCCAGATTGCGACCGCAGCCGAGCCGAACAGCGAGCAACCTCATGCGAATGTGTGATTCACTTTGGCTTTGACCTCTTGGCTGCGATTGGGTTTCAGATAGCGTAAAGTCGATTCCATATCCGTATGACCCATCCAATTTTGTACTGTCCGTAAATCCACACCAGCCCAGAGATGCCATGTCGCAAAAGTTGCCCTGAACTTATGAAGCCAGAAATGCTGAGCGTCTAATCCCGCCCGCTCTGCAACAGCCTTGAGGTCATCGAGAAAGTTCATCTTGGGATTGCAGCCTGAAGTGGGGAACACCAGCCCACACGTCCTGTCAGATTTTGCCTTCCACGCTTTCAATTGTCGTACCAGCTTTTCAGGAATGGGAATTTCCCGTTCTTTATAGGCTTTCGGAGTCCAGCCACGATCAGGCTTATGCGTCACACGTGCCGCCGCATGTGCGAGATTGAGATCAGTCCAGTACACATACATGACTTCCTGCTCTCGCATTCCCGTCATTAAAAAGAATTCGTACCAGAGCCGTTCTTCCTCATCGCAAGCAGCAAAAAATCTATCCAAATCGTCTTTATCGTAAATCTCGGGTTCTTCTTCAACATATCGAGGCCAGTCGTTCTTGCGGACAAGACCGCGAACGCCCTGCGCTTTCAGAAACGCCATCACGGTTTCAAATTTGTTGTAGACGCTGCGAGGGGATTGCTCCTTCTCATCTCGCAGGAAGGCGGCGAACTTGAGCAAATCTGTACGCTCGACATCTTGAACATTCAGTTTGTGGCAGGACTCTTGGAAATAGCGAAGCGCCGTGCTATATGCCGAGTACGTTTTTAGCTTTTTTGTGAGTTTCTTCAAGGAATTGCTCGACTGCTCCCACCAAGGAAGTTCCATTGGTATTTACAATCGCCACGCCGTTGTTGTGGGCGGCAAGTTCTGCTTCCTTGCGGTCGGCAGCATTTTGGGCTTCTTGAGCATCTTTGCCGACCGACAGACGCACCCGCTTTCCGCCGATCCGCCATTCGATATAGTACGAGCCTTCCGGGTGCCTCTCCTCCCTTTCGTTCACGATTACGAGGTCGGGCTTGATTCGACCACGGACACCTTCAACAACAGGGCAGTAACGCAGGCCATCAGCCGTCTCGATTCTTTTGGTGAGATTGACTTTTCTCGATTGTGTGTTTGCCACTAATATCCCTGCTTGCGAAAGGAGTATCAGTATGAGGTATCACTGTTTGTTTGTCAATTGCAAACAAAGGGAATTATAGGTTTATGGCGGAGAGGGAGGGATTCGAACCCCCGATACCCGTTAAGGTATGTCCGCTTTCGAGGCGGATCGTTTCAACCGCTCACGCACCTCTCCGCGTCAAAACAGCCGTCAGCACTCAGCCATCGGCAAAAGCAGATTCCTCGCGGCGCTCGGAATGACTTAAGTTTTCAACCGATCTGCCAACTCCAAAACGAACTGGCGACTACCGGCGGCCCTTGAAGAACGTTTGCAGCAATTCTGCGCTGCGACTGCCCAGAACACCCGATCGAACTTCCATGTGATGGTTCAGACTCGGATGATTAAGCACCCGCATCACGGACCGAACTGCACCCGCTTTCGGATCGTCCGCGCCGTAGACCAGGCGCTTGATTCGCGCGTGCACCATAGCGCCGGCGCACATTGCGCACGGTTCAATTGTAGCAAACAGCTCGCAGTCGCCCAGACGATGGTTACCTGCCGCGGCACCCGCCTCGCGCAGAGCGATGACCTCGGCATGCGCGGTTGGGTCATAGTCTGTGATGTTTCGATTCCATCCTCGCCCGACGATCTTGTCGTCGCACACGACGACAGCTCCCACCGGAACTTCTCCGGCCTCAAGCGCGTGCTGGGCATAGCGGAGAGCTTCCTCCATCCAGAGTTCGTCCATCGAAAGTTCGTCAGAGGCCGCCATTAGGTGTCGCCGGACAGAGCTGCTGTTCCTGCGATCGCGCCTTCTGTCGCACGAAGCTTGATGTTATCCTAAACTCTGTATGGGGATGCCGAACCTGCTGCGCAAGATCTTCATGGTTGACCTGATCAAAGGCCTAAGTGTCACCTTCCGCTATCAGGATCCCAAAGAGATCTACACCGAGCAGTATCCGCTACAGCGGCCGCAGGTTGCTGAGCGTTACCGCGGAGCGCCTCGTCTGAACGTTAATCCCGATACGAATGAGACCATGTGCATTGCCTGCGATTTGTGCGCGCTGGCGTGTCCCGAGAACCTGATCGTGGTCTCGAGCGAACGCAACGAGAAGACCCGCCGCAAAGAGCTCACCCACTTTACCTATGATCTCAGCCGCTGCATGTTCTGCGGTCTCTGCGAGGACGCGTGTCCCACCGACGCTCTTGAGCTCACCCAGGATTTCGAGCTCGCCAGCTACACCCGCGAAGGCGCCATCTGGAACCGCGAGATGCTGGAAAAAGGCCCCCAGCCGACGCAATACCGGAAGTAGCTGACAGCTACAACGGTTGCTGCTGCGTCATGCAGTGCATCGCTCCGAATCCCCAAATTAAATCACCAGAATAGATACCGACAACTTCCCGATCGGGAAAAAGGTCGGCCAGAATATCGAGCGCGATTCGGTCGTTGGGGTCGTTGAAAACCGGCACCAGCACAAGTCCATTCGCGATGTAAAAATTCGCGTAGCTGGCGGGCAGGCGTCGCTTTTCGAAAATCACAGGTCCGGGCATAGGCAGCTCAACAATCGCCAGCGGCTTTCCATTGTGGTCCGTGGCTTCCCGTAGACGGCGGGCGTTCTCGCGCAGAGGCTCGTAGTTCGGGTCATCGGAATTCGATTCGACGGCAGTTACGACCGTATCGGGGGCGACAAACCGGGTAACGTCGTCAACATGCCCGTGTGTGTCGTCGCCCGCGATGCCCGAGCCGAGCCAGATCACGTTTTTGATCCCGAGGAATTTCGAAAAAAGTTTTTCGTAATCCTCGCGTTTCATTCCAGCATTACGCTGCTGGACTTTGCTGAGCAAGCATTCTTCTGTTGTCAGCAGTGTGCCATGTCCATTCGAATCGATTGAACCGCCTTCAAGAACGACTTGTCGTTTGCCAAAAATCGGCTGTAGAACTTGCGCGTCTGCCGATTTTGCCATGAGCCCGCCGATTTTTCCGTCCTGCTTGTAATTTTGATATTTCGCCCATGCGTTGAAACGCCAGTGGATGGCGAGCCTGGTGTCCGGTGTTGAACTCCCTTTCTTCTTGATAACTGCATCGGCACGACTGGAGTCGTGCCCTTTCCAGTTCTCGCGGGCGGGGGCGCCCGCGCCGCATTTCACAAATGTGCACCCCGAATCACGCATCCAGACCCGATCGGTCGGCCAGTGATGGAATCGAACATTCCCGCTCAGCGCGTTCGCTCGATCGAGCACTTTGCGCGCGTTGCGTTCGTTGGTCGCATTATTGACGATCAGCTCGACGCGCTCATGCCTCGCAAGATGGCGAATGATTTCCGCGTAGACCCACGGGATCGGCTCGAACTTGCCGGGCCAGTCATCGCGATAATGAGGCCACGCCAGCCAGGTGGCCCTGTGCGACTCCCATTCGGCAGGGAAGCGCACCGTGGGATGAGTTCTTCGCGAAGGAGTAAGAGTCATGATCTAAAGCGCGAAGCTGGCGAGCCGCGCTCGCGACGGGTCAGACGTTCCTGCACGTCCTGATGCACACTCTAATCAATCAGGCGATTAGTGATAGCGGCATAGCTATCAATCCTGCGGTCGCGCAGAAAGGGCCAATTCCGCCGCACATCTTCGAGCGCTTTCAAGTCCACTTCGCCAACCAGAATTTCTTCTTTATCGTGCGACGCCTCCGCAATCACTCGGCCAAAGGGATCACAAATGAACGACCCTCCCCAGAACTCAAGTCCCGCGCCAGAAGCGGATTGGCCGCGAATGTTTCCGGTCTCATGCCCCACTCGATTTACAACCGCAACGTATACGCCGTTCGCAATCGCGTGGGCGCGCTGAATGGTTCGCCAGGCATCGTGCTGCGCCTGGCCGAACTCGGCCTTCTCGGATGGATGCCAGCCGATCGCCGTGGGATAAAACAACACGTGGGCACCCTGCAATGCCGTAAGCCGCGCGCCCTCCGGATACCACTGATCCCAGCAAACCAGTGTGCCGACGCGTCCGGCGGCAGTATCAAAAGCGCGGAACCCGAGATCGCCCGGCGTGAAATAAAATTTTTCGTAGTAAAGCGGATCGTCAGGGATGTGCATCTTGCGGTAAAGCCCGCGCAGCGCGCCATCCGCGTCGAAGATCGCGGCGGTATTGTGATACACGCCGGGAGCGCGCTTCTCAAATAACGACGCAATCAGAACAATGCGGAGCTGCTTCGCCAGATCGGATAACTTCGCGGTCGTTGGCCCGGGAATCGGTTCTGCAAGATCGAATAGAGCTGCGTCCTCGCGCTGGCAGAAATACTGGGTCTGAAAAAGTTCGGGCAGGCAGATGATTTGCGCGCCTTGTCCGGCTGCTTCGCGAACCTGGTCGATGGCGTGGTGGAGGTTCTTCTCCGGATCGGGCGTGGCCGACACCTGCACCAACCCCACGCGAAATTTCTCAGGCGGCAAGAAGAAATCCCTCCAGGCCGCCATAGAATATCAGTTCCCAGTTTTCAGTTCTCGGTTCTCAGTTTACGTGCCATTTAGTAAAGTAGTGCTTCGCAACTGGCGTATCTGGAGGTGCGACCTTGAAACATGGCAACCACGATGGAACCGGAGTTGACCGTCATCTGCATGATCCTCTCCAAGACCGGCTCATTCCCCTGGAGCCGCTCGACCTGAACCGTGTCCGCTCAATCGACGATCTGGTACGCGCCATGGCGAAGACTGCCTTCACTGGTCGCCAGCTTGGTGAAGCCGCCGACGTGCTCGAGGCCATGGCTCGCGACAAGGATTGCTTCGTGGTGATGACTTTGGCCGGCGCGATGACGGTCGCGAAGCAAGGTCTGATCATTGCTGAGTTGATTGACCGCGGCGTGGTTAACGCGATCGTTTCTACTGGCGCCCTTATGGCGCACGGACTGGTCGAAGCCACGGGCCGCGCCCACTTCCGCTACAACCCCGATGTGTCCGATACCGAGCTTTACGAGCAGGGCTACAACCGTGTATACGACACGCTGGAGCCGGAGAAGAATCTCGATGATGTGGAGCAGGTCATGTTTCATGTGCTCGAAGATTGGGACCCTAACGAGGTGCTCTGTTCCTACAAGCTGAACCGGCAAATTGGTGAGCACTTATCCAAAAATGCGAAAGGCCAGCGGGGGATTCTGAAGTCGGCTTTCGAGAAGGGCGTGCCGGTTTTTGTTCCGGCGTTCACTGACTCAGAACTTGGGCTCGACGTGGCCCTCTCAAACCGGCTGCGTGAAGGCTCTGGCCGCCACAAGCTGCGCTTTGATCCATTTGAAGACCTCGAACATTTCGCCTCTACCCTGCTCCGCCAAAAGCGGCTCGGGATTTTTACTATTGGCGGAGGCGTTCCCCGCAACTGGTCCCAGCAATTCGGCCCCTTCATCGAATTGCGGCATCGTCGCATGGGCGAGAATGTTCCGCTCAAGCGCTATCACTACGGCGTGCGGATTTGTCCGGAACCAGTGTATTGGGGCGGGCTTTCAGGAAGCCCCTACAGCGAGGCGATCTCGTGGGGAAAGTTTGTGCCTCCGGCCGAAGGTGGCAGATTTGGCGAAGTTTTCGTGGATGCGACAGTCGGATTGCCGCTGATCGTAGCCGCCGTGCTGGAGCGGCTGGAAAAAAATAAAGAGATACCTTCCGAGAAGGCCATCAGGCAAAAAGTGGCAGTACGAAAATAGGGTGTATATACATTGTCACTACATTGGTATATACTCTGTATTTTGGAGCTTGCGGATGCCTACAGCGCAGATCGTAAAGTGGGGGAATAGCCTGGCGGTCCGACTCCCCAAACCGGTTGCGGAACAGGCTGGCGTTGAAGAGGGAGACCCGGTCACCGTAGAGGCTGAGCGCGGCCAGATCAGACTCAGTCGCGCCGAACGCATTCCTAACTTGAAGCAGCTTGTTGCCGAGATCACTGCCGGCAATCGTTATCGCGAAGTCTCTCTCGGGCCAGCACGAGGGAAGGAACAAGTCGAGTGGTGACGCGATATGTGCCGCGAGCCGGGGATTTCGTCTGGTTGGATTTCGATCCGCAAGCCGGACGCGAACAGGCAAAACGTCGTCCCGCTCTAGTTATCACAGATCAAATCTACAATCGCGCAAGTGGCCTAGCGATTGTCTGCCCGCTAACGAGCCAGCGAAAGCCGTATCCATTCGCACTGCCGGTTGACCTCGATAGGGTAGAAGGGGCAGTGTTGGTGGATCAAATTAAGAGCCTCGATTGGATGGCACGTAAAGCAGCATTTCACTCTAAGGCCGACCCAAAGTTCCTTAACAAAGTGCGTGCGTATCTGGAGGTGCTGCTCGGGATCCGATAACACCGTTTGTTTTAGACCTAGCAGGGAGAGCCACCAAAGCCTACTCTGTTTTTGCCGAAGCCCGGAGCCGCGCGATGAGGAAGTCGAAGTTCTCTGGGCCGGCTGCCTGTTCTTAGAGCTAACGACGGGCGGAGACGCCCGTCCTCCATGGAAAATCAGTCAAAAATAAAAATTGCCGACGCGATCACCGTCGTCCACAACCCACGCTTATCGCCCACGGCCGACTGAGTCACGTTGGCGGTACGCACAATCTTGTTGGAGATGCGGTAAATTTCTTTTTTCTCATCCCAGGACCGGTCGGGGTCAAATTCCACATTCAACGTGGTCGCCAGCATCTCTGCCGCTAGCTCTTCCGCGTAATCACCGGCTGCATCTTCCGTTTCCCCGAACGAGTGGTGCTCACTCAAATAGCCATACGTATTACGGTCTGCCGGAATAGCAACCCCAATGCTCGCCGCCAGCAGACGGTGCGGTTCATGAGTGGAATTTTCAGCGACCACAGCAAACACCACCTCGCCCGGATCCATGTACTTCAATCCTTGCGAGCGCGCAATCAGCTTGCACTGCGGCGGAAAAATTGAAGAGACGCGAACCAGATTCTGTGCGGCGATGCCGGCGTCTCGCAACGCCAGCTCGAACGAAGTGAGGCGCTCACGATGCTTGCCGACCCCCTTTGTGAAAAAAATCCGCTTGGGGACCATGTCTCTGGACAATTCGAGTTTCCTCCGCTGATCTCAAGTAAATTGGGTCAAACATAACATAGCGAGTCCGCTGGACAATATGAAATTTGGGTTACCTGGATTAGAAAGGCGGAACCCCGGAGCTGGAGTTCCGCGCTGCCCGCGCGTCGCCGATGTCCGATTTCACTTGCCGGCTGGCGCCACTGATTTCACCTGGATGCTGTCGCCGTTCGCCTCACCTGTGACCTTGGCATTCTGATCTGCAAGCTTATCGAGCTGATCGAGAGTCGCTTTGTCGCTGCTCTCCAGGGTGTAGACCTTATCACCGACGACGAGGGCGTATTTCGACCCCTTGGCCACGCATGACCGCAGGCAGCCTGCGGGATCGCCCTCCATCATGTGGTGGGCGCTGCACATGGCGTCGCTGACTTTTCCGGTGAACGTCTGCGGCTTGGCAGCGGAGGCCGATAGGGTAAACAGCGCGATCAAGAAAAACAGGGAAGTGGCGGTTCTCCGCAAAAGCGATTTCATCGGTAAGCTCTCCTTGGAATGGCTGGAAATGAAACTAACTCCATCATATAGACGACACAACAGGAGGCAAAGTTACAAGCGGCAGGTACTAACCACGAAGGAGCATGCAGGAAATCAGTAAAAGTGCCCTTCGTGTACCTTCGCGCCCTTCGTGGTTATGAGGCCCTAGCGCTTTGGGTCGAACCGTAAAGTGACATCTACCAGCTTGTCTTTGTCCTCGAGGGTGGTGTGCATGGCAACAGTCCACTCGCCCATTCGCGACAGCTCCTTCATCCACTCTTTCACAAATTCCGCAGGATAGCTGGAGTCGTATACGTCGCCGCCGCGTAGCTTCCATGCATCAACCATCCGGGCTGTGGTGCGGGTGTCAAGACCCTGGATTTCCAGATCTCCCATTTTGTAAACGTCACCTTCATGAAAATCCAGCACGTAACGGACGCTGGAGTTTGCATCATCAAATTCCGGTTCCGGTTTGATCGATGCGGCCATGTATCCCCGGGTGCCATAGAGTTTCTTGATCTCATCGAGATCTTTGCCGAGTTGAGCGGCATTCGCAGGCTGCCCGGGTTGCTGGTGGATCAAACTTCGAAGCTTCTCAGCGTCGAAAGCTTTGTTGCCCGAAAGCTGCAGCTCAGACATCTTGTACTGCAGGCCTGGCGTAACGCCCAGAGTTACGTCAACCAGCGTCCTTTCTGAGCTTTCCTGCACGATTTTCGGCTGCGCATCGGCGAAGGCCGCTTTCAAGTAGCCGCGTTCAAGATAGACTGGCAGAAAATCCTTGTCCTCATACACACGAATCATGGAGCGCAGGTACTCGCGTCCCTGAAGAGCCTTTGCCGCGACTTGCAGCAGCGGAAGCTCAGGCGCCGCTGCCCCGGCGAACTCAACGTTGCGAATATGAACCGCAGGGCCGCTAATCGTGAAAGCAAAGGCAATGATCGGTCCATCCCGCTGAGCTTGTGCGACGCGCAGGTAGTCCGCTTTCCCTGGAAGATTGCGCTCGATAATCAGAGCTTGCAAAGCATCCGAAACCTGGTCGGCAAGATTACCCGCGACTGGCAACTGTCCATCGAAAAGTGGCACACGTACTTGTAGCTTTTGCAGCAGCTCCTGATCTGAGAGCCAGACAAAATTGTCAAATCGTGCGGGGACGAATTGAGTTGCGTCTGCTATTTGGAGATCCAGCTTTGCGCCTTCCGACGAATATTGGAATGCATAAGCAACATCGCTAAAGGCCCCAGTCTCTCCAAGGCGCCGGCTGACTGCCTTGAAATCATCCTCGCTGACGGTTTGGCCCAGTTGCAGACAGGTTGCTGCTTTGACCTGATCCGGCGTGTATCGCTTTGTGCCGGTCACGTGGATGGAGACCAGCTTGAAAGCAGATGGCGGCAGCGGACGAGTTTTTCTGGGAGCCTGAGCCGGGGCAGAACAGATGAAAGATAGAAACAACCCTACTGAGGAAAATTTGCGGAGTCTCACGTCGCCGAGATTTTAACCCAAAACTGCGGTGAGCAATGCACGGAAGTGCCTCACCGCTTCGCGCGAGAAATCGCCTCGGGATTCTTGATCTTCACCGTCGTATCGATGAACGCCAGCGCCGCGCGGCTCAGCGCTTTGTCTTTGCGGAACACGAGCGCTAGGTCGCGACGAATTTGAGCATCGGCAATCGGGATCGCTGCCAGCACCTTGGCCTGCACGTCTTCTTGAACATGGGAGAGGGGAATGAATCCCACGCCCACATCCGCGGCCACAAATCGCTTCAGCAGTTCGCTCGAATCGAGCTCCATGGCGTAATGCGGCTTGAGCCTTTGCTCATTAAACAAATCCTCGAGCGCATCGCGCGTGTGGACGGCTTTGGGTACTAGAAGATAATACTTCGCGACCTCCGCAATCGTCACAGATTTCATTTTGGACAGCGGATGCTGTGGCGGTGCGATGATCACGAGTTCGTCGCGATGAATAAGCACCACCGTCAATCGCGGGTCGGTAACTGGCAAGGAAACAACTCCAAAGTCCACAGAATTGTCGATCACCGACTCCAGAATCTTGGCGTAATCTGCCCGCTTGATGTTCACCGCGACATCGGGATATTGCCGTTTAAATTCAGCGAAGACTTCGGGAAGGATGTGAAGGCAAGTGCCCTCATTGGCTCCTACGATGATCTCGCCACGGGGGACGCGCTCGGTTTCGGCAATGGCTGTAAGAACGGCCTTGCGAGCCTCAAGTGTTTCTTCAGCAAATTTCTGGAACAGCTTGCCAGATTGGGTGATCGAAACCCTTCCGCCGGAACGATCGAGCAGCTTGGCTCCGACGTCTTCCTCTAACGCGCGAATCTGGGCGGATATCGCCGGTTGCGTGCGGAAGCGTTTCTCCGCCGCGCGAGAGAAGGAACTCAGGCGCGCTACTTCCAGAAATGTTTCGAGCTGGTCAAAGTCCATACGATCAGCTTTCAGCTAGCGGGCGCTTTTAGCCATTCGCAAGGCGGGGAAATGTGAGTCAGAACAAAATCGGGAAGGGCACGAATTTATTCGTGCGGCTTAGCCGTTTCACCCTTTGTCATTCGGAACGGGTTCAGCCTGCGAGGAATCTGTTTTCCCAATTTTCCGCACCCGGCTAACTTTCAGTTCTGCGTGAGCTCGGTCTGGTGAGCTAACCGCAAGGGCAAATACTAGCACCGCGGTCCCGATAAGCCCGCTTTATCGTTCCCATAAAAACAATCAATTTCCCCCATCTCTACTCCGGCCAATACACTCAAATGTCCTGCAAAGGCAAAGATTGTAGCAGGCGCTCTTACTTCCCATTACATTCGAATGAATCGATTTCTGGCGACCGGGCCCACAGAAAGAGTGTGTGGCCAAGCTGCCGATAGCGCGCGCGGGTGTGCCCGGCGCAAAGGAGCAATTCATGGCTGAGAAAACCACCGATCCGAAGACTGTCCTGGAGTTCGTGAAGAAGAACAACGTCAAACTGCTTGATCTCCGCTTCACCGACCTACCGGGACTCTGGCACCACGTTTCCTATCCGATTGACCAATTGTCGGAGGACTCATTCACCGAGGGCTTCGGCATGGATGGTTCTTCCATTCGCGGCTGGGCGGCCATTCACGAGAGCGATATGTTGCTCATCCCTGACGCCAACACATACATGCTAGACCCGTTCACTGAGGCGCCCACGTTGGTCATGGTCTGCGATGTCACCGATCCGGTTACCAAGCAGCGCTACGACCGTGATCCGCGTTACATCGCCCGCAAAGCTGAAATGTATCTCAGCTCAACTGGCCTGGCTGACACCGCTTACTTCGGCGCAGAGGCCGAGTTCTTCATCTTTGACAATGTCCGTTTCGATCAGCGCGAGCAGCACGGTTTTTATTTCATCGACGCAGAAGAGGGCCGCTGGAACTCGGGACGCACAGAAAACAATCTCGGTTATCGTCCGCGCTACAAGGAGGGATATTTCCCGGTACCGCCGACCGATCATTACCAGGATCTGCGCAGCGAAATGGTGATGACCATGCAGAGCTGTGGCCTGGAAGTGGAGTGCCATCACCATGAAGTCGCTACTGGCGGCCAGACGGAAATCGATCTGAAGTTCGATTCGCTAGTGCGCTCCGCCGATCACATGATGCTCTACAAATACATCGTGAAGAACGTCGCCAATCAATACGGCAAAACAGTCACGTTCATGCCCAGCAGCGGCATGCACACTCACCAGTCACTTTGGAAAAGCGGCAAGCCTCTGTTCGCGGGCGATGGCTACGCCGGCATGTCGCAACTGGCGCTGTGGTATATCGGCGGATTGATCAAACATGGCCCGGCACTCTCCGCCATCATCGCGCCCACCACCAACTCGTATAAGCGCCTCGTTCCTGGATTCGAGGCTCCGGTCAATCTGGCGTATTCGCGGCGAAATCGTTCGGCGGCTTGCCGAATCCCGATGTACTCGGCATCGCCCAAAGCGAAGCGGGTTGAATTCCGCCCACCTGATCCGAGCTGCAATCCCTATATGGCGTTTGCGGCGATGATGATGGCGGGACTGGACGGCGTCGAAAACAAAATCGATCCCGGTCAGCCGCTCGACAAGGACATCTACGATCTAGGTCCGGAGGAACTGGCAAAAGTTCCCTCGATGCCGGGCTCACTCGAAGACGCGCTGGATGCACTCGAGAAAGATCACGCCTTCCTGCTCAAGGGCGACGTCTTCACGGAAGAACTGCTGGGGACGTATATCGACTACAAACGCTCGAAGGAAGTCGACGCAGTTCGCCTGCGTCCGCATCCTTTCGAGTTCGCGCTGTATTACGACATTTAAGCTTTTAGCATTTAGCTATTAGCTCTTAGCAGACCGGTGGCCCACTCAAGCCCGGTTTTGGCTTGAGTGGGGAAGTTGAGAGTTCGTCGAAGCGATGTCCGAATGACTCAGCGGAGGAGCTTTCCATCTACCCACACAACGAACACCGCGTTGTGTGGGCCACCGGCGGGGAAGTCAGGAATTCATGGCAAAGCAAACACCTGAAACACTAGAACTCGCCGACGGAACAGTTTCGCTTTATCGCAACGTCATGTTAATGGACGGAACACCGGAATTTGGTGTTGCCGACCGAATGATTGTTCAGCATCTCGGCAACGAACAAGATGTTGTTGTTATGGCCGATGAAAGCGGGCATCGGACGGTAAAGCGCACGGTGCCTCAAATTCAGCTTCAAACATCACCCGTGGGCACAACTAGCGGATCGGGGTATTCCCTCGCGGATTTGGATGCCAAAACCCAAGAGCGCCTGCTGGTAATCTACAAGTTGTTCCAGAAGAAAAAGCCATGATGGCTAGTTATTACGCCCGGTCTCGTTCACGCCCAAAGCTCGCATGATTTCGTCAGGGCGCGCCACGCGATGAGGAAAGTTGTCCGCGATGAGAGCTATAGCTCGCAAAAGCGCATTTATCGCAGGTAGCGTGGCAAGGGCGTCCTTAGCCAGTTCAACGTCAGTATCATTGAGAGAGAACGTATTGGCGTGCATCGGGAGTGAGCTCAACCGAAAAAGTGTGTTGTAAAGCTTATCCATCCCACATTCATTAGCCATCTCCTCGATAGTTTTTCCCTTCACTTCGAGCGAAGATAATTTCGGTAGAAACGCGACGCTGGCATCTTTGCCGGTGTCCTTATGAACAACATGAGCATGCCCTTTGTCGATATTTATCCGCGCCAGCTTGGCCAAGGCGGCATTCGCGCACTGCCCACTTCCGCGTGATTTCTGCCCCGCCCCGGATTCAGGTTACAATGTGCAATGTCGAGGAAAGAACCATGCTTAAGCGGGGACTCACCCTGGCACTTGTTTCCGCAGTTATTGTGACAATTTCAACGCCCTGGGCCACGTCTCAGCCTCCGTCGGAGCAAGAAGCTGCGGTCAATGCACTGACGCATTGTCAGCAGATATTGTTCCTCGGAAAGCAACGTCACAATGTGCATGATTTTTCAATTGTGAGAACCACGCCAGTACCCTGTCAACCCCAAAAAAAATTAAAGGCGCGGGAAGGTATAAGTCGCGCGCTGGCCCGATAAAGTGAAAGGCCCGCACACGCGCTTACCAGGGGGCTGGCCCATCTTGGGTTTTGATCTTTCTTGCCCTCTCCCAAAAACGGCTGCCCCACTCTTTCCTGATTTTTGAAAGGGTGGGGATATCAAAATGCTTCCCGCGTGAGATTTTAGAATTATCAACACGGGGAGCAGCGGGCAAAAAAATCCACGAATTCATGGCCTCAGGCGCCCACGCTTTGAAAACCACAAAGCGTGGGGCAGCCGCTGTTGTTTTGCTGTAAACAAAAACCAATTTCAAAAACAGCGAGGGTGGCCAGCCCGCAACGCAGCGAAGGCCACAGGAATTTCTCCTGCATCCGAATCGCGGCATCCCACCACGCCACATTCGCGCACTGCCCACTTCCGCGTGATTTCTGCCCCGCCCCGGATTCAGGTTACAATGTGCAATGTCGAGGAAAGAACCATGCTTAAGCGGGGACTCACCCTGGCACTTGTTTCCGCAGTTATTGTGACAATTTCAACGCCCTGGGCCACGTCTCAGCCTCCGTCGGAGCAAGAAGCTGCGGTTCCGGCGTACAATTCGGGGCCGCCACAGAAGGGAACCAAGCTGCCAGCGATTTTGGCCAAGGAGCAGCTATGGGGAGATAACGCTCAGTACCCATTTCAAACCCATGCGTACGAGCTTGCCTCCAAGATTCCGGCGGTGTTGCATCAGCAGCCGTGCTATTGCTATTGCGACCGCATGGGCCACAACAGCCTGCATAGTTGCTTCGAAAGCACGCATGGCGCGCAGTGTGCCACTTGCCTAAAGGAAACCTATTATTCCTATACCGAGCACCAGAAGGGCAAGACGGCGGCTCAAATTCGCCGAGGGATCATTAAAGGCGAATGGAAACAGGTGAACTTGCAGACGGCGGCCTCTATCAACTAATCTGTTAATTCGGTGTTTCGCGGCGCGAGGGTGGCCGAACATGGCACCCGTCGGGACAACAGTTTTCCACAAGGTGAAATTTCACTTATCGTGATGGTTGGTTTCACGGGCTGAGTGGTTAATCAGGAAATCCTCGTGTTTCAATTTGGTATACGCAGGTAACTTTAACGAATCGGAGCAGTTACGAAGAAGACAGGAAGAGTTTTACAGATGGCTCAGAAGACAACTCCGAAGAAGCCGATGAGCGAGGACCCGCGTTTTGCACAGGCTGTGCAAAACTATGAGGCCGGTCTGCGTGCCATGCAGGAGCATAAATTCGACAAGGCAAAGGGACATCTGCAAAAGGTAATCGCAGGTCCGAGTAAAGAGCTGGCTGACCGCGGCAAGGTGCACATGAACACGTGCAATCAGCATCTTGAACGGTCAACCAACCAGTTCAAAACCTCCGAAGAGCACTACGATTATGCCGTTTCTCTCATGAACGTGGGGGATTACGTCACCGCCCGCGAGCACCTGGATAAACTTTCAAAGCAGGTTCCACAGGCAGATTACGTTGCCTACGGGTTGGCTGCGCTGGATTGCCTCACTGGCCACTTGGAAGACTCGCTGCGTCACCTCGACGAGGCGATCCGCTTGAATGCATCCATACGGTTTCAAGCGCGCAACGACTCGGATTTTCAGAATCTGTCAGAAGACCCTCGCTTCACCGAGCTTCTCTATCCCGATCCGGGAGCTGAATTGCCGGCGCCACCAGCCGCTGCTGAGGAAGACTTCTAAACCGTGTCTCCGTTGGCTTCTGCGGAACAAAGCAGCCACGCACTGCGCGTTGTGGCCATTGGTGGCGGCACCGGTCTCTCAACGCTACTCCGAGGTCTGAAGCGTTATGCCGCTCTTCCCGGCGAATCCATTTCTCCGGCAACCATCTCACCCGAAATCGCCGAGCTCTGCGCAGTGGTCACGGTGACTGACGACGGTGGCTCTAGCGGACGCCTGCGCAAAGAGCTCAACATGCTTCCGCCAGGCGATATTCGCAACTGCATTGTCGCGCTTTCGGAAGATGAAGCCCTGCTCTCGCGCCTTTTTCAGCACCGGTTCGCAAGAGGAGAAGGGCTGGAAGGGCACAACTTCGGAAACTTGTTCCTGGCGGCGCTGACCTCGATCACTAAAGATTTCGGCGAGGCGGTTCGTCTGTCTTCGGAAATTCTGCTCACGCGCGGCCGTATCTATCCCGCCACCACTGCCAATGTGGAACTGGAAGCGCTCATGGAAGATGGCACCCGCGTGCGAGGCGAGACCAAGATCACTGCAAGTAAAGGCAGGATCAA
>QIAB01000024.1:22637-36500 GCA_003225455.1 Acidobacteriota bacterium
TGCTGGATCCTCCCGACGTCGAGCCATTGCCGCAGACACTCGAAGCCATCGCCCGGGCCGATCTCATCACCATCGGGCCGGGATCACTGTTCACCAGCCTGATTCCTAACCTTCTGGTACACGGCATTCCGCAAGCGATCGTGAATTCATCTGCCATCAAAGTGTACGTTTGTAATCTAATGACGCAGGCCAATGAAAGTTTGGGCCTAAGCGCCGCCGATCACATCCGCGCTCTCAACCATCATGCGCAAACCGAGCGCCTGTTCGATTATGCGCTCATCAATCGCACTCCAGTCTCGGCAGAACTGAAAGCCAAGTATGCTCTGGAAGCTGCGGCGCAAATTGTGGCGGACCTCGATTCGGTTGCAGAGTTGGGCGTGCGCCCGGTGCTGGGTGATTACCTGGATGAGGCTACTGTAGCTCGCCACGCGACCGATCGTGTCGCGCAAGATCTTCTGGTGCTAGTTTCGCAATCTTCTACGAAGACCACGTAGGGACAGCGGCCCTTCGACTGCCGTGCTCCTCTGTGTCCTCTGTGGTAAATCCCAAACTCAGCCTGCTGGCGAGTTTCTCGGTTATATTGATCTGAATGTCGGACACGAAGCGTAAGGGCGCGCAGCCGCAGCGGCTGGCGATCGCGATCATGGCTGCCGGCAAAGGCACGCGGCTGAAATCGAAGCATCCTAAAGTGCTGCACGAAGTGGGTGGCAAGCCGCTGCTCGGGCACGTGGTTGCTGCCGCAACCAAAGTAGTTGTGCCAAAAGATGTTTATGCCATCATCGGGCACGAAGCCGAGCGCGTGCGCGAAGCCGTCGCTCACACTGGAATTAATTTCGTGCTGCAAAATCCGCAGCGCGGAACCGGGCACGCGCTTATGGTGGCCCGTGAGGTTCTGGCGCCATACGATCACGTCGTAGTCCTTTCTGGAGACGCCCCGCTGATTACGCCGGAGACCATCACGAAGTTGCGCAACTTCCATGTTCGGACGAAAGCCGCGATGACGATCCTCACCTCGGTGCTTCCTGACCCCACGGGCTATGGACGCGTAATTCGGAAAAGCGCAAAGAGTGACGATGTGCAGGCGATCGTTGAACAGAAGTCCGCCACGCCCAAGCAGCAGAAAATCCGCGAAATCAACTCCGGCTTTTACGCTTTTGCAGTGAAACCGCTTTTCGCTTACATCGACAAGCTCAGCACCAATAATCCGCATGCCGAGTTTTACCTTACGGATATGGCTGCGGTTCTGGGTAAAGCGAAACAACGTGTAGTCGCGATTCAAGCAAACGATGCCTGCGAGATTCTCGGTGGCAACACTCGGGCTGAGCTGGCGGATATCGATCAGCGTCTGCGAATGGCCAAGTGCCACCAGCTTATGGCTGAAGGCGTGACAATTTTCTACCCGCAAAGCTGCGTGATTGACACTGACGTCCAAGTCGGCGCTGATACGATCATCGAGCCGTTCGTGCAAATCCTCGGCCGCACGCGCATTGGGAGCGATTGCCGCGTCCGCTCCTACAGCGTGATCCGGGATTGCGAAATTGCGGATGGCGTTCTCATCCGCCACGCCTGTGTTCTAGAGGGAGCCAGCATCGACGAGAAGGCGATAGTCGGCCCATATTCCCATCTGCGCCCCGAGAGCCACATCGGGGTAGGCGCGCACGTGGGGAATTTCGTGGAGACAAAGAAGATCAAGTTGGGGAAAGGCTCGAAAGCGAATCACCTGACCTATCTTGGCGATGCTGAGATTGGCGAGGGAGTGAACATTGGAGCGGGGACGATCACTTGTAACTACGATGGAGTGCACAAGCATAAGACTGTAATTGAAGACGGGGTTTTCGTCGGCAGCGATGCCACTCTGGTCGCTCCGGTGCGCGTGGGCAAAGGAGCTTACGTATCCGCCGCCTCGTGTGTGACGGAAGATGTCCCCGAAGAATCGCTGGCACTGGGCCGAGCGCGGCAGATCAACAAGAAAGGCTGGGCAAGACAGCGGAGAGAAGCTCGCGCGGCGAAAACCATCAACCCAAAGTAAAAGACTTTAACCGCAAAGGCCCGCAAAGCGATCGCAGAGCGCGCAAGTTAGAAAAACCTATCTCGATACCGCTGCAAACAATTGCGAGTGCAACAACGATTGGAACTTTTTGTCGTCAGTTTTGAAGTGCATTTGCAGTTTCGAGCTGTCGGAGTCGACTATCACATTCTCCAGCGCAGTCTTCTCAATCGGCGTAGCTGTCATCTTGCGATAAAGCATTCCCGCTTTTACCAAAGATGAGAGGGTGGTGGCGGTCATCGAATCCGATGTAATCACATCCAAATCAAAGTTCACACCGCTCGAAAAATTCATGGTGTAGCGCGAGCCCAAGATGCGCTTCTTGACCGTGTCATAGTCCGCGAGGCCGGCAGCGTCTCCGAGTGCGGAGCGCAGCATGTTTTGCGTGCCCTGTTGGTCGAGAACGCTCCAAACCATGCCGGAATCTACGGCGCCGATCATGTCGACGATTTGACTGTTGGCATCCACTGCCGAGGTATAACCGTCACGAGCGTCGAGCGCGCCTTTGAGCGCTCCGAGATCACCGAAGAGAAGCGTGTCATCATCGAGAAAAGCCATCTGCATGCCGCCCGGCATCGGATAGGTGTTCAGCTCGTGATACTTCATCGGCCGTACCTTTTGCAGGCGCATTTTCTTCAGCACGGCCGTGGTGGAAAACTGGCCTTGCGCGACTCCGATGACCCGCACGCCTTGTTTGCCCGCGCGATATGAAGCGAATGTGAGCTGCTCGACATCCTTGTCTGGGTCGATGCCAACACTCTTCAGCGCGCCTTCAAACTGCTTGAGGCTCTCTGGTAAGACCTGGGCCTTGAGCGCCTGCGCGGTGTCCGAATTCTTAAGCGCGCGATAATCGACGGAAATGATCTGTTGAATATCCGAAGGAATTGCAGTCCGCGCCGAAGAGCCAAGCGGCATGGCCCAGAGAGTGGTGGAAAGCGCCAGCGCAATCACACACACGATAGCTTTCTTCATAAATACCTCAGGATATGCACTTAGATGCGAGCTGCCTTCGCGGAGTCAACTCACGTTAGGGTCCATTGTATGCCAGGTAGAAGGGACGGAATTAAACGAAAGTGCAATGGAATGCGACTGGTCAACTAGGAAGCCTATCGCAGAAGTCCGCCATCGGACACATTGAGAACTTGTAATTCCGAGCGAAGCGAGATCTCCATTTTCCGTTATCTCCCATCAAACTTTCAGTGATCCGGCCCGTTGCCGCGTGTCGGCAACGAAGCGCTCGTCTTTCAACGATTCGAGATTAATCTCGACATTTGCTAATGCTCCCTCAATCGCTGCCAGCGCCAGAGCCGAAGCTGTCGTCAAGTCTGACTTCATATTCGGATTCGTAATCGGCTTGAGCTTCTCAGCGATGCTCGCCACTTCTCTCGCTCGCTCGGCCACGCTCAAAGGCACACTGGTCGCCTGTTTCAGAGCAACATCAATAAGTCCGTCCCCTTCTGCGGAGCTTTTGGCCGCCTTGTACGCCTTCATTACCGCGTTGTAAGACTCCGCGTCGGAATCGATCGCCGCCTTTAACTCTTCTCGCAATTGCGATAGCCGCGCAATGGCGTCGCTCAGCTCGGGCTCGTACTGTGCGTACGCTTTCTTGCCCCGCGACATCGACGCCACCATTGTGGCGAGTCCCGCCGCCATTGCACCGCTAGCCGCGGCCGCGCTCCCGCCGCCGGGAGTCGCCGTAGGTGCCGCCAGTTGCTCCACAAAGGGCTCGACTCCTGCTCGCAAGCCGCCCGCAGCCATCTTCCCACCCATGACGGCGGTCAGCCGATTCTCCAGAACCAGAGACGAATCGAAGTTTTCAACCTGCAGAAACCACTCTGCAGCCTGCTCCAGTGCCTTTTTCGGAATCAGGCCGACAATTTCGCTTGAAACCGGCGCCACGCCATAACGTGCCGCCTCGCGTTTAACTAACTCAAACACACGGTGGATCGGCGTCTGCTCAAAGTCGGTCAGATTCATCGACACTTGAGCAAGGCCGCGCACCAGAAAGCCCGCGCCCTTGACGAAGCGCATCCCGCCGCTCGAAAAGCGCACCGCCTTCGCGACCTTCTTCGCGATCTCCACATCGGGCGTGTTCAAGAAAATGTTGTAGGCGATGAGGAATTTTCTTGCCCCCACGACCGTGGCTCCGGCGGTGGGATGCACTCGGGGATCGCCGAAATCCGGCTTCCTTGCAGGATTTGTAGCGATCTCGGCGCGAATGCCTTCAAACTGGCCGCGCCGGATGCTCTCCAGATTCTGCCGCTCGGGGGTTGTCGCAGCCGCCTCATACAAATAAACCGGAATCTGATACCGCTTCCAAATCTGCTGGCCTACATGCCGCGCCATAGCGACGCAGTCTTCGAGAGTCACGCCTTCAATCGGAATAAACGGCACGACGTCGGCCGCGCCCATGCGCGGATGCGCTCCCTGATGGGTGTTCAAGTCTATTAACTCCGCAGCTTTGCCCACACCGCGAATCGCCGCTTCCTGAATCGGCTCGCGCTCGCCCACCAGGGTAATGACGGAGCGGTTGTGGTCAGCATCCATTTCACGATCAAGCAGGTACACGCCATCCACCTTCATGGCGTCGACGATTGCGTCAACCTTTGTTTTGTCGCGTCCTTCGGAGAAATTCGGGACGCACTCCACCAGCGTTGTTGGCATATTGGTGAAGAATATCGGGTGAGATTAGAACCCGCAACTTTGCCCGAAAGCAAAAGCTTTCAGCAACTCAGCAAAAAAGCAAAGCCGGATTCCCGCGTCTTAATCCTTACCGCACCTACAGGAATCTTGATCTGAAGCTACAGCACAGGCCGGATTCTCGCTAAAAGCCGGAAGGAGTATCTAAAAGAAGAATCCTCCTTGTGACCCGAAGGCGGTCGCCGATGGGACCAGCAAGATCGGAACCAGCGGTGGCCGCCGACTTTTTATGCCGCCTTGCCGACCTTGTGGATCAGGGGAACGATCTTTCTCAAGTCTTCTATAAAGGCCTGCATCTGCTGGCGGCGCGATTCGTCGTCAATGGCTCGCAGGATTGACGATGGGTGCACGGTTGCCATTACATGTGGCGCCAGGGAAGACTTCACAAGTTCGCCACGCCGTCGCAGAACGCTGAAATCCTTGCCCAGCAAGGCCTGCGCAGCAGTCGCGCCCAGGCACACCAGAACTTCAGGTTTCACCACAGCAAGCTCAGCGTCGAGCCAGGGACGACAGGCATTGATCTCCCAATAGCGGGGTTTTTTGTGGATGCGTCTTTTTCCGCGCTGATCTGGCGCCCAGTTGAAATGCTTCACCACGTTCGTAATGTATACGTCATTTCTCGCGATACCGGCCTCGGCCAGAGCCTGATCGAGCAGCCGTCCGGCAGGACCCACGAAGGGATGACCAGCGAGATCCTCTCTGTCTCCAGGCTGCTCGCCAACGAAGACCACTTTGGCGTGGACGCTGCCTTCGCCGAACACGGTCTGGGTAGCCCGCTCCCAAAGGTCGCAAGCTTTACAGCCCGCCGCAGCGGTGCGCAGATTAGCGATAGTCGGTTTTGGCGGGATCAGAGGAGCAGCGGTTTGCTGCGACTTGTGGTGGGAGATTTTCACAGCTCTGGGCATGACGTCCGCGCACCGGAGATCCAGATCGTGAGATGACGGCGCCATCCCCACGTTTGCCATCTTTTAATCTCTTTTGGCACTAAGTTCCTGCATCCAAGCAGCGAGCAAGCTTCAATGGGGATTTCCAGGGAAAGGAACCCGGTACGCAGATTTTTCTATCGAAAATACAGGGGAAACAGTATTGGAATCGAGCACTGCAACTTATAACGTTCGCCGGGAATATTGACGCCAAGGCGTCATTGCATTTGTGTCGTTTGAAGATGCGGCAAAAATTCTTCCTGTAGCGGGGGTCTCATGCTCGTACATTGCGTTAATCCGAATTGTTATGCTCCCTTGCATTCATTTTGTGAAGGGCGGCTGTTCCAGTTCGAGGTGGTGTCGATCTCGGTAGCGGCAAGTGATGACACGAATTCGCCGTTCGATGAAAAGCCGGAGCGCCAGACGGCCCATTTCTGGCTGTGTGGCCGTTGTGCGGACAGCATGACGCTAGTGCTCGAACCAGCCCGCGGCTTGCGTGTGGTCCCCATGTCGTTAAGCGGGACGGAAGCTGGGGCCGTAAGCGAAGCTGCACTCACCGAGGGCGAACTTCGCCAGACCCATAGCTGCTGAGTCGGGGGTCTCGTATAGCGGGTGTAGCCGCCAAGGGAGGGTGCGGCATCGAAAGCAGAGTAGAAGCTGGAAGGACTTCGCGAAGGAAAAAGATTGCACCAAGTTAACAATCTTGCGGCTCGGTATCAGTAAGAATTACACGGTGGGAATCTCCCAGGTCTTTGACATTCCTAATTTTATAAGCCAGTTACGATTTGGCAATTACTGTGCTTTCGGCATTCTGCGCCTACAATGGCAGAGTACGTTCTGTACTCTCGACGAGGGGTCCGCGCTAGCTTAAGCCTTGTGGAGGAATGTCTCACGGAGGTGAGCCATGGCAACGTTTCGAATTTTCATAGCCGATGATCACGAAGTTGTGCGCAAGGGTTTAATGTCCCTTTTGCAGGCACAACCCGACTGGGAGGTCTGCGGCGAGGCCGCGGACGGTCGCGAAGCGGTGGAGAAAGCCCAACAGTTGAAGCCCGATGTCGTCATCCTCGACATCGGCATGCCCAGCCTGAACGGCCTGGAGGCAACACGCCAGATTCTGAAAACGAACCCGCAGGCCAAAGTGCTGATTTTGACTTTGCATGATTCCGACCAGGTGGTGCGTGAGGTGCTCAATGCGGGAGCACGTGGCTTCCTGCTGAAATCGGACGCGGCGCGGGATCTGGTCGCTGCCGTCGAAGCCTTGCGACGGGACAAGACCTACTTTACTTCGAAAGTCGCGGCCATGGTGCTGGAAGGCTATCTCAAAGGTGGAACTCCAACCAGCCCGGTGACCGTGGGCCGTAACCGACTGACGCCACGTGAGCGGGAAATCGTTCAGTTGCTGGCGGAGGGAAAGAGCACGAAAGAGGTGGCGGTTGCATTAGGTTTGAGCGTTAAGACTGCTGAAACCCATCGCTCGAACATCATGCGGAAACTGCAACTCCATTCCGTGAGCGATCTGGTGCTGTACGCGGTTCGCAACAACATCGTCCACGTGGTGCAGGCGGGAATCGAGTAAGCGGCCGGTTTTGCGGTTTAGGCGGGCAACACGCTCGCCTTTTTTCATTCCGGGGATCCGGGTGTGAATCGGCATAGGGGGAGCGGTCACCCGCTCGCCCCTGCCACACCACCGTACATGCGGGTCCGCATACGGCGGTTCGGAGGAGTTGAGCTAGCCCTCGGACAAGCGCGGAAGACCCAGCGAGTCGAAGTAGGCAACGGGAAACGCAGTGTGCAGCACGGGGCTGTCTGCCAGCCGCCAACTGGCACGTCGCTTCCGTTGTTTCCAGATCACGGATCGCAGCCTGCGCCGTATCCACTGATCCAGAGCTCGCAGCACCGAGGGCGTTTCGCAGAAGCCGAAGTAACTCTTCCAGCCGCGTAAATACTCGGCTAGCTGGGTCGTCATCTGCTTCAGGCTGACACCTCGTGTCCGTCGCGTCAGTTCCCGCACTCGTTGTTTACAGCGGAGCAGAGCTTTCGGCGCAATCCGCCGTTTCGCTTCCGCTCCGCCCGTAAAGCTAAAGCCCAGAAACTTCCGCTGCTGCGCTCGCGCCACCGCACTCTTCGCCTCATTCACCTTGAGTTGGAGCCGTCGCCGGATGAAATTCGTCACGCTCTGCATGACTCGTTTCCCTGCCCGCTCGCTGGCCACGTAGATATTGCAATCATCCGCGTAGCGTACGAAGCGATGCTGGCGCCACTCCAACTCTCGGTCGAGTTCATCGAGCACGAGGTTCGATAGCAGAGGAGACAAAGGCCCGCCTGGCGGCGTCCCCTCCTCCACCGGACTCACCAGCCCGTTCTCCATCACCCCCGACTCCAGAAACGCTCGCAGCAACCTGAGCATCCGTTTGTCGTTCACCCGCCGTGCGATCGCCGCCATCAGTTTGTCGTGGTTTACTCGATCGAAAAACTTTTCCAGGTCGAGGTCCACCACCCAGCGCTTGCCTTCGGCGATATATTGCTGCGCCTTGGCCACCGCCTGATGCGCCGACCGCTGCGGTCGAAAACCGTGACTGTGTTCGGAAAACGTCCGGTCCCACTTGCCTTGCAGAACCTGCATCACTGCTTGCTGGATAAACCGATCCAGCACCATCGGAATGCCCAGCTTACGCACTCCGCCGTCGGGCTTGGCGATCTCGACTCGCCTCACCGGCTGTGGTTGGTAGGTTCCACTCAGCAGTGGTTCCCGGATGGCTGGCCAGTGCTGTTTCAGGTAGCCCGGCAACTCGCCGACTTTCATGCCGTCGATCCCGGGACTGCCTTTGTTGGTCTTCACTCGTCGTAGAGCCCGCAGGCAGTTCTCTCGCCCGCAGACCTCTTCCATCACTTGCTCTGGGATCGCCGGGCTTTCGCACGCGCGTTTCGCCGTGAACGATTCGGTCCCTTCCCGCCGAGCCTTCGGAGCTTCACTCCTCCCCTCGTCGGTGAAGGCCAGCGCCATCTGTAGCTGGTTCTTCGGCCGCTTGTCGCTCATCGAGTCCCGCCGACTACTCGCCGCTCCCTTCCGTTCCGGCCTTCGCCGCTCGCGCGACCACTGCGCCCTCTGCTGACTTCTACGGCGCGGTCCGAGTGCATCGCTGCACCCGCAGTCCCGATTCCGGGACACGCCGCAGATCTCCCGAGGTAAGTTCGACCGCCTTCCGCGCACAACCGCCGGATTTACCACCAGCAGCCTTGATGGATGTGGGCTTCGCAGTTTCTGGCCCGCTCGCCCGCTGCCGTAGGCCTCTCCATCCGGTTTTTGTTCATCGGCTCGCGCCTTTGCTCCACGCTTCTTTCAGACCCCGCCTCGCGACGACGCCCTTGCGCTTCGCTATGACTTCACCTCCATCAGGTTGTCAAAGGGACTTTCACCCTCAAGCTGTCGAACATGCTCGGCACACCAAAAAGGGAGCCGCGCCTACGCGGCTCCCCCACGGCTCCGTACCCTCCCCCAGGTACTTCGCCAAACTTGCTACTGCATCATGGTGAAAACTTGGCAAGCGGCCACGGTGGTCACGGGTACGCTACCGGTTCCACCCGCGTTAAATCGGATGACGCCATCCTCAGTCGAACAGAAATTTCGCGCGCCCGTCGTGCCAAAGGTAACCGGAGAAGCTCCAGAAATGAACGATGTTGTCAGCGCCCCACCGGCGATCCCGGTAGCTGCGAACACATAGCCGCTCTTTCCACCGCTTCCGGTTATTGCCGACGCCAACGTATTATCCAACAAGCAAGCGGTTGTGGAAGATGGCGAGCACGGCGGCGGTCCCCCCAGACTCGCGAGGTCGGTGGAATACCCAATATTGGGATATGCCGCGTTATAGGCGAACTGGGCGGTATTGATTTGGCGCATTGACTGGGCAGCCGAAGCCTCATTGGCCGCGATTCTGGCACGCAGTAAGTTAGGGATCGCAACTGCCGCAATGATGAGAATGATCGCGACCACGATCAAAAGCTCGATGAGTGAAAACCCTTTGTTGCCTCGCGTGTTCACTTTCACCGTCCCCGGTTCTTAAGATAGGCACTTCTCTGGCCATTGGCGGGGCAATTCCAAACCTTCACCCGGACGCATAAGCCAAAGAAAACAAAGAAGAACTCTCGTGAAAGGTAAGGGATCAGGACGATCGTTCTGACACAATCTGTCATTTCGAAGTTGAACTATGACAGGATTCGGTCCAATTGACGGGCGAGATTCAGACGCAAACAGCTCTTGCTAAAAAACTAAGGAGCAACGGATTGCTCCGTTGCTCCTGGCTTTGTACCCTCCCCCAGGTACTTCGCCAACTTCTTACTGCATGATGGTGTAGGTCAAGCAGGTAGCCGGAACGACTGTAGGCGCAGTCGTTGCCGTCGGAACTAGGAACCGGAGTACGGCATCCTGCACCGAGCAGAAGCTGCGCACGCCGGTTTGGTTCCAGGTCTGAGCTCCAGCGCCAGCGGTGTAGACCAGCGATGGAACGTTGCCGTCGTTAGCGGTGTTAAGCAGGTAGCCGCTCTTCGCGGTCGTGGCGGCGCTCCCCAGGTTAAAGTCAACCATGCAAGCGTTGGTCTGGGTCGGACCCGCAGAGCAGGTAGCGTCAGCCGGTCCCAGTATCTTCAGAGTGGCTGCGTAGCCGACCGTCGGATAGGTTGTGCTGTAGGTGACCTCAGATGTGTTAATGGTGCGCAGCGAGCTGACGGCCGAGGCTTCGTTAGCCGCAATGCGCGCCCGCAGCAAGTTCGGAATAGCAATCGCCGCGATAATCAGAATAATCGCTACGACGATGAGCAACTCGATTAGTGAAAAACCCTTCTGTTTTCGCATTTTCTCTGTCCTCTTCTCCCCGTTTACAGGTATTGGACCTGTTATCTGAAGGTTTAATTGAGCAATAGATCAACCATCGCGTTTGAAAGTCTCGAGTCCCTGGATCCGCTTGATTTCAAACAGTAGCTCCCCGCCCGCGCGCGCAACGGGGGCACTGCCTTGACGCTTTTCGTCAGAACCTATTCCAGGAAGATGACAAATTGTGTCACCATTCCCAGCTACGACATCCTCGAAATTTCCAGCCAACGACTGGCCCGAGGTGTCTATGAAAATAGCGTCCGATAGTCTTGAGTCGGGGCAGCAAGCCCAGTGGGAAGCTGCCCCAATTTGCTCCGCAGATATGGGAAGAAGAGTTAGGCGGAGCAAAATCGAACAAAAATTCACTGTGCGGTGAAATGGTGGACTTCAGCCATCCCAGATAGAAATGTCAGAGAAAGGACAACGCTAACAACGGAGATTGAGAAAATTGTGGAAAGGCTGAGTTCGCAGCCGCAGAATTTCGCTTGAGGCCATTCCGGCAAGAACCACAAACAGGAACGTATCGGCATAAATTCTGAACCACGACAGGCCAGCAAGCACGATGGAGAGCCGCACGAGGAGGGAGTATCGCATGGCTCGTAGGGGCGTGACCGGGCCATGTGTTGCTGAATATGGACCGCTGGCTATCGGGAACAGAAACAGCATCACGGTTCCAAAAATCGCCAGCACAGCCAGGCCGCGTCCGAGGGTGCGGAATCGCATGGGCACCAGTATGCCAGCTAAAGCTGCTGCGTCGCGACCCTTAGGAAGGATCGCCCATTACCAAAGTTCCCCGTGTGCAAGCACCTCACTGCGGAATAAGAACGGATTGGCTAAGGTAGCGAAGCCAATGGCTCGAAGTCCATTGGAAGAACTTGCTTGACTCAGATGCGATGATCTTCACCAAAAAGGAAAAAAGAGCAACGGATCGCTCCGTTGCTCCACGGCTTTGTACCCTCGGCTTTGTACCCTCCCCCAGGTACTTCGCCAACTTCTTACTGCATGATCGTGTAGGTCAAGCAGGTAGCCGGAACGACTGTAGGCGCAGTCGTTGCCGTCGGAACTAGGAACCGGAGTACGGCATCCTGCACCGAGCAGAAGCTGCGCACGCCGGTTTGGTTCCAGGTCTGAGCTCCAGCGCCAGCGGTGTAGACCAGCGATGGAACGTTGCCGTCGTTGGCGGCGTCAAGCAGGTAGCCGCTCTTCGCGGTCGTGGCGGCGCTCCCCAGGTTAAAGTCAACCATGCAAGCGTTGGTCTGGGCCGGACCCGCAGAGCAGGTAGCGTCAGCCGGTCCCAGTATCTTCAGAGTGGCTGCGTAGCCGACCGTCGGATAGGTTGTGCTGTAGGTGACCTCAGATGTGTTAATGGTGCGCAGCGAGCTGACCGCCGAGGCTTCGTTGGCCGCAATACGCGCCCGCAGCAAGTTTGGAATGGCGATCGCAGCGATGATCAAAATGATCGCGACCACGATCAGCAACTCAATCAGTGAAAAACCCTTCTGTTTCCGCATCTCGTTTTATCCCCTCTTCTCCGATTAAGAAATCTCTTGGTCTCAGTGGACCCAACTGGCGTTATGTATGGCATTTTATCGGCCAGAGCCGGAAGTTACCATCGGACTTCCCCGAGATAAACTAGGTACTTTGTTTTCAATGGCTGCCAGCCTCCGCCCGCCGCAATGCTTTAAGGCCGATTTGGCCTTCTTCGTGTCAGATTTTGGCGCGACATTGACAAGTTGTGTCAGTTTGGGACGTAGTGAGAGTCTCATAAAGGCTCGCCGCTGATTTTTCGCACCCGAATTGTATGCTCTTTCCAAAGGCCGCTTGCGCGCAAAGAAGGAACGAAGACCGAACTTGTTCTTGCGAAGGAAACACGACAGTTTCCCGACCCTAAAGATGCACTCCCTTGCCAGTTGTTCCCATGTCAGTGAAGGTTCTATGTGATTAAATCCAAACGTGCCTGTTGCGGTGAAGCAAGAAACCTCGACACAGCCTAAGTCCCAGGATTTTTTAGCCTCACCCGAAAAGCTCTCTCGGGTCTTATGCCTCCTTCTGATCGCAGCAACTCTGGTTGTCTATAACCGCGTCAATCAGAACTCTTTCGTCAACTTCGATGACGACCGTTACATCACCGAGAACTCTCATATTCGCGCCGGCCTGAGCTGGTCGACAGTCACCTGGGCGTTTTCCAGTCTTGAGCAAGCTAACTGGCACCCCCTCGCGTGGATTTCACATGCCCTTGATTGCCAGCTATTCCGACTGAATCCTGCCGGGCATCATTACGTCAATCTCTTGCTGCACGCTGTCAACGCAGTGCTGCTGTTTTTAATTTTTCAAGGAGCCACGGGCTCTACTTGGGCTAGCGTGATAGCGGCCGCTCTTTTCGCTTTGCACCCGGTCAACGTCGAATCGGTGGCCTGGGCATCGGAGCGGAAGAACGTTCTCAGCATGCTCTTCTTCCTGCTCACGCTGGGAACGTATACCTGGTATGCACGAAAAACCAACTGGAAACGCTATTTGGTCGTGGCCACTCTCTTCTCCTTAGGACTAATGGCCAAGCCACAGGTGATTACGCTCCCCTTCGTCCTCTTGCTATGGGACTATTGGCCCTTGCAGAGGATGAGTGCTATACGGGAGACCCCACACAAATTCGCCCCGCGCACGTTCTCATCGCTGCTTCTTGAGAAGCTCCCGCTCTTTGCCCTCTCTGCTGCCAGTGCCGTTATTACGATGAAGGCGCAAAGCACCGGAGGCGCGGTGCGCTCCGATCTGGAATATCCGTTCCCGCTACGCTTGGGAAACGCGCTGCTCGCGTACGCTGGTTATCTCGGCAAAGCTGTTTGGCCGTCGCATCTGGCTGCTATGTATCCTCATCCTGGAGATTCCCTGCAAGCATGGCAGGCGGTGGCGGCGGCATTACTCTTGATGGTTATTAGCGCCGGAGTATGGGTAGCGCCGAAACGGCGATATTTGCTGGTGGGCTGGCTGTGGTTTCTGGGCACGCTGGTGCCGATGCTTGGGTTGGTGCAGGTTGGCGGGCAAGCGATGGCCGACCGCTACGCGTATCTCCCTTTCATCGGATTATTGGTGATGGTCTGTTGGGGAGCAGCCGACTGGGCGCAGCGCAAGCGTCTTCCGGCACATTGGCCCGCAGCACTGGTGATTGTAGTTCTGGCTGCTTTTTCCCTGCTTACCTATCGGCAAATTGGCTACTGGCGCGACAGCATTACGCTGTGGTCCCATGCGTTGCAGGTTACGAGTCGAAATTTCGTGGCGGAGGACAGCCTGGGTGGAGCGTTGGTGAACGAAGGCCAATACGAACAGGC